>CAILZL010000009.1 GCA_903838705.1 uncultured Pseudomonadota bacterium
CCGGGACTTGAAGCTTACATCCTAAGAATTACAAGGTGATGACACCTTGCACTTCCCAAGTTAGGCCTTCTTCTTGCGACCGATCACGCCCAGACCACCGAGGCCTGAGAGCAGCAGCCAGGCAGCAGCTGGCACTGGGACCGCATTGATGTTACCTGAAGCGTCCATGGACACAGCGTTCAGCGTCAGTACCCAGTTCTTGCTACCAGCAGACTGTGTCGCACCGCAGCAGCTGACCACTTCGTACAAGTTCGCAGCTGAACCGAGGTCTTGCAGTGCATTGATCGAACCTGCAACTGTAGTCACAGTTGAATACCAATTGCTGGCATTCTGACCACCATTCAGGAAGCTCAGGTAGTTGGAGTTGGTGATGCTGGTGCCGTCACCGTTGGTGGTGCTTGGGTTCAAACCATTGTCCAGCGCAACCATGCTGACGATGTCCTGCCAAACGTTAAGGTCGGTAACGGCCATGCCCAAGTTACCAGTGGCGACGTTGGTGCCGTTGTCGTAGCTAGCAGCTGAAGTGGTGATGAACTTACGGCCATAGCCAGTGCCGTTACCCGTGGCGTTACCGGCAGACTGGATGGACCACTTGTAAGTGCCACCTGTGCTCAGGAATGAGGTCAGGTTGGCATCAGCCAGAATGGTTGGCAGGGTGTAGTTGATAGACAGAACATTCTGTGAACCGTAACCGGTTGTATAACCAGCGGCTACAGACTCAGCGAATACAGCATTCATTTCAACCGTTGAGCTTGCGCTGATGTTACCGGTGAAGGTGCTGGTGTAACCAGAGGCGCTGAATGCACCCGTGATCGCCAGGGTGTTCATGTTGATTTGCAGACCACGTGAATACGCAGTGTTGTTTGCAGTATTGACTACATACAGCACCAGTTCAGACGGGCCACCGGATGCGTTGTCGGCCAGTGCTGGAACAGCAACGGCACTCAATGCACCTACGGCCAGCGCTGATTGCATAGATGTAAACTTCATGAGCTTTTTCCTCTAACTTAGTTTTAAAGTTTTAAATAAACGTGGATCTCGCAATCCACTCTCAAAATTTTACGATCCAGCTTCTCGTCTGCTCGCACTGACGCAAACCCGAACCGTACTCACCTCTTCCATCTGTATCCCTTACTTCCCCTGACTCAGCTAATTCCAGACTCAGTTCCAGCATTCCCGTTTTGGAACCTTCAAACCATTCAAATTCAGATTTCCCCTGGCGACTTCATAAGGAATATTCAGTCGTCATTTATCTTTCTGAAAGTTTTGCGACCCACCTCACACTGAAAAACCGATTGTATGAGAGGATTTCGCTTGACTTCCGTGGGCTGAATCTTAACCGTGATTCAGTTCTCAGTGCGAGTTTTTTTTTAAAATTTTCCACCTCGAAAACCCATCGAGCATAAATCTGCTTTTATCTTTTATTTTCATGCACTTAAATGACTCCGTCCCACGCGTAAATTTAACAGAAGCTGGCTTCTAAAATTGGGGCGGCGTTACTGATCGGCAATTATGTAATGAAGAACCCTGCGAAACCGGCCTGACAGCACGGCCAGACTCCCAGCAACGGACACCGGACTGGTCAAGGCGATTCCGTGGGGCACCTTCTTAAAAACCTTGTAATGAACCAGCCCTATGGAATGGAAGGGTTGGCGGCCTGCTAACGGTTATGTGGTTGTGGGTGAGCTTAGGTTCGCCTGAGCCGGTTCTTGAGCGAGGTGACAGACCCGATCTGATTTATTCGCGATTGACTGGATGGGAGCCGTCAGAATACTGGCTGCCAGAATCGGCGCTGAGATGAAGCGGCCGATTTATTGGAGCGGGAAAAGGGGCTCGAACCCTCGACCTCAACCTTGGCAAGGTTGCGCTCTACCAACTGAGCTATTCCCGCTTACTTCCGTGAAGGCGGCGTATTGTAGTGACCCAATCCAAGCTGTCAACATTGAAATTCGCTAATTCTGATTAAAGCCTTATTTATCCAGCTCCGGCCACGAAGCACGCAGATAAATCACCATCGACCACAACGTCAGCACGGCAGCAATCATCAGACAGGCCAGCCCCAGCTCGAAGACTGGCAAACCGAATAAATCATCGCGGTAGAGCATCAGCGACAAACCAGTCATCTGGAAAATGGTTTTAAGCTTTCCCATTGATGACACAGCGATCTTGGCACGCGCGCCGATTTCCGCCATCCACTCACGCAGGGCCGAAATGGCGATCTCACGTCCGACAATGATGGAGGCCGTGATGGTGATCAGGATGTGGGGATTAAATGCGAAGGGCCGTAACAGGGTCGGCTCGTCGCTGACCAGCAGAATCAGGGCAATCGCCACCATCAACTTGTCTGCCACCGGGTCGAGGAATGCACCCAGCGCCGACATCTGATTAAGCCTGCGCGCCAGGTACCCGTCCAGCGAATCGGTCACTGCCGCCACGATGAATAACAAGGCAGCGATCCTATTGCCCCAGCCGTAGGGCAGATAAAAAGCCAGTACCACCAGCGGAATCATGATGATTCGAGCGATGGTCAGGGCATTGGCAATCTGGAATTTCAAATGAGGTACCGGGTCAATGCGGCCGAAAGCTCTGACAAAGCGTTAATGCATGAGCTGACAATACTGACGGATATTCAGACCAAAAAACAGATTAGCCGCTAAGGATGATGTGGTCTGGCTGCAAACCGGATTGATAACGCTCATACATGGCTGTGTATGCCGCTTCAAGATTACGGGTGTAAAGGTCGGTGTTGAACAAGGGTGCAGTCAGCCGGTTCTGCTCCAGCCTGACTTTGATGTCCTGCAATCTGCCCGGATTACCGGCCAGCTCAATCGCCAGTGACTCGTACTGCTCCTGGGTCCCGGTGACCAGCTCAGGCAATCCGATAGCATTCAACAGGCTGGCGGCCACCCGCGCTGCAAAGGATTTTCCTTTACGTGTTAACACAGGAACACCCGCCCACAATGCGTCACTGGCCGTGGTGTGAGCGTTATATGGAAGAGTATCCAGAAAGAGGTCAGCAAGACGATGCCGCGCCAGATGCTCAGTCACTGTCGGCATCCGCTCAGCAAATATAATTCGCTCTGCCATGACTCCACTTTCAGAGGCCGCATAACGTAGGTTGCTCATAACCGGCTGACTGCCGCTGCGTAGCCAAAGCACACTTCCGGGCACCTGCTTCAGAATATTCATCCAGCTCGCGTAGACGGAGGGTGTGATTTTGTATGCATCGTTAAAACAACAATACACAAACCCCGATTCCGGCAAATTCATTGATTGTCTGCTGTGTTTTATGGTCGAAGTTTCCCGCCCCGCATCATTCGGCTGATAGCTTGGCAAAGTGACAACTTTCTCAACGTAATTACTATAGTCGTCCGCAGACACAATCACCGGATCCGCAACAATGTAATCCATATAATCAGCGCCCGTTGTTCCGGGATACCCCAGGTATCCCACCTGGACAGGAGCGGCACGAAAAGAAAACACCCCCATTCTTGAATCCTTAGTATGACCACCCAGATCCACCGCTATGTCAATCTCATACTGACGTGACAACAAAGCCGCTTCCTTATCTGACATCTGATTGATATCAATAAAATGGTCTACTGATTTTTTAATACTGCTACGAACTGCGCCCTCTTCCTCAACACCTGAAGAAAACGCAAATAACTCAAACTTGCTTCGATCATGTGCCTTCAACACCCCGCACATCAGCATCGCAACCGGATGCTCTCTGAAATCGGCCGAGAAATAGCCTATACGAATTCTTTTACTTCCAGCTTCGGTTTTAATTTTTCCAAGCGAATTATCTTCTGGATACTCAGCTTCTATCCATTTCCTCGCGGCGGTTTTATGCAAGCATGGATCATCATACATGGACAACAAGGGCCAGCATTCAAATAAACCACTGGAATTCATTACTTCATTTTTAAATTCATCATTATTTTTCGCGTAATTACGCCAGTCACAAACAGCGTTTTTTTCATAAAGCGCCGTCAACAGAAATGTAGTTGCTAATTGCGGCGACAACAATATGGCGCGCTCCATACACTGCCTCGCCTCATCACTTCTTTTCAACTCACTCAGAACATTGGATGCATTCAACCACGCATCAGCATAATCTTCCTTTATCTCAATTGCTTTTCTGTAACTTGATAATGCCTCATCATGACGTCCAAGTTGCTTCAAAGCATTACCACGATTGTTCCATGCTTCAGGGAATTCATGCTCAATAGCAATGGCAGCCTCATACGCATCTATTGCCTCCCTTAATTTTCTGATTGATAGCAACGCATTGCCACGCACAAAATGAGCAGGAGCGATGCGGTTGTTTAATTTTATAGCACGATCAAAGCTTGCCAGTGCATCCTCAAATCTGGAAAGCGTCATCAAAGTATTCCCATGATTGAAATGGGCTTCGAAGTAACCTGAATTCAGGTCGATTGCCTTTTCATAGCTGACTAGTGCACTTTCAAGCCGGCTCATTTTGCAAAGGGCATTTCCACAACAGAAATATGCTTCAGCATTATCCGGCTGAAGCCTTATAGCCTCGTTGAAACTGTCAACCGCCGCTTCCAGATCACTCAGTGCTTGAAGTGCTTTGCCACGGTTGAGGAGATACACTCCCTTTCCCGGATTGATGGCAATGGCCTTGCCGATCAGATCAGCAGCCCGCTGATATTGCCCCGTCTGCAAGGCCACCACTCCCAGCAGATGCAAGGCATCAGGATGACGCGGCAGTACCTTTAGCACTGCCTCATAGATTGCCCCTGCTTCCTGCAACTTGCCCTGCTGGTGCAATGCAACCGCCTGCATGAATTGTTGCTGTAACTTCTGGGACATCTACTTCTGATCTTTCTGATCTGACAGATAAATATGTTCAGGTGGCAGGTCTGCCTGATAACGCTGATACATGGCACTGTATGCGGCTTCAAGGTTGCGGGTGTACAGGTCGGTATCAAATAACGGTGCCGTCAACCGGTTCTGTTCCAGCTTGGCTTTGAGCTCACTCAGCCGGGCGGGATTACGCGCCAACTCTATCGCCAAGGA
>CAILZL010000010.1 GCA_903838705.1 uncultured Pseudomonadota bacterium
CTGCGGAACCGGCGTACCTGCTTCCGCCTCTTTCAATATCGCCAGAATCTGGCCGTCCGAATACTTCGATGTCTTCATGGGAATCTCCTCTCAAAACATTACGAGAAAATTCCACTTATGACGTCAATTATTTTTAGGGGGATTACCAAGCGACCCAAGTACCCTGAAAATGCCATATAACTTCCATGCAATTGATATCGCAAAGACAGGACATTATTTGCCGAACGATCCTGCTAACAAGAGGAACCTATCTTTCTTCATCAAGCTTCTCAATGAAACCAAAGCAGATGGCGTCCAATTGGCTTTGCTGGAGACACCGGAATATTTTGCAACACAGCAAAGCTACCAATCCCAGGAAGAATTTTTCTCCGTAATCAAAGGCTACATAAAGCCTATGGATCACGTGAGCATCATTCGTCAGTCAAGCTTCAACACAATCAATCCTAGAGACGAAACCCTGTTTTTCGACGGCGGATACGGCAACGAAAATTCGCACCTGAGTTTCGATGGCAGTCAGATCTTTACACGGGAGCTTCTTGGTAA
Source organism: uncultured Pseudomonadota bacterium (assembly GCA_903838705.1). Classification (GTDB taxonomy): domain Bacteria; phylum Pseudomonadota; class Gammaproteobacteria; order Steroidobacterales; family Steroidobacteraceae; genus CAILZL01. Next base: position 544 of record CAILZL010000010.1, read on the forward strand.
GCTGGGTCACTAAATCAGTCCTCCATAGCGCAACAATCCCCGCATCAGCTGAAAAACCCGCATATCAAGGCGACTAGCGCCAGAAAAACTCTTCGTCGATTTGGTTAGATGACTGCAAGAACTTAAGCTGCTTTAGTCGAGTAAACGCTCGGAACTGATAGATATCGGCAGGCATCTGAATTCGCTCAAACAGCTCATGCAGCTGCCGAATACCCTCCGACGCCCGGTACTTGCAAACAAAGCCGGGTAGTTCATTATGAATCCTGTCGAAATTTACCCGATAGCTCCGGTTATCACCGCCGCTTGAACCTACAGAAATCTCGCATCCCGGGAATTCATCAGCCACCATTTTCGCCAGCTCACGCACCCGATAGTTATCAGAGTTCTGCCCAACATTAAATATTTTGCCACGAACAACCATCTCAGGAGCCTGAAGGCTACACAGCACGGCCCTGCAAATGTCTTCAACATGGGCAACCGGCCGCCACGGACTGCCGTCGCTTAGCATCGCAATTTTTTTAGTTGTCCATGCCAATGCACAGAGATCGTTAATCACAATATCGAATCGCATACGGGGTGATGGACCATACGCTGTAGCATTGCGTAGAAAGACTGGAGAAAAACTGTCGCTGGCCATTTTGCCAACATCCTGCTCCACTAATACTTTGCACTTGGCATAAGCCGTCTGCGGGTTGGGCGTAGCCGTTTCATCAAGAAACTCTCCTGTGCCAGCGCCATAGACGCTGCATGAAGAAGCATAGACAAAACGACGGATGCCCAGATCTCTCGCCAGCTTTGCTATTGCTACAGAACCTTCATGATTAATTTTGTAAGTCACCTCAGGATTATTTTGTCCCAGAGGATCATTGGACAGCTCCGCCAGATGAACAATAGCCTCGTGACCCGCCAAATCCTCTGCAGTAATCCTTCGCAGATCTTTGTTAATTGTCGACGGAATTCTTGGCGTTGACTTCTGGTCTGAATACAACCAGCCATCGCGATATAGCCCTGTGTCAAGCCCTGTTACCTGATGCCCCTCTTTCTGAAGCAGCTCCACCAACCTGACACCAATATAACCATCTGATCCAGTAACGAGCACCTTCATTAACAGCTCCTAAGAACAAACCTTTCAAACATGTCACCCGGCTATCCAAAGCAATAACCCGCCGACAAATCCACTAATCAAGGATCATGGGTACCGGGATAGGTACAATAAATTTACAACCCCATTCACGCACATAAGACATTTGCCCCATGATTTCCTCCTTCAAATTCCACGGCAGGATAAGAATATAGTCCGGCTTGGTCTCTTTGATAGTTTCAGGCGCTAGAACCGGTATATGCGTACCAGGGGTAAAGTTACCCTGCTTGTACGGATTTCTGTCAACCGTGTAGTCAAGGATGTCGGTACGAATTCCGCAATAGTTCAATAGTGTATTCCCCTTGCCGGGCGCTCCGTAACCGACGATCGTTTTGCCTTGATCCTTCAACTCGTTAATAAGGGCCAGTAATTGCCGCTTCGTAGCTTTAACCTGTTCGCTGAAACTCTGATAGGTATCCAGACGGTCAAACCCAAGAGCCAGCTCCCTCGCCAGCAAGGAGCCTACCCGGTCGAAAACTGGTTTGGCAGCGTCCTCCACATGACACCCATAGATGCGAATTGACCCGCCATGAGTCGGCAACTCATCCACGTCAAAAAGTCTGATGCCATGCTTCGCAAAAACCTTGCTCACGGTAAAGAATGAAAAATAACTAAAATGCTCGTGATAAATCGTATCGAACTGATTTTGCTCAATTAGTCGCTGTAGATGTGGGAACTCCATGGTAATAACACCACTTGGTTTCAGCAGCAATTTCATCCCCGCAACAAAATCATTCAAATCCGGCACGTGCGCCAAAACATTATTGCCCAGCAACAGATCCGCTTTGCCATATTTATTGGAATTTGCAATTGCCGTTTTGCAACCGTGGAAACACACTTCGGATCGGATACCACGTTTCTGAGCTTCTTTGGCGATATTGGCAGCTGGCTCAATCCCGAGTACAGGAATACCAGCAGCGGCAAAGTGCTGCAATAAGTATCCATCGTTGCTGGCTATTTCCATTACCAGGCTTTCGCTTGAGAGCCCGAATCTGTTTCGAATCATCTCAGCGTAACGACGAGCATGTTCCACCCAGGAATCAGAGAAGGACGAGAAATATGCGTACTCACTGAAAATATTTTCTGGCGCGACATATTCTTCGAGCTGCACCAAAAAGCAACCATCACAAACCCAAGCATGCAGGGGATAAAATGGCTCCATATGATTAAGTCGCTCGTACTCAATTTGAGTATTGCAGAAAGGCGACATGCCCAAATCAACAAAACTATACCGAAGCGTTGCCCCACAGAACCTGCACCCCGAACTGGCATGTGGCCGCATCATCACATTTCTCGGCGATTCATCCATCGAAACGACTCCACCATATTTTCTGTATACAGTCACCTTTCCAGCCACCCGAGATACTCAACTCAGCACATAGAATATGGCGTTGTACAGAGTTACTGAAAAGACGCTCCACCAAGCATAGCGATACTCATGTTAACCCGAAAATTTGCTCCACTGTTACCGGGTCCTATACATATCTTGTGCTCAGTCAAGAAATTCCAGTTTCAATAACAGCATCCACCAGAAATGCTGGAAAACACAGGCATTGCCATGCTAAAAAGGAGTACAAATTTGCGCAGACAGTAGCGCCCGTGGAGCTTGCTTCAGGACAGCCCGGAATCGGGATATCAGAATGAAATTCAATGTGGATCGATGAAATGAATCTTGGCGCCTCCGTGCACATTTTTATCAAACGGATAGCACCATGAGTGCAAAAGTCAGCCTCGGACCCCAGCCGCTGGTCAGCATCCTGACGCCTGTATATAACAATGCCGAAAATCTAGCCGAGTGCATAGAAAGCGTTCTATCTCAGACCTACTCAAACTGGGAATACACAATTGTCAACAACTGCAGCACTGATGATTCCGGACGCATCGCCCATGAATACGCCGCCAAAGATCCCAGAATAAAGGTTCTGGACAATACAACTTATCTAGAGGTTTACGTAAACCATAATCATGTATTGCGCCAGGTCTCACCAAACGCAAAATACGTAAAAATGGTTTTCGGTGATGACTGGATATATCCGCAATGTGTCGAAGAAATGGTGGCTGTTGCGGAAGAGCATCCAAGTGTCGCTTTGGTCGGCGCCTATGGGCTGGAAGGCAAGGAAGTCAAGTGGGTTGGAATGCAGCATCCAGACACGGAAATTTCAGGTCACGAAGTATGTCGCCGCTATTTTCTCGAAGGAATGAATGTATTCGGCACGGCAAATTCCCTGTTGTTCCGCGCGGATATTGTGCGCAATCGTGACCCCTTTTATGACGAATCAAACCTGACCGCCGACCGCGAAACTTGTGTTGCGTTACTACGGGATCATAACTTTGGCTTCGTGTATCAGGTTCTCACCTACTCTCGCCTGCGCGCCGGATCACTGAATACTGTCGCAGCAAAAATCAATGCCTATATTGCCGGAACTATTAATGATCTTCAGCTCCACGGCCGAGCCTTCCTTAGTGAGCAGGAGTTCAATACTTGCTTCAATAAATTACGCTCCGAATACTACAACTTCCTCGCTATCAGTATCTTCAAAGGGCGTCGTGACCCCAACTTCTGGAGCTATCACCGCAACAAGCTAATAAAATACGGCGTAGGATTCAGCCGTCGCCGACTAGCCAAAGCAGCACTGGCGAGGTTTTTCCGAGCCGCACTGAATCCACACGAAACTCTGCAAAAACTGCAAAAAAGCTAGCGGATAGGATCAGGACAAATGCGCCCTGCAATCAGGCTAGTCCATTATTCGGCGTGCGAATGGATTGCCGCACGCATGCAAGGGATCGTAGAAACCCAGGTAACGCACGATACGGCTGGAATCTGCGCCATTGACAAAGAAATCACTGGACAGCAAATAGCTGGAAGCAATACGTTCCTCTCCATGCCGCACGCTCCTTTCAAAAGCGTTTTTCCCAGTAAACGGCACCGCGGTATAGAGCACGCCAAGCGCGGAAACCGCTCGCAACCGAGCGCCAGAAATCATATTTTTAGCAACCAGATCGCGGGAAAATGCCTTCAAGCCAGTATCATCCAGCTTCAAATAATCAAGGCGCTTGCGAATCACTAAGCAGATAGCATCTTCTTCACTGCTGTCCAATGCCCGCCAGCCCGCCACGCCCGCAACTGCAATCAAACCTGACACCAAAAACGTACGACGCTGCAGCATTGTTATACCCTTGCAACAAATAGATGATCCGCCGCCCACAACGACAATGCAGACACGGTTACAGTAGGATAAGCAGGACTGGCTGTTGGATAGGAACTAGCCCCTAGCACCAGCAGATTGCGCACCTGATGATGAATGAGATGACGATCAACAATACTTTTGGATGGGTCATTTCCCATCACGACTGTGCCCTGAATATGCGCGGTAGTCCGTCCAATACTTATGCTCTCTATACCTTCAATTGGCAGAGCCTCACCCAATTTTTCTACCATTTTCGGGATACGATCCATACCTCGCATTGCATAGTCAGAATATCCATTGAATATGGTCTCAGCCATGTTCGGATTTGCTGCGTAAACACGCACCAAATTATCTTCGCGAGGCAGATCATCAAACATGAATCGCAAGTAAGCGCGCTCATTCCAACGCTTATTTTCCAGACGCAGCGAAGACCGGCCATACGAGAACGGCGAGTTCCAGGTTTCAATCAGACAGCCTGCATACTCGCGGCGATGCTCCCCTTCGTAAAACAAATAGCCATTGCCAGAAATATTACTGCTGCCGTTGTATGACTTAACACCCGCCAGATCGAGACAGACATCAACAGACATCTGCTCATGCAATCGCTTGCCGAGCAACCGATGCCCAATGCCAGAACGCAACAAGATATGGGGATTGAAAAGAGCACTGGCCGCCAGCACCACGAGGTCAGCTGCCGCCCGGTCGGTTCGCCCATCCTTCGTATAGACAACATCCCTGGCAATTCCGCCACTAGTTTCAACCTTGTCCACTGCTGCACCCAGCAACAGCGACACACGCGGATCTTGATAAAGATGTGCCAAGCCATTCTGGATAGTGAACTTTGCATCCACAGGACACAAATCGCATATGCCACTAGCGCAGCACACCCCACGTGTGCCCGTAGGTGCACTGGCACGCGCAGTCGGCGGCTGATACCAACCGTCCGGAAAATGCCTTTTCAGCAACGCATCCGGGTCGGAAAACCGATGAGGGGGTAAGGGAAAAGGCTGAGAACGCGGCATCGGGCTATCGACCGGCCCCGAAATAGCCATTACCTGCTCCACTACATTGTAATGAGGCTCGAGATCCTCATAAGCCATTGGCCAATCTTCGCCAACCCCATAACGACTCTTGAGCTGAAAATCACCCGGCATCATTCGGGTCGCACCAGCCCACCAACACTTTGAATTACCGCCAAAACCTGGGCTCGTCAGCCACTCTTTTTCCGGATTATTGTTATAAAAAACCTCTTCTGGACTGATACTTGAAGTGCGGCGATTAGCAAGTTGCCAGGGTTTTTCGTCTCTCTGCCCCCGCTCCAATACAAGCACTTTGGAATTTTCCGGCGCATGCTCCAGGTAGCGCTTCAGAAAGAAAGCCCCGGCAAACCCGGTTCCAACGATGATGAGGTCGTAACGATTGGTCATTCGTAGCGCTCTAGTAGTCAAATTTCATAGTACACAAACTATACCCAAGTTCAGCAGACAGTCCGTGACCCCCGGCACATTGGCGCCAGTGCTTGTCGAAACTCCTTGCCCCGCCAGGCATAGCGCGAAGAGTTTGATCTAATGGCCATGAACCGGGCTGTATTACCCGAATCAAGTGCTTGGGACTTACCGCACAGATCGACCTAACCATACCCATTAGAATTGCAATGAGCCGGCACCGTTGGATCTGTGAATCCGCCGAATTTTCTATAGCTTAGAAGGCGCATGCAACAGGATCACCAAGCTTGCCCGCATCCAAATAGGATATGCTACATTTACCGATAAATGGACTGAGTTGAACCTGAGGCAACATTGCCTGTGATGAGAATAGAGAAAATGAAGAAATTAGCTCACAAGACCACCACCCCGGGTGTAGCTAGCTTGCGAGGTTCATTTACTTGGGCACTTGGACTGATAACTCTGATGCTTTATCACGCATCACTATCCCAAACCGCTCCTGCACAATCCCCAACGCTCACACAGATCTACGACAAAAGCGAAACGCCACTACTTCAGCTGGGCGTCGGTGATGAAATCAAGTTTCAGGTCTATGGCCAGAATGATATGGATACTGTTGTCTCCATTGCAGATGATGGCACGGTCAGGATTCCGCTAGCAGGGGCAGTCAACATCGCTGGACAATCACCCACTGAGGCCGCTCACAATCTGGAAAAAGCACTGCGTGATGGAAAATTCCTGGTCAATCCGCAGGTAACCCTCACTGTGACGCAAACCCGTAGCCAGCGCGTGTCTGTGCTGGGCGAGGTGCGTACACCAGGCCGCTATACGGTCGACTCGCGAACCACTATCTTCGACCTGCTTGCGCAAGCCGGTGGTGTTAGCCCGGAGGGAGGTGATGTGATCTACCTAATGCGTGCTGACAAGGACGGTACTATCGCCCGCTACCCAATTAACCTGAAGGGTTTTGAGGACAGCAAATTCAGCCTGCCTACCGAAACGATGAAGTCAGGCGACTCCATTTTCGTGCCCAAAGCCGATCAGTTCTATATTTCCGGCGAAGTAACAACGCCAGGCAAATACAGGCTTGAAACCAACATGCCAGTCATTGAAGCCATCGCGCGCGCCGGTGGCATCACATTACGCGGCAGCAGCAATCGTATCGAAATCAAACGCCGACTGGCCAACGGCAAGATCAAAACACTTTCAGCCAATGGCTCCGACATCGTGGAACCCAACGATGTAATCCGCGTGAAGGAGAGCATATTTTGATTCAGAATCGACGAGTACCAGTACTGCAGATCTCCTCACCGGTTGATCTCGAGCCGCCAATGATACCGAGTGCCTATGCGCAGCCGGGTTTGTCGTTAAAGCAAATTTTTGCGATTTTATGGGCCAACAGAAAGTTGAGCCTGATGATTTCCTGCGTCGTGCTAGTTCTAGCAACAGTTTTCATCAAGCTAATGCCAAAGTCATATGACTCAACAGCAACATTGATTATGAATTATGAAGTCAATGATCCATTGAGTGGACAGGAGTTTCCGCTCGGCCTGCTCGACAACTATATTGCGACACAAATAGAAATCATGCAGAGCCCGGCGGTGCTGATGCCGGTCATTGAGAAAATGAACTTGACCAAGGATCAGGACTATATCGCAGGTTACTCCGGTCTCGGCACATTAGAGGACTGGGTCAAAGCACAGGTGACCAAACAGCTGACAATCAATCATGCCCCCGGCACGCAGCTGATATACGTCACTGCTGAATACAAAGATGGCAAGCATGCTGCCGAACTGGCAAACATGGTTGCTAATACTTATCTTGGACAGCAACAACAGCGTCTGAACAGTCCCGCATCACAACGAGCAAACCGCTATTCCGAGCAGCTTTCGGAGCTGAAAAACAAGGTTGCCGAAGCGCAACAGGCTGTCACTGAATTTCGGCAACAAACCGGATTGACTGACATAACTGCCAATAACAGCGACATCGAAGGCACGCTACTAACAGATCTGGAGCAAAAATATCAAGCTTCCCTGACTGGATTACGAGCTGCCGAGGTCAAGCAAGCTGCAGATCAATCCGTCAGCACTGAGGCAATCACATCCAACCTGATGCAGGGGTTGAAAAACCAGCTAGCCACAAAAGAAGCTGAGCTGGCTGAAAAGCAAACGTCGCTGGGATCCAACCACCCGAAAGTTATCGAACTTCAATCGCAAATTGACTCAACACGTAAAGCACTAACCAAAGAAGTTGGAACATTTTCTAGCAATGTCTCCAGCGAACTTACCAACGCCCGATCCTTAGCAAGCAAGCTCAGATCGGCTGTAGAGGCACAGCGCGCCAAAGTCGCCACCGTTCGCAAGCAGCAAGATGAAGGTGCCAAGCTATTCCTGGAGTTGGAGTCCGCTCAAGCAGTGTACAAACGCGCTCTTGATGGATATGACAAAGTCATTGCCGCGGCTGGTGGCGGATACAACAACGTCAGTCTTTTGAGTAGTGCCGAGGTACCGGTAAAAGCCACCAAACCCAACAAGATCAAATTGCTATTACTCGGTGCAATCGCAGGTATGTTCCTTGGAATTGCCGCTCCTTTTACTTTTGAGCTCTTGATTCGCCGCCGTGTTCGGTGCCGCGATGATTTGGAGCGAGATCTGACCTTGCCAGTCCTGGCGGAATTCGACATGTTTCAGTTACCAAGTACAGAGGCGGCAGGATGAGCGCGGACCCCTATTCAAAAGACGTGCACGAGCGCGACTTGGCCGTTGCCATCATTAACCAGTTGAACTTGTCTGCTGATACGGTTCAAAAGATTCGTGAGTCGATGCAGCAAACTGGCATTAGTTTCACAGATGCCGCGATCGCGCTCGGACTGATGACCACCGAGCAGCTACACGATATCATAGTCGCGCAACAACGCTCAGAACGCGACAATGTCAGCATGGTGGAATCTGCCATGCGCAAGATGTCTCTTAGACGAAGTTTCGTTGCTACCGAACCCCAGGGACACGCTGCAGCCAGCAAGCGACTGATTATTGCACACGACGCCTACAGCCCACGCAGTGAGAAGATTCGTGGCTTGCGTACCGAACTGCAGCTGCGTTTCGGAACCACAACACAAGGCACAATCTTTGCCATAGTAAGCGCCGGTCCGTCTGAAGGCCGCTCACAGCTCGCAGCAGAACTCGCAATCGCTTTTGCACAACTGGATCGCAGAACCCTGCTGGTGGACATGGACTTTCGTTCACCTCAGCAGCATCTGCTCTACAGTGCAAACAATGATGCTGGACTTTCACAAGCCATCTCTGGAGACGGAGACCCATATATTTTTGCAGTCGAAGGCTTTCCCAAACTGAATGTCATGACAACGGGCCCCTTGCCGAAAAACCCTCTCGAAGTACTGTCGGCACCCACACTTGAAAACTTGATTAAGGGGTGGCGAGCCAACTATGACTACATTATCTGTGACACACCTCCGGTCACTCCCTATGCCGATGCGCTGGCAATTTCGCGGCTGGTAAGTCGGGTGCTTCTTGTTACCCGTGCACAACACACACAGCATGCCGACGTAAGGGAAATGCTAAGACGATTAACTGCGACCAACACTGAGATTCTTGGCTCAGTGATTAATAACTTTTGACGGCCAACATGTCGCAATCTACCCATATACTGCCAACACCCCACTCAACCACACCAAAACCAACCATGGATCTAGTGTTGATCGCGCAGTAATAAAGTTGATGCAACATCAAATCACGAATCAGTCGCCTGCAGAAGCATTTGCGGCGTCTCCCGAAATAGCGCTGGCAAAGCTCGCCGCACATGAAGGTCCTATACTGATTGATCTGGATGAAACTCTTTACCTGCGCAACTCCACAGAAGACTATTTGAGCAACGCCTGCCCAGGCGTTTTTGCCCTCTTGATCCTTAAAGCTCTGGATGTTTTCAAGCCTTGGCGCTGGACTGGAGGAGAAACGACCCGTGATGTCTGGAGGGTTCGTATTATTCGAATACTGTTTCCCTGGACGTCTTTTTTCTGGCGCAAACAAGTAAGCAAGCTAGCCTCAGAATTTGCCAACCGACCATTAATTGATGCGCTTCGCAAGCATCCAGCTGAAGCAGTCACAGTAGTAACCGCAGGCTTCAATCCAATTGTTCCGCCGCTGCTTTCTGCGCTTGGTCTTGCAAATTTCAAGCTGGTCGCAACCCGCCTTTCCACCATGGTCGACCGTCGCGAGGGCAAGCTTCGACTGACAAGGGCAGCACTGGGTGAGTCGCAAATAAAGAAAGCACTGCTGATTACTGACTCAAAAGACGATCTGGACCTGCTAAAGCAGTGTGCCATCCCCCTGCTTACAGCCTGGCCGGACGCCTCATATCGACGCGCCCTCAGCAATGTTTACTTTCCCAGCCAATACTTATCACTGGTCAAGCGCCCCGGCGAGCGTTACATCTTGCGTGGCATCCTGCAGGAAGACTTCGCCTTTTGGCTGCTGAGCTCCCTGGCGCTAGCGGCGGAACCAGTTACTCATATAGCAGGACTATCATTGCTATTACTCTCGTTTTGGACCGTGTACGAACGCGGCTATGTGGACAATGACCTCGTAGCAGCTCGCTATGAAGAAAACCCGAAGTTGAGCAAAGCTTTCCATGAACAGTTGGTCGCCACACCAGCATTGCAACCTTGGATATGGGCAATTGGTGCGGGAGCGCTAGGCACGCTATTCTTGCAACCGCAACAATGGCTGTTCAGTTTCTGCAAATGGTCGATCACCCTCATCGCCACGTACATCTGTTACAAGATCTACAACCGTTACGACAAATCGACGCGTGTCTGGCTGTTTCCATTATTGCAGTTTGCGCGTACCGCTGCCTTTATTGTAGTTGTACCGGTAAACCTAGTAGGCGCCGCTGCCCTCGGCGCGCACGTACTGGCCCGCTGGATTCCGTATCAGATATACCGTTTTGCCGGGAATGGCTGGCCTGACTTGCACCTGCAACTGCTACGACTGGCTTTTTTCCTGTTCCTGACCACTCTTGTAGCAGCAGCAACCGATTTTTCCATTGTTATCAGCTGGCCCTTTTTGGCACTGTTGCTCTGGAACTTGTACCGCGCAAGACAGGATATACGTGCTGTGCTCAAGGCCGCACGCAGACTGGAATTGGTGACTGAGCAATCATGACAATTTCGGTTTGTATTGCGACCTACAAGCGACTTGAGCGGCTTGCAGCTGTAATGAATGATCTGACCAAACAAACATTACCAGCTGGTGAAATTATAGTCGTAGACAATGATTCAGAGGGTAGCGCCAAGACAGTAGTGGACGAGTTTGTACGGAACAACACAAGCAACATGTTGGTTCGCTATGAAATTCAGCCCCTCAAGAACATCTCGCTGACCCGTAATCGCACCGTTGCGCTGTCCAGTGGAGAGTGGCTTGCCTTTATTGATGATGACGAACGTGCACCACCGTATTGGCTGGAACGCTTAGTAAGCGTAACCAGCAAACACGGGGCAGACGGCGTATTAGGTCCTGTTGTGCCAGTACTTCCAGAACACGCCTCCTTGTGGCTAAAGCGTGGCCACTTCTACGACTTTCCCAGAATGAGCACAGGTACGGAAGTGCCACGTAACCGCCTTCGATTTGGCAATGTATTATTGCGCGCCAGTTTGGTGCGCGAAATACCGGGGCCATTTGATCCTGCGTACGGCATTACAGGGGGAGAAGACGGCGATATGCTGGCCAAAATGGCGATCAATGGTGCCAAAATCATTTGGTGTGACGAAGCCAACGTAGATGAACCAGTAGAGCAGTCAAGATTGTCACTGCAATGGCTATGGCGACGAGCTTTACGTGGTGGCCAAGATTTTGCAAGACATACGCTGGCCGGTCGTTACGGTAAAGTTAGCAGCCTCGGCAGACTGAAGTTCATCGTACAATCCTCCATACAGATGCTGGTTGCCGCGATGTTGACCCTGATAGTTTGGCCGTTTGGCCGTCATCATGCCGGTTACTGGCTACTGAAATTATCAGCCAACCTTGGAAAGTTGTCTTTTTTCCTAGGCTGGCACTACAGGGAATATGCCTGAGGCCCAATGAGCACTGCTGTCGCCATTCTACTTATCCTCCTCGCAACTCCTGCTGTTGTGTCTTGTGTATATCTCCTGATCCTGACGATTCTATCGGCATCAATTCCAACACCCAAACCCTCGTCAAGAACGCTACGCTTTGACGTGATTGTCCCGGCACACAATGAAGCAGGCGTCATTCAACGAACTATAGCCAGCTTGCGCCAACTTGACTGGCCTGCAGATAAATTTCGCATACTGGTGGTGGCAGACAATTGTAACGACGATACCGCTACGCTTGCTCGCAACTCCGGTGCGGAAGCACTGGTACGCAATGACGAGACTCGACGTGGCAAAGGCTATGCTTTGCAATATGCGTTTAGCAGCAGTAAGAAAAATGAATGGGCTGATGCCGTGGTGGTAATCGATGCAGATGCTGAGGTATCAAGCAATCTTCTGGAAGCATTTGCAGCACGAATAGAACTGGGAGCAATGGCAGTACAAGCACACTACGGCGTCCTGAACACCTGGACATCTTGGCGTACCCGTTTGATCACCATCGCCAAAGCTGCATTTCATATCGTGAGGTCACGAGCGCGAGAGCGTCTGCGGGTCTCCTGTGGCATACGCGGCAATGGTTGGTGTGTAACTCATGAATTACTGGACAAAGTTCCGTATCAGGCTTTCTCGCTCACGGAAGACCTAGAATATGGCATCACCTTGGGGCAAGCAGGTTACCGCGTACATTACGCAGACGAAGCACATTCTGACGCAGAAATGGTCTCGGTAGAGCACACTGCACGCCGGCAGCGGCAACGCTGGGAAGATGGCCGCTTTCAATTAATTCGCGCCAAAACACTGCCCTTGTTGCTGCATGCGTTACGACAGCCAAGCAAAATCTGTCTGGACTTGGCACTGGATCTAATGGTACTACCCCTGTCATACGTAGTAATGAATGTCATTGCGCTGCTCATTCTAGGAGTCTTGGCAACCTTGTGGAATCCACTGTTCGTAGCATCGACATGGATTGCGATTGCCTGCTGTACTGCATTGCTATTGCATGTTGCACGCGGCTGGCAATTGAGCGGGATCGGAATACAGGGTCTGAAAGACCTTGCTCGTGCACCTGGTTTCCTGCTCTGGAAAATGCAGCTAATGGTAAAGCGCCGCGAATCGAATGAGTGGGTGCGCACCGAGAGAGAGAAATCTTGATGGAGAATCAAGGACTCGTCCGACAGGTTCGCATGTTTTTCAATGCGATTGCTCTTCAGGCAATGCTATCGGCAGCAAGCCTGCTGGTAGGGATTATTCTTATCAGGCGCACCAGCGATCTTCAGTACGGTTACTACATCCTGATCTCCAACGCCGTACTCCTGCTTACTACTCTACAGAACGCTTATATCCAGCCATCACTGGTAATTAAACTAACCAGTGCGGACGCAACACGAGACACCCGCACCGAACTGGTTGGCAATCTTTATCATCTGCAAAGAATGCTAGTGCCTATTTTCGCGATCATCGCGATCATTAGCACATTTGCACTATGGTCAATTGACGCGATTGACACCACTGACTTGATTGTAGTGACTACTGGCTGCATTGCTATCGTCGCCTGCCTGTACCGGGAATTCTTCAGAATGGTGCTGTTGGCATACCGACGTCCACAAGATGTACTGCGCAGCGACACACTGTTTGCAGCACTGCTTATTGGTGGTGCATTTGCTGCTACTCACTCAGCAACTCCAGCCGCCGCTGCAGTTTCCGCCCTGGCGCTAGCAGCGATTGTGAGTGGCTTTTTTCACTCCCGCTCGCTTAAGCGGCATGAAGCCTGGCAACAAGGAGCAAAACCCAAACCAGTTTTTTTGAAGGAAATTGCTGCTTTTGGTCTTTGGTCAACTGCTGGCGCAGGCATTCACTGGGCGTTTACTCAAGGTTATAACTATCTAGTTGCAGCACAGCTCAGCGTTGCATCCATTGCTGCGCTTTCCGCTACTCGACTCATGATCATGCCCGTCAATTTGCTCTCAACCGGCATTGGATCGATGATGTTTCCAACTGTATCAACCTGGATGCAACAGCACAGCAGACAAACTGTGTTGCGTCGGCTAGCCCTTTTCGCTGCCGGATTAGCCGCCGTTGCGAGTTGCTACCTGGCATTTATGTGGATGCTACGTAACTGGATTTTTGACCACATACTTCACAAGCAATTTACAGATCGTGATCCATTGCTGATGCTCTGGTCTGCCATCTGTCTGCTGATGGTAGTACGTGATCAGCTTGTCTATGTTCTAGCGGCGAGTGGGCGCTTCAGGATACTCTCAACGCTGACATTGATAAGCGCCCTGTTTGCTTTATTATGCAGTTTCATCGCTATGCGTCAGCTAGGGGAAATTGGTGCCCTGCTAGGCGTATTGTTGGGTGAGTTATTTAATGTCGTCGGGATTATTGTGCTTTCGCCGCGGGACGCGCGTAATACACCACCAGTAATCAGCAGCTAACAAGTCCGAAAGTCGGCTTGCCTGACGACACCTGTTACCACGTCATCCCGTCAAAACGAGCTTCCAGCAAGGTTCAACCATGGTTAGGAAATACTTGGCACCAGCTCTACTTTCATTACTATCCAGTTGGCAGCCTGCCGCATCACAAACAAAGCCTGCGGAAAACACGGCTCGCATCAGTTCAGCTAAGCAGCCGCAACCAACTCCCCAAAAGGCAAACAACGTGCTACGAATTTCCGTGCAAGGCCGTAATTTGATTGATTCGAAAGGCAATGTAGTCCAACTACGTGGTGCAAATTTAAGTGGGCTGGAGTTTGTAGCCATTCAAGGCTGGAGTCCAAATGACCCATGGGGTGGACAAGTAAGTAGCAAGTTGTGGAGCTCCGTCCTTGACTGGAAGATGAATGTAGTAAGGCTGCCGCTGAATCAAGCATCATGGCTTGGCTATACTTGCGTGGATGGCCTTGGTAAAACAAGAAACCCAGACCCTGGCAAGAATTACCAGGAAACGGTTCGTGCTGCAGTCAATAAAGCAACGGCCCTGGGACTATATGTAATCGTTGATCTGCACTGGAGCGCGCCTGATGACATAAAACGTGCTGTTGGCGAAGTCAAAGCCATGTGCCCGTTGGAACAGAATCCAATCGCCGATGCAGATCACTCTATCGATTTCTGGCGCTCCATCGCAAACACATTCAAAGACCACCCCAACGTTATTTTCGAGCTATTTAATGAACCCTATCTATGGTGGAGGCCAACAGACAAATCAGAATGGGAGACACTACGGGATGGTGGCCTCATGTCAGACTATGTCACTGGCGAAGGCTCCAACTACCAAATCAAGGGACATAAGTGGCGTGCCGCAGGCTTACAGCAACTAGTCGACACAATTCGCGCCACGGGCGCCACAAACGTAATAGCAGCAAGCGGCCTGGACTGGGGGAAGAAAACCGACGAATGGCTGACTTACCGACCAAATGATCCGTTGAAGCAACTCGCTGCCATCTGGCACGCATACCCTGCATTCGGAAAAAAATGGGGAAGTGATGCCTACGCAATGCCAAACTACGGCAAAGATGCATTTACATGGGCAACCAATATTTTGTCAGGTGGCTTTCCAGTCATTATCACCGAAACCGGCGACCGCAATGCACCCGGCATAATAGGAGCTCCGTTCGTGTCAAAATTACTGCCATGGGCTGACAAGAATGGCATTTCCTACTTGGGGTGGACATTCAATGTCTGGCAAAATGAAGATAACGTATTGCTCAAAGACACCGCTGGCACCCCAACTGATGGCTATGGCGTGTACTTCAAAAAGCATTTGATGTGCGCCGATGGAGGTGAAAAAAACTGTCCCTAGCTTTTCATCAATCAGATAGTTTTTTTCTCAGTTTCGCACAGGGCTTTTCCACCAGCAAATAACTACCCCAGGCAAAGACCAGCGACATCAGCAACGCCGTTACGCCTTGAACCACAGCACCCACATCCTGCAAAAGCTTTTGAACAACAAAAATCGCGGTAAAGTGAATCAAGTAAAGCGAATAAGACAGCCCGCCAACAAAAACAAAAAAACGTGAATTCAATGTGCGAAACACCAGCCACTGTGGATAGCGCACAGCGGCGATAAATACACCAGTAAGCGCCACTCCTTGCAAGGAATAGCGTACGGTTTCACGAAAAGCCGGATCACGATAGATAAAACAAAAGATCAGCAATCCGATTGAAGCAGGAAATAATAAATATTTGAACAGCTGTTCACTATTTTGCTCAACCTTGTCGAGCATTGGATTATTCCAGACAGCCAAAGCGCTACCAAAAAGAATTGAATCAAGTCGGGTATCACTACCCATGTAAGTCCGATCAGTTGGCACACCGTATTTGTAGACCAGCAAGCAGCGCCATAACAAGACCGCTCCGCATACACCCCAAAGCGTAAATGCCTGAGCGCGCCCCTCAAGCTTCAGCTTGAACAACAGCAGGTATAGCCATGGAAAGAAAAGATAAAAGTGTTCTTCAACTGCCAACGACCAGTAGACCCCTGTACCCAAGGGCATGCCTTCATAGCCGTGATAGATAGTCCAGTAGTTAGTGAAATGAAGAAGCTGAGCCGTAAGGGCTCCACCTGTAAGCATGATTGAAAAATCAAAACAGACTGTCAGCACACTGGCAATCAACAGCACCAGATAGAAAGGAGGAAGAATGCGGAGTGCACGCCTGAACCAGAAATGCTTCAGATTGATTGTGCCATGCTGTTCATGCTCAACACGCAACAGGGTTGTAATCAAGTAACCGCTCAGAAAGAAAAAGACGGTCACACCGAAACCTCCGGGGATGATCCGCTCGAGCCCGGCATGCGCAACGAACACTACAAGGAAACTTATGGCCCGCAGGCCATCCAGCGAGGGAATCCGGAGTGTCATTGTCTGCGTATCCCGCTGCTACCAAGAGAGCGAGCCGAAAGGGTGGCTTGACGGGCGCGTTCTGCCGCAGCACTTGCAATAAATTTCTGCTGGAGCACAGTTCTGGACAAACACATCGCCGCGAGCGTCATGATGACAAACTCCAGACTGCGGACACTCAACCACATTGACTCAGTCAAGTTCGCGATCAACTGTTCAAACAAGAGAACCAAGTACAGGGCGCCTTGTGCCTTATCAAACGCAAGCACCTGAAGCGCCTGCCGCAAGTAGACAATCATAAAACCCAAAAGGCAAATGCCACCTAATATTCCAAGATCATTAATGACATCCAGGTAACCGTTATGAGACTCGGTTGGATAGAAATACAGCTTCTGTACCATCTCATAAGATGGCGAGGTCACCACTTTTCCTACCCAGTAAGCTCCATAGCCAGTACCTAAAAAGGGACTTTGGGCGATATGCGCATTAATGATTTCCCAGATGGCAGTTCGCCCGGAAAAAGTCAGATCTTTACCAGTAAACGAGGTGATCGGCGTAAGCAGAAAATCAAGACCCGAAACCAGATGAAGCACTGCCAGTGAGTAGACAAGGATGATGCCTACGAATACACCAATCAAATAAGGCATGTAACGACGCAATCCACGTGGCGAATACATCAACATCAACATCAACATTGACGCAAACAGCGTACCCATCAAAGACGTGGAGCTACGTGACTTAAGTAAACAAAAGACAGAAACAGCAACCCCAAATGCCGCAATGTGCTTACGAGACTGTCCAGATATCCACGCATGTAACCAGAGCAGAGTACTCATTGCCGCAATCGATCCAAGTCCATTTTTTTGCGTCGCCAGTCCCTTCCAAGCGCCAACAAGCTCAGCCTGATCTTCTGACGTCTCAATGGCAAGGTCAGGCGCAGCAATTGCGAATATGATGGATCCGATCGTGAGAATCGTAAAAATTGGCCTCAGTGCATTTTGAAAGCTGCGCGGCTGCCATGATACAAGTACAAACGACATCGCAACAAACGTAATGGTCACAACTCGAATCATTCGTCTGATAGTTACCCCAGGATCAATTGACCATAGAATGCTTAATGCAGCAAGGATGACAAATGCAAAAAAATAAAGATTTCCGTGCAGTATTAATACCCGCGCCAACAAAATGCGCCAAATTGTAAATAAAAAACCCACGCCCAGCAGCGCAAGCCAAAGCATGCGACTCATTGGACTGCCAGTAGTAGGCATATCAGCATCTACGACAATCTCATACTTGAATCCATCAGGAACAACCATGAACACCACGAGCACCCAAATTGCAAACATCAGCAACGTCGCGTACTTGCCGTCATAGTGCAACGGGGTAGAATATGGTGAGCTTATTGCCGACGTTCCTTTGAGATGCCGCATAATTATCCTGGTGAAGTACTAGAACCTGGCTATCTCAGTGTCGAGATATCACGGGGACGAATTTCAATACTAAGCTTTCGTAGTAAAGTAAATATTCGCGGTCCTCTAATCAAATAACGTTTTGCCAACCGACGTGGGTCTTGTATTAGTCGATAAAGCCATTCGCATCCTGAGCGCTGCATCCAGCGTGGTGCCCTGCGTTCCTCACCCGTAATAAAGTTAACCGACGCACCGATGCACAGCGCCATCCCAAGGGCAACCCCTCGATTCTTGAGATGGTTGGCAATCACTTCTTGCTGAGGAGAACCAATGGCGAGAAAGCAAAATCTGAAGGGGCTATGTGACTCGACAAACTGCAAGCATGCCTGCACCTCTTGTGGTTCTTTTATGAAACCCATGGGAGGATTGTAGTGGCACAAGCGTGTTAGGCCGAATTTTTCACGTAAGGTCTGTGCCTGCGCATCACTACCACCAATCAGCACCACGACATCGTCCGTCTGCACTACCTTGGTGAACAACTCAACTGTTAGGTCGCTACCAGCACAGACCTTTGCGCTCACCCGCTTCACAAAACTGAAAACATATGACATAAATCGGCTGTCAAGCAGCACGAAGGAGGCACCAGAATATAAATTCCGAAAGCCGGGCTCGTCGTGAAATCGGATGATGTGATCAGCATTGGGCGTCACCACGAACGAAAATTTGCCAGAACCGAACTCAGCAGCCAGCTGGGTAAATTCTTCCATATCGTAGTCATCGAACCCCAATCGCAATTTCGTCATGACATTCCACATGGTTGGAGGACACACCCCTCATATCTTCATGCCGGGTTGCCCATATTTATATTCAGTTGCTAGTATAGCCGTGTTTTCCTTAACCCGAATCGGTAAGTCACCATCCCGTGAATTGCATCATGCTGAAAATTGTCGATCGACAAAAACCTCACCTGGCAGCGAATCTTGATCATTGATGCTGGCGATGTCGATGTCACGCAGCCGCTGTCGGCCGATATTTGTATAGTCGGGAGCGGTGCGGCCGGAATCAGTCTGGCCTTAAAGCTGGCTGATAGCGGGTTAGCCGTACTACTTCTTGAAGCAGGCGGCCTCAAAGCAGAACCAGAAACACAAACTCTTTATTCCGGTAGTGTTACCAACACCCTGCTACATAGTCCACCAGACACCTATCGTCAAAGACGCTTCGGCGGCACCACAACGATCTGGGGTGGCCGCTGTATGCCCTTCGATGAAATTGACTTCGAAAAGCGGGAGTACATCCCGCACAGCGACTGGCCAATTAGCCTGGAAGATCTGGAGCCTTATTACCCTGAAGCGAACCGTCTATGCGAAGCTGGAGAGTACGCATATACGATGGATAGCGCGTTCAACACGCCTCGCCCCCCCATGATCGAAGGCTTTGAAAGCGAGAACTTCAGCACACATACTCTGGAACGATTTAGCTGCCCTACTGATTTTGGTATGCGCTACATTCACAAATTACGAAGTGCACGCAATATTCAGCTGGTACTGCATGCAAATGTCATCAATATTCAGGCTGGTGCAAATGGCAAAAATATTACCGGGCTAACTATTTCTACCCGTGACGGGAAACGCCATCAGATTCTGGCTCGAACATACGTACTAGCCACTGGCGGGCTTGAAACTGCACGGCTGCTGCTGTCCAACAACGATGTGCATAAAAATGGCTTGGGTAACGATCACGATGTTGTTGGACGATACTACATGTGCCATATCGCCGGCACCATTGGCACCTTGCACATCAATCGTCCACTGACATCACTATGGCACGGTTACGACATATCAGACGATGGCGTTTATTGCCGGAGAAGAATCGCCCTGCGTCCTGGCACACAACGCAACCAGCAGATCGGCAATTTTGTAGCGCGACTACACCACCCACGCATTACATTGCCCGAACACAAGAACGCCATACTTTCTTTGCTCTACCTGGCCAAGCCATTCATTCCATATGAGTATGCGAAGCGGCTGCATGGTGATGATCGCGCCTCATTTGGTACATGGCTGAAGCATGTGCGCAATGTATGCGCCGGGCCATTCGATGCAGCCGGATTTGCCTGGCATATGCTGCGCGACAGAAAATTTGCCGACAGAAAGTTTCCCTCGATCATTATCAAACCTAAAGCACCTATCTTCAGCTTGGATTTTCACGCTGAGCAACAACCTAACATCAACAGCAGAATCACGCTTGGTGAAGAGAAAGACATATTTGGCGTAGCAAGAATTAATGTTGATTGGCGCTACACGCATGGTGATGTCGATACCGTATCTCGCTCCATAGCATTGCTTGCAGAGGATATGAAAAACACTAAGATCGGTCGATTGGAATACAACCCTGAAAGCGTTGAATATGAAATGACTCGCTATGGTGCGTACGGCGGCCATCACATAGGTACCGCACGCATGGGAACAGACCGACACACCAGTGTCGTCAATTCTCACTGCAGGCTACATGACATAGAGAATCTGTACGTTGCAAGCTCAGCAGTATTTCCCACCTCCAGTCAGGCAAACCCAACTCTTACCATTGTCGCGCTGTCACTCCGACTGGCCGAGCACCTGAAGAACACCGCCGCATGAAGCAGAAAATCCTTGTCATCGGTTCAACTAACTTTGTCGGAAAGTGTTTAATAGAAAACCTGAATGCCAGCGACTGGGCACTACCGATGCCATGCACCTGCATTGGGAAAAACCGCAAATTCGGAATAAGAGAACTGGCTAACGCACTATATGACGTTAATGCGGTCATCAATTGCACTATGGGCACGCCAGCAAGCATCGAAGCAAGTGCAAAAATGCTAACAAAGGCGATCGAAATCACAAATCATCGGATACGCATTGTTCATATCAGTTCCATGACCGTGTACGGAACCGCCACAGGCGAAATTGATGAACAGCACACTTTATCTGACGCATCAGGACGCTATGCCACAGCGCACATACAGGCAGAACAGTATCTAGCCGACCACCCGAACAAAGTAATTATCCGGCCCGCTTGCGAATACGGGCCTTATTGCACAGCGTGGAGCGAACGTATTGCACGATGGCTGCAATCAGGTCGTCTGGGAGATTTGGGAGCCGCAGGTGATGGCGATTGCAACCTGATTTTCATTGAAGACCTGTGCACTGCAGTGCTGAAATCCGTTCGCCTGCCTGACACCATCAACGAAACACTCAATCTCGGTGCAGCCACAATGACCTGGAACGAATACTTTGTTGCCTTCGCCAAAATCCTGGGGGCAACTCCAATTAGGCGTATCTCAAAGCGGCGTCTTATGTTTGAGCAAAAATACCTTGCCGCGCCTCTCAAACTTCTTGAACTATCTACTCAACAGATGTTTGGCACATCATCGAAGGTTCCGGGCCCCATCACCTCGTCATTCCTGACAACCTGCAGCCAGGAAATAAGATTACTGAACTCAAAAGCTACAACATTGCTGGACATGCGCTGGACACCAGTCCACATTGGACTGGAATTAACTGCAAAGTGGCTTCAGGAAAATGCTCGGTAAGACATACCTTAGAATTGAAAATACAGAAAACGACCGGTTCGATCAAAATACAAAGTCGTTAAAAATAGCATGGTGCCCACCCCAACCGCCCAAGCAAGGTTAGGTTTCCAAGCAAGACGCAACCATTCCAATGACTTAACCTTATTCAGTGCAGGTGACCAAGTAGTCAGAATTTGATACACGTTAGGCATGGTGAACGCAATAAGCGCAAGTACCAGACCCAATCCAAGATTTTCAAATAATGGCCGAGTAACAGTGTCATAGGTCTCACGCAAGCCAACCACAAAAACGTGGTTATCCAGCAGGAACGACTGCAACGGACCCAAATATTGCACATTGCCAAGCGGAATCACCCAAGGCAGGCCACTACCATGCAAGCCCATCGCTGACGCAATGATGGCCATGCCATCCGATACGTTTTTGGCACGGAAAAATATCTGTGCGACAAGTACACAAAGGTAGGTCAGGATCAATCGCCAGCCATAAGAATAGGCGGCACTGAACCAGGACGAAGATACATGCGTTTTTGCTGCAGCTTTAGTTGGATTGAATATCCGCCAAGCGTGATTAACCGTCAGGTAGGTCGCATGCAGGACACCATAAATAATGAATTGCAGCCCCGCTCCATGCCATACCCCCGCCAATAACAGAGTAATAAATGTGGGGAGGGCAATCATGCTGGCAAAACCCATCGGGGTTGCAGCAGCTTGCCGACTAATCGGCAACCCAGCACGTTGGCGACGCCGTGAAACCCAGAGAGATACTGGGTTATACAACAACAACGTGATGTATC
Source organism: uncultured Pseudomonadota bacterium (assembly GCA_903838705.1). Taxonomy (GTDB): domain Bacteria; phylum Pseudomonadota; class Gammaproteobacteria; order Steroidobacterales; family Steroidobacteraceae; genus CAILZL01. The sequence goes on from CAILZL010000010.1 coordinate 23,055, forward strand.
TGGTCAACGTCATATGCCAACGCTGCCAGAAATCAATAATCGACAAAGATTGGTATGGCGAATTGAAATTCAAGGGCAGCTTGATGCCAAACATGATGCCAAGACCAATGGCCATATCCGAATACCCGGAAAAATCAAAATAAAGCTGCATGGAATAAGCAAGCGCTACCGACCATGCTTCTATTCCACCAAGACTCTGTGCGTGATCGAAGCCCATCTCTGCCCACGGCCCAATTGTATCGGCCAGCATTACCTTTTTGACCATACCAAAAGCAAACAACGTCAGTCCAACTGACAGATTCTCGATACGGAATTTATAAGATTCATCATTCGCAAACTGCGGCATGATCTCTCTGTGATGGAGGATCGGCCCAGCAATAAGATGTGGAAAAAAAGTGACAAACAATACGTAATTAAGCAGTCCCCGGTCGCGCACCAAACCTTGATGACAGTCAACTAAGTAACCAATCTGTGTAAAAGTAAAAAATGAAATACCTATCGGCAGAATCACGGAGCCATAGTCAAAATGCCCCCACCCCATGCTGTCAAAGAATCCGAGCACCGGGAACAAATATTTATAATAGAATAAGAGCAGCAGATTGGCTGCAATACCGAAAGTCAGGATAGCCCGCTGCCGAGGCGATGGATCATCATCCCCCTTAAGTTGATGACTGATAAAATAATTGAATGCGATCGAGCCGACCAGCAACAGCACAAACGCCGGATTCCACCAGCCATAAAAAAAGAACGATGCGCCGCACAACCATGCCTTTGCATAGGGCACGCTGCGCCAGCGCGCCAGCGCGTAATATGCCAACAGGGAAATGGGCAAGAAAAAAAACAGGAATACAGCGGAGTTGAACAGCATCTATCGATTCCTTGACTATCATCGAGCCGCACGAGCCAGAGTCTTTTTCTCAATTAACTCAACCAACTCGCCAACATTACGCAGCTCTTCTATTTCCGCAGTGTTGATCTTCACTCCAAACTTACCTTCGCATGCAACCACGATATTGATGTGATTGAAGGAGTCCCAGCCTTCGACATCTTCGGCAGTGGTATCCAACCCCAATATCAAATCCGGCTGATCGAGAACATCAGAAATGATTTCAGTAACTTCGGCAAGAATTGCGCTTTTATCCACGAGTTGAGCTCCTGATAATAGAGATGAAGGTGTCGAATGGTTTGAAGTTTTCAAGGGGAAGCAGCCATCGGGTAGCACCATCCTCCGATGCCGCGGCGCAGGCAAAACCGAGCTTCTTGTAATGCTCACGCACCATACCATTCTTCTTGGTTGGCAAGAATTCACCTATTAACTTTTCGGCACCGAGCCGCTGGGCCTCGGCCACCACAAGATTCATTGTTGCTTCTTCAACCTGCCTGCCGAGCACTCTGCAGCTCATCAACCATGTGTCGATGCGCAGGTCGCTGGAATCAGGCAAAGCGATCACAATACCAATGATACCGTTATCACCAAATTGATCGATAAGCCGCAACTGCAACGTCAACGCCTTCGGATTTTCCATTGTAGTCACAACTTCTTTTTCGGTATATCGGCGCGTTGTGAGATTGAACTGATTTGTCTTATTAATCAGCTGCACGATACGCTGCTGTCCAATCTTGTCAAAAGGTGCCCAGCGCAATTCCATATTTAGGCTTTTCAGATAACTTGCCAAGTCAGTATGGCTGGCGCGCAATGATTCGCGTGCTGCATTGGCACGATATTGACCACCGCGCTCGAAATCATCGCTGGTCACCTGGAGGCCTTCAAAATAACCCGCATCTGCGACACACTGTGCATACAGCGCCGGCTCTTCTGGCAACTCGGGCACCGCAACCATGGGTAATTCACGCCGCACCACATTACGCTCAAAAGGATTATCATCAACAAACACGAGCGAATCGATACCAATATTCAAGTGCTCGGCAATGCGACGGATATTACTTGGCTTGTCCTCCCAGTTAGCTATAAAACATGCAATATCAGTCTGCTTCAGCACCATATCCGGATGACTATCAAAAGGTGATTGCGCATTAGCAGTATCATTTTTTGAGCAGACAGCCAGGATGATGCCGCGTCGCGAAAGATCCCTTGCATACTGCTGAAAGCTGACAAACGCTTCACCGATGGCACTGCCTTGACCCAGACGAATCCCTTCTAGGCCATCGTCACCAATCACTCCGCCCCACAAAGTATTATCCAGATCCAACACCAGACATTTGGCTGACCGCCCCTGCTGCGCCGCCATCAGTCTTACAGCAAAGTCTCCGTAAGCAGGCGTCGCTGCTGGCGAGATTTCCTGCTTGGCACGATGCCAAAGACCGGGATCGTGCCAAGCGAACAAGCCGTCACGCGCAACCATGTTGTCGATGGACAATAGATCCACCCCTTCGGCAATCGCCAGCGGCCTGAGTCTCGCATTTACGCCATCAACAATGGCCGCAGCCGACCCCGGTAACCGGTGTTCATTGGACCCCATCAAACGGGTGTACACAGGCAGGATCGTCTGCTGAATGATCTGCCCGGAAAACCGCTGACGAGCCAGTCGCCATACCTGAGAAATCTTGTCTGCGATCGCCTCGGATTGCGCGGACGCATCATCGAATGACAACGCAGGATCATTTGCCCCCAGCAGGTGTTGAGCATGAAATGAAAATAGCAGGACATTGGGCTTGAAATGAAACAACGCGGATTCAGGAGCCTGCAACTCTTGAATATATTGACCATAGTCGCCTAAGAAAGTCTGGACGCGAAAATTGCGACGCAAGCCGGCAACCCTCAGGCCGGGAACCAGATGATCAGCCGTAGATGAACTCAAGATGGCAACACGAAGCGTCTTGACTGACTTGTCATCCAGTTGCTCAGCAGCAAAATGTTTTTGCAGCAGCTTGTCGACGCGATTGATTTGCACGAAATCCAGCTGTGTGTTTGCCACCTTGACCAGCTCATTCCACGTAACAGCCTCCGCCCTAGCAAGCTGACGCAACTCATCGCGTTCAGCCGAGAGACGCGGAAGCCAATACATATCTACCGTACGCATTGTGCTTTTTTCCTAGTATCAAAATGCATCGATTCAACCGGATTTAATATCATTCATGCAGCAGCGATGCAGTCTTTAACAACCGGCGTCAGTTGTTCAAGAAAGGCCACCGTCCACCTGACAGAGCTTTCAGGGGTCAGATGTGCTTGATCAAAAGTTGTAATGTTCGGCAACTTTGGCTCGATGAGCGTCAGACCCAGTTGGCCAGCCAAATAAGGTGCCAATCCAGAATCTTCCAGAGCAGGCACATGTGTAATCACAATACAACGGCCTGGCAACTGGAGCTTCTCCACAAGTCTGCGAGCGTTTTCAAGATACTGCCCGTATAGCGGTTTCAATTCATCCGGTCGGGCAGCAGTGGCAAAACGCGTTGTGTCACTAGGCACGCTATTACGCCCAACTAATACTCTTTTTGCGTCAGCCGGGAAAATCCAATGCCCGTCCTGACGGGATCGAAAATACGCGAAATTGAGACCACACATCCAGGATACGCTGCTACAGAACGACTGGTGGGTTGCTTGAAAGCTTTTCAAATCCAGAACTTGCTTGGCTCGTTCCTGACTATCCGCACCAAACAAACCGGCCTCGAATCTACCCAAATTCCCGGTAAAGTAAGGACTGGCATCCAGTATTACTACCGCAGGTTTTGGTTTGAATTTTTCGATGAGTTGCTCGCCAAAACCGCTCTCTGCCGTCGGGAGTCCCAGCATGTAGGCAGGGTAATCATTGTCAGCAAACCATTGGCTAGCCCCTCCCAATGAAAGAGCATTCTGTAAGTGGCTGTCACTTAAGGTCAGAATCTTCGCCTTGGCAATTGCTGGCGAAATATCAACTTCAGCATCAAACCACACGGCATCCACGTCATAAACGCCATACCGATCTGAATTGCAGTACGCCATCCAGCCATTCTTGGAGTAGCCATCCGCCCAGCAAGCCAGGGTCAGCGAATGTGTGTACAGCGTGCGGATACCACATAAACCGATAAATGTGACCAGGAAAGCCGCTGCATAGCGTTTCAAACTCATCCACACCCACTCCACTTGGAAGCCCAACGCACCTAGAAGCCCCAGGAAGGCAATTAACCAAGTCTCAGCCGGCTCGCCGATCAGCGACGAGACCTGATCGCCACACCCAAGTGCTTTAAACTGAAAATTATACTAACACAGCGACGATTACCGAGAAGTGTTCGACACCCTATTTTTAAGACGCCATTCTCAATTTCTCGAATACGGCTTTCGCTCTGACCAACTGATAATCATCCCGTCTCCTACGCCGCCAGAGAGAAACTTGACGTAGACACACCCACAAAACATCGTGTATAGCAACCAACAAGCCCTCTATCACGACCATCCCGGGAGACATGGCGGAATGACCGCGCACACCTTGGACACAAACTTGGCCACAATGTAAAGTTGCGCCCCACAAACCAAGGCTCTACGATCGTAAAATTCCTGTTTTGAATACATTATCGCTGAAGGCGTCCCGCGTGCTTATTTGATCTCGTTTGCCCACCTGCAGGCGGTCTCAAACCGGCACTCAACCCCATAGCATACACGCACCCCTAAATTGCCAGCCTTTACCGGGAGAGAATAGTGAGCAGACATCGTTCGAGCAACACTACAAAATCTTTGAAAAGCTCACGTCCCTGGTACCTTTGTGCACAGGCAGTGGCACTGTTAGCGGCCGAGGGTTTCCTGGCACACTCGGCGTCGGCCGAAGTCAATTTCGTGCCACGCATGCTTGCTCACTACGAACAAAACTCAAATCTGTTTGCTGTCCCCGAAAGCCAGCCAAAGAAAGACTCTGACGGCGTGACCAGACTTGAAGATCAACTCACCTATTACACTGCCGGATTTGACCTCGACCACCCATGGCGACGCAATAAATTTCGCCTGACGGCTGAAGGCCGCAAATTCGACTACAGCCACTTCAATAACCTGGATCACAACGAAACCATGGCGGCAGCAGGCATGGACTGGATGGCCACCAGCAAGGTTTGGGGCGTACTTGACTATCGATACGAGCAACGGCAGACGCAATTTATTGACCTTGCTGACACTGCCACTAGGGATGTGGTCACTATACAAACAGATAAAACCGTTAGCGGCATGATCAATTATTCAGTGACATCTAAGTGGCGGTTCAATCTTGGCGGCAACTGGCTTAATGAAAGATTTCCCCAGCCAGGCATTCCTGACTACAACCTTCAGCAAACGTTGATTGATACCGGCATCAGATATATTGGCAACGCCAAGGTCAGCACTGGAATAGTTGCACAGCAAACCAACGGTCGCTACCGAGGAACCACACAGGCCCCTAAATTCAATCAGACACTGACGCAGTTCGTGTTCGACTACAAGGTCGGCGAGCGCACCACCATGAATGCGGCAATTGGCTATACCACGCGTGAACAGCCAGGGTTTGCGGCTAACGAAAAAACCTCCGCGGTAACTGGATCACTCGGTTACACCCGGCAACTTTCCCCGAAGACCAGCGTCTATGTGCAGTACTACCGAATCATCAATAATTACATTGCCGCTGGCGGCTCACAATTAGATAACAACTTCGCTGCTGGCTTCAATTGGCAGCCCACTCCCAAGTTGTCGATTGCTGGCAATTACGGCTGGATTCGGAGCCAGGTATCCGGCCAGGTTAACTTTGGGCAAATACAGGCTGGTCGAGCTGACCGTTACAGATCACCACGCGTGACCATGAACTATCTGCCCGTTCGATGGCTAACGCTATCGCCCTTCTACCGCACCCAGAAGCGTCAGTCGAATATCGCCGACTTTCAATTTGATGCAAAGATCGTCGGTATTGACGTTCTAGCCAAGTTCTAGATGCAACCTGAAACCAATCTCACGCAACACTCAACAAACACAGCGCCGAGCCAACGACACTCAGTACTGTGTTCTCCGAGCTGAAAACAGCAAAGCACTTCTCGCACCCGGATCTTATAATGAGAAGCAGCGCACACATTTTCAAACTACATTATTCTCAATACGTTGCACTAATATGCGACCCAACTGGCTGCTTAATGCTCCATTGTGGTCTCTTCTGAATCTGCCTAACACGCGCTGTCTTCTGGGGGAGACATTTGATCAAGTCCACTCCCTTGACGAAGAATAACTCAAGCTTCAAGCATCTCCGTACGATATAGCACTCGGACTACCTAACCCCTTCGATCTAAACCAAATAAACTGGCTTGGCACGGACAATATGTCGATCAGGAATGTCTTTTTTATTGGCGTTGTATCATTGACCTCGACCTTGCTGGGTTGCTCTGGATCATCCGGTAACGAAACCAGTGGCGGGGCTAGTGTTTCCAGCAGCCCTGCAACAAGCAGCAGCTCTGTAACAAGCAGCAGCTCTGTAACAAGCAGCAGCAGCTCGAGCATATCCACCGTTCCAATGGGGCAGGCAGCTGCCGCTCGTTTACTCACGCAGGCCACTTTTGGCCCAACGATTGACTCAATAACAACCACAAGCAGCCAGTCTTACGACGCCTGGTTCATCGCTCAAGCGGCAACCACTCCCAGCCTGCATCTGCCATTAGTACCGGATAAGGACACTGACTGGACGCAATTCTGGTTTACCAATGCGGTGAGGGGACAGGATCAGCTACGGCAACGCATGGCATTCGCACTGTCTGAAATCCTGGTCATATCGAATGCGAATGGCCCACTGGTAAACCAGAACCAGGCGATAGCAGCTTACTACGATATTTTGGTGACTAACGCCTTGGGCAACTATAGGGATTTGCTCGAAAAAGTGACGCTGTCTCCGGCAATGGGCCTGTATCTGTCAATGATGCGGAACAACAAGCCGGATATCACCACCGGGATTCATGCCGACGAAAACTATGCTCGCGAAATCATGCAGCTTTTCTCCATCGGGCTAGTGAAGCTCAATCAGGATGGCACAGTTCAGACGGACTCGAGTGGCCGTGGCATTGCAACTTACTCACAGGCTGACGTGGAAAACCTGGCGCGTGTATTCACCGGTTGGGGCTCAAATCCGGTCAACAATACGGGGGAAAACGCCTGGGTTTTCGACACCGACTACATCAACCCAATGGTTGCCTACGCAAATCATCATGACACCGGTGCAAAAACCATTATTGGTAATGTCGTAGTGCCCGCCGGCGGTACAGCGGCGGGTGAATTGAAACTTGCACTGGATACCCTGTTCAATCACCCCAATGTTGGCCCCTTCATTGGCAAGCAACTGATTCAGCGACTGGTTACCAGCAACCCCTCACCCGCCTACGTTCGACGGGTGGCCTCAACCTTCAACAATAATGGCCAAAATGTCCGGGGCGACCTGTTGGCCGTTGCCAAAGCCATTCTTACCGACCCTGAAGCAGTCTCTGCGGGTGGCAACAGCTACGGAAAGCTGCGCGAACCTCTGCTGAAGTTCACGCAGCTTTGGCGTGCTTTCAACGGTTATGACGCCAATGGCAAAGTTGCTGAATACATGGTGATACATAACAGCACCCGATATTTTGCACAGGGTCCGCTGCTTTCACCCAGCGTCTTCAATTTCTTCCGTCCTGATTATCAGCGTGCCGGAGCACTGACGACCGCCGGTCTAGTTGTGCCCGAATTCCAGACACTGAACGAAAGCACTCTTGTCAATACCAGTAACCAGCTGGAAAGGCAGGCCTACCAGTTCATCAATAGCCAAGGCCACAGCAGCGGCGATCCCAACTTCGTCTATACGACAAACAACATCAATAACAACAGCGTGATGCTACATACCACCCAGTGGGAACAGTACGCCAATACTCCCGCAACCCTGATTGATCAACTCAACCTGGTACTGATGTCGGGACAAATGTCGAGCGCAATGCGCCAGACATTGATCGACTACGTCAGCAGCGTCAGCGCCACCACTGCCAACGACACGCCCGGAAGCCGGGTGGCAGAAGCTGCCAGCTTGATAATCAATTCACCACAATATTCGATCCAGCGCTGATGAGCACCGCCATGAAATCCTCTCTTTCGCGACGTAAATTTATCGGCTTAAGTGGTGGCGCACTGGCCTCATCATCACTGTTGACGACATTAAGCGGTTTTCAGCGTGCCCTAGCCGTAACGCCTGACAACTCAGACTACAAGGCACTGGTCTGCGTATTTATGTTTGGCGGCAATGACGGCTTTAATTGGCTTGTCCCCAATCCCGCAACCCTGACCGGCAGCGACCCCTATTCGGTGTATTCCAGAAGCCGCTCAAATCTGGCCCTCGCCAGAAATTCACTACTGCCACTGAATGGCACCGCGAGTGATGGCTCTGCGTACGGTCTTCATCCCAGCTGCCCCGAAATACAAACACTATTCAACAATGGTAATGCCGCCTTTTTGTGCAACGTGGGCACACTTGTCAGGCCTACCACAGCCGCCCAGGCAAAAGCCGGCTCGGTGACATTGCCTTCGCAGTTGTTCTCGCACATCGACCAGCAAACACTGTGGATGACCAGCATCTCGAACTCGCTTGAGCGCTATGGCTGGGCCGGGCGCGTTGCTGACTTTTACGATGCAAATGGCTATTCCAGCAGCCTGCCAATGAATATCAATGTCGGCGACACCAACTACTGGCAGGAAGGCAGACGAACCATTCCCTACGGGATGGGCATTGATGGCGCACCCGTGATGAATGTAACCAACAATTCCGCCTACTACCGTAGCGGTACGCGCCAGAATGCAGCGACTGCCTTACTGTCGCAAGCAACTCAGGACTCCAACCTGCTGGTCAGCGAGTACGCAGCAGTGCAACTCGGTGCAGCTGGTAAAGTTTCATTGGTGAATAACGCACTCGCCGGTGGCGATCTATCCACCCAGTTCGGTAGCTGGCCTGGAGACGGCGATCTTGGCAAACAGCTGCACCAGGTCGCGCGCTGCATAAAAGCACGCGCAAACTTCTCCAGCTCAAGACAGATTTTCTTTGTCGGTATGGGCGGCTTCGATACGCACAATGGCTTGCTGAATACGCAAGCGGCTTTGCTCGGTTATCTGAGCAAACACCTGAAGAGTTTCTGGGACTCCATGTCAGAGCTCGGGGTACAGAACAAGGTCACATTGTTCACGGCCTCTGATTTTGGCAGATCGCTGGGATCAAACGGTGATGGTACAGATCACGCCTGGGGCAACCACCATTTGATCATGGGAGGCACTGTCTCAGGTGGCAGGTACTACGGCACGATGCCCAGTCTAGCTATCGGCGGTGCTGACGACGTGGGCAATGGTCGCGTTGTACCGTCAACCTCTACTGACCAATTCGCCAGCACCTTGTGCAGATGGTTTGGTATCGCGGATTCCGATCTGAATTCCATTTTCCCCAATCTTGCAAACTTCGGAACCCGAAATCTTGGGTTCATGGTTTAAGCACACCACTTCGGAACAGGTATACCGTATGTTCGGAAATAAGTTTTTGTTTAACGCTGCACTGTTTGTACAGGTGGCATTGCTGGCTGCATGCTCTACTGAAGAAGCAGCTAAAACTGCCAGCTCAAGCTCGGTTTCAAGTGCTGGCGTGAGTGCGAGTAGGAGTAGTAGTACCAGCTCGGCTTCCAGCTCCACATCGAGCAGCTCCAGCGCCAACTCCTCCGCTTCAAGCTCTTCCTCTTCAAGTTCAGTGAGCAGCAGTCCGAGCTCTGGTTCTGCCCTCTCTATCCATGTCGATGGCAAACTACTCAAGGATGGCGCAGGCAACGTAATTCAACTACGCGGCGTCAACCTGATGGGATTCGAGTACACCGCCATCAGTGGCTGGAGCCCTGCCAATCCTTATCCACAACTTCCTGAAACCAGCTGGGGCGCGATGCATACTTGGAAGGTCAATGCCATCCGCATTCCGATCAACTCAGCGTCCTGGTTCAATATCTCTTGCGTGGATGGCACTGGTGCAATTCGCGATGCCGACCCCGGTAACAACTATCAGTCAACACTCAGAGCTGTGGTCGATCGTGCCACCCAGGAAGGTCTGTATGTCATTCTGGATCTGCATTGGTCTGCTCCCAATGATGCAGCACGCGCTGTCAATGGCGTATCGGCGATGTGCGCCATTGATCAGAACCCCGTAGCCGATGCCGATTACGCTCTGCCGTTCTGGACAGAACTGGCAACCGCCTACAAGAACTATCCCAACGTGTTATTCGAACTGTTTAATGAGCCTTACCTGAACTCCTGGGGTAATGCCCCAGCATCCCCCGGCCCTTGGCCGGAACTGCTGCTCGGCACCACGATGGGCTCTTACCAGACTGGCTATGGCGGGAACTATGAAATCGCCCACCCCTGGCGTTCGGCAGGCATGCAGGAAATGCTTACCGCCGTCCGCAATACTGGTGCGACCAACGTCGTACTTGCATCTGGCTTGCAGTGGACGCAGCAACTTGATCAATGGCTTACCTACAAACCTGCTGACCCTCTGAATCAGCTGGCCGCCGCTTGGCACGCCTATCCTACTTTCGGCACCACTTGGGGCAGCGATGCTTACAAGCTACCTAATTTTGGTGAGGGCGCATATACGGCAGCCCAGAACATCCTCAACTCAGGCATCCCGGTAATCGTGACGGAATTCGGCGACCGTAATACCGATGGAACCGTTGGTTCACCCTTTGCTTCATCCTTGTTGCCACGTCTGGACATCATGGGCGCTTCGTACTTTGGCTGGACATTTACCCCTAGCGGTGAAAGCGACAACATCTTGCTGAAGGACTACAACGGCACACCAACAGATGGCTTTGGCGTGTACGTCAAACAGCACTACATCTGCCGCAGTACAACCGCTACCTGTCAATAAAACATTCTGACACTGGTGCTTAAGCTGGGTTGTACGCAACTTGTTGCTACAACCCAAGTCACAACAATATTACTACACCAGAACACGCGGCCTTATCTCTTGCGCCGACCATCCAGTCAAATTCATTTGGCCACCAGTACACCTTTGCATGCAAACAGTCTTTACAACACTAATCCAAGAAAGTTCGTTGCAAGCAAATAGACATACCCCACTACAAGTCAGGCATTAGCCTGCAACCTGCGGCATAAACTCAACCATCAAACCCTGTAGTAATTCAGTGACGTCATGGTTTGAAGACAATTGTTTCAGAAGCTGCAGTCCGGTTCACTACCCCATAAGCGCAGATTCATTCGAGTCTGTCTCTGAAATCTTTGAATGTTTGGTGGGGTACTGACATGAGACGCGTAAGAGCTGGTATACATTTTCTCCTGGTGACAACTTTACTATTAGCGTGCTCATTACATGCAGAGGCGCGCACAAGTCGTAGCCGTAATTATCAGTGGCGTTCCCAGTACAAGCACCACGGTTTCGAATACATACAGTTTCACTCCAACAGCTACAGACCCTAACGGTGACAGGCTCGGCTTCAGTGTTACCAACAAGCCGGGTTGGGCGCAGTTCAACACCGTCACCAGAAATCTGAGTGGCGTACCCAGCACAGCCGCCATTGGCACGTATAACAATGTTGTCATCTCTGTCAGTGATGGCAGAAAGTCATCCTCATTGCCTGCCTTTGCCACAAAAGTCGTCGCTCCGAGCAGCTCGAGTTCAAGTTCGAGCTCAGCTTCCAGTATCAGTTCTTCAAGCTCCAGCAGCACCAGCTCCAGCTCAACCAGTAGTACAGCAAGCACCGGACTATCAATTCATGTGGACGGCAAGCTGCTCAAGGATGGCTCAAATAACGTGGCGCAACTACGTGGCGTCAACCTGATGGGCTTTGAGTACACCGCCATTGGTGGCTGGAACCCCGCCAACCCTTTCCCACAACTTGTTGAATCCAACTGGACAGCGATACATGACTGGAAGATCAACGCAATTCGTATTCCGATCAACTCAGGATCGTGGCTGAATCTTTCGTGCGTGGATGGCACTGGTGCGATTCGCGATGCCGACCCCGGTGACAACTATCAGTCAACGCTGCGCGCAGTCGTGAATCAGGCAACGCAGGAAGGTCTCTACGTCATCCTGGATCTGCATTGGTCAGCGCCCAATGACAGTTTACGGGCCGTAAACGGCATATCGGCCATGTGTCCAATCGATCAGAACCCGGTCGCTGATGCTGATCACGCCCTCCAGTTCTGGACACAACTGGCAACCGCTTACAAGACCTATCCAAATGTCATGTTCGAGTTGTTCAACGAACCGTACTTGAATTCATGGGGTAATGCGCCTGCTTCTCCGGGGGCATGGACCGAACTACTTTTGGGAACCACCATGGGCTCCTATCAGACCGGCTATGGCGGAAATTGGCAGATTGATCACCCTTGGCGCTCTGCCGGCATGCAGCAGATGCTCGATGCGGTTCGCGCCACAGGTGCACTCAATCCGATTCTTGCCTCCGGCCTGCAATGGACGCAGCAACTGGATCAATGGTTGGCCTTCAAACCCGCAGACCCTGCAGACCAGCTGGCGGTGGTATGGCACGCCTATCCGTCGTACGGCACTGCATGGGGTAGCGATGCCTACAAGCTACCCAACTTCGGCGAATCAGCCTATACAGCTGCACTGACTATCCTGAACTCAAACATTCCAGTCATAGTGACCGAGTTTGGTGATCGCAATAGCGCCGGCACCGTGGGCTCGCCGTTTGCATCAACCCTGCTCCCAAGACTCGATACGATGGGTGTTTCTTACTTCGGCTGGACCTTTGCCGTCAGCGGCGAGAGCGACAACATTCTGTTGAAAGATAACAACGGAACGCCAACAGATGGCTTCGGTGTCTACGTGAAACAACATTACCAATGCCTAGCCACATCAACGTCCTGCCAATAAAAACATCATCGACGGTGGCCTGAGCAAGCAGGCCACCGCATTGATGTTATATCCAACACACAAACAGCCACTACCGCGGCACATTCAGAATATGTCGATGGCGAGCATGACCCAGCATGAGAAACTGCTGGTTGCAGCTCAGGGATAAATCGACGTAAATGAATTGATACACCCCCCCCCTCGTGCTCAGTCCGCTGCAAAGAGAGCGAAGATCAGCAGGGACGAATGCACGCTAATGGTATATCGCGCCGCTTGAGCATATTTACCGGGACAAAATAGAGCAGACACTTCGGCCGGTGAACTACTCACCGACCAGCTCAAGTTACATCAACTATTTGCGGGGCTTGCGACGCCGCCCAGGAAAGGCGTCGAGAAAGTGGCGTCCCCAAGGGGATTCGAACCCCTGTTACTACCGTGAAAGGGTGGTGTCCTGGGCCTCTAGACGATGGGGACGCTGGCCTAAACTCAAAATCTGACTGTATATCTGGTGGAGCCAGGCGGGATCGAACCGCCGACCTCTTGCATGCCATGCAAGCGCTCTCCCAGCTGAGCTATGGCCCCACAGCAGGGCGCGTACTGTATTTAAGCACCCCATTTGTGTCAAGGAAATTCCAGCACTGAAACCTGGAGATTTTCGAAAAAACCAATGACTCCGCCTGCCACGCCCAAATGCTAGGCAATGTAACGATGGGCCCTCTGCAAACGCACAAGAACACTCGCCTTGCCCAGCAACGCCACGGTCGCATCAATCGGTGGTGAAACCGCACTGCCACAGACAGCAACTCGCAGCGGCTGAGCTACCTTGCCGAGACTAACATTGAACTGTGCAGCAACTATATTGATGACTTCATGGATGGCCACCGCATCCCATTCGGTCAATGCAGCCAATCCAGCTTCAAGAGCGGCAAGTATCGGCATAGCGTCTGCCGTCAGATTCTTCTTGGCGGCTTTCTCTTCGTATTGTTCAAAATCACGGAAAAAATACAATCCGGTCTGCGCCATTTCCTTCAAGGTTCTGGCTCTCTCTCTAAGGATGTTGGCCACGCCCTCCAGCAGGGATTGATCATTGGTATCCACGCCGAGCAGCAACAGTTGTTCACGCAGACCATCAGACAGAACTGATACAGGCGCCTTCATGATGTGCTGCTGATTCAACCACAGTAATTTCTCCGGATTGAAAGCTGAAGCAGATTTATTGACATCCTTGATATCAAAATACTGAATCATTTCCTCCAGAGTGAAGACCTCCTGATCTCCATGCGACCAGCCGAGCCGGACCAGATAGTTGAGTAGTGCACCGGGTAAATACCCCTCTTCCTGATACTGCAATACACTCACAGCACCGTGACGTTTGGACAGCTTGGCACCATCAGAACCAAGGATCATGGGCAGATGCGCGTAAACCGGAGGTGTCGTACCCAGCGCTCGCAGCATGTTGATCTGCCTTGGAGTGTTATTCAGATGATCGTCACCCCGCACCACATGGGTGATCGCCATATCCCAATCATCCACTACCACACAGAAGTTATAGGTAGGCGTGCCATCGGAACGTGCAATGATCAGATCATCCAGCTGAGTATTCTCAAAAACTACGCGGCCATGCACCTGATCATCCACCACCACCGTTCCATCCAGCGGGTTTTTGAAGCGAATGACAAATGGCACCCCTTCACGAACATCTGTGCGATCGCGGCAACGTCCGTCATAACGAGGATTCTGTTTGGCAGCCATCTGGCCGGCACGCAGCTCCTCCAGTTCTTCGCGGGTGCAGTAACATCGATAGGCTTTTTTCTCGACCAGCCACTGATCAATCACCTCCCGGTAACGATCCATACGCCGGGTTTGGTAGAACGGCCCCTCATCAGCAGTCATACCAAGCCACTGCATACCGTCCAGAATGACCTGGGTAGCCTCGTCCGTTGACCTCTCACGATCGGTATCTTCAACCCGCAGGATGAACGTACCGCCGTGGTGTCTTGCATACAGCCAGGAAAACAGAGCTGTGCGCACACCGCCAATGTGCAACATGCCAGTAGGGCTGGGGGCGAAGCGGGTTCTGACAGTCATGAAAGAAAGGTGCTCTGCGTGGGTCAGGTTTGGGTTGATCCGATCTCAACCCGACATCCTCGACCAAGATATCGGGCTGAGGCCCGGTTACCACAGATATATCTGGTGGGCGGTACAGGATTTGAACCTGTGACCCCTGCCGTGTGAAAGCAGTGCTCTACCACTGAGCTAACCGCCCGTATTAAGGGGGGCGTAGTTTAGGCAGCGAACACACCCGGGTCAATCTTGAACCTAGCTATTGGCTCTACCAATTGCCTATCGTTGTTAGTGAGCGGCCTCGCCACCGATCATGGCCAGCAATTCGGCCGTTTTGGCCTGCATCAGACCAATATTGCCGCGACTTTCGACATTCAGACGAATCAATGGCTCGGTATTGGACGACCGCAGGTTGAAACGCCAGTCAGCGTATTCAATCGACAGGCCATCTGTGTAATCAATTGCCAGCGCACCTTGCTTGTAATGCTCCTCAATCTTGTTGATTGTCTGTCTGGAATCAGGCACCCGGCGGTTGATTTCACCACTGGCTGGAAAAGCCGCGATCCGCTCACCTACCAGCGAAGACAACGTTTTGCCGGTCTCGCAGAGAAGCTGTGTCACCAGTAACCAGGGCACCTGACCGCTGTCACAATACCCAAAGGCACGGAAGTAGTGATGTGCGCTCATCTCTCCACCATAGGCAGCATCATTTTCACGCATCACATCCTTGATAAACGCATGTCCGGACTTGGATTGCACAGGCACTCCACCTAGCGACTTCACCATATCCAGCGTAGCCCAGGTCAGACGCGGATCGTAGACAATTCTTGCGCCCTTCTCGCGCTTCAAAAACATCGATGCCAGAAGGCCGACAATGTAGTAGCCCTCGATGAACTCACCGCGTTCATCAAAGAAGAAACAGCGATCGTAATCTCCGTCCCAGGCAATCCCGAGGTCAGCCTTGTGTTCCTTGATGGCGGTAATAGTAGATAGACGATTCTCTTCCAGCATCGGGTTAGGCACCCCATTCGGAAAGGTTCCGTCCGGATTGTGGTGGATCTTGATGAACTCGAACGGCAGGAATTTCTCCAGACTGTCGATCACAGCGCCCGCCCCACCATTGCCGGCATTCACCACTACTTTAAGTTTTTTCAGCTTGCTGACATCCAGGTATGAACGCAGGTGCTGGATGTATTTGTCCCACGTATTAAGCTGGTGCAACACCCCCTTGCGGGCAGGCGTACTGTAGGCATCCGCATCGCCGATTTTCTTGATTTCCATCAGACCCGTGTCGCCACTGATGGGGCGCGACTGCTCACGCACGAATTTCATCCCGTTGTAATCCGGCGGGTTATGACTGGCCGTCACCATGATGCCGCCGTCCATCTGCTCAGCGAAGGTGGCGAAGTACACGCCTTCGGTTCCACACAATCCGATGTCATAGACATCCACGCCTGAATCCAGCAGACCTGTGGTCAGTGCTTCACATAATTCCCGGCTCGACAAACGGATATCCCGTCCGACAATCACCCGCTTGGGTTTCAGCCATTCTGCGTAGGCGCGCCCAACCCGGTAGGCGACGCCAGGATTAAGTTCACCCGGGATACGCCCGCGCAGGTCATAGGCTTTGAATCCGGCAATTGCAGACATTATCCATCACTCCCGAAATTGAAACTTAATCAATACGCCCATTTTGGCAATCTGTGTTAGCACTGAGCAATCTGCATTCAATTGAAACACTAAATTACCGGTAAAAAGCTATGCTGGCGTGATTCCCGCGATCAATTCTTACTTGGCTTTGGCTTTTCGCCTTCACGTCCATAGACATCTTCAAAGCGGACAATGTCATCTTCGCCCAAGTAGGTACCTGACTGCACTTCGATGATGTGCAGCGGTATCTTGCCGGGATTATCGATACGGTGTTTGGCTCCGAGCGGAATATAGGTGGATTGATTTTCTTCCAGCAGGAAAACCTTATCATCGCAGGTGATGCGGGCCGTACCAGATACGACCACCCAATGCTCAGCGCGGTGATGATGCAATTGCAGTGACAAGGAAGCGCCAGGATTTACCACCAGCCGCTTTACCTGGAATCGTTCCCCGGAATCGATACTGTCATAGCTACCCCACGGACGAAACACTTCTCTATGCAAAGAGGTTTCGTAGCGACCCTGTTTTTTTAATTCATTAACCAGATTTTTAACATCCTGCACCCGAGCTTTCGGTGCAACCATCACAGCATCCTTGGTTTCAATAACCACGTGATCCTGCAAGCCTACGGTCGCCACCAGACGGCTGGTTGAGTGCAGATAACAGCCATGCGAATCACTGACCAGCACATCGCCAATCGTCACATTGCCTGCTTCATCTGCCGGAATGGCTTCGTGCAGCGCCGACCATGAACCGACGTCGCTCCACCCTGCTTCCAAGGGTACAACCACTGCTTTTCTGGTTTTTTCCATAACAGCATAGTCAATGGAATCGCTGGGGGAAGCTGAAAATTCAGCAACAGGCAATCTTGTAAAATCCAGATCATGCCTGGAAGCATCAAATGCCTTTACGCAGGCATCATGCATAGCTGGGGCGTAAAGCCGTAACTCCTCAAGGAATACACGTGCCCGGAACATGAACATACCGCTGTTCCAGTAGTAACGCCCAGAAGAAACATATTCCTGAGCAGTTGCAAAATTCGGCTTTTCAACAAATTCAGAAACAGGATAAACCGGCCCCGCCCCCTCACTACGGCGGATATAACCGTATCCCGTTTCGGGCTTGGCCGACACCACACCAAAGGTGACCAGCTGTCCGGACTCAGCCGACTTGATGCCCAGCTGCACAGCAGCCTGGAATGCAGCCACATCGCGAATTACGTGATCGGCCGGCAAAATAAGCAGCACAGGGTCTTCGTCGCTTTTAACGCCATGCAGAGCGGCCAGCGCTGCTACCGCCGCAGCCGGGGCGGTGTTTCGGGCAACCGGTTCAAGCAGAATCGCACTGGCTGAAGTTTTAACCTGACGCAGCTGCTCGGCAACCAGAAAGCGATGGCTCTCATTGCAGACCACCACCGGCACACTGACTTGCTCCAGGCCATTCAGGCGTGCCAGTGTTTCCTGTAGCATGGTTCCTTTACCCACCAGCGACAGCAGCTGCTTGGGATAAAGCTCGCGGGAAAGGGGCCACAGACGGGTACCCGATCCACCCGATAAGATCACCGGAACCAGCATATTTCAACTCCTCTGCTTCAATTCATCAGTCCTGACAGAGCTCACCTGCCCCATCTTCAACGAGCTGCTTTGTAGTAGGCTGAATATACTTGCCGGTCTACAATTTCAACCGCCCGGATGCTTCAAGATACTCGATGATCTGTGCAACGCAATCATCGACGTGCAACTTTGAGGTATCCAGCACAATCTCGGCTGCTTCTGGCGCCTCATAGGGTGAACTGATTCCCGTAAAATTCTGGATCTGACCCTGGCGCGCCCGGGTGTAAAGGCCCTTCGGGTCACGGCTTTCGCACACTTCAAGCGAGGTACTGACATACACCTCAATAAACTCGCCTGACTCGACCAGATCACGCACCAGCCTGCGATCACTACGGAATGGCGAGATGAAAGCCGTCAGCACGATCAGCCCCGCATCTACAAATAGCCTTGATACTTCACCGATTCGACGAATGTTTTCCACTCTCTCACTGTCGGTGAAGCCCAGATCACGATTCAGACCATGTCGTACGTTATCTCCGTCCAGCAAATAGCTGTGGTAACCACGCCGGAACAGCTCCTGCTCAACTGCATTGGCAATCGTCGACTTTCCTGCTCCTGACAGGCCGGTGAACCACAAGATGCAAGGTTGCTGACTCTTCTGATTGGCTCGCTGCTGGCGAGTTATTTCAAGGCGCTCACTGTACACATTGCCATGTACTTCATGCGCCTTCACCGTAGCACTGCGCCGGATCATGCCGGCACCCGCAGTTGCATTATTCATGCGATCCACGACGATGAAGCTGCCGGTTTCACGGCAAACATCGTATACATCGTAAGCCACGGCCTGATTCAGGGCGATGCGACACACTGCAATTTCGTTGAGCTTGAGTTCCTCCGCCGCATGACGCGACAGATCGTTCACGTCTACGCGATAATCGATCCGTTGTACTGCGCCACGCACGTACTGATTGTTGATCTTGAACTCATACTGTTTGCCGGGCAACAGCGGCTGCTCAGCCATCCAGATCAGGTGAGCATCAAACTCACGCGCCACCGTGGGCGCACGATCCGGGTGTGCCAGCAAATCACCACGCGTAATGTCGATCTCTGCTTCCAGCGTCAATGTAACAGCCATGGGCGCCGTTGCTTCACTGAGCAGACCTTCATAGGTCACGATTTCCTTGACCTTCGTAGTCTTGCGCGATGGCAATGACATGACCTGATCACCCACGCGTACATGTCCCGCCACCAGTGTACCGGCATAGCCACGGAAGTCTGCGTTCGGCCGGTTGACGAATTGCACTGGGAATCGCATGTCTTCAGCTCGATCATTGCTGATATCGACGGTGTCAAGAATCTCCAGCAATGGCTGCCCTTCATACCACGGCATATTTGCCGAAGGCTTGACTACGTTGTCACCCATCAGTGCCGAAACCGGCACCACGCGCACATCCTGAATACCAAGCGTACGCATGAAGTGGCGACATTCTGCGGCAATATTCTGATAGACGACCTGATCGTATTTCACCAGATCCATCTTGTTGACAGCCACGATAACGTGACGGATGCCCAGCAGGGAGACAATGAAGCTGTGACGACGAGTCTGGATCTGCACGCCGCGCGCTGCATCCACCAGTATCACCGCCAGATCGGCGGTTGACGCACCGGTGGCCATGTTGCGGGTGTACTGCTCATGTCCCGGAGTATCTGCAATGATGAATTTACGACGTTCGGTATCGAAATACCGGTAAGCCACATCAATGGTAATACCCTGCTCACGCTCAGCCTGCAGACCATCCACCAGCAGGGCCAGATCAATCTGCTCACCCTGCGTACCCCAGCGCTGACTATCAGCCTTCACGGCCGCCATGTGATCTTCAAGAATCTTCTGCGAGTCGTGCAGCAAGCGGCCAATCAGCGAACTCTTGCCGTCATCGACGCTGCCACAGGTAATGAAGCGCAACAGGCCCTTGGTTTCCTGGCGGCCGATAAAGTGCCTAACCTGGCTGGTTTGCATAGAAACAGCAGACATCAGAAATACCCTTCCTTCTTTTTCTTTTCCATCGAACCTGACTGGTCGTGGTCAATGGCGCGGCCTTGTCGTTCTGAAGTTCGGCTTTCAAGCATCTCGCCGATAATGGCTTCGAGCGTATCGGCCTCGGAATACATGGCACCGGTGAGCGGATAGCAACCCAGAGTACGGAAACGCACCTGCTCCATGACCGGCTCTTCGCCCGGATTCAAGGGAAAACGATCATCATCGACCATGATCATCATACCGTCCCGGCGTACGATGGGTCGCTGCTTGGCGTAATAAAGCGGCACAATAGGGATGCTTTCCTTGTGTATGTACATCCAGATATCCAGCTCTGTCCAGTTAGACAGGGGGAAAACCCGAATGCTTTCACCCTTGTTGACACGACTGTTGTATACCTTCCAGAGCTCCGGACGCTGACTGCGTGGGTCCCAGCGATGATTCGCATCCCGGAATGAAAACACGCGTTCCTTGGCACGCGATTTCTCTTCATCACGTCTTGCACCACCAAAGGCTGCGTCAAACTTGTACTTGTTGAGAGCCTGCTTGAGTGCCTCAGTCTTCATCAAATCGGTGTACTTGCTGCTACCGTGGGTAAACGGGGTGATTCTGTTGCCGACGCCGTCAGGATTGGAATGCACGATCAGATCGACTCCCAGCTCCCGAGCGCGCTGGTCGCGAAACTCGATCATCTCGCGAAATTTCCAGGTCGTATCCACATGCAGCAGCGGGAATGGCGGCCTCGCCGGGTGGAAAGCCTTCATCGCCAGATGCAGCAATACCGACGAGTCCTTGCCTATGGAATACATCATCACCGGGTTCTCGAACTCGGCAACCACTTCGCGCATGATGAAGATGCTCTCGGCTTCGAGCTCTTCAAGCTGAGTCAGACGACTCTTTAGGGCAGAGGACGTGGCTGGGGACATAGGGAATCACAATACGAATAACAAAGCAGATTGTGAGGCCCGACAAGCGAGGGCTGCCAAGTGAATGGCTATAAGGATATGAAGGCAGGACTTCAGCAGATCAGACGGCCCGCGGATGCTGGCGTCTGATCAGATTTAACAGATCAGGATTTATAGTAACTCAGGTACCAATCGACGAAATTCCTGATCCCCACCTCTACCGGGGTGGCTGGCTTGTAGCCCACGTCGCGCACCAGTGCTTCAACATCGGCGTAGGTATCTGGCACATCGCCCACCTGCAGGGGGAGCAGATTCAGCTCAGCTTTCTTGCCCAGACACTGCTCCAGAATCTGAATGTACTTCATCAGCTCTACTGGCTGATTGTTGCCGATATTGTAGAGACGATATGGCGCATTGCTGCTGCTGGGATCAGGATTATTACTATCCCATTCAGGATTGGGTTGAGCGACGCGATCCATGGCCCTTACCACGCCATTGGCGATATCAGCTACATAGGTAAAGTCACGACGATGATTGCCGTAATTGAAAACATCAATCGGCTTGCCTGCCAGAATATTCTTGGTGAACAGGAACAGCGCCATATCCGGCCGACCCCAGGGGCCATAGACCGTAAAAAACCGCAGACCCGTCACGGGCAACCGGTAAAGATGGGCATAGGTATGCGCCATCAGTTCGTTGGCCTTCTTGGTGGCGGCGTAGAAAGACAAGGGATGATCAACATTCTGCGTTACCGCAAATGGCATCCGGGTGTTAGCACCATAGACCGAACTGGTCGACGCATACACTAGATGCTCTACACCATTATGGCGACACCCCTCTAGGATATTGGCGAAACCGACCACATTGCTGTCGATATAGGCCAGCGGATTCTGAATGGAATACCGCACACCTGCCTGCGCAGCCAGATTGATGACTCGCTGAAATTTTTCCTGCTTGAATAGTTCAGCAATTCCGGGGCGGTCAGCCAGATCCATCCTTACGAAACGGAAATTCGGATACTGAGTGAGCTGCGCCAGTCGGGCCTGTTTGAGCGTCACTTCATAGTAGTCGTTAAGATTATCCAGTCCGACTACTTCGTCACCACGCTGCAACAGGATCCTCGCGGTATGAAAACCAATGAAACCTGCAGCACCGGTAATCAGTATTCTCATTGGCCATTTCGCCCAATTGCCAGATACTTCAGACCAAACTGGCTGACAAATGCCGGATCGTAGAGATTCCGGCCATCAAATATCACTGGAAAATTGAGCTTCGCTTTTATGTCATCGAAATCAGGACTGCGGAACTCCTGCCATTCGGTAACGATTGCCAGCACGTCCGCGCCAGCCAGTGCCTCAGTTGCAGACTTTGCCAGCACCAGGTCACCTCTTTCACCATAAATTCGCCGAGTCTCATCCATCGCAACGGGATCATAGCCCTGAACCTTGGCACCCGCATGCCATAATGCTTCCATCAGTGTGCGA
The DNA here is from genome assembly GCA_903838705.1 of uncultured Pseudomonadota bacterium. GTDB lineage: Bacteria > Pseudomonadota > Gammaproteobacteria > Steroidobacterales > Steroidobacteraceae > CAILZL01. The sequence goes on from CAILZL010000010.1 coordinate 45,558, forward strand.
CTAGGTGCCGCACGCATGTCATCTGTATTCGGCTTGAATGACAGACCCCACAGCGCCACGGTTTTTCCTTTTAAATCGCCCTTGAAGTAGCGGCTGATCTTCTTGAACAGCAATTCTTTCTGGCGGTTATTGACGGATTCAACGGCATTGAGGATTTCGGCGTCATAATCATGATCACGTGCCGTCCGCGATAAGGCCTGTACATCCTTGGGGAAACATGAGCCACCATAGCCGCATCCCGGATAGATGAAGTGATACCCAATGCGTGGATCCGAGCCGATTCCACGACGTACTTTTTCAATATCAGCACCCAGCAGCTCCGCCAGATTGGCCAGCTCATTCATAAAGCTGATCTTGGTTGCCAGCATGGCATTGGCTGCGTACTTGGTAAGCTCAGAAGAGCGTACGTCCATGACAATCATGCGGTCATGATTGCGGGTAAAAGGATCATATAGTGCCTTGAGCAATTCAGCAGTACGTGGATTATCGGTTCCTACCACCACACGATCCGGCTTCATGAAGTCGGCCAAAGCGGCGCCTTCCTTCAGGAATTCAGGGTTGGAGACGACATCGAATTCTATTGCCTCGCCACGCTCTTTAAGGGTCGCCTGAATTCTGGCCTTAACTTTATCTGCAGTACCCACTGGCACCGTGGATTTATTGACCACGATGCGATATTCAGACAGATGCCTGCCAATTGATTCCGCAACAGCCAGAACGTACTTCAGATCGGCCGAGCCATCTTCATCCGGCGGGGTACCGACAGCAATAAACTGGAACAGGCCGTGCTTTACACCTTCCTCAGCGCTGGTGGTGAACGCAAGTCGCCCAGCTGCAAGATTTTTTTTCAGCAGGTCTTCCAGACCAGGTTCATGAATAGGAGATTCACCTCGCTTTAGCATCTCCACCTTGCGTACGTCCACATCCACACACAATACATGGTTGCCTGCCTCAGCAAAACATGCACCTGTCACCAGCCCCACATAGCCACTGCCAAATATTGTTAGACGCACACCGACCCCGAAATCACAGCAATTGGACGACTAGCATAATGGAGCGAGTGGCGACGGGCAAAGGCGCAGATCAATTTAGATAGCGATTCTGGCTCTATGAGCACTGAGATCAGTGATCTTGGCAGTAGCTTCAGTAGCCGATGGATTACGAATCCAGACCAGATCCTGAATTGGCTGGTCGGGTCGATATTCTTCGACGGCCTGCATCAACAACTCGCGGGCACGTACACAATCAAAGCGATTTGTCGCGCTCAGCAGTTCGTTCAGCAGGTAGGCAAGCGTATCCCATGGCAGGTGATGTTCAGTGGCACGCATGATCATCGGATGCTCCGTACCGGACACATTTTTACCGATCAGCAGTTCTTCATAGAGCTTTTCTGCCGGACGCAGGCCGGTATAGAGAATCTCTATATCCCCACCCGGATTGCGTTCATCCCGCACCGAGAATCCCATCAGATGAATCATACGATTTGCCAGATCGCTGATTCGGACCGGTTTGCCCATGTCCAGCACAAACACATCCCCGCCCTTTGCCATTGACCCAGCCTGTATGACCAGTTGAGAGGCTTCAGGAATAGTCATGAAATAACGTATTACATCCTTATGCGTCACTGTGACCGGCCCTCCCCGTCTGATCTGCTCCCTGAACAGGGGTACAACAGAACCCGATGATTCCAGCACATTCCCAAAGCGCACCATGCACAGTTTGGTTCTGGTACCACGCTGTTGCAGTCCCTGCAGCACCATCTCACCAAATCGCTTGGTTGTACCCATCACATTCGTGGGATTCACCGCCTTATCAGTCGAAACCAGAACGAAGGTTTCCACTCCGGCATCTATCGCTGCTTCAGCGGCGTACCAGGTGCTGAAAATATTGTTGTGAATACCTTCAACAATATTGGCCTCAACGATCGGTACATGTTTGTAAGCTGCCGCGTGATAGACAGTCTGTACCCCGAACACTGTCATGATTTCATGAATTCGCTGACGATGATGGGCGTTACCTAGCAATGCAACCACCTCAACACTCAACTTCATTTTTTCAACCAGCAGGCGCAATTCCCGGTCAATGTTGTAAAGCGCCACTTCGGACATTTCAAAGAGCACCAGACGTACCGGCCCCATGCGGATGATCTGCCTGCACAGCTCAGAACCAATCGAACCACCTGCACCGGATACCATTACCACCTTGCTGCGAATGCAGGTATCCAGTAGCGCTTCATCAGGTGCCACAGGATCACGACCCAGCAAGTCGGTTGCATCAACATCGCGCACTTCATCCACAGTCGCCATGCCAGAAACGATGTCACCCAGATCAGGTATGGTTTGCACCCTGATTCCAAGCGGTTCCAGTCCGTTCAGAATCTCCTGCCGACGGCGCCGGGAGAGCGCTGGCAACGCCAACAATACATGTGAAACACCCTCATCCCTGATCATTTCTGGCATGCAATCAGGCGCGACGACTTCCAGCCCGGCAACAATACTGCCCTGCAAGGTCACATCATCATCCACAAAGGCGACCGGAATGAAACGATCCATGTTACCAAGCGCAATCGCAAGCTCCACCCCGGCTGATCCGGCTCCATAGATGACTATGCGATGCGCTTTTGACAGGCGCTTGTAGTTCACCAGATTGCGCACCAGGTAGCGACTGCCCCCGACATAGATCAGGCAGAATGCCCAGTAGATAACCAGTGTTGATTTATGAAATGAGCTCTGAAGCAGAAGCGCATTCGCTGCCGCCAGAATTACGGTAGAGATTGTTACGCCAATGGCAACTGATTCAAAAGCCTTGGCACCCAGGTGACGAATGACCACACGGTACAAACCCAGTCTGGAAAACACAAGAACTGTCACAAGCACAGCCAAAGCGTAACCGATGAAGTGAAGATATGTAGCGGGCTGGATCACTCCGGATCTGAGGGTCCGGGCACACCATAAGGCCAGGGGAATGAACAAACAGTCGGAACCGAACATCAGCCAGCGCTTGTTATCGCGCGGAAGCATGGTGAGATATTTTCCCAATCCCTCTACTCTGCGCCGCATTTCACACCCAACCTCAGTTTTCCGGTTCCTGACAACTGTCAGGAGATACAACGAGGTTAACGGGAAAACCCGGGAATTCTTTAGCCGTACTTTTTACGTAGTTTCCGCAGTGCAACAGATGTAAATCTCTCATCCGAAGCTGAATGGAATGGCAACCTCAGGGAAACATCATTACTTACGGAATTGACGACAGGAACCGGACTTGAACCGGCTTAACCGCTCGCTTGCGCCAGGACGCCTGAAATCACAGCCGCCGCCTTGTCCAGTTCGGCCTGCTTCAAGGTTGGATGAACCAGAAACATGATGCTGGTCTCACCAAGCAATTTCGCGACAGGCAATCGTTCTGCAGGTCGCCAATGAGTATTATCAAACGCTTTTTCCAGATAAACCTCTGAACAACTTCCCTGGTAGCAGGGCACGCCGGCTTTAGTGATGGCTGAAACCATTCGATCACGAGTCCATCCAGATGCAAGCGATTCTGGGCGTACATACACATAGAATTTGTAAAGTGCATGAACGCATCCCGCATCGCATGCCTGCGTGGTGCCTGTCGATCCACATTGCCCTGCGCAACCGAAATGAGGCAGGCGGATCACACCATTGGGCCCAGAAAATGGCTGAAGGGCGTGGGTCAGAGCAGCTGCATTTTTTATCCGGCGTGCAGTCCACTCACCCATACGGTGCAACTGAATGCGACCGATGACCGCCTGCATTTCAAGCATGCGCCAGTTGGTGCCAAACCCTTCATGCAGCCATCGAAAGCCCGGAGGGTGTTTGCGCTCATAGACCGCTTCATAACTCTTGCCGTGGTCCTTGTATGACCACATGAAACGCCACAGCGACTCATCATTGGTTGTTACCATGCCGCCTTCACCACCGGTGGTCATGATCTTGTCCTGGCAGAAGCTCCAGGCACCGACATGACCGATGCTGCCGACACTGCGTCCTTTGTAACGTGCACCATGCGCCTGCGCACAGTCCTCAATGACTTTCAGTCCATGCTGATTAGCCAGCGACATGATCGGATCCATGTCGCATGGCCATCCGGCCAGATGTACACAAATCACTGCCCTGGTACGCGGAGTCAGGACTTTCGCAATTGTGGCTGCACTGATGTTGCCACTTTCTGGATCTACATCGGCAAAAACAGGCGTTGCACCAGCAGTCACCACACAGGAGATGGAGGCGATAAAAGTGCGGGGCGTGACCACCACCTCATCACCGGGACCAATTCCCAATGCCTTGAGCGCAAGGTCCAGTGCGAGAGTGCCATTGGCCAAAGCGATCGCGAACCGCGCATCAGACCAGCTGGCAAACTCCTTTTCGAATTCACGACATTCCGTTCCCGTCCAGTAGTTCACCCTGTTGGATAGCAACACCCTGGAAACCGCATCTGCTTCTTCCTGAGAGAATGACGGCCAGGGGGAGAAAGGCGTATCAAGCATCGAGATCAGTTCCTTTGCCTGATTTGTGACAACCGCCGGTATTGCCTGAAGTGATAAAACTCATTTGATTAATTCTCTTGCCGGCACACCCACAAAGGTCTTTCCGGCAGGCACATCTGCAACAACGACAGCCCCTGCACCTATCATGACATCCGCACCGATTGAAACCCCCTGCCTTGCTGCTGCGCCCACCCCGAACCAGGAACGCGCGCCAACCTTCACATTGCCTGCCAGATGCGCACCGGGACAAATATGCACGCCCTCATCCAGTCGAGAGTCGTGATCAACAGTTGCGCCGGTATTAACAATGCAACCTCGACCGATTTCAGCACCGACATTGACAACGCTCCCGGCAAATAGAACAGATCCCGCACCGATGAATGCATGGCGACTGACAACAGCAGCCGGATGGACAATGCTCGGGCATACATAACCAAGTTCCAGTGCCCGGGTCAGCACCTTCAACCTGAATGTCGCATCACCGAACGCGGTAACCAGCATTGTGTATTCACCCAGAAAACTGGACATTGATTCCAGCTTCCCAAGCAAAGGCCAACCCTCTCTGATATTAAGAGATGGATACCCGTCATCAAGAAAGGCGACCTGTGAAAATCTGCCCGATGACAAAGCTGCATCAGCAACAACACGACCGTGCCCGCCTGCTCCGGCGATCAACAATTTCATTCTTGATTACCCTTAAACTCCGCTGCAGTGACATGGCCGGGTTGGGATACGCCTTCTGACCTGATCACCTTGCGCAAGGTCATGAGCAAAATCCGCAGATCCAGCCATATTGTCCGGTTATCGACATACCAGACGTCCAGCTTGAATTTTTCTTCCCATGACAGATTGTTGCGTCCGTTGACCTGTGCCCAGCCGGTAATGCCCGGCCTGACTTCATGCCGTCGCGCCTGTTCCAATGAATACAAGCCAAGGTATTTCATCAGTAATGGACGCGGCCCGACCAGACTCATATCACCTTTCACTACATTGATGAGTTCAGGCAGTTCATCGAGGCTGGAGCGACGCAACCACATGCCGAATTGGGTCAACCTCTGTGCATCCGGTAGCAGATTGTCGTGCGAGTCCCGCGCATCAGTCATGGTTCTGAATTTCAGCATCATGAAGGGCTTACCCCCCTTGCCGGGACGCAGTTGCCGGAACAACACGGGACGACCCAGCTTGATGGACACTAAAAGTACCAACAGGAGAATGATCGGTGATAGCGCACCAAGCAAGAATAAAGCAGCCAACCCATCCAGCAAGCGTTTCATACGTCTCTCAGCCGATGCCCATTGCCGCCACGACCTGTGCACTGACCTTGCGAGCCTCGAATTTACTCACGGACAGGTCACGTCCGAAATGTCCCATCGCCTGAGCCAGCCCGGGATCGAGAACCAGCACCTCCATCGCGGCAGCCAGCGCAACCGCATCACGTACTGGCACCAGCAATCCATTCTTGCCGGCTTCAACGGCGTCCCGGCAACCCGGTGCCTCTGTTGTGATTACCGGCCGGCCCATCGCCATGGCTTCAAGTATCGACCGGGGCAATCCTTCCCGGTAATACGAAGGCAGGACATAGATTCTGCACTGTGCCAGCGCCAGACGGATATCCGACTGCCAGCCCAGATATTCAATGTTCCCTTCCTGCTGCCAGTCCTCCAGTTCATTTTGAGTAACAGAATCCGGACCCGGATCGAGGTCACCTGCCAGAAGACAACGCACTTCCGGGTGACGCGCACGAAGTAACGCAGCTGCCCGCACATATTCGGCCACACCCTTGTCCCGCAAAAGACGGGCAGCCATCAAGAATACAGGGGCCGTTGGTAAATCCGTGACCTGATAACGTTCCGTATCAATACCCGATCCGGCTGTAACTTCGACACGCTGTTGAGCCCCAACCAGACCAAGCTCGCGGAACAGGGTCTGATCGTCATTGTTCTGGAAAAGCACAGCGTTATATCGACGCAAACTGGCTCGATACAGCACCGTCATGACAAAACGGATTAACCGTTTCTTCAGACCACTTCCTTCAGAAAATGCAAAACCAAGTCCGGTAATCCATGCACAACGGCGCGGCACACGCGCAAGGGCAGCAGCAATACCCCCGAAAATGACTGGCTTTACGGTATAGGCCAGCATCGCCTGTGGCCTGACCTCACGTATGACTCGCCAGACGGACCATATCGTCATCAGATCAGCAAACGGATTCAGACCCGTCCTGCTCAACCTGATTGGCCTTATTTCAGCGCCCAGTGCCTGCAATGCCTGAATGTGCTGCTCAGGAAAAGGAGCAGGCGCAGAAACCACGACTCGACATCCTTGGGCTTTGAGCGCCCGGATGACTGGCGCCCGGAAATTCAGCAGCGACTCAGCTAATCCACCAATGATCAAAACGGTTTTCATCGTTCAGCCACTTTTCTGTTCAAGCACCGAACGAAAAATGCTGATCAGACGGGGTGCAACAACCTGCAAGGAATACTGCTGCTCGAATCGCGCACGCCCGGCCCGTCCCATTTCCTGTCTCAGTTGCGGACTACTTTTGAGCGTGGAAATTGCTGTGCGCCACTCAGCAGGTGTCGATGCCAGAAAGCCGGTTTCACCATGCCGGACAATTTCAGTATTTACACCCACAGGTGAGGCAATCACCGGAACACCACTTGCCATGTACTGGATCAACTTGTAACCACACTTCCCGCGCTCAAATGGCGCATCAGTCACCGGCATGATTCCCACATCGAATCTGGCCACCTCAGTCGCTTCGGTTGCCTTGCTCCAGCTCATGATCTGATGACTGGCAAACAACGGCTCGACAAACTTCGCACCAATCGTGACAAACCGGTCACCTGCATCCGACAGACCCTCAGCAAGCAAACCGTACAATGGCTCGAGCAGCACCTGAGAAGCAGGAGAACCGATCCATCCGACCGAATAGCCAGATCCGCTATCGAATAATCGTGGCTGGTATTCAGTTGCATCAACCACACTGGGCAATATCTCAACACGTTGCGCTCCGGCAGCATTTGCCCGTTGCGCAAGGTAGGCATTTCCGGCAGTCACAACCGTTGCCCGCTTCATCACTGCATCAATTTTATTTCCCCAGATTGCACGGACTAACGGATTGGGATGTGTATCGTAGTTATGAAAGATCGCATCATCATAATCAACAACAAGCGGTCGCTTGAGTCCTATAAAAATAGATTCAAACCATGCTGGCACCCATGGCCAGCATTCCTTTTCCATCCAGATCAAATCAATATCCTTGCTTGTAACCAGGGTAATTAACCGTTGCATATATCGGTTGATCAGCTTGAGTGTCGAGCGCGAGCGCGTCGTGTACAGCTGTTCCAGATAGGCCTGATCAAGCAAAGGGGCCCATTGAACCGTGAAACCTGCTTCAGTGAGGAAGGGTTCGTACTGGTAACTGCGCACACGACTGCTTGCGCCCATGGGTGAGTGACGGGTCAGTCCGAGAATTTTCACGGGCTTCACTGAAGCATCCTCATCGGGATGTGACTGTGCGAGCCGGAGCTAGTCATGCCGCCACCAGCGCCACAGCATGTTTCCGCCCCTGATTACATCATTGAACCCATCGACCCCGTCTGAATATAGTGCCCTCAGGGCGCGAATCGGAATCTCAATGCCCATTGCAGTCAATGTCACAATCATGGCGCCCGGCCTTGAAAACCATTTCCGTGCGTAGATGATGCGACTGCGCAGGGACAAAAACATACGGAACCCCTTTACCCTGTTCGTCGTTCCACCACCAAGGTGAAATACGGACACACTGGCAAGGAACTGCGTGTGGAATCCGAGCAGAGCCGCGCGATGGCAGTAATCCACTTCTTCAAAGTAAACAAAGAACCGCTCATCAAATCCATTCAGCATCTCAAACAATTTCCGTGGGGTCAGAAAGCAGGCTCCGATCACCTGCCCGACACGCTGACTGCTCAGATGATCAAATTCATGCATCGTGAAATCAGACCATGCAGAAGGCAACACACGATGCAGCCCTGTTGCACGGCAGAGCAGATGTCGCAGCAAAGGACGTCGGGCACAGGTACGCTCCACATGACCGCCTTCATTGCGAATCTGGGGCCCCAGTACACCCATACTGACGCCGTCCGGACCATGAAACCAGTCAATCATCCTGATCAAACTCTCTCGATCAATTCGAGCATCCGGGTTCAGAAACAGGATGAACTCGGCGTTGCCTGCGCGCGCACCCTGATTACAGGCAGCGGCGAAACCACGATTACTCTGGTTACGAATCAGCCGGACGTCAGGAAAATCAGTCTGGATGCAATCAGGAGATCCGTCATCAGATGCGTTATCGACCACGATCAGATTGACTGAAATCTCGCTGGGAGTTACAGCCGTCCGGTACAAGGCATTTACTGCCTGCCAGATCAATTGGCCGCCATTCCAGTTGACGATCACCACATCCACGTTCCGTAACTGCCTGCTGGAGGTCATGAAGGCTTCAATGTCCGGATCTGATATTCAGTTGCGCACCGGCCAATGAAACTCGGGAAGCATTGATCATCGCCACACCCCAGCCTGCCGACATGAAAAAAATGACTTTCAGCACTGCACCTTCATATGAAGCCTCTGTCATGAATATCATCAGCTGACAAAGCACACTTAACCAGACCGACTCCACGCCATCACCTGCCTTCTGTGCCGTAACAGTCATTCGCCTTAATCGCAAAGCAACCAGTATGAGTGAAGCTGCACATAACATCCCCAGCGGCACACCATAGTCCACCATCATTTCAACATAGGCATTATGAGCACTATCGACCAGACGCCCATCCAGACTGCCAACTGCACCCGCACCTGCACCCAGAAGCGGGTGCAACTCGATGTTTTCCAGCGCAGCCAGCAGCAATCCACTTCGGGCGTTTACGTTGTCCAGTGACATTCTGGATTCTATATATCTGGCAGCTATCGGCACATGCGAGACAATCCATATTGCAATGATGACTAATAACGGCATCAGAAATAGCGACACTCCAACCAGTCTGCTCATTACCTTCCTTGACATGAAAGCAGCCACCAGCGCTGTCAGCAACACCGCCAGCATGACCCCGCGCGACAGTGTCAGCAGCAAGGCGATCATGGTAATCATTGCCACCAGTGCCATCAGGAATGACTTACGCGCCCACGCCCATGCGACGACGGGGAAAATGAAAAATGACATCACACTGGCCAGATTGTTGGAGCGACCGATAAATGGATGACTCAGCCGGGTGTAAAAGGAAAGATAGTCACCCTGATTCACCTCAGCCTGCACTTGCGGACTGAAACCCGGTATCGCCAGATACATGCATGCTGGCGCCACCAGCAGGAGAACCAGAAACCCGGCGGCAAGTTGGATCAACCTTTCAGAACTCAAGTTCCGGCTGAAGTGTGTTACCACAATAAACGCAATGAATGATTCGGTGTTGATAAAAACCGCCCGTAAAGTACCAGCTGGATCAACCGACCAGAAAAACGACACCAGAGCGGCGAGTAGTGGTACCGAAAGCAGCAGGAGACAGACACGATCACCGATATTGACGGGCTTGTATCTCAGTGCGTGAACTACAAGATATAACCCGGACAGAAGCACAGCAAAATCCAGCAAAGAAAAGGATCGAAGCGGCCCGATTCCAAGCCAGATTCTGAATGGAAATGCGGCACAAATGAATAACCCCCAAAGCAGGAGCTTATCAATACCCGCTGTATTCACAGACTGGTCGTATCTCACAGAACTCCCGGGAGAAATACCACCTGATTTTGACCAGGTATCCCACATGAATTATTGCTGCAGGGTCTTTAACTTCATTGAAGTCAGAATCCACAGCATTATTGAATCCATCACCATTCTTCCTGACCACGCAATTGCGACGCCCAGTGGACCATAGGTGGAACCGAGCAGGTAAAGTGCGATGAGATAAACCGGAATTTCAAACAGCTGCACAAATACAATCCTCCGGGCCATGTCCTGCGACTGCAGAAAAGTAAAGGGCAACGTCGCCACCCCATTAAACAGCGCACCGATGCAAAGTATCTGGGCTATACGATATCCATGATCAGCAAAGCCAGGCGAAATCCAGATGGCCAGCCCGAAATGCGCAAGCATCACCAGTAACAGGAGAGCGGGCAGCAGGAATATCAGAATGGTTCGTACACCCTTACGCAACAGACCAGCAAGCGTCTCGGGATTCGAAGTTGCGGACAAGAGTGGAAACAGGGCCGATACAACGGCACTGGAGAGCACCAGCACTTTGGTGACTATGTCATAGGGAACCAGATAGTACGCCAGCAAGCCGGATGAAACGATAATTGGCAGCAGCAGCCGGTCACCGAATGCCAGCATCGGATTAAGCAGATTGCCAGCGGTTATCCAGCGACCGAAATGAACAAATTCAAATAAATCAGCACGCGTTATTCCACGCCCGGCTGGATGCACCGCCATTAAACGTCGTAACAGCAGCAACCCTGTCGAAAGCGAAAGCATTCGTGCCACTACCAGCACCAGAGCCAGCCAGACCAGAGAGCTGGTCCAGTAAGAAGCCAGTACCGCACCACCAATTGTTCCGGCCGCTACCAGAATACGAACCATATTTGAATAATCAAAACGTCTGAACGCATCAATCGAACTGCTGGTACCGGAGTTGATCACCACCAGCAATATGGCGGGCGCCGCCACCATGACAGCCATATGCAACTCTTCCAGAGTGACAGATTGACGCTTGATATAGCTCGCCATATATCCAGAGAGCAAAGCAACCAGAGTTGCAAAAAACATCCCGACCAGGGCAAGCATCAGCATGCCGGACTTGATTCGTACCTGAACTTTCTCTGTTGACGGCGATGCAAGCATGGCTGAAACCGAGACCGTCAGCGCACGTCCCAGACCCAGGTCAAACAATCCGGCTGTACCCAGCAGCGTCCAGAGCAATCCTAGCAGTCCATAACGCTCCTGACCCAGATTGTGAATCAGCACAGGCACCGACAACACAGCCAGCAGGACAGGCGTACCCAGACCGGCAAGATTCCATAAAGTAGCGCGCGCAAACTGCATTGGTAGTCGATAGGAAGCAGGGGTTACTGTGAGATTCGGCCTGCTTTTCTGCCACCCTGACCGGTCAGGAAGTCCCAAATAAGCACAAAAAATACCGCAAACACAATTCCGATAACCGGACCACACACGATGTACAGCGCTCTTTGCGGACGGACGAAATCATTCAGGTCAGCCGGGGCGGCAGGATCAACCACTCGAAACACATAATCCTTCTGCACGTTGGCCATCGCACGACTTTTTACATAGGTTTCAAGGGTACGGGCTATGGCCTGCTGCAACTCGATTGTTGCGGCATCCTTCATCTCAGCTGTGATCAGCTCAATGCTGGTATTTGCTTCATTAATCGCGCGTTGTCGCATGGTCTCATTGAGACGTTCGACTAATGTATTTGCCCACTTCGCCCCTTCAGCAGCATCTACCCAGTCAATATTCAGGGTAACAATACCCGTCTTCGGGTCCTGATCGACACGCCTGATATCCTTGTCAAAGTGAAGATAAGCGTCATAGAGGGTTGGCACCTCATCTGCGGGCAGATTCCACTGCTTCCTGCCTGCATCCCAGTCTTTTGCATACAACCGTTCAATCAGCCCAAGTTCAGTAATGAACTTCTCGGTAAATTGACGGGACTTCAATAAAGCAACCGCCTCTGTAACATTGCTGTCTGACCCGACATTTGCTCCCGCCAACGAAGCAAGGTTGCTCAAATCACCCAGCATTGAACCAAGCCCCGCCGTCGAACCTGAGGAACCCGACGGTACAAGCACAACACTGGCCCGGTAGACGGGCATAGTCAGGAAGGCAATAGATATAGCCAACAGAGAAAAAGCAGCCACAATAGCCATGACAACCCTGCTACGCAGCTTCATCAGATCCCAGACAGATATGGCATCAACATCACTGGCGTTTTCGTTCGTCATGGTATTCCGAAGAATTGACTGAGCTCACAGGAGCCGGGCGGAGCTGCATTATATGGAAGGTGGACGTAGCTGACGACTGAAGCAGGTGATAACCCGCAATCTGTCTTCATGGATATTTTCCACAGAGGATAAATCCACGTTTCACCGGGACCTCATCAACAGGCATACCGGTGAGTCACTCATTGACAGTTACTATTACAGCCTGACTTTCATGCAATAGTGATTGCGATAACACTCTCTGCTACTCATTGTAGTCATATGCCTTGAAGCCTGCCTGCTTGACCATACTATCCCGACGCGCTGCGGTATAGTCGGATTCAACCATTTCCTTTACCAGTTCCTGCAAGGTTGTTTTTGGGGTCCAGCCAAGCTTGAGCTTTGCCTTGCTTGGGTCACCCAGCAGGGTTTCGACTTCAGTAGGACGGTAATAACGGGGATCCACCCTCACGATTACATCACCAACCTTGCATCGGGCCCTATCACCTTCCACTTTGGATACGGTACCGATCTCCTGCTCACCCTTGCCGGTAAATTCGATTGAGATACCCAGCTCTCTGGCTGAAAACTCTACAAATTGACGCACGCTGTACTGCACACCGGTAGCAATCACGAAGTCTTCTGGCTTTTGCTGCTGCAACATCAACCATTGCATCTCAACGTAGTCGCGAGCATGACCCCAGTCACGCAATGCACTCATGTTGCCCAGATAAAGGCAATCCTGCAGACCCAATGCGATGCGGGCAATGGCACGGGTAATCTTGCGAGTTACAAAGGTTTCACCACGCAAAGGACTTTCATGGTTGAAAAGAACACCGTTACAGGCGTACATCCCATACGCCTCGCGGTAATTCACCGTAATCCAGTACGCGTACAACTTAGCCACGGCATACGGACTACGTGGATAGAACGGGGTGGTTTCCTTCTGCGGGATTTCCTGTACCAGACCATACAGCTCAGAAGTACTCGCCTGATAAAATTTGGTCTTCTTTTCCAGACCCAGCATGCGAATAGCTTCCAGAATACGCAGCGTACCAATGCCATCTGCATTGGCAGTATATTCCGGTGTCTCGAATGAAACCGCCACATGACTCATGGCTGCCAGGTTATAGATCTCGTCAGGCTGCACCTGCTGGACGATTCGAATCAGATTCGTCGAATCAGTCAGGTCACCATAATGCAGGGTGAACCGTTGATGGCTGACATGCGGATCCTGATAGAGATGATCAATTCGATCAGTATTGAACAGTGAGCTGCGCCGCTTGATTCCATGCACATCATAACCCTTGTTCAACAGGAGTTCTGACAGGTAAGCCCCGTCCTGTCCGGTAACACCTGTGATCAGCGCAACTTTCTTATTCATGGTTAATCAACTTTCAATGTGATCAGTAGAAATACAACTATCGATTCATTACGAGGCAAAGAATGGTGACGCCTGATAGGCCAGACGAATTCCTTCTTCAAGCTCAGTTCTGGCAGACCAGCCCAGACCCTTGAGGCGGGACACATCCAGCAATTTGCGCGGCGTACCATCAGGCTTGGAGGCATCAAACTTGATACGCCCGGCAAAACCCACCACCCGCATCACAATTTCAGCGAGCTCGCGGATAGTGACATCCACTCCAGTTCCTACATTTACCAGCGGGCCATCATATTTCTGGTTCATCAGGTAAACACAGGCCTCCGCCAGATCGTCAACGTACAGGAATTCACGCATTGGCTTGCCACTACCCCACACCACCAGCTCCTCTTCACCACGCTGCTTCGCTTCATGAGCCTTCCGGATCAGGGCCGGCAACACATGACTATTGGCCAGATCATAATTGTCATTCGGGCCATAAAGATTGGTTGGCATCACACTAATGTACTGACGCCCATATTGACGGTTATAGCTCTCACAGAGTTTGATGCCTGCAATTTTGGCAATCGCATATGGCTCATTGGTCTGCTCCAGCGGGCCGGTCAACAGATAATCTTCATGAATCGGCTGAGGACAGTCGCGAGGATAGATACAGCTGCTCGCCAGAAACATCAACTGCTGCACACCCGCCAGATGCGCACCATGTATCAGATTGGCCTCGATCATCAGATTCTGATACAGGAAGTCTGCCCGGTATACATTGTTTGCGTGTATACCTCCCACTTTGGCAGCAGCAATGAAAATGTAATCGGGTTTCTCAGTGATCAGGAAATTCCGGACAGCCTGCTGATCCAGCAAATCAAGCTCATCACGACTGCGCGTTAATATTTTGCTGTAACCTTGAGCGCGCAGGCACCGCACCAGAGCCGAACCCACCATCCCGCGGTGTCCACAAACAAATATCTTATTTTCTTTATTCATACGTATTGACTCAGGCTCAGAATGAATGGACCGCTGCTGCCGCAATAGCCACGTTATAGATGATCTGGGTAACGGCCTGCCACAGAGGCAGAGTGGGTACGTGATCTGTGTCCATGGGCACCACTATCGTATCGCCGGGCTTCATTTCCGTACCGCGTCTTGTCCAGGCGCTGCCACTGTTTACTACTACAGCGCCATTCGCTCGAACCACATAAATCCTCTTTTCGTCGGCCTTGCGAGTCATGCCACCACTCTTGGTGACATACTCAGCAAGTGAAATACCCTTGCCATAAAGATGCGAGGTAGGTGCCTGTACCTCACCAATCACACTAACTTCCTGTCGCTGACGCGGCACAATCAATGTGTCACCATCTTTCAGGATAACGTCGCTATCAGATCCCGGCTCACCAGACATGACCTTGCCAAGGTCAATGACCAGACGACCGACAGATTTGGTATTTTTCAGTTGTGACATCAGTTGCTGCCCGATTGCCAGAGTCTGCGATGCCCCCGCTTGATTGGTTTGCGCAGATTGCAGTGACAAAGTTGTCAGATCGCTTTGCATACGGGTAGCGAGCAAGTCCAGCTGTTGCTGCTCCTGCAGTTTCAGATCCTCACGTGTGAATACGCTTCCCTCCGTAAAAGCCATATCGCTCAGCCCACCGGCCCGCTGAATAAGCGACCGCAATGTCTCGCCCCGCTGAATGCTATAGACACCCGGAAATCTGACCTCACCATTCAACGTAACCTGTTCACGCTTGCTCCAGAGCGGCAGCTCCTTGATCGTCAGCAGATCAGATGGCTGCAACTTGATGTCAGCCGCAGCATCACCACGGAATATGGCTGCAAGATCAACCGTGATCAGCTCGGTAGTCCGCTTTCCGTCAGCATCAGAATAGCGCGTCAATTCAGCACTGGAAGTAAAAGCTGAGTCCTGAAGGCTGCCGCCTGCACGCAGCAGATCACTGACGCGCATACCCGGCTCCAGAGGATAGTCACCGGGCATCTTGATCCGGCCGATCACTCCCACCACCTCGGCTGAACGTCCGGCATGCGACTGCAATCGCAAATCCTTCAGGATCGGGTCAATAACCCGGGAACGATCGGCTTCAGCATCAAACACAGTGATCTGGTCACGTGCCTGCAAAACAATGTCGGCCACCCCACCCCGCTCCGCAAGGGCAGAAGCAAGGTCAGCAGACAGAATCGTGATGCGTCTGTCTGGAATCATCTCACGACGAATCAACAAATAGTGGATATCTGCATTAGGCTTCAGCTCATCGACTGAATGGATGACATCAGTCAAACGCAAACCGCTACGCCATGCCACGGTACGCGGGGCATAGAGATGCCCTTCTATAGTGATCCCTGATTCCAGTGCAGGTGACACGCGCGCCACACTCAGCACGTCGCCATTATTCAGAACCGTCGCAGCGCGTGCCGCGACATTCAGACTGACATCCATTGCACTGCGCTGACCCTGCTTGTTAATGCGAACCAGTGATACTTTGCTGAGATCGGCATCCGCAGTAAGTCCCCCGGCCAGGCTAATTGCATCCTTTGCTGTCTGATTTCCTTTCAATTCGTAAATGCCCGGCCGCTTCACTTCGCCCTGAACCGCCACAGTGGCGCCAACTGTAGGAATGTAGATCACATCACCCTGCATAAGCCTGGCATCACCACTGGTGTCACCCTTCATCAGCAAATCGTATAGATCCAGTGTCCGGACTACTGCCCCCTGACGCTTGAGTTGCACTGTCCTCAACGAACCGATTGTTTTCACACCACCGGACACAAACAGCGCGGTGGTCATGGTCGACAGACCACTTACTGTGTAAGACCCTGGCTGGTTGGCTTCACCCAGCACAAACACCCGGATTGAACGCGTTGCGCCCATGGAGATACTGGCGTTGGTACCAATCATCTGGCGTGACACACGGGCCTCAAGCGACGCTTGCACAACACTGAAATTCTGCCCGGCAACACTGATTGGCCCAAGAGCAGGAAAGTTGATACGTCCATCCCGTCCAACAACCAGTTTGAATGTACGATTAGTATTACCGTATAGCTGGACAGTCAGCTCGTCACCCGTACCCAGCACATAGTCGTCGGTCACAGGGACATCTGTGACAGGCGCAAAGGTGGATGCCGATCCGTTGAACAGGTCATAGCCATAAGGCGATAGACCAGCCACGCCCGACTTATCCAAGGGCAAAAGTGAAAGCTTGACCTTTAAATCCCTTAATGCCGGATCAGCTGCCACGCGACTACTGGCCTGTTCAATGGTAAGTCCAGATAGCGGTATCGACTTGAAACCAGGCAACTGCAAACTTCCGTCACGAGTAAGAAGATAAGGATTTTTTGAGCGAATTAAATTAATTAATTCATTCATATTTTGTTCCTGTGGATGCAGCTCCTGCTTATCAGAAAGCATTTCTATATCCACCAAGACGGTATCCTCACCCTTCAAGGTAATCACCTCAGGCGACACACCCTTAACGTCCCTTTTGCCAGCGAGAACAGAGGACCCAATCCGACCATATCCAATGTTACCGAAGGAACTTGGATTTGCCTCAAGCTGACCTTCTATCGTGTTACCCAGATTGATTTGGGTACTGGTCTGACCAGAAAGAGAACTTCCGGAGGCCTGCCCTATACTTTGGAGAATAGATTGCTGCTGACTTGGATCAAGCTGGTTAAAAAGCTGTAATTGCTCTGCGGTAGGTGCAGTCTGCGCCTGAGCAACACTGGCAAAAAGGGTAAATACCACCAGCAAGCTTTGACAACTTATACGCAACTGACTGCCCCTTGACCTGATCACAGATGTACTCACCAGTACTTATCCCATCAAAATCCGGGATACAGTGGTTCACGAATTCTAGGCAGTACAACGACATACCGCAATGAAATATAGGAAATCAAGCGCTCCGGGTACGCCCAGCTGTAACACACCCTAAGCTGAGTACTGCTTTGCTACCCACTGGCGATAACTGCCATCCATCACCGCTCGCCACCACGATTCATTGTTCAGATACCAGTCGACTGTACTTCGCAGACCGGCATCAATCTTTACCTGCGCACGATAACCCAGCTCGGTTTCTATCTTGTGGCAGTTGATGGCGTAACGGCGATCATGGCCGGGACGGTCTTTCACATAGGTCATCAGGCTATTGCTGGGATTGCCATTGGCGGCAGGCGCGTTACGGAAGCGGGCCTTGAGTGCATGATCTCCGGCAAACTTTTCATCCATGATGGCGCATAGCGTTCGCACCAGATAGATGTTCTCGGCTTCAGAACCACCACCGATGTTGTACACCTCACCAACTCTGCCTTTCTGCAATATCAGCTCGATACCACGACAGTGATCCGTCACGTGCAGCCAGTCCCGAACATTCCGGCCATCACCATAAATAGGTAATGCCTTGCCCTCAAGGATGTTGACTATCATCAGCGGAATGAGCTTTTCAGGGAAGTGATAAGGACCGTAATTATTCGAACAATTACTGGTCGTTACTTTCAGTCCATAGGTGTGATGATAAGCACGCACCAGATGATCGGACGCCGCCTTGCTGGCTGAATAGGGCGAATTGGGCGCATAGGGTGTAATTTCACTGAAGGCCGGATCTTCCGGACCAAGTGAACCATACACCTCATCGGTAGACACATGATGGAACCGATGTTCCGGCACGGTCTTTTCATCCAGCCAGACCTTGCGTGCCGCCTTGAGCAGAGAATGGGTACCGAGCACGTTGGCTTCGATGAAGGCATCCGGTCCATGAATGGAACGATCGACATGCGACTCAGCAGCAAAATGCACCAGGGTATCAATGGCTTCATCACGTAACAATGATTCAACCAGCGATGTGTTCCCGATATCACCTTGTACAAACCGGAATTCATTTCGCTGAGCTATACCCGACAGATTGGTCATATTTCCAGCATAAGTAAGTGCGTCGAGCACCACGAGCCGGTCACCGGGATGCTGAGTAAGCCAGTGATGCACAAAATTCGAACCGATGAATCCGGCACCGCCGGTAACAAGCAATTTCTTCACTTTCTGGTTCCTGAAATCCGGGGATAGACCCGACTTTATAAGACCACCTTCGCCATGACCGCTCGCAGCTGCTCACGCCAATGTACTGGCCTGACCCCCAACGCTGCGTAAGTGGCAGACTTGTCCAGCACACTGTATGCAGGTCTCTGCGCCGGGGTTGGATAATCCTGCGTAGCTATAGGCGTAATTGCCGGCATGCTCTTGAGTACACCTGCTGCCACCGCTTCTTCAGCGATCGCCACCGCAAAGTCATACCAGCTGGCCACACCTGCGTCAGTCCAATGAAAAACGCCACTCAATTCAGAATGTAGTACAAACTGCCACAGCACCGACGCCAGGGAAGCCGCACTGGTTGGCGTACCAATCTGGTCAGCAACCACCCTTACAGCACCGCGCTCCTGCATCAACCGGAGCATGGTACGTAAAAAGTTCTTGCCCACCGCGTCGTACACCCAGGCTGTCCGCACGATCAACGCTCGCTGACCTGCCACTTCCTGCACTGCCTTTTCCCCAGCCAGCTTGGTACGTCCATACACGCCCAGAGGTGCGGTTTTGCTATCAGGCTGGTAAGGACTGCTACTACGGCCATCAAAGACAAAATCAGTTGAAATGTGGATCACTCTGGCCTGAATTTCATTTGCCGCCAGCGCCAGATTACGCGGCGCGATCGCATTACCCTGCTCGGCCAGTTCCGGTTCACTCTCCGCCTTATCAACGGCCGTGTAGGCCGCGGCATTGATGATGACATCAGGTCGCCAGGTCTCAACCATGGCATGCACAGCCGCCCGGTCGGTCACATCCAGCTCGTTGCGCGAAACAGCACGAACCTGCATCGCATCAGGCACTGCATCCTGCAAGGCACGCCCCAATTGACCATTGGCGCCTGTTACCAGCACTTTCATGGTCATGGAAAAACTTCAGCATTCCTGATGCCCGGTGCCTGTGCATCCCGCGCAGCAAGCTGTGGTGATACACCCACCGGCAAGGGCCACTGAATGCCCACATCCGGATCGTCCCAGCGAATGCAACGTTCATATTGCGGGGAATACAGTTCAGTGCATTTGTACATGAAGTCCACTTTCTCAGTGAGCGTCAGAAAGCCATGGGCAAACCCCGGCGGAATCCACATCATGTGATGATTGGTATCACTGAGCTCTACGCCCACCCATTCCCCGAATCTTGGCGAACTGCGTCGTACATCAATCGCCACGTCATATACCGCACCTCGGGAGACGCGTACCAGCTTTCCCTGTGTATTCTGGATCTGATAGTGCATACCGCGCAGAATCCACTGCGAGGAATGACTGTGATTATCCTGAACAAAGTCGGCATGAATGCCGGCATCCGCAAACTTCTTCTGTTGCCATGATTCCAGGAAAAAACCACGCTCGTCACCGAATACTTTCGGCTTGATCAGGACGACTTCGGGCAATCGGGTAGGAATAAATTCCATCAGCTCACTCTCAAACGGTTTCTTTCAGCAAGTCCAGAAGGTATGCACCATAGCCATTTTTAGCCAGGGGTCTGGCAATAGTTTCAAGCTGTGCGGCGTTGATATAACCGGCCCGGTAGGCAATCTCTTCGGGGCAGGACACTTTCAATCCCTGCCGGCTTTCAATCGCCTCAATGAACATGGAAGCCTGCAACAATGAATCATGGGTACCTGTATCCAGCCAGGCAACCCCGCGACCCAGCAACTCCACACTGAGCGAACCACGCTCCAGATAGGCGCGATTCACATCCGTGATCTCATATTCACCACGGGCAGAAGGTTTGATGCTGGCGGCAATATCCACCACATCATTGTCATAGAAATACAGTCCAGTCACAGCATAGTTCGACTTGGGCTGTGCGGGTTTTTCTTCAATGCCCAGCGCCTTGCCCTGCGCATCGAAATGCACCACGCCATAACGCTCAGGATCTTTCACACGATAGGCAAACACGGTTGCGCCCGGCCTTGCTGCTGCCGCCTTCAATTGTTCGGGCAGTCCGTGACCAAAGAAAATGTTGTCGCCCAGCACCAGCGCACAGCGATCGTTACCTATGAATGATCGACCAATCGTAAACGCCTGAGCCAAACCATCCGGTCTGGGCTGTTCGGCATAACTCAGACTGATTCCCCACTGGCTACCATCACCCAGCAGGCGCTGATATAGCGGCAGATCAGTTGGAGTGGAGATCAGCAAAATGTCACGCAGTCCGGCGAGCATTAATGTTGCAAGCGGGTAGTACACCATCGGCTTGTCATACACCGGCAGCAATTGCTTGCTGACCCCCAGCGTGACAGGGTGCAGTCGCGTTCCGGAACCGCCGGCCAGAATAATACCTTTCATGTATTTCTCTTCATTATCGTTATCGTGCTCAACTGACACCTGCAGACTTTCAGCAGGATCATCCAGCATCCCGAGTTTGCAACAGACCGGAATTTATGCTGAAACAGCCGCAACAGGTAGATCAATTCGCAAATCAATATGACATATCGTCTTCACAAGTGCCGTTATCTCTCACTTGCGCCACTTGCTGATGTGACTCAAAAACCCCTGCAGGTTTACGGGCCCAGTTTCAGGTTTTTCCACCGCCGAAACCAGTGAATCAGCGACTTTCTTGCCCAGCTCTACACCCCACTGATCGAAAGCATTGATATCCCATATCACGCTTTGCACGAACACCTTATGCTCGTACATGGCAATCAGCTTGCCTAGTGTCACCGGATCCAGGTGCGGAAACAGCAGGATGGAACTGGGACGGTTGCCGGGATGAAGTTTATGCTGTTTCAGCCGTGCAATTGTAGCGGTATCCATACCGCGTGACTGCAACTCCTCCTGCACTTCCTGCTCGTTATATCCCAGCGCAAAGGCCTGCGCCTGTCCCAGACAGTTAGCCAGAGCCAGATTCTGCTGCCCCTGATAATCACTTGATGCATTCACGGGTGCGATGAAGTCCAGTGCCGCACGCGCTGTACCCTGATGCAGCAACTGGAAGAATGAATGCTGCGCATTGGAGCCGGGCTCACCCCACAACACGGCACCGGTATCGCACTCAACAGGCTCACCTGAATGCGTCACGCGTTTACCATTACTTTCCATATCAAGCTGCTGCAGATAAGCCGGAAATCGATGCAGCCGCTGGTCATAAGGCAGTACGCACAATGAATCCAGTCCGAGGAAATTGCGGTTCCAGATACCCAGCATGCCCATCAGTACCGGATAGTTATTCTCAAACGGCGCACTCAGGAAATGCTCATCCATGATGCGTGCGCCATTCAGCAGCAATCTGAAGTTAGCCGTGCCGATGGTCAAGGCAACAGACAGACCGATAGCTGACCACAACGAATATCGACCACCCACCCAGTCCCATAGCGTGAAGCGTGATTCCGGCGCTATCTGGAATGCATCCATTGCCTTGTCATTAGTCGAGACAGCAACAAAATGGCCTGATACCGCCTCAGAACCCAGTCGATCAACCAGCCACTGACGGGCAATCCTCGCATTTGAAAGTGTTTCCAGGGTGCTGAATGTTTTAGAACACACAACGAACAGTGTGCTAGCCGCATCCACTTTTTCCAGCACATCTGCCAGCTGGGAACCATCAATATTAGAAACACAATGCAGCTTGATGCTGGGCTGTCGATAACGTGCCAGTGCCTCTGTCACCATGACAACTCCCAGATCGGAGCCACCAATTCCTATATTGACGATGTCAGTAAATACTTTCCCGTTGCTGCCGCGCTTCCTGCCGGAATGCACATCTTCAACAAAGCCTTGCATGCGTTGCAGATTTGCCTGCACCTCATGCGTTACATTCCTGCCGTTGACTGTGATATTACGGTCTGAACTTGCGCGTAAGGCCGTATGCAATACAGCACGTTGTTCAGTGGTATTGATAATCTCGCCATTGAACATGGCATTTATTTTTGCCCGTAAGCCGCGCGCTTCAGCCAGCTTCAGCAAACCTGCAAGTACGGGATGCGTGACTCGCTGCCTAGAAAAATCAAACAGAATATCCATTTCACAACGCGAGAAAGCATTAAACCTTTCCGTCTGCTCAGCAAACAGATCACGCAGATGACGCGTACCATCACTGAGCATCAATGCGTTCAGTGATTGCCATTCTGGACTCTGCAACAGGGAACTCATGAACTCACCCGCTCGAGAGTAATAAAACTGTATGCATGCTCATGCTGCGGATCGGCCGGCACATCTTCACGTGATACTTCGCGCCATTGATCCGGTTCCAGCTCTGGAAACCAGGCATCTCCGGATACGCTGGCATGCACCTGAGTAAGATAGATCCGACGTGCCAGAGGCAGTGCCTGACGATAGATGTCCGCACCACCGATGACCATCAATTCATCCGCCGCCACACTATTACAAGCCTCCGGCAACGATCCTGCAACCAGACATCCGGCCAGCTGCAGACCCGCCTGACGGGTGATCACGATGTTGGTTCGCCCGGGCAATGGCTTACCAATAGATTCATAGGTCTTTCGCCCCATGATAATCGGCTTGCCCATGGTCAGAGCCTTGAACCGTTTCAGATCGCCCGGCAATCGCCACGGCAACCCATTGTCCTGACCGATGACGCCGTTCTTAGCGACAGCAACGATCAAGGCTATGTTCACTTCCGGCCTCGCTTGCTGACAGCCTTTTTCCTGGCAGCCTTTTTCCTGGCAGCCTTTTTAGTGGTTGCTCTGGATTTGGTCTTGACGGTCTTCTTGCTGGCCGCACGTGCCTTGGCGCGTTTGCGGCTGGCGCGCTCTGCTACCAGATGCTGCTCGATCGATTTGGCATCCAGCATGGTGCCACGGCATTTTCTGGAACCGCACAGGCATTGGTACAACGCCAGATCTTCAGGCGTATCGGACTCACTCCATGTCAGCTGATAGTCATAACCCAGTTCTTCACCGGTTTTGATGTTACGGATCGCCTCTATGAAGATACGATTATCCTCAGTGATGGTCTCGCAGTTGGCTTCACAGCGGTGATTGATGTAACGGGCATCATTGCCCTTTTTGCTGCCATCAATCACGGTTTTGCGGTTCACTACAAACAGGAATGTGTGCCCGTCGTCATGGCGTTTTTTCCAGAAACGGCGATCCGCTTCGGAGTGGGTTATCCGCTCGCCGACGTATTCATAAACTCTGGTTCCGGACTTGATCGGCTGGGTCGCATAAACACCACGGCCGTGAATAGGTGAATTTCGGACTTCTACCAGCTCTGAATGAATCAGGTTGTCAGGAATTGCTTGCTTCTTGATTTTGTTTTTCTCGGTCTTGATAGGCTTTTTCTTGCTTGCCATGGGTACGCTTACTGGGTGCCTGATGAAATAAATTAAATTGCCACTGCCGCCTTGATATGCGGGTGTGGGTCGTATTCGCTGATCTCGAAATCTTCAAACTGATATTCAAATATGGATGCAGGCCGTCGCTTGATGATTAACCTGGGCAGGCTGCGCGGCTCACGCGACAGCTGCAAGTCCGCCTGCTCAAGATGATTCAGGTACAGATGGCAGTCGCCGCCGGTCCAGATAAAGTCGCCCACCTGAAGATCACACTGCTGAGCAAACATATGCGTCAGCAAAGCATAAGAGGCAATATTGAATGGCACGCCAAGAAAGATATCCGCACTGCGCTGATACAGCTGGCATGACAACTTGCCATCTCCCACCCAGAACTGGAACAGCGCATGACAGGGCGTTAAGGCCATCTGTTCCAGCTCCCCGACATTCCAGGCATTGACCAGAATTCGGCGGGAATCCGGATTGCGCCGGATCAGATCCACCGTCCGGCTGATCTGGTCGATATATCCACCATCTGGAGTTGGCCAGGTGCGCCATTGCCGGCCATAGACAGGACCGAGCTCACCCTGCTCATCGGCCCACTCATCCCAGATCGACACATTATTGTCTTTGAGGTAGCGGATATTGGTATCACCGCGCAGGAACCACAGCAGTTCGTAGACAATCGAGCGTAGATGCAGCTTCTTGGTGGTCAGCATTGGAAAGCCGTCAGCAAGATTGAAGCGCATCTGATGGCCAAAGACAGAACGCGTACCGGTTCCGGTTCTGTCGGTTTTTATCAGTCCCTGGTGCCGTACCAGCTGCATCAATTCAAGGTATTGCCGCATTTATCCAACACCCATCAAGCAGGATTGCCCACATCCAGCAAGGTAATGGCCTGCGCTGAACTTCAAGATGCCACTCTCGCATAATTGCCGCTGGGCCGGTTCAAGCGAGTGGCGCGCAGAAATATATACAGACCACCCAGAATCATCGGCAGGCACAATAACTGACCTTCCGTCACCCAGCCCAGCATGAGATAGCCGCGATTGGCATCCGGAACCCGTACAAATTCCACTGTAAATCGGAACAGGCCATAACAGAGCAGCCACAGACTGGTGGGCGCCAGCTGTGGTCGCGGCTTGCGGGTATACAGCCAGACAATAGTGAACAGCACGATGCCTTCAAGAAATGCCTCATAGAGCTGCGAAGCGTGTCTGGGCGTGCCATCTACGATGAATGCCCACGGCACATCAGTGGGCTTGCCCCACAGCTCGCCATTGATGAAGTTGGCAATACGTCCCGTGAAGAGACCCAGCGCGGGCAACGGGGCGGCGAAATCCAGTGCATCAGCAATATTCCGGCCCCGGCTGCGGGCAAACCAGGCCACGCCGGTCATCCCGCCGATAATGCCGCCGTGAAATGACATGCCGCCTTCCCATATCCGCAAGGCACGCAGAGGCGCATGAATCACCTCTTCAATCCCGTAGAACAGTACCCAGCCCAGCCGGCCGCCGATGATCAGACCCATGGAAGCAAAGAACACCATGTCATCGACATCCAGAGGCTTCCAGGTAGACCCGGGCAACGCTGCTCGGCGACGCGCCAGATACCAGCCGCCAAAAATGCCGACCACATACATCAGCCCATACCAGCGCACTGCCAGCGGGCCGACGGAAAAGATGATTGGACTGATTTCAGGATAAGTAAGCATCACTCGTAATCTTATCAGCAGACCCGTGTCTTAGGCACAGATGAATCGCCAGCGGATGTCCACATCAGACACAGCTACTCAGATACCACTCTTGCAATAAATGCCTTCAGGTAACGGGTCTCTTCAATGCCCGGATGAATGGGATGGTCCGGCGCCTGACCGCCCACCTCGATGATCTGCACATGCTTGTTGAGGTGCCGGGCGGCACGCTGGATGGAATCGATCAGTGCATCAGCATGCATGTGATACGAACATGAGCAGGACACCAGCAGACCATCGCGTTCCACGAGCTGCATGGCGAGCTGGTTAAGACGCTTGTAAGCGGCTTCGCCCTTGGGCAAATCCTTCTTGCGCTTGATAAAGGCGGGTGGATCAATGATCACCACATCAAATTTGCGCTTCTCCTGATGCATTTTTTCCATGACATCAAACGCATCTCCCTTGATGGCTTCCACCTTCAGATCATTCGCTGCGGCGTTCTGTGCAAGAAACTCCAGCGCTCTGGCAGATCCATCCACGCATGTCACTTCGGCTGCACCGGCCCTGGCGGCCGTCAAACCCCACGCTCCGATGTAACTGAACACATCCAGCACCTTCGCTCCTTTCACGTACTTGAGCAGAGCCTGACGATTGAATGACTGGTCATAGAACCAGCCGGTCTTCTGCCCTTCCTGCGCCGGTACACTGAACTCCACGCCACTTTCGGTCAGCTTCAAAAATTCCGGCACATCACCGAACGCGGTTTCCACATAGGAATCCAGCCCTTCCAGTTCGCGTGCGCCGCTGTCGTTTTTCCATAGCATGGCTCTGGGTTTGATCACCTGCCTGACCGCTGCAACCACCAGCTCTTTCATGGCCTCCATACCGGCTGTACTGATCTGGCCGACCACCACATCACCGAAGCGATCCAGCACCAGCCCCGGCAGCAGATCAGATTCGCCGTAAATCAGCCGGTAGCAAGGCTGTGCATATACCCGCTCCCGCAGCGACAAAGCCACCTGCAAGCGATGCACGATGAGTGACTTGTCGCCAGGCGGGTGCTGCATGTCACGGCTGACAATGCGGGCACAGATCAGCGCACGCGGATTGACATAGGCATAACCCATGAACTTGTCACGGTGCGACCTGACCTGACAGATCGCTCCGGGCTGGAATGCGGTCAGCGGCGTCTCCGCAGTATTCACTTCATTGGAGAACACCCACAGATGTCCGGCGGACAGCCTTCTATCTTCATCACGCTTCAAACGCAGGACGGGCAATTCGGCTTGATCAGACATGGTGACAACTCGCTACAAACATCATTCAAAAATGAAAGACCGCCCGCAGGCGGTCTCTGAACTCACAATGTGCCTGCTCATGAAAGACAGGCAGCAGCACTATGAAAAAGCTGAGCGCCTGCTCAACCCTTGCCGCGCGCCAGATATTCGCCGGTTCGCGTATCCACGCGCACCACTTCACCTTCGCCGATAAACAGGGGAACACGCACAACGGCACCTGTCTCAAGCTTGGCAGGCTTGGAACCGCCCGTAGCGGTATCACCACGCATGCCGGGGTCGGTTTCAACAATTTTCAGTTCCACATGGGCAGGTGGCGTCACTGACAGTGGCTGACCATTCCACAACATCACGGTGCAGTTCATGCCATCCTTGATCCACTGCGGTGTGTCACCCATCGCGGCTTTACCAGCGGTATGCTGTTCAAAGTTGTCGGGAACCATGAAGGTCCAGAACTCGCCATCGCTGTACAGATACTGCATTTCGGTTTCGACCACATCAGCGCCTTCAACCGAATCACCCGACTTGAACGTACGTTCAACGGTACGACCCGTCTTCAGGTTGCGAACCTTAACGCGGTTGAAGGCCTGGCCTTTACCGGGCTTGACCATTTCGTTTTCCACGATGGTATAGGGATCGTTATCAAGAATAATCTTGAGCCCGGACTTGAATTCATTTGTGCTATAGCTAGCCATCTCGGCACCGTGGTGGTTTGATAAAACTCCGGGAACGCCCGAAGATCTGGTAAAAAGGCCGCCGATGATAGCCGCAAGCACCCAATCTAACCAGACCAAGCTGCAACAACCGGCCGCGCCCGCCGCCAGTCACCTGCCCGCGTGGCAGCAGGCACTGGCTCAGGCGATCACCGATCCGGCAGAACTGCTGGCGGAGTTAGGTCTGGATCCGGCCCTGCTGCCGGCTGCCGAAGCCGCCGCCAGACTGTTTCCATTGCGGGTACCACGCAGCTTTGTCGCACGTATGGAGCCCGGAAATCCTGAAGATCCATTACTCAAACAGGTACTGCCACTGGGCGCGGAGACGCTGCAAATACCGGGTTTTGTCAGTGATCCGGTAGGCGATATTGCCAGCCGGATTGCACCCGGCGTACTGCACAAATATCAGGGTCGGGCGCTACTGATCGCCACCGGCGCCTGCGGCATTCATTGCCGGTATTGCTTCCGTCGCCATTTCCCCTATGGCGATGAAACTGCCAGCAGCGGTCAGTGGCAGACATCACTGGCAGCGATCCGCGCCGACAGCAGCATTAACGAACTCATTCTGAGCGGCGGCGACCCGCTCAGTCTGAATGACCGGCGGCTGCGCGAACTCAGCTCAGGCCTTGCCCGGATTCCGCACCTGCGACGGCTGCGCATCCACACCCGCCAGCCCATCGTCCTGCCCGAACGGGTCGATAACGAACTTCTGCAATGGCTGGATTCCATACCACTGCAGAAAGTCATGGTGCTGCATGTCAACCACGCCCGCGAAATCAATGTCGAAGTCACGCGCGCCTGTCAGGATCTGACCCGGCATGGAGTCAGGCTGCTGAATCAGTCGGTACTGCTCAGGGGAGTGAACGATTCCCCTGCCGCGCTGGCTGAACTCAGTGAAACCCTGTTCGCTGCCGGTATTCAGCCTTACTACCTGCACCTGCTGGACCGGGTACAGGGCGCGGCTCATTTTGAAGTCCCTGAATCAGATGCACGGAATCTGATGACCACGCTGCTGGCCCGGCTACCCGGCTTCCTCGTGCCGAAACTGGTACGTGAGCTGCCGGGTTACGCATCCAAGACGCCCGTCCCATTTTGATAAAAAGCTTGCTGCTAGTATCCGACGCGAACTGATCCCGACCAACGTCGTTATCAGTCTGTAAAGCCCTGAACCGGGTCAAACGTTACAAGCCGTCGAGGTTTGCTGTGGTGGACTTATCTGACAACAGCGCTGTGCCAATGGTTGTGCTGGCCAGCCAGCAGGAACAAGTTGAATTCATCAACAGCACCCTGCGCAAGGTCGGGCATGCCGTACATTGCCACTGGGTCAATGAACTGAATGATCTGAGTGAAACGCTGACCCAGATCAATGCGCAGATGATAGTGGCCATTGTGGGTCAGGATGCCGGTGAGACCGCCACGACTCTGCAGGCCATCCGGCAACTCGCACCCGGCATCCCTGCCCTGCTGGTTCGGGAACAGATCGACGAAAGCATCATGATCGAGGCCATGCAGGCCGGCGCCCGTGATGTGGTGAGCATGAGCAATCCCCAGCGCATGCAGGCGGTAGTCACACGTGAACTGCGCAGCTACCGGATCGAACACAAACTGGCTGCTGCGCTCAACTCGACCCAGGAATACCACGCACAGATCAAGCAACTGATGTCCGGCTCGGTGGATGCCATCGTTCAGGTTCAGGAAGGCATCGTGATCAATCCGAATCCAGCCTGGTTGAAGCTGCTGGGTCATGACGATGCATCAGCCATGGAAGGTAATCCGGTAATGGATTTTTTCGAGCCTGACTCGCATAACGCACTGAAAGGTGCGCTGGCTGCATGCCTGCAAGGCAAATGGGCGGGGCATGTGCTGAAAATCAACGCCCTGCTTGCCAATGGCAATCATCTGCCACTGGAACTGTTACTGCAGGCAGTGGAAATTGATGCCGAACCTGCTGTGCAACTGAAAGTTTCTGCAAATAAACAATCTGAGCAGCCACTGGAAAGCCAGATGAGTGCTGCGCTGGAACGCGATGCCACGACCGGCTTCCTGCAATGGCGCTACTTTGTTGATCAGCTTCGCCAGCGACTGACTACGCCCATCAAGGCTGGAGTACGCGAACTGGTATGCATACAGCCAGATCAGTTTCCTGACACGCTGAAAGAAGTGGGCACAACCCGGATTGAAGAATACATTGCGCATTTCATCAGACCGGTCAAGGAACAGTTACAAAGCCATGATCTGGCCGGACGCTTCGGCAGCTCAATGGTTTTCGTGTTACTGGAACGGGGCACACATAGTGACGTGGAAGCATGGTGTGCGAATGCCATTCGCAGAATGGCCGAGCAACCTTTCACAGCAAATGACAGATCGTTCAACTGTACGGGCATATCCAGCAGCGCGCGTATCACTTCCCACGCAACTGACATTGATTCGCTGATTAATGCAGCAATGCATGGCACAGACCCTGCTCAGGAGACGGCGCCTGAAACAGAATCAGAGAAAAAGCTTGATGAAGACACCCTGCAACAAATGAACGACAAGCTGTGGGTGAAACTGCTGAAATCAGCACTCATGGAAAACCGCTTCCGTCTGTTGCAGCAGCCTATCGTTACCCTGAATGGTGAAGACAAGGGCATGTTCGATGTACTGGTACGCATGCTTGACGAGTTGAACCAGGAAGTACTTCCTTCGGAATTCCTTGCGGCCGCAGAACGCAATGACCTGATGAAGAATATTGATCGGTGGGTCATCGGTGCTGCGATTTCGTATTGCGGCACACGCAAGATCGGCAAACTGTTTGTACGTCTCTCCAGAGATTCCGTGCTGGACAAGTCCCTGCCCATCTGGCTCGACAATCAGTTGCGCGCCAATCGCATGAACCCCGGTCAGATCGTATTCGAGATCAGCGAGTCCGTAGCGAACGGGAATCTCAGCGAAACCATCGAACTGGCTACGCACCTGCACAAGTCCGGATTCTGCATGGCACTGGAACATGCAGGCACCTCTCCCAATGCAATTCAATTGCTCAACCATCTGCCGCTGGAATTCCTCAAGGTGGATGGATCATTGATGCAAACCCTTGCAACCGATATGCGCGCACAGCAGATCATCAGCGAGCTGGTCGCAGCCGCAAATAAACACAACATCAGCACCATCGCTGAGCGTGTTGAAGAAGCCAGTACCATGGCTGTGCTCTGGCAACTGGGTATCGAATTTGTACAGGGATACTTTGTACATGAACCCGAGCGGGTCACGCTGGGTTAACTAATCCGGCCAGATGGCCGGTCATAATTGATAAAACCATTTTCTCAGTGACTCATTCGCAGTCACTGAGTTAAATCCGTCAGTCGCCGCGCCGTTCACCGGCATCACTCGCGCATTCAGCACAACAGCATGTCGCGCAGAAAGACCAACCGTGTCTTTCTGATTGCGCCCGCGTCACTCATAAATAACCTCGGGGATAAAAAACCCTCTGCGGCTCAGTGAAAACAGACGAAAACATGCGCATCCTTCAACTCAAAAGCAATGCCATAACCACATCAGGCACGCATGGTATTTACCATAGATCAGTTCTTTACCAGCTCCGGATTACATATACATGCCAGCACTTTTTGCTGCTACATAACCTGCTAATACATAACAGGAATATTTTCATGACGAACTTCACTTTCTGGTTGTGATGACCTACTGTGCGAACACAGGGAATGCGAAGTGGATCACAAATAGCGAAGCAAGAATTGTGAACTGAATCGAGCTTGTCATGAAATTTACAAATCTTCTCATCATCAGCACTTCATTTGTTTTTGCCGCTCTGTCCGGATGCTCTTCAACGGCAACCAACAGCGACAACGCCACCGCACTGCGCCCCAGAAGCTCACTGGTTGTCGACACCATCACCAGCGATACCAGTGCCGAACTGATCGGCAGCGCTCAGGTTCAGGAATTCTCAACCCAGGAAACAATTGATGGCACTGCTTATGGCCTGATCGGTGATGGCAGCACTGACAACACTGCAACATTCAGAAAGCTGATGTCCGTAACCGGCCGCAAAATCACGATCAATGCCGGAACCTATGTGACCGGCAGCTTTTCGATTCCCGACAACACTGAACTTGTCCTGATGCCCGGAACAGTCATCAAGGACCTCGGTCATCTGGGAAGTGACGAGCGCCTGATTTCAATCAGAAGCAATAACGTCAAGATAATCGGCTATGGCGCCCGTGTTATATCGGACAGAACTTTTTACACCGGCGGCGAGCAACGTCACGGCATCTTCATCTTCGGCGCCACCAACGTCACAATTGAAGGACTGGCCAGCGAAAGTCACAGCGGTGATGGTTTCTATATCGGTGGCCCGACGCTGCACCCTTCCATGGACATTGTTCTGCTGTCCTGCAATGCCAGCAATAACCGCCGCCAGGGTCTGAGCATCACCTCAGCCAGACGGGTGGACATTGTTGACATCGAAACCACCCGCACAGCCGGCACCTCTCCACAATTCGGTATCGACATTGAGCCTAATCTGGAAAGTAATTTCATTGATGAGATTACGCTTGTCAGACCCAGAACCGGCAACAATGAAGGCGGTGGCATCATGGTGTATCTCGCCAAGCTCACATCAGCGAGCCCTCCCGTCTCCGTCAAAGTACTCTCGCACCTGAGCATGAACGAAAAATCGTTCGTGGTTGCCGGGGATGCCGGTGTCATCGGCACGATTTCATACAGCGAGAGCGATGTGAAGAATCAATGCGCCGGCAACAACAGCTGCATTGCCAAATCCTTCATCAATCCCTGATCTGCCTGTCGATCATCAACGATTCCAGCTGCAAAAGCAGACACCTCTGAGCAACCCGCTCAATGCGGAGCAAGCCCCATCTCGTCGAGGCGTAAGAGTATTTCTGTTCGCCGCGTCTTTGCGACTTCACGCCAATCGAGATCTTCCTGCGCTGCGATGATGGCGTACAGGAAATTCCTGCTGGTACCGGGAACCTGCTTTTTCAGATTTGCATAGACCTCATAGGCATCGCGCGTTTTCAACTGCTGCATCGTTGTGATGCCGATCTTTGCAAGTGCTTCAGTGCTCTTCGGACCGAACCCCGGAATACGCACTGACTTCGACACATTTGACGCTTTCAATCGCTTGCACTCGCTATGGAAAGGGGCCAACGTTGTGCTTGAGCCGTAAGCAAAAGCGCCTCGCTTTTGTGAGTCTGAACCAGCGGTTTGTTAGGCTTCTTACGGCTTGTCAATCGGTTCACCAACGGTGAAATCTTCCATATCCCACTCTCGAACCTCTCCGGTCTTACGATTCACTCCGAACCAGCCCCGCAGGTTGCTACAGAATCCATCACACTGGCGGAACGATCTTAAGGCGATCAGCCACCATTCGGAATGATCGTTGTAGTCATCCACGGCAATGTCACAGAACCACGTCTTCTCCAAATCCGCGGGCGGCACCCCATCGTGAGATCCCATTCGGTTCATCAGTGCCGAACACGCCTGCTGACCTGAGAGCAACGCCAACTCTGAGGAGTTTGCAGAGACGGGGTCAAGCGTCGCACCCAGGGCCAATAGAGCCGACGCGTGTATTGCATGAAATCGCATCTCTCTCCTAACTAGGAATAGACGACGGTGATATGGGCCCACATGTCCCTTTACAAAGGGACTTAGCACTGTATCTATTGCCAGTCATTCCAGTCTCTCCTTTACCTTTCAATTGGTTATATCTTTGTAGCACGCAATATTGGGAAACAGCAAGCAGGCCCAGCGAACCCGGATACCAGCATGCTCATGGGTTCAGGTTACCCTGAATGAATTGATATATGCCGCAGCGAACAGGAAACGATACCGTGGTTTGTTGATGCCGAAATTGGCTACGGCTCAAGCTCGTGCAGAAAGGTCGGGTCGCAATAAATTTTGAGTGGCCGCAACCAGGTCCTGAATATTGACCGGCTTGAGCATACATTTACGCACTCCGATCAGGGCAGCTTGCTGCTGTTGCTCCGGTTCGATAAAACCAGAAAGCAGCAATACAGCCAGTTCCGGATAGTGACTCAATGCCTTGCGGGCAAACTCCAGTCCCGACATGCCCGGCAGATGGATGTCACTCATCACCAGATCATACTGTCCTTGCTGCTCTGTCAGTTTCTGCAATGCCTCCGCCGCTGCGCTGCAAACCGTTACTGCGTAGCCGGCATCCATCAGGAAGCGCCGCACCAGAAAGGCAAGCGCTTCATCATCATCTACATACAACAGCCGGGCTTGAGTTGTCATGCCTTTGCTAAGCGGAGATCTGGATTTCAGGCTGCGCTGCTGGCCAGCTGCATATCCCGCTGACGCAGACGTTCCCGCCTGAACATCAGATAGCCGGTAATCATGACACCCAGACTTACCAGCCCCACCATGATCGTGGCCAGTGCATTGATGTCGGGACTGACGCCCAGCCTTACCTTTGAGTAAATCAGCATGGGCAAGGTGCTGGAACCCGGCCCGGATACAAAGCTGGCGATAACCAGATCATCCAGCGAAATGGTGAAGGCCAGTAACCAGCCTGATACCAGTGCCGGCGCAATGATCGGCAGCGTGACCAGCAGGAATACTCTGGCAGGGCGTGCGCCCAGATCCATCGCTGCTTCTTCAAGCGAACCATCCAGCGTTGCCAGCCTTGATTGTACGATGACGGTTACATACGAAAGGGTCAGCGTAATGTGGGCAATGGTGATGGTGGTGATACCGCGGCCGGCCGGCCAGCCGAATGCCTGCTCCATGGCGACAAACATCAGCAGCAAGGAAAGACCGGTAATCACATCCGGCATCACCAGTGGCGCGGTGGTCATGGCTGAGAGCATGGTGCGACCACGGAACTGACCGAAGCGCGCCAGCACAAGACCGGCAAAGGTGCCGATGATGGTGGCGCCGGTGGCATTGACGGTGGCAATGCGCAATGACAACCATGCGGCATCCAGAATCTGATCGTTCTCCAGCAGCTTGCCATACCACTGGGTCGAGAATCCGCCCCAGACAGTCACCAGCTTGGACTTGTTGAATGAATACACAATCAACGACAGGATCGGGATATACAGGAAGGCAAAACCAAAGACCAGTGATGACAACCTGAACCAGGGAGTTTGCGACTTCATGCCTGACCCGCCTGTGCGGTACGTGCCTGCGCTCGCTGGAAGTAGACGATCGGCACGACAAGGAAAATCAACAGCGCAATGGCAACGGCACTCGCCACGGGCCAGTCGCGGTTGTTGAAAAACTCGGTCCACAGCACCTTGCCGATCATCAATGAATCCGGCGGCCCAAGTAACGAAGGGATGACGAACTCGCCCACTGCTGGAATAAATACCAGCATGCAACCCGCCACCACTCCGGGCATGGAAAGCGGCAAGGTGATATTGAAAAATGCCCGCATCGGCCGGCAGCCAAGATCTTTTGCAGCTTCCAGCAGAGTCAGATCCATTTTCTCAAGGTTGGCATACAGCGGCATGACCATGAAGGGTAGATATGAATACACAATGCCCATATACACAGCAAAGTTGGTTTGCAGCATCACAACAGGTTCATCAATCACACCGGCCCAGATCAGGAAGTTATTGAGCAGGCCATTGTTCTTGAGAATGCCGATCCATGCATACACACGCAGCAGAAACGAAGTCCAGAATGGCAGGATCACCATCATCATCAGCACGCCGCGCCACTTGGTCGAAGAACGTGCAATGGCATAGGCAAGCGGATAGCCGATCAGCAGGGTAATCAGGGTGGACACCGCTGCCACCTGTATGGAATTTACAAACGCCCGGCCGTACAGACTGTCCTGCCAGAGATAAAGATAGTTGCCGGGATTGATATTGAGCCGCAGGCTGGTGAGCTTTTCGCCGGTCCATTGCAACAGAGGCTGATAGGGCGGCATGGAAAGCTGTGTGGCCGAAAACGAAATCTTCAGCACAATCACGAAAGGGATTAAAAAGAACAGCAACAGCCACAGATAAGGCAGTGCAACTACAGCCGTGCGTCCCCGTACTCCCCAGCGTGCCAGTCGCGCCTGTGTCCAGCGATAAGGCGGCAGATGCTGCAACGCGCGCAGCATGAGTTGCACACCGGCACTAAGGCGCTCGCCCTGAGGTGGCTGTGCCTGTCGGTGATGCTGCGTCATGCACTGACCACTACTGGACTTGTGTCATGCCAGTGCAGATAGACTTCCTGCTCCCAGGTGATGTTCTCGTCATCGTGTCGCCACATGTTCGGGCGAGTCACGCGCAACGTCTTGCCTGAATCAAGAAGAATCAGAAACACGGACAGGTCGCCCAGATAGGCGATTTCCTTCACGATACCGCGTGTCCAGTTTTCATCACCGGCTGGACGCTTCAGGGACAACTGGATTTTTTCTGGGCGGATCGCCACCCATAGTTTCGCCTGTGGTGCTGAACTGATGCCATGCGCCACAAACACGGGACGATCAAGTTCCGGACAGGCGATACGAACGTGATCGGGTTCATCGGCGATCAGGCGACCTTCAAACAGATTCACCGAACCGATGAATTCGGCAACAAACTTGCTGATCGGGAATTCGTAAATTTCCTTGGGTGTACCTACCTGCACTATCCTGCCCTGATCCATCACGCCGATGCGTGACGCCAGTGTCATGGCCTCTTCCTGATCGTGAGTGACCACAACGAAGGTCACACCGAGCTTTTCCTGCAGATTGACCAGCTCGAACTGGGTGCGTTCTCGCAGTTTTTTGTCCAGCGCACCCAGCGGTTCATCCAGCAACAGTAACTTGGGCTGTTTTATCAGCGCCCTGGCCAGCGCGACACGCTGCCGCTGACCACCTGACAGCTGATGCGGTTTGCGTTTGCTGAATTCACCCATACTGACCAGCTTGAGCATGTTGGCGACTCGATCAGCAATTTCAGATTTCGCCTTGCCTTCCATCTTCAAGCCGAAGCCCACGTTCTGCTCCACCGTCATGTGCGGAAACAGCGCATAGGACTGAAACATCATATTGACCGGCCGCTCATAAGGCGGAATGCCACTCATGTCGATGCCGTCGATGAAAATTTTGCCGCTGCTCGGTTCCTCAAATCCAGCCAGCATTCGCAGCAAAGTTGTCTTGCCACAACCTGAACCACCCAGCAGACAGAACAGCTCAGTGCGATAAATGTTCAGTGAAACATCATTGACCGCAACAAATTCCCCGAAACACTTGGTAACACGTTCAATGCGTATATAAGGTTCAGCCCGGGGATCGTTCCAGGGTTGACGGATTGCAGCCGACTCAAGTACAGATGAAGCCATTTATGGATCTCACAGGCACGGCTGTAATACCGTGCTTTGTACAATCAGCAGACAGCGCACGATGCATCCGCCGTCTGTGCACAATTCATACTCTATTTTCCGGTCTGAAAGCGTGTCCAGGTACGGGTCAGCAGACGATTATAATCATCCGCCACGGATAACTCCGGAGTAAGCTTGGCCTTGATTTCCGCATTGGGATAAACAGCAGGATCATTCTTTACTGATTCATTCAGGAATGGTTCGGAAGCCGTATTGCCATTGGCGTAATTCACCTTATTCGAGTTGGCTGCTGCGACCTTGGGTTCCATCAGGTAATTCATGAACAGGTGTGCATTCTTGGGGTGTTTTGCATCAGCAGGAATAACCATGGTGTCGATGGTCACGATGCTGCCTTCCTTGGGTATGGCATAGGCGATGTTGATACCATTGCCCGCCTCAAGCGCCCGATCGCGGGCCTGCAACACATCCCCGTTATAGCCAATCGCTACGCACAGATCTCCATTTGCCAGATCTTCAATATATTGAGATGAGTTGATCTTGCGGATGTAGGGACGGATCTTCATCAGCTGGTCTTCAACCAGTTTGAGGTCCTCAGGACTCTGACTGTTCGGATCCTTGCCCAGATAGATCAGCACAATACTGCGAATATCCGATGCAGCATCAAGCACGGATATGCCACATCCCTTGAGCTTCGAAGCATATTTCGGGTCGAGCACCAGAGACCAGCTATCAAGTGGCGCATCGGGCGCAAATTGCTTGACCTTGTCCACGTTATAACCAATGCCGTCAGTACTCCACATGTAAGGAATGGCATGCTGATTGTCAGGGTCGTACATGGCCACCTGCTTGAGCGTAGCCGGATCAAGATTGCCTATATTTGTCAGCAAAGTCTTGTCGAGTCTGGCGAACACCCCCGCCTTGACCTGACGCTCCATGAACTGTGATGACGGCACGACAATGTCGTATCCGGAGCTGCCGGCGAGCATCTTGGTTTCAACCAGCTCGTTTGAATCAAAGACATCATAGTTAACCTTGATGCCGTACCTTGATTCAAAGTTTTTCACTGTGTCATCGGCAATATAGTCAGACCAGTTATAAATATTCAGTACTTTCTCTGGATCGGTCGCAACCGCCAGACCTGTTGCTGGTGCAGCAGGAGGCACAGCCACTTCTTTTTTTCCACAACCAGCCAACATCAGCGCGACAAGAAATAACCAGGCGATCCTTGCAATGGAGATGTTCAGGCCGGAAGTAGAAATCATGGCAAAGTGCCTCGCGAAATTCTGGGTGGAATACGGAAAGCGTAACGTAGTGGCGCAACTGCGCCAAGAGGAAGTTCAGCTGTGAACCGGGGCAAGCAGGCACACATCAGACATTCAGCAGCAAGTACTCACGCTCCCAGGAACTTATGACGCGCAGGAAGGTTTCATACTCGGTTTCTTTCACGGCGGTGTAGGCCAGTACAAAACGCTCACCCAGCAGATCAATCATGGGACGGCTGTCACGCAACAGCCGCAGGGATTCCTCAAGGTTTCTCGGCAGGGAATAAGGCAGATCGTAAGCACTGCCGCTCAATGGCTCAGTGGGCTTCAGGCCTTCCAGCATACCCAGATAACCACAGGCCAGGGATGCGGCAATCGCCAGATAACTGTTGGCATCAGCTCCGCCCACGCGATTTTCAATACGTCTGTTCTCCGGACCGGAGACCGGCACACGTAATCCGGCAGTGCGGTTGTCGTAGCCCCACTGGGTATTGATCGGTGCTGCAAGATGGCGCTGCAGACGACGATAGGAATTCACATTGGGTGCAAATATGGACATCACAGCCGGCAGATATTTTTGCAGGCCGGCGATGTGCGCAAAAAACAATTCTGATGCAGAGCCATCTTCATTACTGAAAATGTTCCTGCCTGTGGCTGCATCAACAATACTCTGGTGAATATGCATTGCGCTTCCAGGTTCACGGGCCATAGGCTTGGCCATGAACGTGGCATACATCTTGTGCCGCATGGCAGCTTCGCGGGCAGTGCGCTTGAACAGGAACACCTGATCAGCCAGTGACAATGCGTTGCCATGGATCAGGTTGATTTCCATCTGCGCAGCGCCGTCCTCATGGATCAAGGTATCGATCTCAATACCCTGAGCCTCACAGAATGCATACATGTCGTCAAACATCGGATCAAATTCATTCACCGCTGCGATTGAATATGACTGACGACCGATCTCGGGGCGTCCCGAACGACCCATCGGCGGCTTGAGGGGATAATCCGAATCTACATTCGGTTCGACCAGATAGAACTCCAGCTCAGGCGCCACCACAGGCTTCCAGCCACGTTGCTCATAGAGCGCCATGATCTTCTGCAACACATAGCGCGGCGCCATCGGCACCGGCACGCCATCCGAATAGAAACTGTCGTGAATAACCTGCGCCGTCGCTTCCGCAGCCCATGGCACAACATGCACTGCGTTCGGATCACCCTTGAGCACAATGTCGATTTCAGCAGGATTGATGGCCCGTTCATCTGCCGGGTAATCACCTGTCACCGTTTGCAGGAAAATGCTTTCCGGTAGACGCATGCCCTCCTCTTCAGCAAATTTTTCTGCGGGCATGATCTTGCCGCGTGCGACACCCGCCATATCGGGAATGACCGCTTCGACCTCCGAGATGCCGTATTCCTTGAAAAAAGTATGAATCTTGCTCATCTTGATTCTCCCGGTTCAATCCGGTTTATTCAGTTACGGGCCGCATGTTCATAAGCAGCCTTACCAAAGGCAGCAAATAACGCAACAGAAAATGGATTCTTCATTGCCTGCCATTCCGGGTGCCACTGGACGCCAACGGCAAATGTTCTGGCATCCCGCACCGTAAACGCCTCCACCACACCATCCGGTGACTTCGCCTCCACCACCAGTGCTGGAGCCAGCTGGCGCACTCCCTGCCAGTGCAAGGAGTTCACCTGGATGGTATCGGTGCCGGCAATTGAGTGCAGCATACCGCCGGGTACCAGCGCGACAGGATGGGAGGGACCATACTGCACATTCAGCGGATCCGACTCGTTTTCACGATGGTCATTCAGGCCCGGCACTTCGTGAAGCTTGGGCCAGAGACTGCCGCCGTAGGCTACATTCATTTCCTGAAAGCCACGGCAGATCGCCAGCAGCGGCACACCCTGCGCAACGATTTTCGGGATCAGAGGCAAGGTGGTGGCATCACGGTGAGGATCATGCAGGGTGCCGGGCTCCACCGGTTCACCGTAATGATGCGGTTCAATATTGGAAGGACTGCCGGGCAACAGGATGCCATCCAGCTGTGAGATCAATGCGTCCAGTCTTTCACCTGAACCCAGGGCAGGTATCACCACAGGTACACAGTCTGCACCCTCCACAATGGCATTGAGATATTTCTCGCCGACACAGTGAAAGTAATGATTGCCCAGCAGCTTGCGATCTGCCGGCAGGCCAATGAGGGGTTTATGTTTCGACATAGATACAAAACCAGAAACTGTTGCCGCATTTAAGCACAGTTTACGGGCTGAAAAGCAGGGACTGATGCCCATTTACAGTGTCGGAAATGATGCCAAGCAGCTAGGATTCAACGATGAACCTCGCATCGTCCCCCACCGGCAGGAATTACTATCAGGCTCACGCCCATCGGCAAACCGGCTTCCCGAACTTGCAGGGTGAAATGACTGCCGATGTCTGCATCATCGGGGGCGGCATTGCAGGCTGTTCCACCGCACTGCATCTGGCACAGCGCGGCTATACAGTCATTCTGCTTGAAGCAGAAAGCATCGGCTTCGGTGCATCCGGCCGGAGTGGCGGCCAGCTGTTGCCCGGCTATTCAAGCGGTCAGGCAACACTGGTAAAGCAAGCCGGTAAGCACATCGCACAGCAGCTATGGGCGCTGTCAGTTGAAGCCGTGCAACTCTCAACACAGCTCATTCAAAGCCACCACATTGACTGTGACCTGCAGTACGGACATCTTGATGTGGCTATCAAGCAGCGGCAACGTATGGAACTTCTGCGGCATCAGCAGGAGTTATCCGGACTGTATCAATATCGCAATCTGCACTTCATGGAAAGAGAAGAACTCAGTGAATGGGTGGCCAGTGAACGTTACTGCGCCGGGTTATATGACAGCTTCAGCGCGCATGTGAATCCGCTTGATTACACACTCGGGCTGTCGCTGGCTGCACAGCGTATGGGCGTCATACTGTATGAATATACTCGAGTATTAGACATTACCGGGCAGCGAGATCTGCGCATCCAGACTGCGCAAGGAACCATTAACGCCCGGTACGCTGTACTGTGTGCCAACGTCGGCAACGCAACATTTTCCTCGCACCTTGCACAGCGCATGATGCCGGTCAGCACCTATATCGTCGCAACTGAATCCCTCGGCGCAGAACGAGCGAATAATCTTATTCGTGAACGTGTATCAGTCGCAGACATGAATTTCATTCTGGATTACTTCCGCGTTTCGGCAGATCACCGCCTGCTGTTTGGTGGCCGTGTCAGCTATTCCGGACATGATTTCCGTGATTCAACCATGGCAACCCGGCAACGCATGGTGCAGGTTTTCCCTCAACTCATAGACACGCGCATTGAATACAGCTGGGGCGGCAAACTTGATATCAGCCTGAATCGCGCGCCGGATTTTGGCCGGCTGCAGGACAATGTTTTTTATTTACAGGGTTTTTCCGGTCACGGCATGGCACTGGCCGGGCTGGCTGGCAAGCTGGTTGCGGAGACACTGGCCGGACAGGCCGAGCGATTTGATCTATTTACCCGATTGAAACACCGGCACTTTCCGG
This sequence comes from uncultured Pseudomonadota bacterium, assembly GCA_903838705.1. GTDB lineage: Bacteria > Pseudomonadota > Gammaproteobacteria > Steroidobacterales > Steroidobacteraceae > CAILZL01. The sequence goes on from CAILZL010000010.1 coordinate 87,532, forward strand.
GCGGCCCCATGCTACGCACACCCGCGCTGGTACTGGCGATGCTCTGGCACCGGCTGCGTGACCTGCTCTAGCAGAGCTCAACTACCTGAGTAACTGCAACCGCTGGTGCAGGTTTCATGCACTATCACTTTACTGAGCAAGGGTAACTGTGACTTGATTTCATTCCAGATCCAGCGCGCCAGATTTTCACTGGTCGGATTCTCAAGGCCGGCAATATCATTGAGACAGTGATGATCGAGTCGATCATAAACAGGCTGAAAGATAGCTTTCACTTCTGCAAAATCCATGATCCAGCCAGTCCGTTCGTCCACTTCGCCGGATACATGCAACTCGACCCGGAACGAATGACCATGCAAACGTGCGCATTTATGCCCGGCTGGAACATTCGGCAGACGATGTGCAGCTTCAATGGTAAAGATTCGGAAGATATCCATCGGCTGCTATTCAGTTGCTATCAGAAGTTGAACTTGGGGTAACAGGCTCTGCATTGCGCAGAACCGGATCCAGTCGAACAGTAACCCGTATGAGTGCCGGTCAGGCTGCCTTTCTTTTGCGTGCCACACAGTTACATGTGCCGCAGGTACAACGTACTGCATTGCAGTCGGTACATACTGAAAAATCGACCGAACCAAAGTGACGGCGACAACCCGTACAGTAAGGCTTGAGTTTATTGCCCCGTGCAGCACGATAGGCGTCTACTGCGTTTGCTGATTCCTGAATCACATCAGGCTCGCCTGCACCGAGGTCCTTGCTAACTATGTCACGACGAAAACTCGTCATGGACATGCTGCTGATCTTGAACAGACGTAGCTGATCCTTGGCGATACCCATCTGTGCAAGCGGGTCATAAATAACCACGCCCAGCTTGGAATGAAAACGTACCTGAAACGGATCGCCGCTCATGGGAACCAGCCTGAATCACTCAGTGTCGGGAGTTGGGGGGGAGATATTGTGCGGCAATGCCCCTTGCATGGCAATGTTTCAGGTACCCGCGCCCGGATCAAAATGGCTATTTCCCGGGAAATAGCCATACTTTCACCACTGTGGTGCACATAACCACCAGCGCCAGTCGCACCGGAATGCGCTGACGCCCGCAATCATTTTCGCCTTATGGCAAAACAGCAATGGATTCTGGGATTACGCTCGAAATCCCTGGGCAGGGTCTCGCGACTCCAATCCTGAATCTGGAAGTCCTTCAACCCATGCTGATCCAGCTTGAAGCGCGTGTAGTTGTTGGAAAATACAATCACACCATCTTCAGTCAGCAGCTGGCTTGCCCAGACAATCAGCTGCACATGATCCTGCTGAACCTCAAAGTCGCGATTCATACGCTTGGAACGCGAGAAGGTGGGGGGATCAATGAAAATCACATCGTACTGCTGCTGTCGGGCTTGCGCTTCATGCTCCAGCCATTGCAGGCAGTCACCCTGAATCAATTCGTGCTCAGGTGCATCCATGCCGTTGAGTTGCAGATTCTTTTCTGCCCATTCCAGATAGGTATACGACATATCAACTGTGGTGGAAGCAACAGCTCCACCACCGACTGCATACACAGTTGCTGCACCGGTATACGCAAACAGATTCAGGAACCGTTTGCCCCTGCACAGCTCACTCAGTCGCTGCCGGGTGATTCGGTGGTCAAGAAACAGGCCAGTATCAAGATAGTCACTGAAGTTCACGTAGAAGCGATACCCACCTTCCGCCACCACCTGGAACTCTCGCTGCGCATCGAGCTTTTCATATTGAGAATGATCGCTCTGCTGACGACGGGTACGTACATGGATGCGCTCACGAGGCAATTCCAGCACTTCAGGCAATACAGACAGGACCTGCATGCGCCGCGTACGGGCCGCATCGCGGTTGACACTGTCCGGCGCAGCATATTCCTGCACATAGGCCCAGTTGAGCGTAACGTCATCTGCCGAACCATACAGGTCAATGGCAAATGAATATTCAGGCATGTCTGCATCGTAGATGCGATAACAACGGATGCTGTTTTTATTTGCCCAGGATCTTGCGGTTTTCAGATTCTTGCGCAGCCGGTTGGCAAACATCTCTGCGCCCGCACTCTGACGCAGCTCGGCAAATTTTTCTTCAGCACTGGGTCTTGATTCTGGAGTATTGAAATGCGCCGGATCGATATCAAAACGCAACAGCCTGCATTCAAGTGCGCCGTTATACAGCGTGTGACTTCGTCTGGCATTGATGCCCAGTTCCTTCGCCAAGGGTGGATTGCCGGTAAAAATTGCAGCCTTCCAGCCGGGAAATTCCTGCCGCAGTTTTGTGCCGAGCAATCCATACAGACCCTGCAGGCTTTCCTGATCACCAATGCGTTCACCATAGGGTGGATTGCATACGAGCAGGCCCAGCTCTGCCCCAGGGGTTTTCAGCCCATCACCTGATTCGTGTGGGTGAGTGTTTTTCAGGGAATTCTGCAACTCGCTCAAGCCACGCTTCTCAAAATGCACGATGCCGCGTAACCCGGCACGTTCTGCATTTTCCAGCGCTGCGCGCACTGCAAAGGCATCCTGATCATAGCCACGCAGCACTCGGTCAGACATGCATTTTCTGCCTGCCAGAGCGCGGTCATTCACCTCATCCATCAAGCGCTGCCACAGCTGTGCATCATGACCCCGCCAGTTCAACATGCCCCAATGTGCTCCCTGCATGCGCATCCAGCCCGGTGCGATATCGCAGGCCATCAATGCCGCCTCAATCACCAGCGTGCCTGATCCGCACATAGGATCAACCAGTGTTGCACCCGCAGAGAACAATGCCGGCCAGCCAGCACGCAACAATATGGCAGCCGCCAGATTTTCCTTCAGAGGTGCTGCCACACCCCGCGCACGATAACCACGGCGATGTAATGAATCTCCCGACAGATCAATGCTCACTGTCGCCTGCTCACGATGCGCATGCACATTGATACGCACATCAGGTGTTTGCGTATCAACCGAAGGTCGCTCACCAAATTTTTCGCGGAACTGATCCACGATAGCGTCCTTAGTTTTCAAGGCGCCGAATTGTGTGTGCTTCACACCCAGAGACGTGCCCTGGAAATCCACCACCAGCGATCCCGCCGGTGCCAGATGCTGCGACCAGTCGATTCGTTGCAAGCCTTGATACATCGCGTTGGCATCATGTGCTGCCACCTGCGTGATGGGCATCAGGATACGACTGGCCGTGCGCGACCAGAGACAGGCCCGATACGCTGTCTCAAGCGTGCCATCAAACTCAACGCCTGCCTTCATCTCCCGTGCTCGCGTCGCACCACAGGCCTTGAGTTCAGCCGCAAGCAGATCAACCACACCTAACGGACATGTGGCGAAAAACGATTGGACTTTGGTGAGAATCGTGTCAGTCATGATGCATGCAGTGTAAGCGAACGGAGAAACGCCCGCCGTTATACAGAAGAGCGCGTCAGCATGCCCGGTGAATAAAGCCCATCAGACGGACAGCAGCAATATCACTCCCAACACCAGTCGATACCAGGCGAAGACTGTGAACCTGTGGGTCTGGATATAACGCAGCAGCCATTTCACGGCGATGAAAGCAACGATGGCTGATACTACAAAGCCAACAGCCAGCGCACTCCAGTCCTCCCCAGCCGTATCACCGCTCTTGATGACTTTCAGCAACTCATAACCCGTAGCGGCAAACATGGTCGGAATGCCGACCAGAAAGGCAAACTCGGTAGCAGCAGCGCGTGAACTCAGGCCAGCCAGCATCGCAGCGAAGATGGTCGCAGCTGAACGAGAAGTACCGGGAAATACCGCCGCCAGTATCTGACCTAATCCCACCACCACCGCCACTTTCCAGGTGACCTGCTCAGAGAGTTGATGATGACTTACATACCGCTCGATCAGAAAGATGAGCAGACCACCAATAATCAATGCCCATGCCACCGGCGCAATGGTTTCCGGCAACTTCAAACCAAGCTTTTTAGCGATGGCACCGCCGATTGCAGTAATCATGAAAGCAATAGTCAATTTAACCAGATAATCACGATTCTCGGGGTTGGCAAAGCCCAGCAGCAGATCCCACAAACGCCGCCAGTAAATCAGAACCACAGCAAGAATGGCGCCCGCCTGGATGGCGACGTTGAACAGCTCGGAACGCTGTCCCAGCCAATGCTCAGCAATCAACAGGTGACCGGTACTGGAAATCGGCAGAAACTCGGTAATGCCTTCAATGATGCCAAGCAGGACAGTTTGCAGAAGATAATCCATGATTTACCCGTTATCAGTTGATTCAGAATTGGAACCAGTATTGCTTGATGTCCGTGCATTGAACTTTGTACTCAACACAGACCATAGCAGAGCCAGCATACAGGCAAGCAACACCGGCCAGTTTCCCGATCGGGCATAAGGCGTCAGCCCCGTTCGCGGTTGCACCGTACCAGTCAGAACCGCTTCCTTGAAACGCGGCAGTGTTGACATCACCGTACCATCAGCAGAAATCAGCGCAGAAATTCCATCGTTAGCAGCGCGCACCATATCGCGGCCTGCTTCCAGCGCGCGCATGCGACTGATTTCCAGGTGCTGCGGTGGCGCACTGGTATCACCGAACCAGGCATCGTTGGTGACATTCACCAGCAGGGTGGCATCTTTCAATATGGCAAGTTGCTCTGCACCAAACCCATCTTCATAACAGATGGTCAGTCCGAGTTTCTGGCCAGCTGCCTGTAATGCAGGCTGCTGTGCAGCACCCGCTGTGAAGTCACTGTATGGCAGGCTCATCAGCCTTAACCAGCTGCGAACCGACTCAGGCACTGGAAAGAATTCGGCGAATGGCACCAGATGGCGTTTGTGATACCACTGCACATCATCGCTCAACGCCAGTACTCCGTTGTAATAGTCACCGGAGTGAAAGTCGTAATGCAGAAGCCCCATCACCAGATCGCTTTGTGCCGCATGTGCCTCACTCCATAAACTGCCCAGATAACTGGTCAGCTCGTGAGCAAGATCAGGCAATGCGGCTTCAGGCCAGACAATGAGCTGGGTGCCGAAATGCGGCTCTGCCAGCTTGCGGTAAAGATCCAGAGTTTTGTCACGCCATTCGGGACTCCATTTGTGATCCTGTGGAATGGACGCCTGCACTACCGCCACCGTCACCGGCGAATCCATACGGTCTGTCCAGTCATGCCGCCAGAGAATCCACCCGGCCAGCCATAGCGGAACCAGCAATGCCAGAGCAACCATGCGTTGTGGGCGCTTACCCAGCAGCAATGTAACCAGTCCGCCAGCCGTCACTGCACAGACCAGACTGATCCCATACACGCCGGACACCGGTGCGAGGCCCGCCAGAGGCGTGTCGATCTGCGCATAGCCAAGCGACAACCATGGAAAGCCGCTTAGAAACCATCCCCGCCACCATTCAAGCAACACCCACAATGCCGGCAAACCAATCAGCCAGCGCAACGCGCCGGACACCGGCAGAACACGCGCCTGCAAGTACCCCAGCAGTGCCAGATAAGCACCCATGATGGCGACCAGTCCCAGCATCAGCAGCATGGCCACCCAAATGGGTGCACCACCAATGGTATGAACACTGTGATAAAGCCAGTAAGTACCCGCGAGAAAGGTGCCGGAATGAAACCAGAAGCCGATGACCGCTGCGCGACGAGGTGTCGCTCCCTGCCAGGCGAGAAACAGCCAGGCGGGACAAATAAGTGCCAGCGGCCAGATACCAAAGGGCGCAAAGGCCAACGCCAGGATGGCGCCCATCAGAAATGACAGCAGCATGGGGTGACGCATCATTGCCAGCCTGCACAATCGCGCTTGCATCTCTGAATGAGACAATGGTTTCAGACTCTGGCTCAGCAATGTGATGACACTCAAGTCAGCAGGTAAACCGCAATTATCACACAGACGTCATGAAACTTTTCATTCACATGATCTAAACTGTTTTTAGTAACTGCGTATACGATCAGGCAGCACTGCAATACATGGCCTTTACACTTTCACATCCCGCCGCCGTCATTCCAATGCGGAAACTGCCATTTCTCAGCCTCCTGCCATTAATCATTGGCAGCATGTCACCCGACCTGCTCGGGTATCTGCCACCATCCGTACAACGGCATTTTCCATCCACCCACTCGCCCATCGGCACCGTATTGATCGATTTGCCTTTGGGGTATGTACTGTTACTCGTTTTACTGCTTTGCAAACGGCCACTTACAGAACCATTGTGGGAACCGCACCGGTCGGTAATATCCGACTACGTAAACAGCAGTTTCACTTCATACAAGGCCTGGTTCATAGCGATACCATCCCTGTTGATTGGTAGCTGGACACACATCATATGGGATCGTATCACTCACGAATCATACTGGACATTTCGTAACATGCAGTTCCTGTATCAACCGCTTTTTCCTGATGGCTCGCACCAGCTGCCCATCTATCATGTTCTTCAGTATCTATCCTCACTGTTCGGGCTGATGTTCATCACTTACTGCTACCTGAACAGCATTCAGGAGTCACCCCACATGCAACCTCTGAATTCCACAACCCGCGCCAGAAAGATATTGCTTCTGCTTGTTCTGCCGGTTATCTCATGCCTCACAGGTGTGATAAGCCTCCTGCATAGCAACCCTGACTCTCTGTCCATTTATGAATCCATATCGGTAATATTGAAAACCGCTATCGTAACTTTCTGCATCATTTACCTGATTAGCGGCCTGCTCTTCGTGCGAATTTTTCGCAAGATCCATTGAACAAACTAGCAGTGTGTTATGAACCTTCACGACATTGAAGTACGCAACATAGACGGCTTAACACAGACGCTCAACGCCTACCGTGGCAAGACCATGCTGATTGTCAATGTCGCCAGCAAGTGCGGCTTCACGCCTCAATACACTGGCCTTGAGAAACTCTATCGGCAATTCTGCCAACGCGGATTTTCTGTACTTGGCTTCCCATGTGATCAATTCGGTCATCAGGAACCCGGCGATGCTGCGGAGATCAAAAACTTTTGCAGCATTAACTATGACATCAGCTTTCCGCTGTTCGATAAAGTGAAAGTAAACGGTCCTGATACGCATCCCTTGTTCCAGTACCTGAAGTCATCGCAACCCGGCTTGCTGGGTACTCAGGCTATCAAGTGGAATTTCACCAAATTCCTTGTGAATGGCGAGGGCAAGGTGCTGAAGAGATATGCACCTACCGACACGCCGGAAAGCCTCATTGCCGATATTGAAAAGCAATTACCACCATTATGAACAACGTCATCGATAATCCAGCCCGGCAGCGCTATGAACTGGAAATAGCAGGGCAAATCGCGTTTATCAATTATCAACGTGCTGCTGGCGTGGTAACCATGACCTACGCAAAAGTACCGGCCGAATTGAATGGTCAGGGTATAGGTTCCATGCTGGTTAAGGGCGCACTGCAACTGACCCGGGCACAGGGCGAACAGGTCGTCCCCTTATGCTCATTCATTGCCGCTTATATGGATCGCCACCCTGAATACAGCGATCTGTTAGCCGGCGCCAAATAGTCCCGGCACAGGTGTGCTACGCCTCAATAATGAGGGGGCCGCTCCTCTTCCTCGGTGTAGGGGCGTTGCTGATGTGCTGATTCAGCAAACCGTGTTGATAAGGACATCAATCTGGCACGCAAATCGTCAAGCTCACGCTGCTGACGATAGACCACATCGCTCAAATCGTGATTGGCGCGTTCCAGATAGGCCAGCTTTAATTCCAGCCGTTCGAGAGTGTGTTCATCCACGACAGTCACACCTCATTTACTCTGCCTCAGGCTCGGCAATATCATGCGGAGCAATCAATCGCAGTAACTCAAGGCGACGACGGTCACCACGCAGCACCTTGTATTCAAAGCCATCCATCTGGATCGTTTCACCACGACGCGGCAACCGTCCCAGATAGTTCAGCAATACACCGCCAATGGTGTCGAATTCCTCATCTGTATACGAGGTAGCAAAGTACTGGTTGAAATCATCAATCCGGGTCTGTGCACGGACCGTGAAACTGCGAGCAGTTTCCCGGTGAATATCCATTTCATCATCAATATCGTATTCATCATCTATTTCACCGACGATCTGTTCCAGCACGTCTTCAATCGTGACCAGACCGGCCACGCCACCATACTCATCGACCACAATAGCCATGTGATTGTGATTGGCCCGGAACTCCTTCAATAGCACATTGAGACGCTTGCTCTCCGGAATAAAAACAGCATTACGCAGACACTCTTTGATATCAAAATGGTCGTCATCTTCGTGTATCAGCCGTAACAGATCTTTTGCCAGCAATATGCCGATTACCTTGTCACGATCATCGCCTACCACAGGGAATCGTGAATGACCCGACTCAATAACAGCGGGCAGAATTGCATCCAGAGAATCATCCCTGTTGATCACTACAATCTGTGAACGCGGCACCATGATGTCGCGCACCTGCTGCTCTCCCACTTCCAGAACACCCTGCAGCATACCGAACACTTCGTCGTCAATGATGTCGCGATCACGGGCGTTTTCCAGCGTTTCAAGCAATTCATCGCGATCACGCGGATCACCACTGAGTGAGTCAGCCAGCTTACGGATCCAGCGTCCGGTTCTGCCTGTATCGCGCTCCGTATCGTCGTTCATCTTGCTCCTGCCTTTTCATTTGCCACATAAGGATTGGCAATGCCAAATTGTTCAAGTATGGCGATCTCGCAGGCTTCCATCACGAGTGCATCGCGCTCCACTTCGTGATCGTAACCAAGCAGATGCAGTACGCCATGAACCATCAGATGCGCCCAGTGTGCAGCCAGCGTGATGCCCTGCTCTCTGGCTTCCCGCGCTACAACGGGTACACAAATAGCCAGATCACCCAGAGTGGGCAGTTCATCCATTTCGAAATTTTCACCTGCAGGGAAGGACAGCACATTGGTCGCATGATCTTCATTTCGCCAATCGCGATTGAGTCTGCGACTTTCAGCCGCTCCCACCAGCTTGAGCGAAACCTGTACCGGTGCAACTACGCGCTTGCGCCGGCCGGCATGTGCGGCGTGATGAACCAGGTAGGCAGCCTGTGCCCACAGCTGTAACTTCCTGTTCGCCGGTACACCCTGACGATTGACCGCCGCCTGCACCTCAAGCTTCAGCACCGCCTGTTTTAAAGCAGGATCAGCAGTTTTTTTAACTGCCGCCCGGCGAGCGGTTTTCACGATGGGCTGTTTTTTAACTTTCGGCATCAGGATTGCGCTCGTTACTGCTTGAATCAATGTCATGCTGTCGCCGCTCATAGGCACGCACAATGCGTTGTACCAGCGGATGACGCACTACATCATGGGATTGAAAATAGCTGAATGCCACACCTTCCACGCCGGGCAGCAGATCCATCACCTGCCGTAATCCCGACACCTGATGTCTGGGCAGATCAGTCTGTGTGATGTCACCTGTTACTACCGCCTTGGAACCAAAGCCAAGCCGGGTCAGAAACATCTTCATCTGCTCGCCGGTGGTATTCTGTGCCTCATCAAGAATGATGAAGGAATCATTGAGTGACCGGCCGCGCATGAATGCCAGGGGCGCAACTTCAATGATGTTTCTTTCTATGGCTCTGCTGACACGATCAGGCCCCATCATGTCGTACAACGCGTCGTACATGGGCCGCAGATAGGGATCCACTTTCTGCGAAAGATCCCCCGGCAAAAAGCCAAGTCGCTCGCCCGCTTCTACTGCCGGCCTGACCAGCACAATGCGCCTCACGCGATCTGATTGCAGCGCATCCACGGCACAGGCCACTGCCAGATAGGTCTTGCCGGTACCCGCCGGACCGATACCAAAGGTCAGATCATGGCTGCGCATGTTGTCCAGATACTGCCGCTGATTTGCGCCACGGGCCCGCACTCCACCACGCTGGGTGTGAATAACCGGCTCCTGTTGCAGTCGGGTATCAGGCGAGTGAGCTTGCCCTTCACCATCCATGCTGTCAGCAAACTCCTGTATGCAGAGATGCACACGATCCGGCGTAAGTTGTTCAAGTCCGGCCAATTGATCAAGCCGCTTCACCACACGCTCTGCCTGTTGGGTGTTCGACTCAGCACCGATCAAATGTACCTGAGTACCGCGCCGACGTACTTCAACACCCAGCCGGGCCTCAACCTGGCGCAGATGTTCTTCCAGAGGCCCGACCAGATTAGCCAGTCGCGCAGGGGTTGCAGATTCCAGATTCAGCTCACGGGTCGTGGCTGCAGACTTGGTAAGGGGAGCGTTCACAAGTTGTGGTTTATAAACTCTTTGAAATTAAGTGATTAACAAATCAACACGCCGCAGCCCGTGCCGCAGCAGACCGGTCTTCAGATACAGCGGCAGGCACCCAGCGTCCACGCAGCGAATTTTTCAGTACTTCCACAATCTGAACTTCAGCAAACTGGTTGATGAGTTGCTGCGGCCCCTCGAAATGTACCCAGCGCATATTCTCTGTGCGCCCCGACAACAGCCGCTCATTTGTCTTTGAAGGCCCCGTCACCAGCACGCGCTGTATGGACCCGAGCATGGTTTCACTGATGGCAGCAGCCTGCTGATTAAGACGTTCCTGCAGACGTTCCAGTCGTTGCTGCTTTTCATCATGGCTGACCTCATCCAGCAGCGACGCCGCTGGAGTTCCGGGTCGACGACTGTAGATAAAACTGAACGACTGATCAAAACCTGCTTCTGCCACCAGTTTCATGGTGTCCTCAAAATCCCGATCAGTCTCGCCGGGAAACCCGACGATGAAGTCAGAGGAAATACAGATATCCGGACGCACCGTGCGCAGCTTGCGCAGTTTCTGCTTGTACTCAAGCACGGTATGTCGGCGCCCCATCAGTGACAGCACGCGGTCTGAACCGCTTTGCACAGGCAGGTGGAGATAGTTGGCCAGCTTGGGCACATCACGATACGCTGCAATCAGGGCATCATTGAATTCAACCGGATGTGAGGTGGTAAAACGGATACGTTCAATCCCGTCAATTGCAGCCACTTTCCTGATCAGTGTAGCAAGGTCGCATTCCTCATCATTCTCCATCGCGCCCGCATAAGCGTTCACCGTCTGACCCAGCAGATTAACTTCCTTCACGCCCTGCTGTGCCAGGCTACGCACTTCATACATGACCTGTTCGACAGGTCGACTGACCTCTTCACCCCGGGTATAGGGCACTACGCAAAAAGTGCAGAATTTGCTGCAACCTTCGATGATCGACACAAATGCAGTCGCACCCTCGGCACGCGGTTCCGGCATGAGGTCGAACTTTTCAATCTCGGGAAAGCTGACATCGACCTGCGAACGGCCGGATTGTTTGAGCGCCTCCAGCATTTGCGGCAGGCGGTGCAGAGTCTGCGGCCCGAACACCAGATCAACATAAGGCGCGCGGTCAGTGATTCCCTCGCCCTCCTGACTGGCGACACACCCCCCGACACCAATGATGATCTCTGGCCGAAGCTGCTTCAGCTGATTCCAGCGACCCAGTTGCGAAAATACTTTCTCCTGTGCCTTCTCGCGTATGGAGCAGGTATTGAGCAGCAGCACATCGGCCTGTTCAGGTTCGTCAGTAAGCTCATACCCGGCAGCTTTGTTGAGCACATCCAGCATTTTTGCCGAATCGTACTCATTCATCTGACAACCAAAAGTGCGGATAAACAGGCGAGGCATCGGGTGATCGGGGTCAATCAATTATTTCTGGGGCACCAAGGATACGGCCAGGTGCCGATTTTTTCCATGTGTGATCGCCGTATTACACGCTGCAACACACCCTTTTCTGTCAAAACTGAATACTGACATGCACCGGACGGACGTCCAGACTCAGAAAGTGTCCGACGGAATCGGGGGCCGGTTCCGTTATAGTCACGTTTCTACATTGCCGATCCAGTCATCATGTCCGATACCACACAAAACCAGCTGCAACACAGCAGCAGCCCCTATCTCCTGCAACATGCAGACAACCCGGTGCACTGGCAACCATGGGGAGAACAAGCCTTGCAGATGGCGCGCGACACCGGCAAGCCCATCCTGCTGTCGATTGGCTATTCAGCCTGTCACTGGTGCCATGTCATGGCGCACGAGTCGTTTGAAGATGAAACCACTGCGGCTTTGATGAACCAGCTGTTCGTGAATATCAAGGTGGATCGCGAAGAACGCCCCGACCTGGACAGGATCTATCAACTGGCTCAGCAGATCCTTACACAACATACAGGCGGCTGGCCGTTAACCATGTTCCTGAGTCACGACACGCAGCAACCATTTTTCGGCGGCACCTATTTTCCACCTGTTCCACGCCATGGCTTGCCGGGATTTCAGGATCTGTTGCAACGGGTTGCCCAGTATTACCGGGAACGGCAGAGTGACATCCAGCAACAGCAACAGGCACTGATGCAGGTGTTCCATGATCTCCAACCTGAATCACTGCTTGAAGCCGCACTGGATGATTCACCACTGCGCATCGCACGCGAAACGCTGCAAACCCAGTTTGACAGCGAATTCGGCGGTTTCGGTGGCGCACCCAAATTTCCTCACCCTCGCACACTTGAGTTCCTGTTACGTCAATGGCGTGCCAGCAGTGGCGCTGAACAGCCTGACCTGCATGCGTTGTACATGTGTGCCCTGACACTGACACGCATGGCTGAAGGTGGAATTTACGATCAGCTCGGTGGCGGCTTTTACCGGTATTCAGTCGACAGATACTGGATGATTCCTCACTTTGAAAAAATGCTGTATGACAACGCCGAGTTACTGCGCATTTATGCTCAGACAGCGATAGCGACGGGTGACCCCCTGTTCAAGCGGATTACGCATGAAACAGCGCAATGGCTGCTGCGTGACATGCGCGCTCCGCAGGGCAGTTTCTGGTCAACTCTGGATGCTGATTCCGAAGGCCATGAAGGCCGCTACTACGTCTGGGATAACGCACAACTCATGCGCCTGCTGACACCCGGCGAATACGCAGTGTTTTCACGTCGTTTCGGTCTTGATGGCGCACCTAATTTTGAAAGTCACTGGCATCTGCACAGTTATCGCAATCTGGATGAGATCGCCAAAGAGCTGAATCTGAGTACGGCAGATGCCGAACACGAATTGCAGCATGCGCGACAGAAACTGCTGGCCCTGCGTGCACAGCGCATTGCCCCCGGGCTGGACAATAAAATTCTCACTGCATGGAATGGTCTGTTGATTGCCGGCCTGTGCCAGGCTGCACGCTGCCTGAATGACACCAGCCTGATAGAAGCCGCCTGCACAGCAACCGATCAGCTGCGTGCTTCGGCATGGCAGGATGGCCGGTTGTACGCAGTGCAAGCAGGTGGACAGACGCAGTTCCCGGCGTATCTGGATGATCACGCCTTCCTGCTGGCCGGGCTGCTTGAACTATTACAAACACGCTGGCGCAGCAGTGATCTGCAATGGGCTATTGAGCTGGCAGAAACTTTGTTGAATCGCTTTTACGATCAGGAGCGTGGAGGCTTTTACTTCACCGCTGACGATCACGAAACACTGATCCATCGCAGCAAGTCATTTGCAGACGAAGCCACGCCCTCAGGTAACGCGATCGCCGCGCAGTCATTGTTGCGACTGGGCTATCTGCTGGGTGAACCACGTTACCTGCATGCAGCAGAACAGACACTTCGCGCTGACTGGGCTGCATTGCAAGACCATCCTTCAACTCATGCGAGCCTGTTGATTGGTCTGGAAGAGTTCCTGTACGCGCCACAACTCATCATCATTCGCGGTGCCGCATCCGAAGCGAACGAATGGCAGCAGGCTCTCAACCAGCTGTATAAGCCGGATAGAATGGTATTCGCCATTCCAGCCGGAGCTGAATTGCCTGCAAGCATTGCCGGCAAAAGCTCTGCTGATAAAACTCTGGCATACGTCTGTCACGGAACCCAGTGCGGTGCACCGGTACATACACTTGAAGCCCTGATTGCACTTGGCCGGTAAGATCCGATCAATCACGTAAATTGCGCAGAACAGGCAAGGCCTGATGAACCCGTCAGGGCTGTAATGCAGCCCTGATTTCAAACAACAGTCCCGCATCGCGCCGGTCATCAAACTGTGGGGCCTGAGCCCAGTCATAAGCCCAGGGATGAGCGGTTTTCAACTCGACAGATTCATCCGTATATCTGGGCACGACATGCGCATGCAAGGCAGGCTCTACGTTACCGAACATCGCATAGTTGATACGCAGTGCACCGGTCACCTTGAACACCGCATCACCCAGTGAAGCCATATCTTTGAGAAACTGCTCGCGATGCAATAACGCCATGGCATTAAGGTGTGGCACCACCGGATCGGGCAACAGCAGACTGTAGCCACGCAGGAATTGCGACTGCCCCAGCACCGCCCAACCCGATGCCATGCGCATGATCAAGGCGGAATATGATCCTGACCGACACGCCTCGACCATGCGGTGGATGGCTGTTTGTTGCTGTGAACTGTTTTCAGTTGAAAGTGACATTTGATTTCCATGTGTGCAGAGCAGCGATGGGCAAGCCTAGACACCCGGCAACCTGCTGACAATTGCTTCTTATCCCCTGCCTTGCTGGAATCAGAAGTCACACCCCCGAATCAGACATGACTTTCATTACGGGCACATGAGTTACCACAGCGCAGCAGATGCTTTAGCCACTCTGGATGCTTACTCAGCCCGGAATACTGCATAGGGCGGGTTTTGTTTTTACATAAAACCACCCATATGTCCTGCCGATGCATTTACTATTGGCAATTACAGAAAAATCCAGCACCGCAGCCATTTTTCCGCTTGCAATTCCCACGGCAATTAATCATATTTGGTCTCAATTGATCCAAATGTGGTTTTAGATGGCCCTTGATTCCAAACAAGCCCTGCTTACCGCCTGTCGCAGATTACTGCGACCGCTGGCGCGCCTGCTTATCAAAAGCGGCGTGTCATGGAAAGAATTTGCCGATGTATCCAAGGTTGCGTTTGTGGAAGTCGCCACGGAGGAATTCGGCATTCGTGGTCGTCCCACCAACCAGGCGCGGGTAGCCATCCTGACTGGTATCAATCGTCGCGAAGTCGCGCGCCTGCGCGAAATCATCGAATCAGGCGAACAGGAAGAGCCACGTTATCTGAGTGCAGCGCAGCGCCTGCTCTCCGGCTGGCACCAGGATCCCGAATATCTGGATGCAGGACGCCCTCTGGTTCTGCCCCACAGCGGAGCTGCCCCGTCATTCGCCAGTTTGTGTGAACGCTATGGCGGCGACATGCCAGTCACGGCACTACTGAAAGAACTCAAAGCAGTCAACGCGGTGGCTGAACAGGCTGATGGTCGTTTACAGGTGCTGACCCGCGTGTATATCCCGCAGGAAATTGACGGCGATCGCGCATTACGTTCCGGCAGCGTGCTGGAAGACATGGGTAATGTCATTACTCACAACCTGATCAGCCCGCTAAGTGAACCCCGGCGTTTCGAGCGTCGTGCTGAAAACGATGCCATCGATCCCAAGCACTTGCCGGCATTCCAGTCATTTCTGGCTGATGAAGGTCAGGCATTTCTTGAGCGCGTTGACGACTGGCTGACGCAACACGAACAAACCGATTCAGAAAGTCCCGATGCCAAACGCATCCGCCTTGGTGCCGGGCTCTATCACATACAGAACCACAAGCCTAGAGGTCGCAAATGAATACTCGCCCGTTTTTTTCTACAGTGCTGATGGCACTTGCGGCCCTGCTCAGCGCCTGCGGCGGTGATAGCCAGCTCGCCGGTATCAATGGCGGCGGGATTTCCAACGGCGGCACCAGTGACCCCGGTGTAGTGGTCGGCCCTATCACGGGATTCGGCAGCATTTTTGTCAATGGGATCGAGTTCGATCTGAATGGCAGTACCGTAACGGTAGATGGCGTATCCAGCACAGGACAAACCGATCTGCGTATCGGCCAGATTGTCACGGTCAAAGGCAAAATCAATCAAAGCACCGGCATGGGCACGGCTGATAGCGTTGAGTACGGTAACAATCTGAAAGGCGTGGTTTCAGCTGTAGATACTGTTAACAATACTTTCACTGTCATTGGTCAGACGGTGACAGTCACGGGCACCACTGTGTTTGATGGAAGAACCGGACTCACTGACCTTGCGGCTAACGATATCGTCGAAGTGAGTGGCTTCGTGAATGCAACGGGGAAAATAGTGGCCACTCGCGTTGAACGTCAAACCACATCAGGCAGCTCTGAATTGAAAGGCGCTGTTTCAAGCCTTGATACATTTCTGCAAACTTTCATGATTGGCACCACCAAAGTCAGCTATTTAGGCGTCGCGCTAGTTACTGGCGGAACCCTTGCGAATGACGCATGCGTTGAAGTCAAGGGCGCTTACAGCGGGACCCAACTGAACGCCAGCAGCATTGAGGTTAAAAGCTGTGGCCTGTCTGTATCAGCTAATGACATTGGCGAGATTGAAGGCATCATCACCACTTCACTAACTGGCTCCACCTTCACTATGGGTACATTGACGGTCAGCACAGCCAACACGCCTCAGTATGTGAATGGCACAACAGCCGACCTGCTGGCTGGTAAAGAAGTGGAAGTGGAAGGCACTTTCAATAGCAGCAATGTATTGGTGGCACGCAAGATCGAGATCAAACAGGGAACTGATGTGCGCATGACAGGCCTGGTTGATGTGGGCTCGGTCAATATTGCAGCAAAGACTTTCACCATGTACGGCGTCACCGTATCGACCAATGCCAGCACACAGTTTGTGAACAAGCTGGGAAATTCGAATGACTCCTATTCTTTGATCAATTTGCAGGATAGTAACTTCGTCGAGGTGCGCGGTTATGAAAACGCAAGCCACACCGCAATGACCGCCGTGACTTTGGAGCGCAGAAATCCAGACTCGCGCTTGGAAATTCAGGCAACTGCGACCAATACAGCCCCATCAGCCACAGCTTTTTCACTGCTCGGAATTCCCGTCAGTGCTACCAGCTCAATTCTCATATCCAAGGATGACCATGTACGGGCGCGAGGCACATGGTCATCCGCAACCAGTACCTTTTCGGCAACCAGCGTGGAAAACAACGCATTCTGATTACAGTCTCAGTCTGATTGCCTGCTGAGCAAACCCGGAACCTGCGCATCAATCTCCGCGCAGGTTCTTCATCAGGGTATTGACCGCAACCATCACCACCACAAACAGCAGCAGTGAAATGATCTGCGTAGCCAGCTCAGAAAAGTACTGGCCAATAAAATGGCTGAGCCAGTACACAAGGGTAGCGGCAACAGCGATAGCAGGCAGCAGGGTCATCGCGATCCTCCGGAATCCACTTGATGCAGCGCAATATAGAACATTCAGCAGGCAGGGCATCTAACTGAATGCCAGCAGGTGTACCGGTTACTCTTGTAACGGGTGGCTTCGGAACAAGCTGTCCCATCATCCTCCGGCCCGACCAGGTCCGGGCAATACCATAATCAGCTTTCCGACCGGCCCGGACACCCTTCCCCGGTCACTCCTGCACCCCGGGACGGGCCCAGACCCGCGAATTATTTTTTTCCCGAACGACAAGTTCGGATAGAATCGCGCGCCTCATGAACAGGCCGAGCGGCCGAAGGCAGTGGTTTGACGACTCAAATCCGCCCTCACAGTTGCTGGTTAGGTTCGACTTTTACCCTTACTTTAATGCTGTGACGGAAACTTGTAATGGCTCGTACAACTCCCCTTTCTGACATCCGCAACATCGGGATCATTGCCCACGTTGACGCCGGTAAAACCACGACTACTGAGCGCATCCTGTATTACACAGGCCGCAAGCACACGATCATCGACGTGCATGAAACAAAAGATCTGAAGACCTCGACCACCACTGACTATCTGGAACAGGAACAGAAGCGCGGTATCACCATTCAGTCCGCAGCCGTGTCGGCTTTCTGGAAGGGCAAAAAGCTCAACGTCATCGACACTCCCGGGCACGTGGACTTCACCATCGAAGTAAACCGTTCATTGCGCGTACTCGACGGCGCCGTGGTGGTATTTGACGGTGTGGCCGGTGTAGAACCTCAGTCCGAAACCAACTGGCGCCTGGCCGATAACTATCGCGTACCACGCATTTGCTACGTCAACAAAATGGACCGCAGCGGCGCAGGCTTTTTGCGTTGCGTAGACATGATCAAGAAGCGCCTGGGCGCACGTCCATTGCCGATTCAATTGCCGATTGGTTCTGAAGACAACTTCAAGGGCATGATCGACCTCGTTGAAATGAAGGCTCTGGTGTGGTCCTCCGATGACAAAGACGCCGAATGGGAAGTCATTGATGTAACCGAAGGTATGGCTGACAAACTCGGCGTCACCGTGCCTTCCGATCGCGCCATTCTCGATAACATCGAAAAATTCCGCGCTGATCTGGTCGACACCTGCCTGGAAATGGACGACGCAGCGATGGAAGCTTACCTGGGCGAAGGCACCGTTCCTTCTGCTGATGTGCTGCGCGCTTGCTTGCGCAAAGGCACCAACACCGGCGCGTTCACCCCAGTACTGTGCGGCTCTTCGTACAAGAACAAAGGTGTGCAGCAAGTTCTCGACGCCGTGGTGTGGTACCTGCCCGCCCCGACCGACGTGGACGCAATTGCCACAGTGGATGCGGACGGTAACGCCAATGGCGAACGTAAGTGCTCAGACGACGAACCTTTCTCCGCGCTGGCATTCAAGGT
Source organism: uncultured Pseudomonadota bacterium (assembly GCA_903838705.1). Taxonomy (GTDB): domain Bacteria; phylum Pseudomonadota; class Gammaproteobacteria; order Steroidobacterales; family Steroidobacteraceae; genus CAILZL01. The sequence goes on from CAILZL010000010.1 coordinate 106,170, forward strand.
CATCAACGATGCCTACGGCGCATTGACCTTCATCCGCGTGTATTCAGGTGTGCTGACCAAGGGCATGTCCATTCAGAACAGCACCCGCGGCAAGCGCGAAAAAATTGGCCGCATGGTGGAAATGTTCGCCAAAGAAGCCAATGCCATTGAAGAAGCCCGCGCCGGTGACATCGTTGCACTGGTATCGCTGGCCGAAACTGAAACAGGTGACACGCTGTGCGATTCTTCCGCCCCCGTGGTGCTGGAGCGCATGCGCTTCCCTGAACCGGTAATCAGCGTATCGGTACAACCTAAAGTGAAAGGCGAACTGGAAAAATTCAGCGCCGCGCTGGGCAAGATGGTGCGCGCCGATCCATCACTCAAACTGGAAACAGATCGCGAAACCGGCGAAACCATTCTGCGCGGCATGGGCGAACTGCACTTGGAAGTAACGCTGGATCGTATGCGTACCGAGTTCAACGTCGAAGGCACCATGGGTATGCCGCAAGTGGCTTACCGTGAAACCTTCACCAAGCCCGTCTCTGAACAATACGTACACAAGAAGCAGACTGGTGGTGCCGGCCAGTTCGCCGAAGTGTGGATTACCTTTGAACCGCGTGAGCGTGGCGAAGGCTTCGAGTTCATCGACGAAACCGTGGGTGGCTCAGTACCTCGTGAATACGTACCTGCAGTGGAAAAGGGCTTGAAGATACAGATGGAACAAGGTGTGCTCGCACAGTACCCCACTGTGGACTTCCGTGCCCGCCTCACCGACGGTTCGTACCACGACGTGGACTCGAACGCGCTGACCTTCGAAATCGCAGCTCGTGCCTGCTTCCGCGAAGCCATTCGCAAGGCCGGTCCTGTGTTGCTTGAACCTGTGATGAAGGTGGAAACCGTCACGCCGCAAGATTATCTCGGCGATGTGATCGGCGACTTCAACCGTCGTCGCGGCATGATTCAGGAACAGCTGGAGCGCGGCACCAACATCGCTGTGATCTCCACCGTGCCCCTGTCGGAAATGTTCGGCTACATCGGCCATCTGCGTGGCATGACTTCAGGTCGCGCCTCGTTCACGATGGAATTCTCGCACTATGACCCAGTGCCGAAGAACGTCGCTGATCAGGTAATTGCCGATGTTGCCAAGGCACGCACTGCTGGCAAGGGCTAATCACCCGCATTTCCAGTTGTTACTCAACTTGAGATAAACAAAAGGCCCGTCGCAAGATGGGCCTTTTGTTATGGCGGCAAAATCAGAATAAAAGCAGCGCCAATCTATTTAACTAACAACAGCGCAACTCGCCGCAACCACTACAGCAGCTGTCAGCACTCATGCTCTCTCTAAAGCATTCTTCAACTTCTGATCAGCGACCTGCGCGAGTTCCGCAAGGGCTTTATCACCCAGCATATTCATCAACGCTGTTGGCTTCGCCAATTCCACCGATACTCGCCCCTGGCCTATATCCCTCACCACAGCATTACAGGGCAGTAAACTGGTGACGTCTGGCGCGCGTGAATAAGCCTCAAACGCCATTTGTGGATTACAGGCACCGAGAATAATAACGGCCGGCACATCCTGCCCGACTTTCTCCTTGAATCTGGCATGCATATCAATGCGGGTCAGAATGCCGAAGCCCTCTTGCTTCAATGCATCAGAAATCCGCTCAATGGCTTCATCAACCGTTGCCTGAAGTTCTCGCTTAAAGTTAATCGATTGAGTCATAGTCGCTCCTCAGTTTCACTGTTTACGCTTTCCATCTCGCCAGATACTGCGTGAACATGGCCTGCGGCATCGCGCCTGATTGACGGTCCACTTCTGCACCATTTTTAAAAACGATCAAAGTCGGAATACTCCGAATTTGATAAGTTTGTGCCGCCTGCCCATGTTGCTCGGTGTTCAGCTTTGCAAAAATAAACTGCCCACCCAGCTGCCTTGCTGCTGCCGTGAATGTCGGGGCAAATGCCTTACAGGGACCACACCACTCTGCCCAGAAGTCCACCACCACTGGCTGATCCGCTGTGCGAATGAGCTTGACCAGACCTGCACCACTGACATCCTGCACGCCATCATGCAAAGGCAATTTGGCCTTACAACTCCCACAAACAGGATGCGCAGCCGCAACCTTATCGAGGGGAACTCGATTGATCTTTTCGCAATGAGAACAAACAACCAGTGTGTTCATTAGCCGCCCCCATCAAACTCAAGAAAAAATTACAAACCTCTCCCTGAGATGCAAAATTTTCCCCGGCAGGGTCAAATGCATCCCAACCCAGCTGATTATGGGCATTAGAAAACCAAACTATATAAGGCAAAACCGAACGTGCAGCTTGAGTCCAATGAAATTCAAATGACTCACACATCATCCCTCATAAGCTCAACTTACTACTGAAAGACCTCGGTTCACCCGTCACCGGATCGGTAAACGACAACTTGGCAGCCAATAGCTTCAGGGGGCGCGAATAATCACTCTCATCACGCTCAGTGAGAGATGGATAGAAATCATCGTTCACGATCGGCGCGCCGAGTGCAGCCATGTGTACGCGCAGCTGATGCTTCTTGCCCGTGACCGGCGCCAGTTTATAGCGCCAATGTATTGACCCCCGATCAAGCACATCGATGTGAGTTTCAGTATTCGCCTCGCCCTGACTCTCCTGCATACGAAAGAATGGTTCGCCAGCAACCATACGGCTGCGATGCACGAAGGGAAAGGAGAGATGAGACAGCGCAGGGGCAATGGCCTGATACTGCTTTGCAATCCGTCGCTCACTGAACAGAGCATGGTACAGCGCACGTGTGGCCGGATTGACCGAGAACATCACCAGCCCTGCCGTGCCACGATCAATACGATGCAGCGGTGCAAGCTGCGGCAGATCAAGCCGGGCCATCAGTCGCGCCAGCAGTGTCTGCGTCACATACCTGCCCTTGGGTGTGACCGGCAGAAAGTGTGGCTTGTCGGCCACGACGATATTTTCATCAATATATAAAACCGATTCAGTGAAGGGAATCGTTCGTTCAGCTTCAATTTCCCGGAAGTAGCGTACGGTCAATCCAGTTCGGTAGGGCGTGCTGGCGTGCAACGGTTGTCCGTGTAAATCCAGCACCCGCCCGCGCGCCATCCGGCTCAGCCATTGATCACGACTGACATGAGCAAAGTGCGCACACAGGCAATCGAGTACTGTCACCCATGTTCCCGGCGGAAGCTGCAGGGTGCTGGCAGGCACAGGCTTGTCAGGCAATATGGTCATGGCAATTCAATAACAGGACATTCAGCAGAATCGGCCAGCAGGATGCCTGATCCCGGCTCATTCTGGTGCGAATAACGTGCACTACTGCGCACGATGTGCTGGTGAACCCTTCAGTCATTCACAGATTGAAACTAATGGTTTGAGTGAAACAGCCGATATTCCTGTTCTGCACATGGCAGCAGCGAATCAATCAACATGGCTTTCATTTTGCATGTTATTCATTCGCAAGTGCGACGCATTATTCAGTTTCAGAGGTTTGGCACGATGGCAAAGATTCCTCCCGGAGTGGGCCCCAAGTATCCGCAGGTCGTGATCCTGGTGGGTGCCAATGGTGACCTGTCCCGACGCAAGTTGCTGCCCGGCCTGTTTCATCTGGCCAGGTCCGGTTTTATTCCGGATTGCCGGATCATCGGCGTTTCGCTGGACAACCTTGATCCGGAAGGCTTCCGTGCGTTCGCGCGCAAGGCCATTGATGAACACGCCACCCGCAAGGTGGATGAAGCTGACTGGCAGGCGTTTGCTGCGAAGCTGGATTACGTGCCGATGGCCGCAGGCACCGCAGCACTGAAAGCGGCGGTGGATCAGGCTGAAAAATCTTTCACCGGCGAAAGTCGCCGGCTGCACTACTTGAGCGTGCCACCCAATGCTGCACTGTCCGTGGTGCGCATGCTGGGTGAGGCCGGACTGGTTGAGCGCTCACGGATCATCATGGAAAAGCCCTTCGGCACTGATCTTGAGAGTGCCGTATTGCTGAACACCAAGCTGCATGAAGTGTTTTCGGAGGAACAGATATTCCGCATCGATCACTTTCTGGGCAAGGAGCCGGCCCAGAACATTCTGGCGTTCCGCTTTGCCAATGGTCTGTTTGAACCCATCTGGAATCGCAACTTCATCGACCATGTACAGATCGACGTACCGGAAACTCTGGGGCTGGGTAACCGTGCCGGGTTTTATGAACATACCGGCGCGTTCCGCGACATGGTGGTCACGCACCTGTTCCAGATTCTGGGTTTCGTGGCAATGGAACCTCCCACTGCACTGGAACCCAAGCCCATCAGTGAAGAAAAGAACAAGGTATTTCGCAGCATGGTGCCGATCGAACCGGCCCATGTGGTACGCGGGCAATACAGCGGCTATCGCAGTGAAGAAGGCGTCGCGCCTGAATCCGATACGGAAACCTTCATCGCCCTGAAATGCAGTATCGACAACTGGCGCTGGGCCGGCGTGCCGTTCTTCCTGCGCACCGGCAAGCGCATGGGTGCGGGACAACGCATTATCTCCATCGCTTTCCGTGAACCGCCGAAAAGCATGTTTCCGGCCGGCTCAGGTGTCGGCGCACAAGGCCCGGATCACCTCACATTCGATCTGGCAGACATTTCGAAAATGTCGCTGTCGTTTTACGGCAAGCGTCCCGGTCCGGGCATGAAACTGGACAAACTCAGTCTGCAATTCGCCATGCATGACACGGGGCTGGGTGGCGATGTACTGGAGGCCTACGAACGTCTGATCCTCGACGCAATGCGGGGTGACCACACACTGTTTACCACTGCGGAAGGCATCGAGCGTCTGTGGGAGGTATCCGCGCCCCTGCTGGAGTCACCGCCGCCGGTCCGCTTCTATGCCCCTGGCTCGTGGGGCCCGAATGCCATCCACCAGCTGATAGCACCCCATGCCTGGCGACTGCCGTTCGAGCGAGCCTGGCGCGACCCTAACCCGATAGGTGCCTGAGTCCGGTAAGCAGCGGCAGTCATTTGCCGCTGCCTATGACAACAATCCTCGGGCAATCTGTCCAAGCCCGCTATAATTTGCCGCTTTACCAGCTGCAGACTTCAAGCCTGATGGACAAATCCTACTCCCCGCGCGACATCGAACAGCCCATTTATCAGAAATGGGAAGCCAACGGCTGGTTCAAACCCACCGGCACAGGCACACCCTACTGCATCATGATTCCGCCGCCCAATGTGACCGGCACGCTGCACATGGGCCATGCTTTCCAGCACACGCTGATGGACACCCTCACCCGCCTGCATCGCATGGATGGTGACAACACCCTGTGGCAACCGGGCACCGACCATGCAGGTATTGCAACACAGATGGTGGTGGAACGTCAGCTCAACGCACAGGGCAAGAACCGTCACGATCTCGGCCGTGAAAAATTCATTGAACGTGTCTGGGAATGGAAAGCTGAATCCGGCGGCACGATCAACAAACAGATGCGTCGACTCGGCAATTCCGTGGACTGGGAACGTGATCGCTTCACGATGGATGAAGGCCTGTCCAAAGCCGTCACCGAAGTGTTCGTCAAACTCCACGAAGAAGGACTCATCTATCGCGGCAGGCGACTGGTTAACTGGGACCCGGTACTGCACACAGCACTCTCTGATCTGGAAGTATTGAGCGAACCTGAGAAAGGTTCGCTGTGGCATTTCAAGTACCCACTCGCTGATGGCACAGGTCATCTTGTCGTCGCCACCACCCGTCCGGAAACCATGCTCGGCGACACTGCGGTGGCCGTGCATCCGGAAGATGAGCGTTACCAGCACCTTATCGGCAAGCAGATCAAACTGCCGCTGACAGATCGCTTGATTCCCATAATTGCTGATTACTATGTAGATCGTGAGTTCGGTACCGGCTGCGTGAAAATTACACCCGCGCATGACTTCAATGACTACGAGATGGGCAAGCGACACGACTTACCGTTTATAAATATCTTTGACGCCAGTGCTAACTTGAATGACGCTGTTCCCACGCAGTATCAAGGCTTGGAACGCTTTGCCGCACGCAAGAAAATCGTTGCTGATCTTGAAGCGCTGGAACTGGTCGAAAAGATCGACCCGCATACGCTCAACGTACCACGCGGTGATCGCAGCAATGCCGTACTCGAACCATGGCTGACCGATCAATGGTATGTGCGTATCGCGCCGCTGGCCGAACCGGCCATCAAGTGCGTGGAGGATGGCCGCATCAAGTTCGTGCCGGATAACTGGAGCAAGACTTATTACCAGTGGATGCACAATATTCAGGACTGGTGCATCAGCCGTCAGCTGTGGTGGGGTCATCGCGCCCCAGCATGGTATGACAAGCATGGAGCCTACTATGTAGCACGCTCCGTTTATGAAGCTTACTCACAGTACCTGAATGCCATCGAATATCCAGCAGACACCCTAACTAAGGCTGATATCAAACCTAGTGATAGTCAAACAGAAATTGAAGAAAAGCTTTTTCGTTTCACAGGAAGATCATCGTCTGACTTTGGCTTGAAACAGGATGACGACGTACTCGACACCTGGTTCTCATCTGCCCTGTGGCCGTTCTCGACACTGGGCTGGCCGGAACAGACACCTGCACTCAAGACCTTCTATCCAACCAATGTACTGGTCACCGGCTTCGACATCATTTTCTTCTGGGTTGCCAGAATGATCATGATGGGCCTGAAATTCACCGGCGAAGTGCCATTCAAAGAGGTGTACATCACCGGCCTGATCCGCGACGAGAACGGCGACAAAATGTCCAAGTCCAAGGGCAACATCATTGATCCGCTGGATCTGATCGACGGCATTGATCTGGAAGCACTGGTTGCTAAACGCACCAGTGGCATGATGCAGCCGCATCTTAAAGACAAGATTGAAAAGAATACCCGCAAGCAATTTCCTTCCGGCATTCCTGCCTATGGAACCGATGCACTGCGCTTTACCTTCGCAGCACTGGCCACACAGGGTCGCGACATCCGCTTTGATCTGGGCCGTATCGAAGGCTATCGCAACTTCTGCAACAAGCTCTGGAATGCAGCGCGCTATGTGCTGATGAACACTGAAGGTCAGGATTGCGGCCTTGCAGGCAGCTGTGAATACAGCATTGCTGATCGCTGGATCCGTTCACGCATCGGTCACACCGTTGAACAGACGCGCAAACAATTCGAAGCCTATCGATTCGATCTGGCATCACAGGCGATGTATGAATTTGCGTGGTATGAATACTGCGACTGGTATCTGGAACTGTGCAAACCCGTACTGCAATCCGACTCATCGACAGCCGAACAGAAGCGCGGCACACGGCAAACACTGGTGCAGGTATTTGAAGCCTACCTGCGGCTGCTGCACCCGCTGATGCCATTCATCACCGAAGAAATCTGGCAGGCCATTGCACCGCTTGCCGGCAAGTCGGGTGAAACCATCATGTTGCAGTCGTATCCCAAAACAGTCGACTTCCCGATTGATGTTGCCGCAGACAATGCCATCGCACCGATCAAAGCTGCGATTCTCGGTCCACGTCAGATTCGCGGCCAACTGGATGTGCCGCAGTCGCGCAAGATCACGCTGTACTTTAAAGCCGCACAAGCCGGTGACTGGCAAGCCATTGCCGATAATCTGACGCTTGTCGTCGGGGCCGCTAATGTCAGCAGCATCATTGAAGTAAAAGACGAAGCATCATTACCTCCTACTGCCTTGCAGGTCGTCGATGGCCGGTCACTCTATGCGCCGCTCAAGGAGCTTATTGATGATATTGATGCGGAACTGGCACGTATCGAAAAGCGCAAGGTCAAAACTGCGCAGGAGCTGAGCAAGTGCGAGAACAAACTCAGCAATGCCAATTTCGTTGCCAATGCACCCGCAGAAGTAGTGGAACAGGAACGTGCCCGCATTGCGGCATTCAAAGCTGAACTGGCGCAGTTCGAGGAGCAGGCCAGACGAGTGGCGACACTGCGGTAACGGGTAAGCATGCACCCTGCCCGGGGTTCTCTCTCCTTCTCACGGAAAGAGAACCGGACTGTCAGATTACCTTCTCTCATAAACCTGTCTGAAACATTGCCGCTCCAGCCAGAGTCAATGCTAAATTCAGCGTATGAATAACAATCCGCTGCTGCATTTACTCGAAACACCGGCTGGCGACCCCATTGCCGCAATCAACAGCACTGTTTCACAGCTCAGCCAGATCATCCTTGGCAAGGAAATTCAGATCAGACTGGCGATGGCCTGCCTGCTGGCACGGGGCCACTTGCTGATCGAGGATCTGCCCGGCATGGGCAAGACCACTCTGGCGCATGCACTGGCACACTGCCTGGGTCTGACCTACAACCGCGTGCAGTTCACCAGTGACATACTCCCGGCCGACATCATTGGTGTATCTGTTTTTGATCGTAACAACAGCAGTTTTCATTTTCACAAGGGACCGATTTTCGCGCAGCTGGTGCTGGCTGACGAAGTGAACCGCGCCACCCCCAAGGCACAAAGTGCATTGCTCGAAGCGATGGAAGAACAGCAGGTCACCGCCGATGGTCACACCTATCCGCTGTCATCGCCGTTCTTCGTGATCGCCACACAGAACCCGACTTACCAGATCGGCACCTATCCCCTGCCTGAGTCACAACTCGACCGATTCCTGATGCGTCTGCAACTGGGTTATCCGGATGCCGCGCATGAACGGCAACTGCTCAGTGGGCGTGACCGTCGTGACCTGCTCAGTGAAATGCCGGTAACGCTGTTGCCTGCACAACTGCTGATTCTGCAAAACCGCGTTCCAAAAGTGCATGTATCCACTGCCTTGCTGGATTACCTGCAAGCCATAGTCAGCTATACGCGCACCTCGAACAAATTTGTTGCAGGACTGTCACCGCGCGCCGGTCTGGCGCTGTTACGCGCTGCACAGGCCTGGGCTCTGATGCAGGGACACACGGGCGTGCTGCCGGAAGATCTGCAGGCCGTACTCACTCCTGTCATCGGCCATCGACTGGTGCCCGCAGAAGATGCCGCGTTGAATAAACCAGCGGAGATTGGTGCGCATGTATTACAGTCGGTTGCAGTACAGTAAAGTTATTCACCGCCAATAGCAGGCGATAGTGACTCTCGCAACATTGATCCTCACCCGACACCCATAGCACTGTCTTCACCGGCGCGACCCATGCTAAGTCATGTCTCTCTCCTCCACACTCCAACAACGAATCGGTAACTGGGCCAGGCGCCGTCATGGCGTGGACACATCGCCGGTGACGATTACCAACCGTCGCATTTACATTCTGCCCACCCGTCTTGGACTCATGTACGCGGTGGCCGTGATTGCGATGGGCGTTGGCGGCATGAACTATGGAAACAATCTGGCGCTGATGCTGTCGTTCCTGCTGGCCGCACTGGGCTTCGTGGCCATGCATCACACGCATCGCAATCTGGCCGGATTGCGTATTCATGCACTGGCGAATGAACCTGTTTTTGCCGGACAGCAATTACATATACAACTGGCCATTGAGAATCCTTCGCTGCAATTACGGCTGGGTTTACAGGCCGTGATAAATAATTCTGAAGACCCAGCTCATTCGCAGTCAGTCATGGTGAACGGTGACACGCCAACCACCCTGCAATTGCCACTCACCAGTCAACGACGCGGGTGGTTGCAGATTGATCGTCTCACGATCAGCACCCGTTACCCCTTCGGCCTGTTTCGCGGCTGGACCGTACTGCATCTGCCAATCAGATGTCTCGTTTACCCACGACCCAGTGAACGCAGTAACACACCTCCGCCCACACAATTTGATAGCCGTCATACACAGGACATGCATCGGGGTGATGAAGAGTTTGCCGGTCTGCGCAGCTTTCATCCCGGCGATTCACCGCGACGCATTGCCTGGAAAGCATATGCACGTGAACAGGGTCTGATGGTCAAACAGTATGCCGGTACATCCATCAGTACCTGCATGTTTGACTGGGATGCACTGGCAGGACTGGATACTGAGTTAAGACTGTCACGCCTGTGCCGCTGGGTCCTGGACAGCCACCAGCAGGGTATTGCCTACGGCCTCAAATTGCCCGGATTTAATGCAGCACCCGCTTTGAGAGAAGCGCATCGCAGCCGTTGCCTGCAGGCGCTGGCTCTGTTTCAAGGGAGTGCCTGATGCCTGCGGGCATTGCCATGCTGCGAGTTCAGGCCTGGCCCGAATCAGCCAGATCACTGGGCATGCTGTCCCTGATGTTACTGATGGCGCTGCTGCCACATGTCGCTCATCTGCCCGTATGGATTCCACTGTGCGTAACAGGCGCCATGGTGTGGCGTCTGTGGATTGAAGTGCATGCTGCTGCCCTGCCCAATAAATGGTTACGCAGCATCATGGCGCTGCTGGCATTGATCGCCGTGCTGGTCAATTTCCGCAGCCTGAACGGACTGGAAGCGGGCACTGCGCTGCTGTCGATGATGGCTGGCATGAAGCTGCTGGAATCCAGACAGTTACGTGACTACAGCATTCTGATTTTCATCGCACTGTTCCTGCTGTTCGCGGAACTGTTGTACGAACAGAGCATGATTCTGTTGCCTTATCTGTTGCTGAGTACGACGTTCATCGTCACCTGCCTGTTGCACCTTCATGATGGCGGCAGCCAGATCAGCTTTGGCGCATCCCTGATGCGTAGTACACGCATGCTGCTGCAAGCCCTGCCGCTGGCAGCGCTGTTATTTCTGCTGGTGCCCAGATTACCGGGTCAGTTCTGGGTACTGCCTTCACATGGTGCCGCCACGACCGGATTGAATGATGAGATGAGTCCGGGTGATGTAGCCGATTTGAGCCTGTCCAGTGAGGTGGCCTTCCGTGTCGAGTTTCAGGGCACCCCACCACCCAAATCACAGCGCTACTGGCGTGCAGTGGTACTGCATGATTTTGATGGTCGAACCTGGCGCCGTCATCGCAGCGAATTACTAACGCCACAGAAAATCATTACCAGCCAGCAGACTTATCGTTATCGCATGTTGATGGAACCCAGCAATGAGCCATGGATTCCGGTACTGGATATTCCCCTGCAAACCAGCCTGCGCCGCAGCATGCTGACCAGCGACCTGCAATTACTCGCACGCCAGCCCGTTACACAACTTATCGCCGTTGATGTACTGGCTGCCACCGAATACCAGTTCGGAGTGTCGCTGGACGAAACAATGCGCCGCCTGGACACCCAACTGGCAGGCAGTCTCAACCCGCGCAGCCGCGAACTTGCCCTTCAGATGCGTGCAGCAAGCAATGATGATTCCGTTTACGTGAACACTGTGCTCAATCTGTTCCGTCAGCAGGAATTTTTCTACACATTGCAGCCGCCCGCGCTGGGCGCACACACAGTAGATGATTTCCTGTTCAACACCCGGCGGGGTTTCTGCGAGCACTATGCATCCGCATTCACCTTCATGATGCGAGCAGCGGGAATTCCTGCGCGGGTTGTCACGGGCTATCAGGGCGGTGAGCTGAATGAAGTAAATAACTACCTGGTCGTGCGTCAGTCGGATGCACATGCGTGGGCCGAGGTATGGCTGGCGGATCGGGGCTGGGTGCGGGTTGATCCCACTGCCGCCATCGCTCCACAGAGAATTGAACAGGGTCTGGAATCCGCAGGCACTTACAATGAAGCTCTGACAGGGCACATGCTGAGCCGCAGCCACTGGCTCTATCAGATGCGACAGAACTGGGATGCCGTCAATACTTTCTGGAAGGCCCGTATTGTCAACTTTGACAGTGATGATCAACGCAGTGTGATGAGTCTGCTGGGTTTCAGTAACCCGGACTGGCGCACACTGGGCTGGGCATTACTGATCTCATTCATCAGTTTCTTCGCTGCCATGATGCTGTGGCTGGGCTGGAAGTATCGACCAAGGCAACGCGATCCGGTGGTAGAAGCCTATGCAACGCTGAAGCGCAAGCTGTCCAGAGCAGGAATTGATGCCCTGCCACACGAAGGCCCCGTGGACTATCTGTCGCGAGCGGCGCTGGCAAAACCTGCTCTGGCCGGTGAATTGCGTGAGCTATGTGATCTTTACATCACGCTACGCTACACACCCGATGCACGGCCACACCTGCTCAACCGGCTGCGCCAGCTGGTTAGACAACTGCCAGCCTGAACACTGCCGATCAGAGAATCGGCTTGCCTGCCAGCAGCAATTCAAGCTGATCGGTTGCCTTGCCCCAGCCTTAATGAAAGCCCATCTGCAAGTGGCTTTGATAATCCGCATCGTTCCAGTGTCTGACGCGTGCCGTATATCGCGTCTTGCCATCTTCATTGTCGAAATCAAGAATGACCGTCATGAATGCTTTCCCGGAAGGCTGCCACGCACTGGTGTAAGCATCAGTAAATACCAGCTTTTTACCGGGCATTACCTCCAGATACACACCGCGATTGGGAAACTCCTGCCCCTCCGGTCCTTTCATAATCAGGTAAGTGGCACCGCCCGGACGCACGTCGGTTTCCGCATGCGTAACGCGCCAGGGTCGGGGACAGAACCACTCCTTGATCATCTCAGGATCAACCCATGCCTGATAAACACGATCGGGTGGTGCATCGATCAACCGGGTCAACACCAGCTCATGATTCGATACAGACACATCGGTTTAAGCAGACATGATCAGCCTCAACAATTATTCGGGTTACTGTTCGGCAATGTTTTTCAGATTGCTCAGACCACGTTCAAAGTCACCGCCCACCATCTTGTCCATATTGAAGAACAGTGACATCAATCTGGACATAAAGGGACTTGGCCCAAACATGGCCCACCTGACTTCAGTGACATCACCCTGAGCCTGAAAATTGAACTCGGTTGTGTTGTGTGCTTCAAATGGCGCAAAGAAATCCAGCTTGATACGAATCGATTTTGACGAAATCGAGTCGACAATTTCCATCCGTCCCTTGCCGACCTTTTTGTTGCCTTGCCACTCATACACCGCGCCCTTGCCGACACTGACATTTCCGTAGGCTCTTGCCATGGATGGATCGAGTATTTCCCATGGCGACCAGCTACCCCATTGATGAAAATCATTGATGAGTGCAAACAACTTTTCGGGAGTGGCCCTGATACGCATTGAACGCTCGATGCGGAAGCTAGCCGGCCTAGTAAATACATATATCAGCATTGCCGCTATTACTAGGATTATCAGGATCAGTACATTCATATTATTCTCCCGTAACAAGTTTGATAGCACTTGATGGTTTGTACTGACTACATCGAGTGCAGACCAAACATATTCCCTTCGGTATCGAAGGCCAGCGTGATGTATCCGTATTCACCAATCGACATCTTGCTCTGTTTGATTCGCCCGCCGGCAGGCACGATTCGCGCCTCCTCAACTGCGCAATCCGGCGAACTGAAGTAAACCAGCGTACCGCACCCGCCTGAAGGAACTCCCTTCATTCTGACCAGCATCCCAGATGCACCGGGTGCATTCTGATTCATCTGGAAAGCCCACATTTCCGTATCAGGAATTGGCGACTTCAGTGGGCTTAATGTCTGCTTGAGTACGGTTTCGTAGAATTTTCTGGCGCGATCCATGTCCTGCACGTAAATCTCGAACCATACAACGGGATTGATATTCATCGCTGCTCTCCTGCAATCAAGTTGAACAACTGCTGCACCTGCCGGACTGACAGGGTGAATGAGCAGCGTACTCCCGGGACAGGTATATTTGAAGCGCAACTCATGGTTACGCCAGACCAGGAATGTATGACAGCAGCCGGCTGAACACATTTCGTGCTGCACAAGCCCATATCCAGTCTGTGACGAAAGCAGAGAGGTGCGACATCTCGCCCTCTGCAATTTGATCAAGGCCAGGCAAACTGTCATATGAGCAAAGGTACGTTCTACTGGTACTATCCCGCCCCATGTGCCTGCCATATCCATTTTGATTTGTCGCTACTTATGACCCGATGATGCGTGATGCCTGACTGGTTCACCCTTACCGCCACCGAATTACAGGCTTTGCAACTGAGCCTGAGCGTCGCGCTGCGCAGCGTGTTGTTCAATCTGTTGCCCGCCATTGCCATTGCCTGGCTGCTGACACGTCGCCGCTTTCCGGGTCGATTATTACTGGACGCCATGGTGCACCTGCCACTGGTATTACCACCCGTCGTGATTGGCTATTTACTGTTGCTGCTGTTTGGCGTGCGCGGTCCACTCGGTGCCTGGCTGCAACACGCCTTTGATGTAAGGCTGGTTTTCACCAGCACAGGTGCGGCACTGGCAACGGCGGTGATGTCCTTTCCTCTGATGGTGCGATCAATGCGCATCGCACTGGAGAATGCAGACGGTGGACTGGAAGAGGCTGCCCGCACACTGGGCGCGAGTGTCATGGATCGCTTCTGCACCATCACCCTGCCGCTGATGTTACCCGGCGTGCTTGCCGGGGTCGTGACTGCATTTGCTGCCGGTCTGGGTGAGTTTGGCGCGGTAATCACCTTTGTCGGTAACATTCCCGGTGAAACTCAAACCCTGCCACTGGCTCTGTATTCAGCTTTGCAGACTCCTGATGGCGATACTCATGCTGTGCATCTGGCAACACTTTCCTGTGTGCTGGGATTGAGCGGGTTAGTACTCGCCGAATGGCTGGCGCGAGCATTGAGACGGTATCTTGGGCGTACTGCATGAGTAATGCGCCATGCTGACAGTGCAACTCAGGAAACGCCGCAGTGAATTCTCGCTTGATCTGCAATTCAGCGTACCTGAATCCGGTGTGGTGGCATTGTTTGGAGCTTCCGGTTGCGGAAAAAGCACCACAGCGAATCTGATCGCAGGATTGATAACGCCTGACTCCGGCTTTATCCAGCTAGGTGATGAGGTGTTGCTGGATACCGCACAGAACATCAACCAGCCTGCCGAACAACGCCGGATCGGCTATGTCTTTCAGGATGCGCGTTTGTTTCCTCACTACACAGTGGAAGGCAATCTCCGATACGGACTGCAACGCGCAAGACAACAACCTGTTATTAAATTTGATGCGGTTGTGACCCTGCTCGGGCTTGAGCCACTTCTGCAACGCAGACCGCAGCAGCTGTCCGGCGGTGAGAAACAACGTGTTGCGCTGGGACGCGCACTGCTTGCCCAACCACGACTGTTGCTGCTGGATGAACCGCTTGCTTCTCTGGATCAGCCCCGCCGTGAAGAAGTATTGCCCTATCTTGAACGGGTTCGCGATCAACTGAAGATCCCGATGGTTTACATCAGCCATCAGTTCGAAGAAGTCCTGCGACTTGCGACCCACGTCGTACTCATGCAACAAGGCCGGACTCTGGCTCAAGGTGACCTTGCAGCGATGAGCCTGGAACCGGCATTGCGTGGCTTGATTGGTGCCGAAGCCCTCGGTGCTGTTGTAGATGGAAAGGTGCAGGAGATAGATGAATACAGCCGTCTTGCCAGGGTCGCGCTAGGTAACGGGCATGTCAGTGTTGACGCGAATCAGTTGCAATGTGGTCAGCGGGTGCGACTGCAACTGCTGGCGCGAGATTTGATTCTGGCTCTGTCACCGCCACAAGGTTTGAGCGTGCGTAACATGCTGCAAGGCGTCATCACCAGACTGACACCTGACGATCGACATGCAACGCTGGTGACGGTTGATGTGGGTGGCGTAATGCTGATTGCACGTATCACTACATCTTCTGCAGATGAAATGAAACTGCATGATGGACTTTGCATCTGGATATTAGTGAAAGCCGTGACACTGCGCGGCCATGTCTTTGCCTCTGGCGACACCCGCTCAGTCTGAACATTTATACTCACCTGTATTCCAGCAGGTGATCAGGGCATTCTCAGCCGACAATAATAGATACCCGGGCCGGCTACCCTAGCCAGCAGACTACGCAACCTGATAAAAAACCCGGGCAAGCCATAAGCCCTGCCCGGGTTTGTTGTAGTTTGCCTGCTGATTATTTTCAGAACGGAATATCGTCGTCAAATCCGCCATCATCACTGGGCGGTGGCGCAGAATTCGAAGAACTGCGTTCAGGCGCAGAACGACCACCACCAGATGACTCGCCACTTCCGGCACCGCCACGCCCGCCAAGCATCTGCATGTCACGACCAACGATCTCAGTGGTGTAACGGTCTTTGCCTTCCTTATCCTGCCACTTGCGGGTGCGCAGACTGCCTTCGATATAAACCTGTGAGCCTTTATGCAGGTATTCGGCTGCAATCTCAGCGAGTTTTTCAAACAGCACTACGTTGTGCCATTCGGTACGTTCCTGCTTGTCGCCGGTCTGTTTGTCCGTCCAGCCTTCCGAGGTAGCAACACTGAAGTTGGTCACGGCCTTGCCATTGGGCATGTAGCGCGTTTCAGGGTCTTTGCCGATATTCCCCACCAGGATGACTTTGTTGATGCCGCGCGCCATGAGAACGGTACTCCGCTGTAAATCAGGTTGATGTATGAAAACGAATTGTAGTCGCTCAGGTCCGTCTGGTCAGCATGCGTCCGGTCAGGTTTCAGCCGATGCCAGCATCACCACCGTTGCCCAGATCAGCGCTACTCCGGCGCTGAGCCAGAATACGCCAGCGTACCCGAAACGGGCCGCAACCATTCCGCCTGCAACCGGGCCGCAGGCTGAGCCGAGTGACTGGCAGGTTCCGAACACGCCCAGAGCCGCTCCTCGATCTGATCCGGGTGCTGCCTTAGAGAGCGCAGCAGGTAATCTGGCTTCAAGAAAATTGAATACAGCAAAATACAATGTGAATACTAGCAGCATAGGCCACAGCTGCGCACTTAGCAGCGCCAGCAGCGCCTGGGCCAGGGCTGCAATCAGGATCGCCGCAATAGTCAGGCGACCCGGACGCCTGAGACGCTCAACGCCGCGAATCAGCACAACCGTCCCCGCCAGAGAGGCCAGGAACACACCCAGGTACACCTGCCAGTGAACTGACTTGGGAATACCCAGCACATTCACCAGTATCTGCGGAACTGACAAAAATGTACCGGACAGGATGAAATGCAACGCGAACACGCCTACAAAGTGGCCACGCAGGTTGGGCAGGCAACTGACACGCCACAGGGAGGTACGGATTGCAACTTTGCGATCACCGCTCATGACGTCATCTGGCGCACCCCAATGCAGTAGCGCCAGACCTGCCAGCGCCATAATCGCCATTACCCCGAATACGCCCCGCATGCCGATCGCTGTATCCAGCACCGGAGCAACCACCAGCGACAGGACAAACGAAGCACCAATGCTGATCCCGATAAAGGCCATGGCCCGTGTGCGTACTTCGTCACGTGTGTGGTCAGCCAGCAGCGCAGTCACCGCCGCAGACATGGAGCCTGCACCCTGCAGCGCCCGCGCCACAATGACCCACCCGAAGGTATGCGCGAACGCCCCCACCAGTGAACCCAGTAAAAACAACAGCAACCCAATAGCAATCATGGGGCGTCGCCCGAATCGATCCGACCAGCGCCCGAATGGAATCTGAAACAGCGTCTGAACCAGTGCGTACGTCCCCATAGCCCAGCCCACCTGGACGGGTGTTGCACCCGGCAGGCCCGATACGTACAGCGACAACACGGTCAAGGGTAAAAACAGGCCGAGCATCCGGGTGGCATAAATGCCGGCCAGCGCTGCAACCGTACGCCGTTCTGTTGCAGTCAGACTGATCTTGTCCGGCGGAGAAACTGTACTGCCTGCAGAAGTTTTTATAGACATGTTGCCATTGAGATGGGGAATGGGTTTTGCCACGCAACCAAGCTGCGTATAGTACCAAGTCCGCTCGTATACCAAGCAATGTTTAACCCGTCCGGGCCGATACCTGAATCTTCAGTCGCCACAGCAGCCACACATCATGTCCGAGATCCGAATCAGGGGCGCACGCACCCACAACCTTCGCAATATCAATCTTGATCTGCCGCGCGACAAACTGATCGTGTTCACGGGATTGTCTGGCTCGGGAAAATCATCGCTGGCATTCGACACAATTTATGCCGAAGGTCAGCGTCGCTATGTGGAATCGCTTTCGGCTTATGCACGGCAATTTCTGTCCGTCATGGAAAAACCGGATGTAGACACCATTGAAGGTTTGTCGCCTGCCATTGCCATCGAGCAGAAGTCCACCTCACACAACCCGCGCTCAACTGTCGGCACCGTTACGGAAATCTATGATTACCTGCGCCTGCTGTTTGCCCGTGCCGGCACACCGAGGTGTCCTGATCACCATATTGATCTGAGCGCACAGACAGTCAGCCAGATGGTAGATCAGGTGCTGCAACAACCAGAAGGCACGGCCCTGCTGTTGCTGGCACCGATGATCCAGGAGCGTAAGGGAGAACATCAGCAGGTGTTCGATGAACTCAGAGCGCAGGGGTTTGTGCGGGTACGCATCGATAACCATGTCCATGATCTGGACGCGTTACCCAGAATGGACAGCAAGCGCAAACACAGCATTGATGCGGTGGTAGATCGCTTCAAAGTACGCGCTGATCTGGCACAGCGTCTGGCCGAGTCGTTTGAAACTGCATTGCGTCTATCCAATGGCACGGCACGCGTGGTGGCGATGGCGGTGGAAGGGGACAAGCAGCCCCCCAAAGAATGGGTATTTTCCAATCGTTTCGCCTGCCCTGAATGCGGATATTCCTTGGCAGAGCTCGAACCACGACTTTTTTCATTCAACAATCCCTCCGGTGCCTGCCCTGCCTGCGATGGTCTGGGTGTGCAGGAATTTTTTGATCCCGCACGGGTGGTACATCATCCCGAGCTGTCACTGGCTGATGGTGCTGTGCGTGGCTGGGACCGCCGCAATGCCTACTATTTCCAGCTCATCCAGTCACTCGCAAAACATTTCAAGTTCGCCGTCGATACTGAATACAGAAAGCTGCCTGCCAATATCAGGAAGATTCTGATGGATGGCAGCCCGGAGAAAATTGAATTCCGTTACATCGACGCCAGAGGTGGTAACACAAAGCGCAGTCATGCGTGGGAAGGCGTCCTGCCCAACATGCAGCGGCGCTATCGTGAAACAGAATCCATGTCTGTGCGTGAGGAACTGCGCAAGTATCTGAGCAGCAGACCCTGTGCCGAATGTCATGGCACACGCCTTAACAGATCGGCATCGAATGTATTTGTGGCGGATCATGCCGTACCGCAAATTACTGCCATGAGTGTTGGCAACGCATTGACCTTCTTTGAAGCCCTCACCCTGCCCGGCTGGCGCGGTGAAATTGCTGGCAAGATCCGCAAGGAAATTGCAGATCGCCTGCGATTTCTGGCCAATGTCGGTCTGGACTATCTCACCCTTGATCGCAGTGCTGAAACCCTGTCTGGCGGCGAAGCACAACGCATCCGTCTGGCCAGCCAGATTGGCTCCGGATTAGTGGGCGTGATGTACATTCTTGATGAACCCTCAATCGGCCTGCATCAACGCGACAACGACAGACTGCTTGCTACGCTGATTCATTTACGCAATCTGGGCAATACCGTGATTGTGGTAGAGCACGATGAAGATGCCATCCGGCATGCTGATTACGTAGTGGATCTCGGTCCCGGAGCAGGCGTTCATGGTGGACAGGTCTTGTCGCAAGGCACACCCGAAGAGATCATTGCCGATCCCGGCTCCATTACCGGCCAGTTCCTGTCGGGTCGACGCGCGATTGCAATCCCGGCGTTGCGTACGCCACCACAGAAAGGCCTCCATCTGCGTGTGGTCAATGCCACCGGCAACAATCTGCGCGGGGTCAGCGTCGACTTCCCGATTGGTTTGCTCACCTGTGTAACCGGCGTATCCGGTTCCGGCAAATCCACGCTGGTGAATGACACGCTTTTGCAGCATGTAGCCCGGCATCTGAATGACAGCAGCGTTGATGCTGAACCCTGCGACTCCATCGAAGGTCTGCAACATATCGATCGAATCGTCGACATAGACCAGAGCCCCATTGGAAGAACCCCACGTTCCAACCCGGCCACCTACACCGGAGTGTTCACTCCGATTCGTGAAATTTATGCCCAGACATCTGAGGCCCGCTCACGCGGATACGAGATGGGACGGTTCAGCTTCAATGTGAAAGGCGGGCGTTGTGAAGCCTGTGAAGGCGATGGCGTGCTCAAAGTCGAAATGCACTTCCTGCCGGACATGTATGTGCCGTGCGATGTCTGCAAGGGCAAACGCTACAACCGTGAAACGCTTGATATCCATTACAAGGGCAAGACCATTCACGAAGTACTGGAAATGACCGTCGAAGATGCGCTGGAGTTTTTTCAGGCCGTGCCTGTGATTGCCAGCAAATTGAAGACACTGATGGACGTTGGCCTGTCCTACGTACGACTGGGACAGAACGCCACCACGCTATCAGGCGGGGAAGCCCAGCGTGTCAAACTCGCCAAGGAACTGTCCAAACGCTCTACAGGCCGGGCGCTGTACATACTTGATGAGCCCACTACCGGCCTGCACTTTCACGACATTGAACAGTTGCTGAAAGTACTGCATCGTCTGCGGGATGAAGGTAATACTGTGATTGTGATCGAGCACAATCTGGACGTCATCAAGACAGCTGACTGGATAGTCGACCTGGGGCCTGAAGGCGGCAGTGGCGGCGGAAAAGTGATCGCCTGTGGAACACCGGAACAGATTGCCGCCCATGAGCAGTCTCATACCGGTCACTATCTTGCACCCATACTTGAGCGCGCGAAGACTGCGGAGAATAAAGTGAAATCAGCGAGCCGCCGGTCTCATCGGAGTTGAATCGAAGTACTGCTTCACCTCACCACTTTCGCTGCGCTCCCGGTACTGACCTGCGGAACACTTTCTGACTACCGCGCGCCAGAAGGCTATCGAATCCCTGTTGGATGCGTTTTCGATGATTTCCCAGCGACCTGCAAAACGCCTGAAAATCAGTTGTACCGCCTCGCTGCCTATACCTCGGCGACGCTGTGCTGGGACAACGAAAAATTCAGCCATACGAAAGTCAAGCTGAGCCCGCTGCATAGGCGTTGGCTTGCCGATCACAGCAAAGCCAATCGGTTGACCCTCCTTCATGAAAACCAGCGGGGTTGAACTGTCGTCATTGAACCAGCGAGCCAGCATGTCCGGTGCACGCTCACCGAATTCACCCCGTACCGGAAATTTTCCAGTATTCATCGACGCCGACATCAGCGATTCCAGATAGTCTGGAAATACGCTTTCCATCCATCTTCTGGCTTCAGCTGAAGTACGGGCATCGCGCAGACTGATCGGCACAATTCTTATCCTGATAAAAACCAAAAGGCGGATGGGCTTTCACCCACCCGCCTCATATCAACAGGTAATCGACAATCGATTACTTCGTGACGGCAGCAGCAGCTGAAGAAGCGGCCGCACCAACTGCACCAGCAGCTGAAGAAGCAGCATCGCCAACAGCACCAGCAGCTGAAGAAGCAGCATCGCCAACAGCAGCAGCGGCTGAAGAAGCAGCATCAGCAACAGGAGCAGGAGCAGGAGCAGCAGGAGCTTCTGCAACAGGAGCAGGAGCAGCTTCTTCCTTCTTGGCGCAAGCAGACAGGGCGATAGCAGCAACCAGGGCGCTGATTACGAATTTTGCGTTCATGTGTGACTTCCAGTTTGGTGTTGAAACAGGGCTGTAAAATTACTTTCAACGTACTCCAGCATGACTTGCTGAAGCTTGTTGAGCGGCGCAATTCTAGTAAGTTTGAATAAGCATTTGAACAATAAATCTAAACAAAAATTCAAATATGAAATTGGCGTTAAAATCCCAAGAGAAATTTCATGATTTTTTTACTTTTTCAGCTCTGAGTGCCTTAATACAGAAGCTAGTGAATGCTGTAAGTTTTTTATTTGCGCAAAAACTCAGCCACCAATTATTTTTCTGGGCTGGCAAGCGTTGCTCCCCCATAAAAAAACCGGGCAATGCCCGGTTTTTTAAATCACGTCACCTGGATAAAGCTCAGCCTTCTGCCTGCTTCTTTTTGGCACGAGGCTTTTTGGCCGGGGCTTCAGAAGTCGCATCAGCCGCTGCTTCTGATTTTGCGCGCTTGGCTTTCTTGGCTGGAGCAGGCTCTTCTGCGGTCGCAACCGGAACAGGCTTGTCGACCAGCTGCATCAGTGCCATTGGTGCAGAGTCACCTGGGCGAGGATCCATTTTCAGGATACGCGTATAACCACCCGCACGAGCATTGAAACGGGGACCCAAGTCCTCAAACAGCTTGGTAACCACAGCTTCATCACGCAATCTGGCAAACGCCACTCGACGATTAGCCATGCTGTCGCGCTTACCCATTGTGATCAACGGTTCTACCACGCGGCGCAGTTCTTTGGCCTTTGGCAGTGTTGTTCTGATGGTTTCGTGCTGCAGCAGGGACACAGCCATATTCTTCAGCATCGCTGAGCGGTGTGAGGAGTTACGGCTTAGTTGCCGACCGGATAATTGGTGACGCATGGTTCTACTCTAGATACTCTAAATTGAACCGGGTGACACTAATCCACCCGGTTCAAAAACTTCAAATAAGGCTACGCTCTTCCTCACGACGCAGGCTGACTGGAGGCCAGCTATCCAGGCGCATACCCAGACTCAAGCCGTGGCTTTCCAGCACTTCCTTGATTTCGGTGAGTGACTTTTTACCCAGGTTAGGTGTTCTCAACAACTCAACCTCGGTGCGCTGAACCAGATCGCCGATGTAGTGAATGTTTTCTGCCTTCAGGCAGTTTGCACTACGCACAGTAAGCTCAAGTTCATCGACTGGACGCAACAGAATCGGATCATAAAGCTCTTCAGCAGTCTTGCTGGTACCTTCTTCCTGACCCTGCAGATCCACGAACACGGATAACTGATCCTTCAGAATTGAACCAGCGCGACGGATAGCCTCTTCTGGATCAATCGTGCCGTTGGTTTCGATATCAATCAGCAGCTTGTCCAGATTGGTTCTCTGTTCAACACGGGCCGCTTCTACAGTATAGGTAACTCGACGAATCGGGCTGAAAGAAGCGTCCAGCTGCAACCGTCCGATATTACGGGCAGAACCTTCTGCACCGGCCTGAGTAGCGGGACGATAGCCACGACCACGTTCAACCTTGAGGGTCATGCTCAACTCACCGACCTTGGTCAGGTTAGCAATAACCAGACCTGGATTGATGATTTCAACATCATGATCCAGCTGTATATCACCCGCAGTTACCGGTCCCGGACCCTTTTTGTACAGGCGCAACTCAGCTTCGTCACGGGAGTTGAGTCGAACAGCAACCTGCTTGAGGTTCAGCAGAATTTCGACCACGTCTTCCTGCACACCTTCAACGCTGGTGTATTCGTGCAGAACGCCATCAATTTCAACTTCAGTAATTGCCGCACCCGGCATGGATGACAGCAGAACACGACGCAGAGCATTACCCAGCGTGTGGCCATATCCACGTTCGAACGGCTCAATCGTAACCTTTGCGTGACGCGGTGTAGTTGGAGTTACCTTCACTACGCGTGGCTTCAGGAGTTCAGCACCAAATGCTTGCATGGAGCATCACCTATATAAAAAGGAGCAATAGAATCTCATCCCGTAATCGGGGATGAGATGTCAGTCAGCAAATTACTTAGAATACAATTCAACCACGAGGTTTTCGTTGATATCCTGAAGGATGTCGCCGCGATCTGGCAGCTGCTTCAGCAAACCAGTGAGTTTCTTTTCGTCAACTTCAACCCATGGTGGAAAACCAACCTGGCCCTTGATCTGCAATGCGCTCTGAATACGTGCCTGCTTCTGGGCATCTTCACGTACAGCGATCACATCGCCCGCCTTGCACTGGTATGAAGGGATGTTGACCAATTCACCATTGACCGTCACGCCTTTGTGGCTGACCAGCTGACGAGCTTCAGCACGGGTTGACGCAAAGCCCATGCGATATACGACGTTATCCAGACGTCCCTCAAGCAACTTCAGCAAATTCTCGCCAGTTGCACCTGGACGACCGGCGGCATGTGTGTAGTAGCCGCGAAACTGACGTTCCAGCAGGCCATACATACGACGCAACTTCTGCTTTTCACGCAGCTGCAGACCATAGCTGGACAAGCGTGCTTTACGCTCACCCTTGATACCACCTGGAGGAACCTCAAGTTTGCACTTGGATTCAAGCGATTTAACACCGCTCTTCAGGAACAGGTCAGTACCTTCACGGCGGGAAAGCTTGCACTTTGGACCTATATAACGAGCCATATTCTAATTCCTCACACCAGTAACAGTAGCGCAGCGATCAAACACGACGCTTCTTCGACGGCCGGCAGCCGTTGTGCGGAATGGGCGTGACATCCGCAATGTTGGAAATTTTCAAACCACAGGCATTGAGCGCACGAACCGCGGACTCTCGGCCTGGACCAGGACCCTTCACGCGCACTTCAACGTTTTTCAAACCATGTTCCTGAGCTGCTGTGCCTGCCTTTTCAGCAGCAACCTGAGCAGCGAACGGGGTACTTTTACGTGAACCGCGGAAACCGGAGCCGCCTGAAGTCGCCCATGACAGCGCATTGCCCTGACGATCAGTGATCGTGACAATCGTGTTGTTGAAGGAAGCGTGAACATGCGCAATGCCATCTGTCACATGCTTCTTCACTTTCTTACGGGCTTTGCCCGCAGCGGCGCCGGACGCCTGTTGCTTGTTATCAGCCATTAGCCTTAAAACCCGCCATGCAAAACTGTTAAATCAGACTGTCAATCCAGATCGGCTGCCTGATCAGCAGCCAGATTCATTACTTGCCCGGAGGCGCCTTCATCTTGACCGCTGCCTTACGAGGACCCTTACGGGTACGCGCATTTGTGCGGGTTCGCTGACCACGCATCGGCAGGCCACGGCGATGCCGGATGCCACGGTATGTGCCCAGATCCATCAATCGCTTGATGTTCATGGACGTTTCACGGCGCAGATCACCCTCTACAAGAAGGGTACCGACTCGCGCACGCAATGCCGTTACTTCAGCATCTGTCAGGTTCTTGACCAGTGTTTCCGGTTTCACACCGGCAGCCTCACAGGCCTTTCTGGCCTGGGTACGACCAACACCGTAAATATGGGTCAAGCCGACCCATACGTGCTTGTTCATTGGAATATTGACGCCAGCAATGCGGGCCATCTTGACCTCTCCCGGCTCGAAAAGCCCGGAACTTTAACCTAAAAAAGGCGGCAACTCAATCCGCCCACCCAACCATCAGTTCAACAATCAACCCTGACGCTGCTTGTGGCGTGCATCAGAGCAAATTACATAAACAATGCGCCTGCGACGCACGATCTTGCAGTTTTTGCAGATCTTTTTAACCGAAGCCCGTACTTTCATTTCTCAATCTCCCAACGCGGTCAATTATGACCGGTGCCACTTTACTGTGCTCCGCAGGCCTCAAGCTCTGAAAGGAACATGCGTTCACTTTTCCACAGCCCAAAGCACAAGCAAGCGACACAGCCCGCCTTAACTAATTCCGCTTCCCGTACCCGCTCAAATTGGCCTTTTTCATCAGGCCCTCGTACTGGCTCGACATCAGATGTGCTGCCACCTGTGACTGAAAGTCCATGATGACAACGACCATGATGAGCAAGGATGTACCACCGAAGTAGAACGGAACCTTGAATTGCGCCACGAGAAATTCCGGCAGCAAACAGACGAGAGCGACGTAAATGCCACCCCAGACAGTCAGACGGGTCAAGACCTTGTCGATATAGTCGGCCGTGAACTGGCCCGGACGAATACCCGGAATGAAAGCACCTGACTTCTTGAGGTTTTCAGCTGTCTCGCGTGAATTGAATACCAGCGCTGTGTAGAAGAAGCAGAAGAAAATAATCAGTGCTCCATAGAACAACATATGTATTGGCTGCCCAGTCGTCAGAGATGCAGACAATTGCTGAAGAAAATTCTGTACTACGCCAGGCTCGGATGCATTACCGAACCAGTTGGCTATTGTGGCCGGAAACAGCAACAGACTGGAAGCGAAAATAGGAGGAATGACGCCAGCCATGTTCAGCTTGAATGGCAGATGAGTGCTTTGACCCATCATCATCCGGTTGCCCTGCTGGCGCTTGGCATAATTGACCTGGATTTTGCGCTGACCGCGCTCTACGAACACGACGCAATATGTCACCAGAACCACCATCGCGAAAAGCACGACAGCGACGAGTGCGTTGAGTTCTCCATTACTGACCTGCTGCAAAGTACCACCAATTGCTGCAGGCAGACCTGCAACGATGCCGGAGAGAATGATCATGGAAATACCATTGCCCAGACCGCGCTCAGTAATCTGCTCACCCAGCCACATCAGGAACATGGTACCGGCAGTGAGCGTAGCGGTTGCAATGATGATGAACTGCGGGCCAGGATTAATAACCACACCCTGCTTCTGGAAAGCCGTTGCCGCACTGGCGCCCTGCAACAGAGCCAGCAACACCGCACCATATCGCGTGTATTGAGTTAGTCTCCGGCGACCTGCATCTCCGTCCTTCTTGACGGACGCAAGCTCCGGCATTACCACACCTGCCATCTGAACAATGATGGATGCGGAAATGTAAGGCATCACACCCAATGCGAAAATGGAAAGACGCTGCAAGGCACCACCTGAGAACATGTTGAACATGTCCAGCAGCGTGCCAGACTGCTCGGCAAAGAATTGCGCCAGTGCTTTCGAATCAATTCCCGGTACAGGAATAAACGTACCAATTCGATAGACAATCAAACTGCCAACCAGAAACCAGAGACGCTGACGCAACTCGGCTGTCCGAGTTACATCACCGAGTCCGGCAATGGTATTAGGGCTTTGCGGTTTGTTGGCCACTTTGAATATTTCTCGCAGTAACGGGTTAGCCCGCCACCTCTGCTTCTAACTTGCCACCGGCAGCCTGAACCGCGGCAAGAGCACCCTTGGTCAGATGCACGCCACGCACAGTGTAAGCCTTGCCAACTTCGCCGGAAGAAACGATACGCGCACGCACAACCTGTTGAGGAATCAGGTTAGCAGCCTTCAAGGTTTCTACAGTGACAACGTCACCTGCAAGCTTAGCCAGCTCACTGAGCCGTACCTCTGCTACGGTAGTCGCCATCTTGGAACGGAAACCCACCTTTGGCAGACGACGCTGCAAGGGCATCTGACCGCCTTCGAAACCGACCTTGTGGTAGCCACCCTTGCGAGCACGCTGACCTTTTACTCCACGACCGCAGGTTTTTCCCTGTCCAGCCGAAGCTCCACGTCCCACGCGAAGATGCGACTTGCGTGCGCCTGGTGCCGAGCAAATTGAATTCAGTTTCATATCAACCTCAATACCTAATCTAAGCTCTGATTCGAATATCAACGAAACGTTAGAGCTCTTCAACCTGCAACAAGTGACGTGCGGCGACGATCATGCCACGCACTTCCGGAGTATCTCCCAGGACACGCGAATCACGGATTCGACGCAGACCCAGCCCCTTCACCGTTTCACGATGCGCACGGATCTGACCAAATACACTCTTGATCAGAGTGACTTTAACTTGCTTGCCGTTCTTTACTGGTGTTTTGGCCATGATTTCAGCCCACGATTTCTTCAAGACGCTTGCCACGCTTGGCAGCAATCTGGTCTGGTGAACGCAATGATTCAAGTGCCGCAACAGTGGCGCGAACCACATTGATCGGATTACGTGAACCATAGCTCTTGGCCAGCACGTTACGCACACCAGCCGCTTCGAATACGGCGCGCATGCTGCCACCTGCAATCAGGCCTGTACCATCGGATGCAGGCTGCATGTAGACGTTTGATGTGCCATGACGTCCCTTTGCCGCGTAGAACAGAGTGGAACCCTTGAGGTTCACGCTGACCATGCGCTTGCGCGCTGATTGCATTGCCTTCTGGATGGCAACCGGCACTTCTTTTGCCTTGCCATATCCAAAGCCAACTTTGCCATTACCGTCGCCCACAACTGTCAGCGCAGTAAAGCTCATCTGGCGACCGCCCTTTACGGTCTTGGCAACGCGATTCACAGCGATAAGTTTTTCGATGAACTCATCAGCGGGAGCGGCAGTTTTTTCAACTCTGGCCATTACGATTCCTCAACATCTCGCCCTGTAGCACCCTTTCTCATCTCATCACCTCAAACAGGGAGAGATCAGCAGGGTAAAAATTTCTCAGAACTGCAAACCATGTTCACGCGCAGCATCAGCCAAAGCCTTGATACGACCGTGATACTTGTAACCTGAACGATCAAACGCGACTTCAGTAATTCCTTTCGCCTTTGCAGCCTCAGCAATCGCCTTGCCCACCGCAGCAGCTGCATCACTGTTACCGGTGTACTTCACGCCCTCACGAAGAGCTTTCTGAACGGTGGAAGCCGCTGCCAATACATGTGATTCGGTATCGAGAATCTGCGCATAGATGTGTTGTGAGGTGCGATGCACCGACAGTCGCAGGGCCTTAAGCTCGCGAATCTTGGCGCGGGAGCGGGTAGCTCGTCGCAAACGTTGCACTTTCTTGTTCATGATCTCTTGCCTTACTCTCGGCCTGTCTGCGTGTGAACCGGTCTGCTTGTGCTGGCCGGCCTCACATCCAATAACTGTTCATCTGTGAAGTCGATTGATCTTCAGATCAATTACTTCTTCTTGGCTTCCTTCAGCTCGATTTTTTCGCCGCTGAAACGGACACCTTTACCCTTGTATGGCTCAGGTGGACGATAGGCGCGAATATCCGCAGCAACCTGGCCAACTTTCTGCCGATCCATGCCCTTAATCAGAATTTCGGTCTGACTTGGAGTTTCGATTACCACTCCTTCAGGTGCCGCATATACCACCGGGTGTGAAAAACCCAGAGTCAGGTTCAACGACTTACCCTGCGCAGCAGCACGATAACCAACGCCGACCAGTTCGAGCTTACGCTCAAAGCCAGTGCTTACGCCCTGCACATAATTTGCCAGATGCGCACGGGTGGTGCCGGCTTCGATGTTCGACTGACGGGTTTCTACCTTCTGACTTACTTTAAGCAAGTCGCCTTCCTGAATTACTGCAACAGCAGAACTCAGAGACAGACTCATGCTGCCCTTGGCACCTTTAACAGTGACAGAGTCAGTAGTGATCGTCGCGGTCACACCCTTGGGCAGAGTGATTGCTTGTTTGGCTACTCGAGACATGTTTGCAGTTCTCTAAAGTTAATGTGTATGCAGCGCCTTAGGAGACGATACACAACACCTCACCACCATGACCGCCCTGACTGGCCTGACGGCCGGTCATGAGTCCTTTGGAAGTGGAAACAATGACCACACCCAAGCCACCCAGGATAGTAGGCAACTCGTCCTTACCCTTGTAAACACGCAAGCCAGGCTTGCTCACTCGCTCAAGGCGATCGATAACCGGACGACCATCGTAGTACTTCAGCTGTACACGCAGTGTAGGCTTGCCTTCATCTGCTGTTACCGAGAAATCTTCGATGTAGCCTTCGCTCTTGAGCACAGTCGCCAGCGACTGCTTCAACTTGGAAGAAGGACAGACAATCTCGGCTTTACCCGAAGACTGGCCGTTACGAATGCGGGTCAAAAAGTCCGCAATTGGATCCGTCATGCTCATTTATATGTGCTCCAGTGGTTCCAGCTGTTACCAGCTGGCCTTTCCGAGGCCCGGAATGTCGCCACGCATGGTGGCCTCACGCAGCTTGGTTCGTGACAAACCAAACTTCCGGTAGTAACCGCGCGGACGACCGGTAATCGCACAGCGATTACGCAATCTGCTCGCACTTGAATCACGGGGCAAAGTTTGCAGCTTGATAACTGCAGCTTCGCGATCCGCGTCGTTTGATTTCGGGTTGCGGATGATCTCTTTCAACTCTGCGCGCTTTGCCGCATAACGCTTAACCAGCGCCTGGCGCTTGGTCTCACGGTTGATCATCGATGTTTTAGCCATTGCCTGCCAACCCCTGCCGCTTATTTACGGAACGGAAAATTAAATGCTTCCAGCAACGCACGACCCTGCTTGTCGTCTGTTGCTGTGGTAGTGATAGTGATATCCATACCGCGAATTGCATCGATCTGATCGTAGGCAATTTCCGGGAAGATGATCTGTTCTTTCACACCAAAATTATAGTTGCCACGACCGTCAAAGGAGCGGGCGCTGACACCACGAAAGTCACGGATACGCGGCATGGCAATCGTGATCAGACGATCAAGAAATTCATACATGCGCGCACCACGCAACGTAACCTTGCAACCGATAGACTGACCATCACGCACCTTGAAAGTCGCTACGGACTTGCGGGCACGGGTAACCACTGGCTTCTGACCAGTAATCTTGGTCATGTCACCCACGGCATTATCCATGATCTTCTTGTCTGCAACTGCCTCACCCACGCCCATATTGACCGTGATCTTGGTGATCTTCGGAACCTGCATGACGTTCGACAACGAAAGCGAAGCCTTCAGTTCCGGAACGATTTTCTGGCGATACAATTGTTCGAGCCTAACCATTTGCTTATACCTGTGCGAACAGCAACTAACGTTTACCTAGCGATACCTGACTAGCGGTCAACGACTTCGTTGTTCGACTTGAAATAACGCACCTTGCGGCCGTCTGCCAAAACCTTGAAACCAATCCGGTCACCCTTGCCAGCAGCGGTGTTCCACAGCATGACATTGGAAATATGAATTGAAGCTTCCTTCTGCACGATTCCGCCGGGGATATTCCGCTGCGGATTGGCCTTGGTATGGCGCTTCACCATATTCAAATTTTCGACGACAACGCGGCCATCCAGAACAGCATTCACTGTACCGCGGCGACCCTTATCACGGCCAACCGTAATGACGACTTCATCACCTTTGCGAATCTTGCTCATATTCAGTCTACTCCGCGCTTACAGCACTTCAGGCGCCAGAGAGATGATCTTCATGAAGCGCACATTACGCAGTTCACGAGTCACTGGCCCGAAAATACGCGTTCCAATCGGTTCCAACTTTGCGGTCAGAAGCACCGCAGCATTACCATCGAATCGAATCAATGAGCCATCAGCGCGGCGCACACCCTGACGGGTGCGAACCACAACGGCGTCATAGACTTCGCCCTTTTTGACCTTGCCGCGTGGGATCGCGTCCTTGACGCTCACCTTGATCACATCACCCACACTGGCATAGCGGCGCTTGGATCCACCCAGCACCTTGATGCACATCACGCTGCGTGCTCCGCTGTTGTCGGCTGCCTTGAGCAGTGTCCGCATCTGAATCATTTTAAGCTTCCACTCTAACTAGCTATAGTCTTGGCGTTACAGATAAAGCTGGCACTACGCCTGAGCGCGCGTCACAACCCGGGCCAGTCGCCAGGCCTTGCGGCGCGACAACGGACGACACTCAACAATTTCCACGACATCACCTTCTCGTGATTCACCAGCTTCGTCGTGAGCCAGCAACTTTGTTGTGCGGCGGACATACTTGCCATAAGTCGGATGCTTGACGAGACGCTCCACCGCAACGGTGATGGTCTTCTGCATTTTGTTACTGACCACCTTACCCGTCAGCAAACGTATGGTTTTCTGCTCAGCTGCAGCAGTTGATACTTGTTCGTTCATTACTTGGCACCCTTGGCGGCACGAGCCTGCTCACCCATGACTGTCTTGAGGCGTGCAACATTCTTGCGCACCTTGCCGAACTGATCAGGCTTAACTGTCTGGCCAGTGGCCAACGCCATACGCAGATTGAACTGCTCACGGCGGAGCTGCAGCAATTCTGTACGCAACTCATTAGTGGATTTCTGACGTAATTCTTTAGCGTCCATTACCGCACCTGACGAGTCACAAATTGTGTATCAACCGAGAGCTTGGAAGCAGCCAGACGAAACGCCTCACGGGCGATTTCTTCAGTCACACCTT
Source organism: uncultured Pseudomonadota bacterium (assembly GCA_903838705.1). Classification (GTDB taxonomy): domain Bacteria; phylum Pseudomonadota; class Gammaproteobacteria; order Steroidobacterales; family Steroidobacteraceae; genus CAILZL01. The sequence continues at coordinate 137,907 of CAILZL010000010.1, forward strand.
CCATCTCGAACAGAATCTTGCCTGGCAAGACTTTGGCTACGTAGTACTCCACGCTGCCCTTACCGCTACCCATTCGCACTTCAAGAGGCTTTTTGGTAATTGGCACATCGGGGAACACGCGAATCCAGACCTGACCCCCACGCTTAACGTAGCGGGTCATCGCACGACGGGCAGCTTCCAGCTCACGGGCAGTCATGCGGGCACGGCTAACAGCTTTCAGTCCATATTCGCCGAAGGCAACAGAACTGCCGCGCTGGGCAAGACCGGCCAGACCACCTTTGAACTGCTTACGGAATTTTGTACGCTTAGGTTGCATCATGATTGAATCTTCCGTCTATCTTAAGCAACCGCTTCAGCAACTGGAGCCTGAGAATCATCAGCAGGCCGTACATCACGACCAGTGAACACCTCGCCCTTGAAGATCCAGACTTTTACGCCAATGATCCCGTAGGTGGTTTTAGCTTCGGCCAGGCCATAATCAATTTCAGCGCGGAAGGTGTGCAAAGGAATGCGACCTTCGCGAACCCACTCAGTACGGGCAATTTCTGCACCGTTCAGACGGCCACCCAGACGAATCTTGATACCTTGAGCACCGATACGCATGGTGTTCATCACTGCACGCTTCATGGCGCGACGGAACATCACCCGCTTTTCAAGCTGTTGGGCAATGCTTTCGGCAACGAGTTGTGCATCAAGTTCCGGCTTACGGATCTCAGCAATATTGATGCGCACATCAGCTACCGGCAATTTCATCAGCTTGGCAACCTGCGCACGCAGCTTTTCGATGTCCTCACCTTTTTTGCCGATCACAACGCCCGGCCGCGCCGTATGAATCGTGATGCTGACCTTGCGGGCAGCACGCTCAATCTGAATACGGCTTACAGCTGCCTCATGAAGCTTCTTCTTGAGCAACTCACGCACCAGGAAGTCCGCATGAACGAAGGACGGGAAGTTACGCGACGGCGCGAACCACTTCGACGTCCAGTCGCGTGTGATACCTAGGCGAATGCCAACTGGATTTACTTTTTGACCCATGTGCTGAACTCTTTAACGCTTACAAAACAAGGCAAAGCCTTAGTCCTGCTTGCCGTCCCCCACTGTGACTGAAATATGGCTGTTGCGCTTCCAGATGCGGGCACCGCGACCTTTTGCGCGAGCATGAAACCGCTTCAGAACCGGCGCAATATCCACCGTGATGTACTGAACCTTCAACTCATCAATGTCGGCGCTCATGTTGTTTTCAGCATTGGCAATTGCTGACTCAAGCACCTTGAGAATGAGATCCGCACCCTTTTTAGGGGTGAAACGCAACGTCGCCAACGCATGACCGACTGGCTTGCCGCGAACCATGTCCGCAACCAACCGGCACTTTTGCGGCGATATACGCGCATTATTCAACTTAGCTGCTACTTGCATAGTTAAGCCTTCTTGTCGCCAGAGTGGGCCTTGAATGTGCGCGTCGGCGCGAATTCACCCAGCTTGTGACCTACCATATTTTCGGAGACCAGCACCGGCAGGTGCTGACGGCCGTTATGAACCGCAATCGTCAACCCCACCATGTCAGGCAGAACCATTGAACGACGCGACCATGTCTTGATTGGCCGGCGGTCATTCTTTTCAACTGCAACACGCACCTTGTTTGCGAGGTGCTGATCCACAAATGGACCTTTTTTGATCGAACGAGGCACTTAATTATTCCTCTCAGGATCAGTTACGGCGCCGCACGATCATGCCGGCGGTACGCTTGTTATGACGAGTCTTCTTACCCTTGGTCTTCCAGCCCCACGGGCTGACAGGATGCGGGTTACCCTGACCGGACTTACCCTCACCACCACCGTGCGGGTGGTCAACTGGGTTCATCACCACACCACGAACAGTTGGACGGATACCGCGCCAGCGCATAGCACCGGCTTTGCCGTAGCTGCGCAGATTGTGTTCGCCATTGCTGATTTCACCAATCGTGGCACGGCAATCAACATGAACTTTGCGAGTTTCACCGGAGCGCAAGCGCACAGTCGCATACAGACCTTCGCGAGCCACCAACTGTGCCGAACCACCGGCGCTACGAGCAAGCTGAGCACCTTTCGCAGGCTTCAATTCAATGCAATGGATCGTTGAACCCACTGGTATGTCACGCAGACGCATTGAATTACCGGGCTTGATTGGTGCCTCAGAACCGGAAACTATCGAATCGCCAGGATTCACACCCTTTGGGGCAATGATGTAGCGACGCTCACCATCAACGTAGAGTACCAGAGCGAGATGAGCGGTACGATTTGGATCATACTCAAGGCGCTCAACCTTACCCTCGATACCATCTTTGTCACGCAGGAAATCGACAATGCGGTACTTCTGCTTATGCCCGCCGCCCTGATGACGTGTAGTCAGACGTCCGAAGTGGTTACGCGCACCAGTTGAATTCTTGGCCACAACCAGCGATGCAACCGGCTCACCCTTATGAAGGTGAGATCGATCAATCTTTACCTGAAAACGACGTCCAGGTGATGTGGGTTTAGCTTTTATAAGAGCCATATTCGTTAGCTTTCGCTACCTTTTGCTGTTTAACGCGACCCGAATCAGGCTTCGGTGCCGGTAAATTCAATAGTTTGCCCCGGCGCCAACCGCACATAGGCCTTCTTGAAATCAGAACGCCAACCGAGACGCTGACCGAAACGCTTCTGCTTTCCGATCGCATTCACCACATTGACACCCGAAACCTTCACCTCAAACATCATTTCAACCGCAGCCTTGATTTCAGGCTTGCTGGCATCACGACGCACACGGAACACGATCTGATTGCCATCTTGCGTGGCGCGCGCAGTCTTTTCCGAGACGTGCGGAGCGAGCAAAATGCTCATCATGCGTTCTTTGCTGACTTGACTCATGCCAGTTTCTCCTCAAGCACGCGAACAGCGCCGACGGTCGCCAGCACATGCTGGAATTTGGCAAGACTAAGAGGATCAACGGAAGCAGCAGACAGCACATCCACATAAGGAATGTTGCGCGCTGCCAGCTCCAGCTTTTCATCAAACGCCTCAACCAGCACCAGCACCCGCTCCAGACCAAGCTCCTTGAGCTTTGCAATCAGCAGCTTGGTCTTTGGCGCATCAATCTCCAGAGACTCCACCACCGACAAACGGTCAGTGCGAGCGAGCTCGGACAACATTACTTGCAGCGCCGCACGGTACATCTTGCGATTTACCTTCTGGGAATAATCCCGCGGACGAGCAGCAAACGCACGGCCACCACCCACCCAGATCGGGCTACGGATGGAACCTGCACGAGCTCCACCCGTACCCTTCTGATTCCAGGGCTTGCGTCCGCCACCGCGAACCTCAGCCTTACTTAACTGACGCTTGGTACCCGCACGGCCGGCAGCCATATAGGCCACCACAACCTGATGCACCAGCGTTTCATTGTATTCGCGCGCGAAGGTTGCATCCGAAACCTGCAACTCTCCAGCCTGCGCACTCTTGTTGACCAGCTTAAGCTTCATGATGGTCTACTACTTATTTCTTGGTAGGAGCCTGCTTGACGCGAGCAGCGCGACGAGCAGCCTTCACAGAATGACGTACAAACACTTCACCGCCCGGCGCACCCGGAACAGCCCCACGAATCAGCAACAGATTACGCTCAGCATCCACCCGAACCACCTGCAGGTTCTCAATGGTACGACGCTCAACACCCATGTGACCCGACATACGTTTACCCAGGAACACCCGCCCCGGAGTCTGACGCTGACCAATGGAACCCGGTGCACGGTGCGTAACAGAGTGACCGTGCGAGGCAGGACCGCCGCCGAAGTTATGACGCCTCATGGTACCGGCGAACCCCTTACCAATCGTAGTTCCGGCGACATCAACAGCCTGACCCGGCGCAAACAGAGCAACCGTCAACTCCGATCCAGGCTGAACATCACTGACCTCACCCTCAGCCAGACGGAATTCCGTCATTGACTGACCAGGCGCGACTTTAGCCTTGGCGTAATGCCCCTTCTGGGCCTTCGATACACGCAGGTCTTTGCGGCTGCCATAGGCAACCTGCACAGCGCGATAACCGTCACTCTCGGCCGTTTTGACCTGAGTCACACGATTTGGCAATGCTTCAATCACGGTCACAGGAACTGATTCACCAGCTTCCGTAAACACGCGCGTCATTCCGGCTTTGCGACCGACCAGACCCAAGGTCTTGACAGTGCTCATCTGTAATTCCTCATCTCACCACGCCCGCTTCGATTGGCCGACGCTGAAATTCATTTCACCGTTTCCGATGAATAACTGAAGACAGGTGAACTCACCCGCCCCGCCAAAATCAACCCACTGTTTACCGTTGAGTAAGCGCACCAGACTTGGTGCACAGCTCAAGCGGTACCCCGTAAGGGCCAGACCTCGGCGTGTAAAGAGCCGTGCATTTTAGTGATCCAGAGACTGATTGCAAGCCCCGCCAGAAAAAAAACCACCTGAAAATTGAATTATTTTCAGGCGGCTTTCTGGTCTAACCAGAATACACAGGGCGCTCCGATTCAAGCGCCCCGAAACCCCATTCAAAACATCAATTCAGCTTGATCTGGACATCAACGCCAGCCGGCAAATCCAGCTTCATCAGGGCGTCAACGGTCTTGTCAGTAGGATTGACGATTTCCATCAGGCGCTTGTGCGTACGCAACTCATACTGGTCACGCGCATCCTTGTCGCCGTGTGGCGCAGTCAGCAAAGTAAAGCGCTCCTGCTTGGTTGGCAGTGGCACAGGTCCCCGGACAGTCGCACCGGTACGCTTTGCGGTATCCACGATTTCCTTGGCCGAAGTGTCGATCAAACGATGATCGTATGCCTTCAGGCGGATGCGGATATTCTGATTGGTAGCCATGAATTTCTCTCTATCTTGGATTCAGCACAGAGTCAGGCGAACATTCACCTGACTCTGCTTACAAACATTACTTCAGGATTTTTGCGACGACGCCGGCGCCGACAGTGCGGCCACCTTCGCGAATCGCAAAACGCAGCCCGTCTTCCATCGCAATCGGGCAGATCAGCTCTACCACCATCTTGATGTTGTCGCCAGGCATCACCATCTC
>CAILZL010000011.1 GCA_903838705.1 uncultured Pseudomonadota bacterium
ATCCCGACGCGTGCGCTTGCGGTAGCGTTCAAACCCCGCCGTGGCCAAACTCTGCTGCGTCGGTTTCATCACCACTTCACCTGTTATCAGTTCAGTGGCGACATTCTATGATGACGGGGAAATAAATCAGAGATTCCCTAAGTAGGATGAGTGCACAATTTCTCCGTCCGGACTAAAGGTTGTCACAAACGCGTCAACGCCCCCGCCTTGCTTGCTCTGAAATGGTTTTTTTGTGGGGTACCTTATTGAGGCAGTGTTCCCAGTGATGTGGATATAGTCATTTGCATCTACAGCAATTGCGTGTACTTCATCTTTACCGCTACCGCCGAGATATGTTGACCACAATAAGCGTCCATCTGAATTGAACTTAGCAATGAATGCATCGTCGTTTCCACTCCTGGCTGGCCGACTGGCATTCAGTGTGGGAAATTGGTTCGATTTAGTGACGCCAGTAACATAAACATTCCCTGTTCGATCAACATCGGTTGCAACCAATTCATCTTCATCTGGACTGCCAAGTTTTACTGACCATAGCAGCTCTCCATTCATATCAAATTTTGCAACATAGGGATTCTTTTTCGGAAAGCTTGCGTATCGCTGCTCGTCTGTTTGCATCGGTAAGTGGTCTACGTGTGTATCACCTCCGACGAAGACGTTTCCAGCCACATCCGTAGCAATTGATTTTCCGTCAGTAAAATGGCCATCACCACCAAATGTCTTGCTCCAGATTAATTTTCCAGCACTATCAAATTTGGCGACGCCGCACTTTACATCCGCAAGCCCCGTCACATAAACCACGCCATTGCTTGTCGAAGCTATGGCCGTTGCGAAGTGAATTCCGGAGCCACCTATGTAAGTAGACCAAACAATTTTTCCGCTTTTATCGAACCTTGTTAGAAACGATTCATTTCTGCTTTGCGGCGCTGACTGAATCGCATTAACCGTTGGGAAGTCAGAAGACGTCGTCGTACCGGCAGCATAAACACCACCGTTCAGATCGGGTGCCAACCCAGTTACAACGTTAAAGACGTAGTCACTTTCGTTAAAGACTGAGTTACCCTTTACGGAGCCACGTGCGCCACCTAAATGCGTTGCCCACTGGAGCAAACCTCCCCCTGAGAATTTGGCTACTATCCCACTGTAAGCTCCTTGCCGACTATTTTGAATTGCATTCAATGTCGGAAAGTTATCCCAATACTCGGTGAATCCGCCAATGAAAACATTTCCAGCACCATCGGCCCGAACAATATTTGCGTGATCATCCCCCTTGCCTCCGAGATAAGTACTAAAAACAATTTCAGATGCATTATTTTCCCCTGAGTACGCGTCAAAGGTAATCAGCAGGAAAATTGCAACTCGAAAAATTTTAGTGGAAAGCAAGATGGAGCCTTTGCTAGTTGGCTTCGAACGACTTCAGTTGAGCATAACTGTCTAAGATATCACTTACCTCAAGCAGCAAGTTTGAGTTTGGGGCGTAACCCTGCTCTTGCGGCCAACCGCACTAGCAAATCAAGGCTGAAGCGACTGATGGCGCCACGCTTGATGTCTGATACCCTTGCCTGTGTGACGCCCAGTACTTTAGAGGCAGCGGCTTGGGTCATGTCGGAGTTCGCGAGCCATTGCGATAAGCCAATCATCAAGGTGGAACGAATCTCCATCTCGGCGGCCTGATCCGGATCGTACAAATCATGAAAGATGCTCTTGGCTTTCGATTTTTCTTTCTTGCTCACGACTCACCTCAAAATGGTCTTCAACCGTTCACGTGCCAATTGAATGTCGTGAACATTGGTTTTCTGAGACTTCTTCTGAAAACAATGCAACACGTAAACACCTTGTGGTCCAGTGGCAATGTAGATGATTCGAAATGCACCGGTGGCATCCCGCAGACGAATCTCTTGCACTCCCGGACCAATACTCGGCATCGGCTTCCAGTCATCTGGATCAAGCCCGGTTTGCACACGGAACAGCTGATATCCGGCGGCATCCACTACCATTGGTGGAAACGACTTCAAATCAGTCCTGCTGCTTCCTTGCCAGATAATCCTTTTCATGGGAATAATATGCACGATCTGGAATAATTGTGCAAGAGACCAATCCCACTACGTATTAAAGCGAATGAAACAAACTCCTTGACCCTCACGTAGCGTCAGCATTTAAGCTCGGCATAGCTCCAGCACACCGAAGGATTCACGATGCAACCCACAGTGAGTGAACTGGCCAAACACTACGGACTGGCTGTGCGTACGCTGCAGCATTATGATCACATCGGCCTAGTAAAGCCTTCGGCGCGTTCGGAAGTGGGTATCAGCTGTATGACTGTCGAGACATTACCCGGCTGCATCAGGTTCAGGCATTGCAGTGGCTTGAATTGCACACAATCCGGCTGAGGTCATCAAATTGGAAGCGATAGTATGATGCACACATACTTCACTCCCCACGCCGACAATAAAATATCATTGTCCTTCCGCTGGCGCTTTCCGGGCAATCACTCTTCATGTCACGAGGCATTTTCATCACGGGCACCGACACCGGCGTGGGCAAGACGCTGGTGTCGTGTGCATTGATCCATTCGTTTGTCTCCAGAGGACTGAAAGTTGTTGGCATGAAGCCCGTGGCCAGCGGTAGTGAGCTAACACCTGAGGGTTTGCGCAATGATGATGCGCTGGCCATGCAATCCGCTGCAAACGTCAAGGCAGAGTATGGACTCATTAATCCTTACTGTTTTGCACCAGCCATTGCGCCGCACCTTGCTGCCAGACAGGCCGGGCAGGAGATCAGCTTGTCCCGATTGCGTTCGGCGTATGAGAAGTTACAGCAGATGGCTGATGTGGTGGTGGTCGAAGGCGCGGGTGGCTGGCGGGTGCCTTCAGAACCGGTCGGGTATTTAAGTGATTTCCCTGAAGCCCTGAGGCTGGATGTGATTCTGGTGGTCGGGCTGCGGCTTGGCTGTCTTAATCACGCCTTATTGTCCGCACAAGCCATCCAGTCCGGGCCATGCCGGTTGGCAGGCTGGGTTGGAAATCATGTCGAAGCGACATTCGCCGAAGCGGATGACAACATTGCTACATTGCAGCAGAGGCTCGAAGTGCCGTGTCTTGGCATCATCCCGAACATCAAGCCCGGCCGGACTGACCGACTCGGTCAATACCTGAACATCGACCTTTTGCTGGGCTGAAGTCAGGTAACTTAATTTGTCCCTGCGGGAAGGGTCTGATTGCCTGGATTCCCGTCCGGCTCTAACATTCATTGGTTTCAAACCTCAGCTGGCCAAAGTCATTGCGAGAGTCTTCCCCTCATTCCAGTACCGCTGCGAACGAATCGCCCGTGCAGCGTTCGGTGGAGCAACGCGAGGAGCAGTCAATACGGATCGAGCTGCGTGCGCATAACTCCCTGACCCCCAGGGGTGCGCGAGTGTTTATGGGAACGGTATCAATCGGCCCCATGATTACGGCCGGTTACTGTGTCGCGCAGGGTTTCTGGCCGGTATTGCCATTCGCTGGGCTGGAGCTGCTACTGGTCTGGCTGGCGTTGCGCTGGTCGTTCAAGCGCGGTGCACAGCGGGAAACCATCGCCATTTCGTATGACTTCGTGACAATTAGCTCGCAACTCGGCGTGTCACAAGCAAAAACGAGGTTTCCTCGGCACTGGACGAGAGTTAAACTATGCGGCCCCCGCTTTGGGCATTACCCCAGCCGGCTCATTTTTGAGTCGGGAAGGAATGTCTGCGAGGTGGGCCGCTTTCTGACCGACGATGAGCGTCGTACCCTGGCGGTACGGTTGCAACAACTGGTTGGAAACATGAATGATTCGCCGGCGCTGTAATTATTTACGGTGTGGCTTGGCTGGCATACGCCAGCCAGAGCAGATTCAATATCGGGAGCATGGGTGCAAATGTCGAAGTTTCTTAAACCTCTGGTGAGCGCGACAGGCGCGTTGTCGGCCAGTCTGTTGGCCAGTCCGGCATTCGCTGCCTGGCAAGTAAATTTGACTCCCGGTGTGACCGAACTTAGCAAGCAGGCTTATTCCCTGCATATGACGATCTTGGAAATCTGTACGGGCATTGCGGTCGTGGTATTTGGCGCGATGATTTATTCCATTATCAAATTCCGTCACTCCAAGGGCGCAGTGCCAGATACCACTTTGCTGCATAGCACCAAGGTGGAAATCATCTGGACAGCGATACCCATCATTATTCTGGTGTTCATGGCCATTCCGGCTGCACGCGCGCTGATCAAGATTGAAGATACCCGCGGCTCCGAGATGACCATCAAGGTCACGGGATTTCAGTGGAAGTGGCAGTATGAATATCTGGATCAGAAAGTCAGCTTCTATTCAACGTTGTCACGTGATAGTAACTTTGCCCGGCAACTAAATTCCGGTGTGGATGTGAATACGATTCCGGACTATCTGCTGAGCGTTGATAATCCGCTGGTGGTGCCTGTTGGCAAGAAAGTCCGCGTACTGCTTACAGCCGGAGATGTCATTCACGCGTGGTGGGTGCCGGCCCTGGGTATGAAAAAAGATGCTATTCCCGGATTCGTCAATGAACTGTGGTTCAAGGCCGATCAGATCGGCATTTACCGTGGCCAGTGTGCGGAACTGTGTGGCCGGGATCACGGCTTCATGCCCGTTGTCGTGGATGTCAGGTCGCAGGCCGATTACGACACATGGTTGAAGTCACAACAGTCTGCGAATACTCCAGCGGCTGCTCCGGCTGTTGCCGCTGCGCCTGCTGCGGAAGGTTCTGCAAGTTCCGCCGCCGCTACACCAGCTTCTACCTGAACGCCCACGCCCAGTTGTTTGAATCGAGATAAATCATGAGTGCTTCACATACACACGATACTCACGCGGCAGGCCATGATGATCATGGCCCCATGAAGGGCTGGCGCCGCTGGCTCTTTGCCACCAATCATAAAGACATCGGTTCGATGTACCTGATTTTCAGTCTGGCGATGTTCCTCACCGGAGGCGCAATGGCCATGGTCATACGTGCGGAGCTGCTCAAGCCCGGTATGCAGTTTATTGATCCCGGTTTTTTCAATTCCATGACGACCGTGCATGCCTTGCTCATGGTGTTCGGTGCCGTCATGCCGGCTTTTACAGGACTGGCCAACTGGATGATTCCCCTGCAGGTGGGTGCGCCTGACATGGCCTTGCCACGCATGAACAACTTCAGTTTCTGGCTGCTGCCGTTTGCTTTTACGCTGCTGATTCTCACCCTGTTTGTTCCGGGTGGTGCGCCTGCCGGTGGCTGGACTCTGTATCCGCCATTGGTATTGCAGACCGGTGATGCATTTCCGATGGCTGTATTTGCGGTGCATCTGATGGGCGCTTCTTCCATCATGGGTGCGATCAACGTGATCGTGACCATCATGAACATGCGCGCTCCCGGCATGACGCTGCTGAAAATGCCGCTGTTCGTCTGGACCTGGCTGATTACTGCCTATCTGCTGATTGCGGTGATGCCTGTACTGGCCGGTGCCGTGACCATGCTGCTGACCGATCACTATTTCGGTACCAGCTTCTTCAATGCCGCCGGCGGCGGTGATCCAGTGATGTTCCAGCACATTTTCTGGTTCTTCGGCCATCCCGAGGTGTACATCATGATTCTGCCGGCCTTCGGCGTAGTGTCGGAAATCATCCCGACATTCTCCCGCAAGCCGCTGTTCGGTTATGACGCGATGGTGTACGCCACGGCATCCATTGCATTCCTTTCATTCATTGTGTGGGCGCACCACATGTTCACTACCGGCATGCCACTGGTGGGCGAAATGTTCTTCATGCTGTCCACGATGCTGATTGCCATTCCTACCGGCGTGAAGGTGTTCAACTGGACGGCCACCATGTGGAAGGGTTCACTCAGCTTTGAAACACCCATGCTGTTCTCCCTGTCCTTCCTGTTCCTGTTCACCATCGGTGGCTTTTCCGGGTTGATGCTGGCCATGGCGCCAGTGGATTTCCAGTATCACGATACTTACTTTGTAGTGGCTCATTTCCACTACGTACTGGTTCCGGGTGCTGTGTTCTCGATCATGGCGGCTACTTATTACTGGCTGCCCAAGTGGACGGGCAACATGTACAACGAAAAGCTGGGCAAACTGCATTTCTGGCTGTCCACCATTTTTGTGAATGTGCTGTTCTTCCCGCAGCATTTCCTGGGTCTGGCCGGTATGCCGCGCCGTATTCCGGACTATTCCACCCAGTTCGCTGACTGGAACTTTGTTTCTTCTATTGGCGGTTTCTGCTTTGGTCTGACCCAGCTGCTGTTCGTGTACAACATCATCAGTTGTGTGCGTGGCGGTGTGAAGGCTTCTGACAAGGTGTGGGATAGCGCCAGTCCGCATGGTCTGGAATGGACTCTGTCATCACCTCCTCCGTATCACTCATTTGAAGTGCCGCCGGAAGTGAAGTAGGCGATGTCGATGATTGAACAACAGGCAATGGATCGTCAGCGTCGTGTGCGCCGCACAACATGGTTGCTGGTGGCGCTGGCGCTGGCCTTGTACATCGGCTTCATTGTGATGAGCGTGAGTGCTGCGCGTGGCTGACCCAACGGAAGCTGGCAAGCGTCAACAACAATCAAACCGTCGTCTGACAAGACAGCTATGGTGGTTTGTTGTTGGTGCCTTCGCTTTCGGCTGGGCATTAGTACCTCTTTATGACGTGCTATGTTCAGTAACAGGTTACGGTAGCAAGAAAGAATTACTGGTCGCTGCACATGCTGCGGAACGGGTTGATGTAAATCGCGTGGTTACTGTCGAGTTTCTGTCCACCGTGCCAACGGTGGGCACCTGGGAATTCGCTCCTGAACAAAGCGAAATCAGGGTGCATCCCGGACAGTTGTATGAAGCAACCTTTCGTGCGAAAAACCTGATTGCGCAGCCGGTTACCGCTCAGGCGGTACCCAGCATCGCACCCAATGAAGCAACCCAGTATTTTCGAAAGACCGATTGTTTCTGCTTTACGCCCCAGCATTTTGAGGCAAATCAGGAACGTGAGCTGAAAGTGCGTTTCTTTGTAGACCCGGCACTGCCGCGCAACATGGATCGCGTCACGCTTGGCTATGCAATGTTTGATGTGCCACAGAACAAGGTGGCAGTACTGAATTGATTTGCAGAAGGCTTGCCTTCTGCTCGCTCGTTATAGACAAACCCGAATGACAGATTTGTTAGCAGCAGGAAAAAATATGGCTCACGCGCATCATGACCACGCTCCCGCAGGCAAGTACTACGTGCCACACGCCAGCCACTGGCCGATCGTTGGTTCCGTCTCCCTGTTCATCACCATGTTCGGCGCTACGCAGTGGCTGAATAGCGGATCTTCAACCATGTTCTGGGTGGGTATCGCCTGTGTGCTCGGCCTGTTCTTCGGCTGGTTCCGTGATGTGATTAATGAAAGTGTATCCGGAACCTACAATGAGGCAGTCGATCGTTCCTTCCGTATGGGCATGATGTGGTTCATCTTCTCGGAAGTGATGTTCTTCGCCGCCTTCTTCGGTGCACTGTATTACGCACGTAATATTGCTCAGCCGTGGCTCAGCGGCCAGGGCGTGAAATTCGCAAATAGCGTGCTCTGGCAGAACTTCAGTGGTGGCTGGCCGAGCAATGGCCCGGCGCGACTGGGTGGCGAATTTGAAGTTATTCCGGCGTTCAGCTTGCCTGCCGTGAACACCATGATCCTTCTGACTTCGGGTGTGACTATCACCATTGCGCACCATGCCCTGAAAGAAAACAAGCGCGGTATCCTCAAAGTATTTCTGGCATTAACCTTCCTTCTGGGTTTCCTGTTCGTCTACCTGCAGTCGACTGAATATGCTGAAGCCTACAAGGAAATGAACCTGAAGCTCAGCACGGGTATTTATGGTTCCACGTTCTTCATGCTCACCGGTTTCCACGGCTTGCATGTCACCATCGGTGCCATCATGCTGACAGTAATCTGGTTGCGTAGTATGAAAGGCCATTTCAATCCCGATAATCATTTCGGCTTTGAAGCGGTGGCGTGGTACTGGCACTTTGTAGATGTGGTATGGCTGGGTTTGTTTATCTTTGTTTACTGGCTGTAAGTCAGGCAACTTGAGTAGTAAAACGGGCCGGAGTTATTTCTCCGGCCCGTTTTGCTTGGTCACTTGCTGATGCCGTGTGGCTGGATCAGCCCCTGTTTCCAGGCGATGAAAAGCAGGACGAACAGTGCAACGGACAGCGCAACCCTGATCGTCAGGGCATTGGCCATTTTCTTTGAGTTGCCCTTGTCATTCACCAGATGGAACAGTCCCGTGCCGAGGCTGATAATGATGCCGATGAGGCAGGCGACAATCAGGATTTTGATCATGGGTGGCAACTCATATCGCTGAGTGAAATGGTATAGAGGATGTGAGTATATCGTGAACCTTCGTATCGGCAGTCGTGTGTTTGCTCCGGGCTGGGTCGCCAGTCTGATCACGCTGGCCTTGCTGCCGGGCTTGATCAGCCTCGGGTTCTGGCAATTGCGGCGGGCACAGGAAAAGCGTGATCTGATGATGCAGGCTGAACAGGGACGGCAGCAATTATTGTCACTGGATGCCGCCAGCATCGATCGGGCTAACCGCTATCAGCATGTCAGTGTCAAAGGTCACTACGACAACGCGCATCAGATCCTGCTGGACAACATGCCATCAACTGATCCGCCCAGACAAGGCCAGCCGGGTTTTCGAGTATTGACGCCCCTGATTCCGGATACAGCAGCCAATCAATCAATCATTCTGGTAGATCGAGGCTGGGTATCGTTGATGGCAGAGCGCAAGCAGTTGCCAGAGATCACAGTAGATGAACAGTCACGTGAGGTACGAGGTCTCCTTGATGAGTTGCCGCAGCCGGGTGTGCGCGCAGGTGATGCCGGTATCAAGGAAAATTCTTGGCCACAGGTACTGAATTACCCGAAAGCAGATGAGCTTAGAAGGCTTTATGGGGACGGTCTGGCAACACACATTATTCTGCTTGATGCGGATATCGCAGATGGTTACGAACGAACCTGGCAGATCAATCTTGGATTTACTCCCGAGCGCCACATCGCGTATGCCGTACAGTGGTTTGGACTGGCGATAACACTTCTTATCATCTATGTTGTGGTAAATCTGAAACGTCTGGATACTGCTCACTGAATCATGACTCAACCCGCTGATACCGCTCGCGACAAGCCCACCCGTCGCCCGTTTTTTATCATTCTGGGCCTGTTTTTCATGCCGCTGGCTCTGGCATTCATTGTTTACTACGGCAGCGGCTGGCGACCAAGTGGCACTACCAACAAAGGGGATCTGATCAGTCCGGCCATACCTTTGCCGACAGTGACTCTGAACACGGTTGACGGCCAGCAAACAGATGCCCGGTTCCTGCGCGAAGACTGGAGCCTTGTGTATCTGGGTGAAGGTCAGTGTGCTGAGCCATGCCGCAGTAGTCTGCTGCAGATGCGTCTGGCATTCCAGTTGCTCGGTAAGGACATGACACGCGTAAAACGTGTGTTTCTTTACACTGGCATGATCGAAGATAAAAATTATTTTGCTACCGAACAGGGTGATCTGCTGAGTGCCGGTATTGATGATACGCAGGGACAGCAACTGACAGCGAGTTTTCCAGCCAGCGATGGCGTACCTGCAATACAGGCAGGACGCATCTACATTGTGGACCCGCTGGGTAATCTGATGATGAGCTATGCACAGGGAACAGATGCGCGTAATGTTTATCAGGATATCAAAAAGCTGCTGGGTTTATCGCACATTGGCTGAATGCCGCGTCTGCCTGTTACGGAGCCGAATACATGAAGCCTGCTGATCGTCTGCAACTATTCCGTCGCCTGAGCATGTTTGGCGCTGCACTGGCGTTGTGTGTTGTGGTACTCGGTGCATGGGTCAGATTGAATGATGCGGGGCTGGGCTGCCCGGACTGGCCCGGCTGCTATGGTCATGTCTCAGCCGGCGCGGCCGAACAGAACCTTGATGTGGCGCAGGGCTTGTATCCCGAACGGAAATTTGAATACGCCAAAGCCGTAAAGGAAATGATTCATCGCTACTTCGCCAGTACGCTCGGCCTGATTATCGTGACGCTGGGTGGGATGGCATGGTGGAACCGACGTGATCCGAATCAACCCGTAAAGATTCCCTTGCTGCTGATACCGCTGGTGCTCCTGCAGGGTCTGCTGGGGATGTGGACTGTGACGCTGCTGCTCAAGCCGCTCATTGTTGTTTCACACCTGATCGGCGGGCTGACTACCATGTCCTTGCTGGCATGGCAGAGTATGCGGGTCGATCGCAGCACACGTCCTACAGCAGAACGCAATATCAGGAAGCTGGCACTGCTCGGACTGATAGTGATTGCCATGCAGATATTTCTGGGTGGCTGGACCAGTACCAACTATGCAGCCGTGTCCTGTCCGGATTTTCCCACCTGTCAGAATTCATACTGGCCTGAAATGGATATCAGGGATGCATTCGTGGTGTGGCGCGGACTGGGAATCGACTATGAAGGCGGCGTGCTGGATCACCCGGCACGCGTGGCCATACATTTCATGCATCGGCTTGGCGCGTTGACCACTGCAATCGTGCTGGGCTGGCTGGCGTTCACAGCATGGACACGGGCACAGACGCGTGCAGTTCAGTTCGCGGGTCTGGCGATTGGCATCGTATTGCTGGTGCAATTGTTGCTGGGACCTTTGATGGTTCTCAGAGGGTTCCCGCTCTGGATGGCAACGGCGCATAACGCGGTAGCCGCATTGCTGTTGTTAAGTGTAGTGCGCCTGAATCGTCTGGTATGGGTGCGGCGAGGTTACTGATGAAGAACAGGAAAATTCTGGAATTCTGTTTGCGCGCAGCCTTTGCATCGCTTGGTCTTTGGCTGGCCACTGCCATACTGAATGGCTTGCGGTTCAGCGATGCACAAACCCTGATCATGGCGGCTTTGCTGCTGGGGGTCATGAATGCAGTGGTGCGGCCACTGGTGCTGATCCTTACCTTGCCAATCACAGTGGTGACCCTTGGACTGTTTCTGCTGGTAATCAATGCCGGGATGCTGGGTCTGGTTGCCTATATCCTGGATGGGTTCACCATTGATCGTTTTGCCACCGCGCTCTGGGCTTCGCTGATTGTCAGCTTCTGTTCAGCGGTTGCGGCGGCTTTGCTGGGCGGCTTGAGCATTCAGTTCAAGATTCACCGCCACTGATAACGAACAGATTTGAGCTGAATTAACGGGCTTCAGGCAGCTCTGTCTGGCTGCTGGATAGCAGGGTACGAGTGTATTCGTGAGCGGGTGCGGCCCAGAGTAATTCTGTTGCAGCAGTTTCAAGCAGCTGGCCGGCACGCATTACCATGATTCGATCACATAGATGCCGTACCACAGCCAGATCATGCGAAATGAACAGCATGCTCAGATTGTGACGTTCCACCAATGTAAGCAGCAACTCCAGAATCTGCTTCTGAATCGTTACATCCAGCGCAGATACCGGTTCATCAGCGACTACGAATTCAGGTCTGGTCGCGATGGCTCTGCCGATGGCGATACGCTGACGCTGGCCACCGGAGAATTCATGCGGGTACTTGCGAATATAGGCACGTGCCAGCCCCACATCATCCATCAGCTTTAATACCTGCTGATCTACATCAGTTTTGCTTGCAATACCATGCAGCAACATCGGTTCAGCCAGAGTGTCATAAATGGTCATGCGCGGATTCAGCGAAGCATAGGGATCCTGAAAAATCATTTGCATGCGCCGCCGCAACGGCTTCATCTGTTGATTGTCTCTGCCCACCAGCTCTTCACCATCAAAACATACCGAGCCGCTGCTTGGGCGGATCAGGTTCAGGATGCTACGGCCCAGTGTGGATTTTCCAGAGCCGGATTCACCAACCAGCCCCAGCACTTCGCCACGTCTGAGTCTGAAGCTGACACTGTTCACTGCGATCAATTCGCTACTTTTGCCGTGATCAATAATGTTGAAGCGGGTGGTCAGGTCATTGACAGCCAGCAGGTCCTGGTTTGTGGATCGGTCGGCGGCCGACTTGGCACCACGAGGGATCGCGGCCAGCAGTTTGCGTGTGTATGCATCAGCAGGATTATCGAAGAGAGAATGTACCGGTCCCTGCTCGATCATGCGTCCGTCTTTCATGACCAGAACCTGATCAGCAATGCCTGCGACCACGCCAAGATCGTGGCTGATGAATATCACAGCCAGATTGCGCTTGCGACGCAGCTCATTGATCAACTCAAGTATCTGACGCTGAACAGTGACATCCAGTGCAGTGGTGGGCTCATCGGCGATCAATAGCTGTGGTTCAGCAATCAATGCCATGGCAATCATGACGCGCTGACGCATGCCGCCTGAAAATTCATGTGGATAGCAGTCTATGGTCTGGGATGGATTGCGTATGCCGACCTCTTCCAGCAAAGCAATAGCCTGCTTGCGCGCAGCATCGCGACTCTGGCCGCGGTGATATACAAGCGGCTCAATCAATTGTTCACCAATGCGCAGAAAAGGATTCAGGCTCGTCATGGGATCCTGAAAAATCATTGCGATCTTGTCGCCGCGCACCCGGCGCAGTTCGGCCTCAGAGCAATGCAGCAGATCACGGCCGGCAAACATCGCAGTGCCTGAGTCGATGCGGCCGGGTGGACGAGGAATCAAACCCAGCAGGGAGTAGCAGCAGACGGATTTGCCGGAACCGGATTCGCCCACAATGCCCAGCGTCTGACCCTGCTCAAGGCTGAAGCTGATGTCATCCACAGCACGGGCTATGCCATTGCGGGTATGAAAGCTGACGCTCAGATGGCTGACTTCAAGTAGTGCCATAACTAATCTCTGGAGGTGCGCACATCCAGCGCGTCACGCAGACCATCACCGAGAAAATTGAGTGCGAATAAAGTCAGGCTCAATGCCATACCCGGAAAGATCAATAGCCACGGGAACTCTTCCATGGTTTCTACTCCTTCAGCGATCAATGATCCCCATGATGACTGGGGTGGCTGAATACCCAACCCGAGAAATGAAATGAATGCTTCGAGCAGCATGACTGATGGAATTGTCAGGGTGGTGTAAACGATCACAGGCCCGATAGCGTTTGGAATCAGATGTCGGCGGATAATGGTCCAGCCTGAAAGGCCAAGTGAAACCGCTGCTTCGATGAACTCCAGCTGTTTAAGGCCCTGCACCTGACCACGCACAATGCGCGCCATGGTCAGCCATTCCACTGCACCGATGACCAGAAACAGCAACAGCAGGTTGCGTCCGAACACCACCATCAGTAGCACCACAAAAATCATGAACGGCAGCGCATATACAATGTCTACGAAGCGCATCATGACTGCATCTACGCGCCCGCCGGCATAGCCAGCAATCGCACCCCATGTGACACCGATTATCAGTGCGACGCCGGTGGCGATCAGTCCCACCATCAGCGAGATGCGTCCGCCATACAGTATGCGGGTCAGCAGATCGCGCCCGAACACATCGGTGCCCAGCCAGTGCCGGGCTGAAGGGCCGGCTGCACCCAGCACCAGATCCTGCTGCTCATAACCATAGGGTGAAACAAAAGGAGCCAGCAGGCACAGAAGTGTCACAACAATCAGTGTCATCCCGCCGATCACAGCCAGCCTGTTCTTGCGCAGTCGTATCCAGGCATCACGCCACAGTGACGTGCCTTGCTCGTAGTCTTCAATCCGGGTTGCGTTCATCACTTAACGCCCAGACCTGCACGCAGGCGTGGATTGAGCCAGGCAGCCAGCACATCTGACAACAGATTGAAGACCACAATCAGTACCGCAAAGAAAACCGTGCTGCCCAGAATCAGTGTGTAGTCACGATTGAATGCGGCTTGGACAAAAAACCGGCCCAATCCGGGTACCTGGAAGATAGTTTCCACCACGAATGAACCGCTTAACAGACCAGCGAATGCCGGGCCCAAGAAGGCAACGACCGGTATCACGCCGCCCCGCAGCGCATGTTTGAATACCACCACATATTCAGGCAGGCCTTTGGCTCTGGCAGTGCGTATGTAGTCCTGTGACAGGACTTCGAGCATGCCGCTGCGAGTCAGACGTGCGATATACGCTGCATAGGCTGCACCCAGCGTAATGCTGGGCAGAATCTTGTCACCACTGACTTCACCCCAGCCCGACACCGGTAGCCATTCCAGCCACAGTCCGAATATCAGCACCAGCAGCGGTCCCAGCAGGAAGGTGGGCATGCAGATGCCAATCATGGCCGCTGACATGGGCACATAGTCACGCCAGCTATTGGGGTTCAAGGCGGCTACGATACCGGCAGCCATACCCAGTACCACTGCCACCAGTAGCGCATACAAACCAAGTTCTGCAGTAGCCGGAAAGCCCGCCGCGATCAACTCGTTCACGGTGCGTCCGGGATACTTGAAGGAGGGCCCGAAGTCACCGTGTACCAGATCAGTCAGATACGAGCCGAACTGAGCAAGCAAAGGCTGGTCCAGCTGATATTGAGCTTCCAGCGCACGCTTCACTTCGGGCACAACAGCTTTTTCCGTGGAGAACGGGCCGCCGGGAGCAAAGCGCACCAGAAAGAAAGTGAGTGTGATCACGATGAACAGGACAGGAATGGCCTGCAGAACACGTGAAGCTATGAAACGCCACATCAGGTCTCAGGCTCCAGATGAATATGCTTGAAGGCATAGTAATCCAGTAGATTGGTCGGCATGCCCTTTACGCTGGGGTGAATCAGGTACTTGGTTGAGTAGATATAGATAGGAATGATGGGCATTTCCTGCATCAGTATGGTTTCCGCCCGGGTAAACCCTGCAAACCGTTCTTCCTGTGTGTGCATGGCAGGAATTTTATGCAGAATGAGGTCATCGTATTCTGCACTTGACCAGCCGGTGTCGTTATTGCCACCGCCAGTGATCCACATGTTCAGAAAAGTATCTGGATCAACGTAGTCACCAATCCATGCGGCGCGTGCCACGCTGTAATCCAGTGAGTTGCGACTGTCGAGATACACCTTCCACTCCTGATTGAGCATGGTGACATCAATGTTGAGGTTGGTTTTCCACATCTGTTGCAGCGCCACTGCAATCTTGCGGTGAGCTTCATTGGTGTTGTACAGAATTTCTATTTTTGGCAATCCCTTGCCACCGGGATATCCCGCATCTGCCAGCAGTTTGCGGGCACCTTCCGGATCAAACTTGAACAGAATGGGAGGCTGATATCCCGCAGTGCCCGGTGGTGTCATGCTGTAAGCAGGAAAATTCACGCCATCCAGTACATTTTTTATCAGCGAATCCCGATCAATCGCCATGGCCAGCGCTCTGCGCACTCGCGCATCGTTCAAACCAGGTCGCTTGACGTTAATCATGTAGTAGTAACTGCCAAGATAAGGATCCACTCTGAGTTCATCAGAGCGACTGGTGCGATACACCGGTATCTTGTCCAGTGGTATGGATGAAGTGACATGTAACTGCTGCGAGCGGAACAGGCGTTCTTCGGTAATAGTATTTTCGGTGGGATAGAAAACAATGCCGTTCAGCTTTACGTTGGCGGCATCCCAGTAATAGGGGTTCTTTTCCAGGCGGACATATTTGTACAGCTTCCATTCGGTCAGACGGAACGGGCCGTTACTGACCATATTGCCCGGGCGTGTCCACTGGCTGAAGCGATCAACAGGTGTACCAAATTTCTCAATCACCTTGCGGGGTACCGGAAACATGCTTTCATGATCCAGTAACTGCATGAAATAGGGTGTCGGTGCGGTGAGTTCAATTTCCAAGGTGTGTAGATCTATTACACGTACTCCCACCTGTGAGAAATCTGTGAGCTTGCCGGTGGCATACGCTTCAGCATTCCTGATCGGATACAGCATATAGGCATATTCGTTGCCCAGCGCCGGCTGCAAGCCGCGCCACCAGCTCCAGCGGAAATCTTCGGCAGTGATGGCTTCGCCATTTGACCAGCGAGCATTCTCGCGCAGATGAAAACGATAGACGCGGCCATCTGCGCTGATTTCCCAGCGATCGGCAACTCCGGGCACCGGCGCGAGAGTTTCCGGGTCTTTACCTACCAGGCCTTCAAACAATGCCTGCTCGATATGATGTTCCGGTACGCCGGTAGTGGTGTGTGGATCAACACCCTGAGGTTCCGTCCCGTTGCCGAAATGCAGGATGCCATCGCGAGTGCCTTGTTCAACCCGACGCTCACCGCCGGAGCAGGCGGTCATCACACTCAGGGTAATTACAAGCAGGGCACGAAATACAGTCATGGAAATAGCTTTGCTTATTCTCTGTTTCTTCAGATTTCGTTAATCAGCTGCTGATTCTGCTTCCTCTTTCTCGCGGGCAGCAATTTTTTCCTTAAGAAAAATGCGTGCGAATATGATGCCTAACTCATACAGAAAATACATGGGGCCTGCCATCAGGGTCTGGGACAGCGGATCAGTTGTAGGTGTCAGTATTGCAGCAATTACAAATACCACTATCAGGACATAACCGCGATTTTCAGTCAGCTGCCTGAATTTCAGCAGGCCGGTCCAGACCAGCAGAAAGGTTGCAATCGGAATTTCGAAAGACGCACCGAACGCGAAGATCAGCATGGCCACAAAATCCAGATACAACGTCATGTCCGGCATCATGACAACTCCCACCGGGAGATAGGTGGTGAGGAAGGCAAACATTACCGGGAACACGGCAAAATAGGCGAAGGCTGCACCGCAGTAAAACAACACGATGCTGGATATCAGCAAGGGGATGGCGAAGCGTTTTTCCTGTTTGTACAGGCCGGGTGAAACGAATGCCCAGGCCTGATACAGCACATAGGGGATACCGATGAACAGCGCCACCAGCACGGCGAGTTTCAAAGGAGCCATGACTGGTGCTGTCAGGCTGGTGGATACCATGGAGGAACCATTCGGCAGCTTCGCCAGCAGAGGTTTCGCGATCAGGGTGAACAGTTCCTGACTGTAGTAAGCGCAGGGTGCAAATATCACAAGCACCACGATCACTGATCGCAGCAGGCGATCACGTAATTCCAGCAGATGGGAAATCAGCGAGCCTTCAGCCAGCTGTTCTGTACCGGAGGTTTCACTCATGAAGAAGAGCCCGCAATATTTTTGCTCTGGTCAGGAGGTAATTCACTGTGTGTCGGTGAATGTTCAGCTTCCTGAGTATCAGATTGCAGAGCGGGCGGAGTATGTTCGGCAGCAGCGGGCGCAACTGTCTGGTTCAGTTCGTGATGAAATTCCATGGGTGCAGCGTTGGCTTTACGCAAAGCTTCTTCGGCCGCCTGTTTCTGCTGCAGCAGTTCTTCATAACTGACTTCCTGTTCAAGTTGCTGTCTTAGATTGCGCGCCATACTGCGTGCCCTGCCTGTCCAGCGACCAAGCTTGGCTGCGAGTTTGGGCAGCTTCTCCGGGCCCAGCACCACCAGCGCAAGCAGTGCGATCAGCACGAGTTCCTGAAAACCGACTTCAAACATTGTTCAGTGGCCTGTCAGGAATGTTATGACTTGTTACTGGTTTTGTCGCCGGTGACTGTGGTGAAGTCCGCATCCTTTGCATCAGGTGATTTCAGCTGCTTGTCATTTTCAGCGTCCTGTATCCGCTCACCGTCCTTCATGGCGTCCTTGAAACCTTTGACTGCACCGCCCAGATCAGAGCCGATATTTTTCAGCTTCTTGGTGCCGAAAACCAGCAGGGCTATCACCAGGATGACGATCAACTCTCTCATGCCTAACATTGGTGTCTCCGAGAATTTGAAAGATTAAAATCATACGCCAATTAACCATTCAGAACTGCGACATGAACCGGTATTAATTCATGCATTTACTGTTCAGCTGCGCTTTGCGGTGTTACCTGTAGCCAGAAGGTAACGGGGCCGTCGTTACATAGCCACACCTGCATGTCAGCACCAAATATTCCCGTGGCCACTTCAGGATGCTGCTGACGCGCCCGTTCAACAAAATAGTGAAACAGCTGCTTGCCGATTACCGGAGTGGCTGCACTGCTGAAACCGGGTCGGGTGCCCCGTCGTGTGTCTGCTGCAAGGGTAAATTGTGGCACCAGTAACAAACCGCCGCGCTGATCCTGCAGACTGAGGTTCAGCTTGCCGGCATCATCGGCAAATATCCGGTATGTCAGCAGGCGTTCCAGCAACCGGTCCGCCTGTGCCTCCGTGTCACCGCGCTCAACACCGAGCAATACCAGCAGGCCCGCGCCGATGCGGCCAGTATCCTTGCCATCAACCTGTACGTGAGCCTGCGTCACACGTTGCAACAAGGCAATCACGCTCGAAACCCTGTTATCGGTCTGTCAGTGAATTGGCGCGCCCGTAAGCCTGTTGCGCTTCACTGTTCTGGTTGCGGGCTTTGTAACTGTCAGCAATCAGACGCCAGGCACTGGCCTGAGTGCGTGCATCACCACTGGCAGAGGCCAGGGCTTTACGTGCCATGCTTTCTGCCTGGGCGAAATTGTTTTCATCCATACGCAACTCACCATACTCAAGCCACAGCAGTGGATTCTTGGGTTCGATGCGTAGTGCCCTTTCCAGGGTGGCGGCAGCCTGAACAAAATCCAGGTTTTTACGCTGGGTAGTTGCCTGATTAACCAGAGTACGGGTTGCAGCACTGAGTGTGTAATTGCGGGTGGCAGGAGTCGTTGTGGGAAGTGGAACACTGGGTTCGACTGCGACCACCGGTTCTACCGGGTGAGTCTCAGTGACCGGCGCTGCTGGTTCGACCACTGCGGTGCTGTGTGCCGGAGGAGTGACGATCGGCGCCGGACTATACGGCGGGATGCTGGAACAGGCACAAAGACTCAGCAAAAGTGCCAGAGATGTGACGCGATAAAAATTGGGACAGGCATTCATCTGCCTATCATACCGTGCAACCACTGTGCTGCACGTCCCCCGAGTGTACTTTCGGCTGCTTTGCAGCCGTCACGCCATGGAATTTCGGCATCGTCAGGCACTGCCACAGTCATGCTTTCCCTGGAGCAGCTGTCATTGACGGCCAATCCATTGGCGAATTCAATCTGGGCTTCGTGAATGCCTTCAGGCAAGGGTTGATCCCATGAAGTCGTGTTGATGCCTGCCATGATTTTCGTCCAGATAGGCAGTGCACCGGATGAACCTGAAAAACGGGTGGGTTGATTATCGTCGTAGCCGAGCCATACCACGATGGAGTGATTGCCTGAAAAACCCGCAAACCAGCTATCACGATAATCAGAAGAAGTACCGCTCTTGCCGGCCACCACCAGATCACCGAGCTGGGTTCGTGCTGAAACTCCGGTACCACGGCGCATCACCTCCACCATCATGCGTTGCAGCTGGTACACCGCTGTGGGTTCGGCAACCTGAGTGACTTCAAGTGGAAAGGCTTTAAGTGTTTTGCCCTGACTGTCCAGCACGGCACGCACTGCTCGCAGAGGGGTACGGAAGCCGCCATTCGCAATACTGTTGTAAACCTGCGCAACTTCAAGAGGTGGTACCGTGACTGCACCGAGTGCCATGGCCGGTACCGCTTGAGGTTTTTCAGCCAGGCCCAGTTCCAGAAAATTGGTGGAGATTTTTTCCAGTCCCACATCCTGACTCAGGTTTACTGTAGCCAGGTTCAGGGATTGTGCCAGCGCACGCACCAGGGGCACCGGGCCGTTGACCTTTTTATCGTAGTTCTGCGGTGTCCAGTCCTTGCCGGTTGCAAGTTTAAGGGTGACGGGGGCATCGTTGATGATGCTGGCTGCGTTGTATCGACCTGTTTCAAGCGCAGTGAGATAGACCACCGGCTTGGCCAGTGAGCCGATGGAACGTCTGGCATCAAGCGCACGATTAAAGCCGCTGTAACTCACATTTCGACCACCCACGATGGCCAGCACTTCACCATTGGTCGGGGCCGTCACCACCACCGCACCTTCAAGTTCCACATCCTTGCGTTTACTGTTTTTATCAAGTCTGTCCAGTTCACTGACCAGCGCGGATTCAGCTCTGGCCTGTACCAGCGGGTCAAGCGTACTGAACACCACGAGGCCTGCTTCAGTAAGGTCGGACTCCTGATAATCACGTCGAAGAGTTCGCCGCACGAAATCCAGAAACGCCGGATAGTAAGTGCTGTGTGCTGCGGTGGCATTGACCAGTCCAAGGGGTTTGGCTTTGGCAACTTCGGCATCCTTGGCAGTCACGATCTTGAATTCCGCCAGCAGATCCAGAATCAGATTACGCCGCGCCAGCGCCCGTTCAGGTTGTTTGCGCGGGTTGTAGTAGGTGGGGCTGCGAACTTCAGTGACCAGCAGTGCGATTTCATGCAGCTGCAATTCCGCCAGCGGCTTGCCGAAGTAGAACTGACTGGCCAGACCAAAGCCCTGTATCGCCCGCCCACCTTCCTGACCGAGATTGATTTCATTGATGTAGGCATTCATCAGGTCCTTCTTTTCGAAGTGCACTTCCAGCAGGATGGCCATTACTGCTTCGGTGAGTTTGCGGCTCAGCGTCTGGCGGTTGTTAAGAAAGTAACTGCGTACCAGTTGCTGGGTCAGCGTGGACGCTCCCTGATCGAAGCTGCCGCTCCTGAGGTCTACCCAGATGGCCCTCAGGATACCGATCGGATCAACGCCGATATGGGTATCAAATCGCCGGTCCTCGACAACCTTCAGTGCTGCCGGTAACAGTGCCGGTGTTTCCTGCTGGCTGACGATGATGCGATCCTCACCCTGAGTCGGATAGATGCTGCCGATCAACAGTGGATCAAGGCGGAAGACCGGCACTTCACGTGCGCTGGAATCCCACATTTTTTCGATGTGGTTGTCGGCAAAACTGATCGAAAGTGTTTGCTGTTCACGATTTTCATCCGCGAAACGGAAAGGTCGTGAAACCAGATCAATACGATTGGGCCGGCGCTGAAAATTTCCCGTACGACTGACCTGAGCGCTGCGCAGATAACCCAGACGCTCCAGCGCCTGTTGCAGTTCATCAATCGACAATGCCTGACCGGTGTATAGCTCCAGTGGCTGCGCATACACTTTGGCGGGCAGCGTCCAGCGACGGCCTTCAAATTGCTGCCGTATCTGACGATCAAGGGTCACAATCCAGATGGTCACAGCCAGCAGGCAGATGCCCACCACGGCAAGCACATGGGGCCAGTACTTTTTCAGCAGATTCCTGGTGCGTGATTTCATGAGCAGAATGCGAGAGAAGTCTGAATAGTCAAAGGCAACAAAGAGCCATTGGCTCGTCTCATTACGGTGAACCGTTCAGACTCTGGCTGAATCATCGCCTCCAGAATGCAGGGGTGACGAGTACGATTAACGGATAGATTTCCAGTCGTCCCAGCAGCATGGCCAGTACGCACAGCCACTTGCCGGGTGTGCTGAGGCTGGTGAAATTATGTGCCACAGCGCCCAGACCGGGGCCGGTGTTATTGATGGTTGTGGCAATCGCAGAGAACGCCGTGATCTGATCTTCACCAGTGGCAATCAGCAGCACCATCAGTACCGCGAAACAGCCGACATAGATGGCGAAAAATCCCCACACAGCATCAATCACCCGCCACGGTACCGGACGACCGCCGATCTTGACCGGAAAAACTGCATTGGGATGTACCAGACGATTGATTTCACGCGTGCCTTGCTTCCACATCAATATCCAGCGAATCACTTTCATGCCGCTGGCTGTAGAGCCGGCGCAGCCGCCGGCAAAGGTAATGAAGATCAGCATGACGGGCAGTGCACTGGGCCAGACAGCGAAATCGGTGGCAACAAAACCGGTGCTGGTCATCATCGACGTCACATGCAGTAACGCGCTGCGCACTGCATAGCCGTTGTTGTTGAAGGTATGGTGGGCGATCAGCGTTGCAGTAAAGACCGCAGTGGCAATCAGCAGAATGCCTGCATATACGCGCAATTCAGGGTCGCGCCAGTAGTCACTCAGGCTCAGGTGGCGCCACGCCAGGAAGTGCAGTGAAAAGTTGATGCCTGCCATCAGCATGAAAACAGTCGCAATCACTTCAACCGCAGGATTGTTGAAATACGCGAGATTCGCATCATGGGTTGAGAAGCCACCGGTGGATACCGTGGAAAAGCTGTGACAGATGGCATCAAACGGCGTCATGCCGGCAACCCAGTAACTGGTTGCGCAGGCCGCAGTAATCAGCACATACACCAGCCAGAGTGCCTTGGCGGTCTGTGTAATGCGCGGCGTGAGCTTTGTGTCTTTTACAGGGCCGGGAGTTTCCGCTTTTAGCAGCTGCATGCCGCCGATACCCAGCATGGGTAACAGTGCAACCGCCAGTACCACCATGCCGATACCGCCGAGCCACTGAATCTGATGACGGTAGTACAGCAGTGATTTGGGCATTTCATCCAGCTGCGTCAGTACCGTTGCACCCGTGGTAGTGAATCCGGACACTGCTTCAAACACCGCGTTGGTCAGTGACAGATCAGGGTGGGTGGACAGCACCATCGGCACGGCGCCTGCCAGTCCCAGTACCACCCAGAACAGGGCCACCACCAGAAAGCCATCGCGCAGGCGCAATTCACGGCTTTGTTTGCGAACCGGAAACCAGATCACCAGACCCGTCAGCATCAGGCCCATGAAAGCATCAACAAATGGCGAGGACTGATGATCCTGAAAGGCAAGTGACACCGCCACAGGCGGTAGCATGGTTACCGAAAACAGCATCAACAGGATGCCCAGAATGCGTTGTACAACCAGCAGATTCATGATGCTTCTCAGCGGCGACGGCGGGGTACATCAAACAGGCGTTCCACTGCGTCAATCTGGCGTCGATCAGTGAGGAACAGAATCACATGGTCGTCTCTTTGTACCACCGTGTCGTGATGTGCCATCAAGACTTCATCGCCGCGCACCAGCGCGCCGATGGTGGCGCCTTCGGGCAGGGGTATGTCAGCGATCTTGCGGCCGATCACCCGGCCTTCACCCTGAATGCCATGCGCCACTGCCTCAATGGCTTCAGCAGCGCCGCGTCTTAATGAATGCACCTGCACCACATCACCGCGACGTACATGGGCCAGCACCGAACCGATGGTAATCATCTGCGGTGAAATGGCTACATCGAGGTTACCGCTCTCCATCAGCTCTGCATAAGCAGGCCGGTTGATCAATGCCATGACCTTTTTTGCGCCGAGCCGCTTGGCCAGCATGGCCGACAGAATGTTTGCTTCTTCGGCATTGGTGACGCCGACAAATACATCTGCGCTGTCAATGTTTTCTTCCAGCAGCAATTCTTCATCAGAGGCATCGCCGGTCAGTACGATGGTATTGCCAAGCTGTTCCGATATCCGTCGGGCGCGGCGGCCATCGCGTTCAATCAGCTTGACCTGCAGCGACTGTTCCAGTTGCTGCGCCAGTCTGAAACCGATGTTGCCGCCACCGGCGATGACTACGCGCCGCACCGGTTCCTCCAGACGCTGAATCTCGTTCATCACCTGACGGATGTCCTTGCGCGCCGCGAGGAAGAAAACTTCATCACCATGCTCAATCACCGTCTCGCCGGTGGGTTTGACGCTCTGACCATTGCGGTAGATCGCTGCCACGCGCGCATCGGTTTTCGGCATGTGCTCGCGCAGTGTCTGCAGACGCTGACCCACCAGCAGGCCGCCGCGCAGCGCACGTGCACACACCAGGCGTACCCGGCCATCGGCAAAATCCAGTACCTGCAACGCACCGGGATAACGGATCAGACGGGAGATATGTTCGGTCACCAGCTGTTCCGGACTGAGCGTTACATCCACCGCGAACGCGCGGTCTTCATCAACGAACAGTTTGCTGTGCCGGGTGTATTCAGTGGAGCGGATGCGCGCGATGCGGATGGCATCCTTGTTAAAGAGAGTTGCCATGATCTGGCAGGCCACCATGTTCAGTTCATCGCTGTTGGTCAGCGCAATGAACACATCGGCCTGACGGGCGCCTGCGGCCTCTAGAATGGATGGCTGGGCACCGTTACCGATGATGGTGCGGATATCCAGACGATCCTGCAGATGGCGCAACAGCTTTTCATCCAGGTCGATGACTGTAACTTCGTTGGCTTCTTCACGCGCCAGACGGTATGCGGCGGTGCGCCCTACCTGTCCTGCACCCAGAATGATGATCTTCACGCTTACACCTCAAGAGATACGCCGTCGTATTCCAGTGACTGGCTATTTCCGGCGCGGCATTGTAGCCGAGAACGGTGGTATCAGGCCTTGAACAAATACTCCAGCGCAATGCCGGCAAACACGGCCAATCCGAAATAGTTGTTATTCAGGAATGCCAGCAGGCAGTCGTCCGGTTCGCGTCGACGGATCAGGTACTGCTGATACAGCGCGAAGCAGGCCGCTGCGGCCAGACCGGTTCGATACCAGCCGCCCAGTTGCAGCTCCAGACCTGCCAGCCATAGTGCGTACAGAGTCATCAATTGCATGACACCGATAATCACCCGGTCGGCATCACCAAACAGGATGGCACTGGATTTGATGCCGATACGCAGGTCGTCTTCACGATCCACCATCGCATACATGGTGTCATAGGCGGCTGCCCACAGAATGTTGGCGGCAAACAGCAGCCAGCACAGTCGCGGCGTGCTGCCGGTCTGCGCTACAAAACTCATCGGGATAGACCAGCTGAAGGCCAGACCCATGTAGAACTGGGGGGCAGGGAAAAACCGTTTGAAAAACGGATAGCTGACCATCAGGCCGATGCCTGCAAAAGACATCTGCACCACCTTTACATCCAGCGTCAGTACCAGGCCGAAGGCCAGCAAGGCCAGCGCAGTGAACAGCAGCAGTGCTTCCACCGGTGATACCTCGCCGGTGGCCAGCGGGCGTTTCTGCGTGCGCTTCACATGGCCATCAAATTTGCGATCAGCAAAGTCATTGATGACACAGCCTGCCGAGCGGGTAAGGAACACACCCAGCACGAACACAATGAATACCTGTTCCTGTGGCCTGCCACCCGTTGCCAGCCAGAGTGCCCAGAGCATGGGCCATAACAGCAGGAAGGTACCGATCGGTCTGTCCAGACGCATCAGCCGTGAATACGCACCCAGTGCTTCTTTCAGGCCGGGACGGTTTTCAACCGGGTCATTGCTGCTGATCCGGTAACGTAACCAGCGGACCCGTTCGCGGAGAGTAGGAGAAGATGAGCGCATGGGCATGCAGTGTAGCAATAGCTTCAGCAAAGCGGTGGTAATGAGCAAGTTTACCAAGCGCGCACAGTCGGCGAAGTTTCCGGTGCGCAGGCGAGGTAAGATGCCGTTTTCAATTGCACAGGTTAAATGATGAGCACCTTGCCGCCCTGCCCCCAATGCAAATCCACTTTTACCTATGAAGATGGTCAGAATTACATCTGTCCGGAATGTGCCCATGAATGGTCGGCCAGTGCGGCAACAGAAACAGCTGACGCGGGCCTGGATGTCCGTGATGCCCATGGCAACCCGCTGAAAGACGGCGATTCAGTGACGGTCATCAAGGATCTGAAAGTGAAAGGTTCCTCATCCGTGGTAAAGGTGGGCACCAAGGTGAAAAGCATCCGGCTGGTTGAGGGCGACCACAACATTGATTGCAAGATAGATGGTATTGGCGCGATGTCCCTGAAGTCGGAGTTCGTGAAGAAGGCGTGATTTATTGTTCCATCACGGTTGCGGCAGGACTCGTTTGATATCTTGGTCAGGCATGGTTACATTCTCAATCTCATAGATTGGCCGCAGTAGTCAGTGCACTGGTATGTTGTTGGTGGCAAGCTGTTGCCGTATTTGGCAGAAGGAGTGACAGGTAATGAAACTAATAATAATGGTGTTAATGTCTGCTCTGATTAGTGGTTGTGTTGGCTTGCATGGTGCGCCAGTTGCGTCCACTGAATTTTTGCAATCCGTTGAAGAGAAGCGGCAAACACTGCCTCCTAATCCTCAGGATGGAAAAGAATTATGGGGAGGCCTTAAAGTAGGAATGACAGTAGAGGATGTATTGAAGACGCTTCCGAATTCCAAATTTGATGACCAGTGGAGTTCCGGAGGGGTTGTTGGGGTGATGGGCGAGGCAGGTATTTATGCAACTAACAAGGTGAAGGTCGTTGCAGAAATTACTGGTCCGTTCAACTCTCCCTCAAATCTCTATCTCCTATTTGATGAAGCAGGCCGACTTGATGGGCTTGTAATCTTTACTATTAAGAAAAACCTTCCTGAGGAAGTGCTTCGCAACTATGGGTCTTTAGGCTTTAACGTTGCGGAATACAAAGAGGCTGCGAAGTTAATAATTGGTAAATACGCCATTCAAGACTTGGGAAAAAGGGTTGGTTCGCCCAGTTTTGGGAAAGAAAAAATGGACTCATTTGGTACGGTTGGGGTGGCAGCGCCAATAGGCGGCAACATGGCACTTGGAGTTGGAATTCCTACTGGATCGATAAGTCCAGCGACAATTGTTCAAAGATATGACCGAGATGGGTTCAAGTCGATGATCAGTATCCATTCAGCATATCTTGGGCTTTATAACGTTTACGCCAATGTTTCCGTCTTCATGACTATACAGACTAAATCTAAATATGATGAAGAAATAGGTGATTTCTAGCGCGTAGGTGGCTTGGTAGGCTTGAATGAGTCAGCGAAGCCAAACATTCGTAATGCGTCATTTCAACGCATCACACCTTCCCAAACCGTTCACTCTGCCCAACCCATCTTGTCAGCAATGGCTCGACGTGATCCGGCTTATCTCGGAGCAGCAAGTCCGCTGCTTTCTGAACCTGCGGTAGCAGATCTGCATCACGCATCAGATCAGCAACACGAAGTTGTACTAAACCAGTTTGCCTTGTGCCGAGCAATTCACCGGGGCCGCGGATTTCCAGATCATGCCTCGCGATTTCAAATCCATCGTTGGTCTCACGCATGATGCGCAGGCGCGTGCGGGCCACTTCACTCAACGGATATTGATAAAGCAAAACACAGCTGCTCTGTGCGCTGCCGCGTCCGACACGACCGCGCAACTGGTGCAGTTGTGCCAGTCCCATGCGTTCAGCATTTTCAATCACCATCACGCTGGCATTAGGTACATCCACACCCACTTCGATTACGGTTGTGGCTACCAGCACATCCGCTTGATGCGATTTGAATTGTTCCATCACAGCGTCTTTCTGTTTTGCATTCATACGGCCATGCAGAAGCTGGATGCGCAGCTCCGGCAGGGCTGCCACCAGGTTCGCATAAGTCTCTTCAGCCGCCTGAGCACTGAGCAATTCTGATTCTTCAATCAGCGGACAAACCCAGTACACCTGACGCTGTTGCAGGCAGGCTTCACGCACACGTTGAACGATTTCATTGCGCCGGCCATCGGGAACGACAACGGTTTGCACGGGGGTGCGACCCGGTGGGAGTTCGTCAATCACGGATACATCCAGATCGGCATACGCACTCATTGCCAGAGTGCGAGGGATCGGCGTGGCGGTCATGATCAGTTGATGCGGATAACGACCTGCATCCAGTCCCTTCTCGCGAAGCAGCAAGCGTTGATTCACACCAAAGCGATGTTGTTCATCAATGATTACCAGTGCGAGTCTGGCAAACGCCACATCAGACTGAAATAACGCATGCGTACCGATGGCCACGCTGGCTTTACCGGAGGCCAGTGATGCCATGATAGCGGCGCGTGTCTTGCCGGTATGTTTGCCGGTAAGCAGCACCACTTCAATGCCAAGCGGTTCCAGCCAGCGCTGAAAGTTGCGTGCATGCTGTTCGGCCAGCAGTTCTGTGGGGGCCATCAAGGCGGCTTGCATGCCGCAGGCAACGGCTTTGACCGCGGCCAGTGCTGCTACCACTGTTTTTCCCGATCCCACATCGCCCTGCACCAGACGCAACATGGGCTGCGGTAGCGCCAGGTCATGTTCGATTTCCTGCCACACCCGCTGCTGTGCGCTGGTGAGCTGAAAGGGCAGCGAGTTGCGGAAACGTTGCAGCAACTCAGTTCCCTGCACCAGCGGCCAGCTTGCATCACGCTTGATGTCCTGCCTTAGCAGACGCAGGCTCAGTTGTTGCGCCAGCAGTTCTTCAAAGGCAAGACGACGTTGTGCTGGGTGATGTCCTGAAGCGAGCAGTTCCAGTCGTGCATCGGGCGGTGGTCTATGCACATACTGCAAGGCAGCCTGCAAAGTGGGCCAGCGCGGGTCCGGCAACAGTTCAGCAGGTAACCAGTCGCGGATGTTGTTCTGTTTCAGTTCCTGTAATGCAGCTGTGCTGAGCTGCCGCAAGCGAGCTTGCTGAATGCCTTCAGTAGCCGGATAAATGGGTGTGAGTGTTTCGCTGTCCATGTTGCCGCCATCCGCCATGATGCGGCGGTATTCCGGATGCACCATCTCCAGTGTCTGCGGACCTGACCTGACTTCACCAAAGCAGCGTAATCTGGTGCCGCGTGCCATCTGGTTTTGTTGTGCGGCACCAAAGTGAAAGAAGCGCAAAGTCAGCCAGCCGGAACCATCACTGATTCGTACCAGTAAT
Source organism: uncultured Pseudomonadota bacterium (assembly GCA_903838705.1). Classification (GTDB taxonomy): domain Bacteria; phylum Pseudomonadota; class Gammaproteobacteria; order Steroidobacterales; family Steroidobacteraceae; genus CAILZL01. The sequence continues at coordinate 28,437 of CAILZL010000011.1, forward strand.
TGACGGCGACCTCTGAATGCAATTTCACTCAGCTGCACCTCGCCTTCTACTACCGCACGTATTCCCGCATGCAGGCTGCCGAGTGGCACGGTGCGGGTGCGGTCTTCATACCGGAACGGCAAATGAAACAGTACATCCTGAATGGTGTGCAGACCCAGTGTGGCCAGCTTCACTGCCAGTGCACTGCCCACCCCGCGCAATGCCGTGACCGGCCGCAGTTCGGTGCTGGATGAGGTTTTCAGTACAACTGCCATGTATGAAATTGCGGGGGGGCGGGTTATGGCTTTGCTGGCAGGGGCAGATGATAAGACCTGATGATATTCACCCGCCGGTGCAGAAAACCTATAGCTCTACGACGCAATCCATTTCCACCGCGGCACCCTTCGGTAACGCGGCAACCTGAATGGCCGCCCGTGCAGGATAGGGCTGGGTGAAGTATTCGCTCATGATCTGATTAACCAGTGCGAAATGGCTCAGATCAGTCAGGAATACATTGAGTTTGGCTACATGTGAAAAGTTGCCGCCTGCTGCAGTGATGATCGCAAGCAGATTGTCGAACACGCGGCGTATCTGCTTGTCCATGTCGCCAGTGACCAGATTCGCTGTGGCCGGATCGAGTGGAATCTGTCCGGACACATAGACTGTGTTGCCGCATTTCACAGCCTGTGAATAAGTGCCGATGGCCTGAGGTGCATTGGGAGTGCTGATAACGCTGCGAGACATATGCGTTCCTTAATTAAGATTACGGGTAGATTATTTGAGACAAAATTAGCTTGTCGCGTCAGATAAGAACAGGCCGGAAAGCAGTGGAGTCACTTTCCCGCTCGCTACAAATCAGGTCAGGCTGCGAGACACGCTCACCACATCAGGCATCTTGCGCAGCCGCTTGATTACCTGCGCGAGATGCCGGCGGTCTGTTACCAGAAGTTCGAATATCTCGGTACTGACACCACCATCGCGTTCGTCGATAGTCACCTTTTCAATGCTGGTATGCGTCGCCGCAATTTCAGAGGCTACTGCTGCAAGTATGCCGATGCGGCTCTTGACCTGTACACGGATTTCCGTGGCAAAGAATTTTTCAGGGGCGGGCTGCCAGACAATAGACAGCCATTTATCCGGTTGCTTGCGGTAAGACTTCAGGTTGCCGCAGGACTCGCGGTGAATGACGATGCCATGTCCGCTGGTGACATAGGCCATGATGGGATCGTTGGGAATAGGGAAGCAGCAACGTGCGTAACTCACGCTCAAGCCTTCCGTACCGGCAATGGCAAGAGGACCGCTGTCCTTGACCTTGCTGGTGACTGCCGCGGGTGGCAGCAACCTTCGTGCTACCAGTGGTGCGAGACGTTCGCCGAGACCGATTTTTTCGAGCAGTTCATTGGCGCTGGCTAATTGCAGATCGTGCGCCAGATCATTCAGTTGCTGCTCGCTGATGTTCTTGTAAGTCAGGTTCAGTTCTTCGAGTGACTGACTGAGCATACGCTTGCCGAGCTCGGCAGCTTCGCCCTTCTTCATGTTCTTCAGGTATTGACGCACGGCTGAGCGAGCCTTGGCGCTGACCACGAAGTTGGTCCAGGCCGGATTGGGCGTGGCGCCCTTGGCGGTAATGATTTCCACCGTCTGACCGTTACGCAGTGGTGTACGCAATGGCACCAGTCGACGATCAATCTTGGCGGCGACGCAGCGGTTGCCGATATCAGTATGCACCGCATAGGCAAAATCCACAGGCGTTGCGCCACGCGGCAGACGCCGGATATCGCCCTTGGGTGTGAACACATATACCTTGTCCGGAAACAGATCGACCTTGACGCTCTCCAGAAATTCTTCCGAGTTACCTCCATGCATATCCACCAGATGCTGAATCCAGGCCCGGGCCCGGTCATGTCCTGCGCGGTTGTCATCGGCTTCACCTGTCTTGTACTGCCAGTGTGCAGCCACACCGGATTCAGCCGTCTGCTGCATGGCTTCAGTACGCAACTGCACTTCTACCGGCATGCCGTTAGGGCCGAACAGGGTGGTGTGTAAAGATTGGTAGCCGTTTACGCGCGGTATCGCGATGTAGTCCTTGAACCGGCCGGGCATCGGCCGATACAGGCTGTGCACAATACCGAGACAGCGATAACAGGTGTCCACACTGTCCACCACAATGCGAAAGCCGAACACATCAACAATTTCATTGAGTGAAGTGCGTTTGCGCTTCATCTTCTGATAGATGCTGTAGGGATGCTTTTCGCGGCCTTCAACCCGCCCTTTGATGCCGGCTTTGGCAAGTGCGGCCTCGATCGCAGTCCTGATCTTGTCAACGAACTGCTTCTGGTTGCCGCGAGCGGTCTTGACCGCTTTTTCAATTACCTTGTAGCGATTGGGATACAGAGTTTTGAGGCCGAGATCTTCCAGCTCGTTCTTGATGTTGTAGATACCAAGCCGGTTGGCAATCGGCGCGTAGATATCCAGTGTTTCACGAGCAATGGCACGTCGCTTTGCCGGCGGCATGGCGCCGAGGGTGCGCATGTTATGAGTACGATCGGCCAGCTTGACCATGATGACGCGGATGTCGTGCACCATCGCCAGCAGCATCTTGCGAAAACTTTCTGCCTGGGCTTCGGCGCGGCTGGTGAACTGAACCTGATCAAGTTTGGATACACCATCGACAATTTCAGCCACTTCCTTGCCGAATTTCTGTGCCAGTTCATCCTTGAGCGTCGGGGTGTCTTCGATTACATCATGCAGAATGGCCGCGATGATGGTCTGGCTGTCCATGTGCAGATCAGCCAGCAGATCTGCGACTGCTACGGGATGCGAGATGTAGGGTTCGCCGCTGCGGCGTTTCTGACCTTCGTGCGCAGAAGCGCCGAACTCATAGGCTTCGCGTATATGCTCAACCTGATCAGGTGGCAGATAGGCTTCCAGCTTGTTGATGAGCTGAGTGACACCTACGGAGCGTCGTCCGATTGGTAAAAAACCGAAAAAGGACGAGCTATCCACCATATTGATCAGCCGGCTGGAATCACCGTGAAATGATTACTCAGCTTCGCCGGGTTCTTCCTTGGCGGCTTTGGCATCAGCCTTGAAGTCTTCCTTGAAGTCATCGGCGAAATCATCACCGAAATCATCAAGACCACCCTTCAGACCCAGATGCGGCGCACGGAAATCATCCGGCATCATCATGTCCATTGCGCTCAACTCATGTGAAGGCGGACGATCCACTTCGTCCAGAATTTCCGGACCGACATGACCGGCCGCAATTTCACGCAGAGCAATTACGGTGGGCTTGTCATTCTCGCGGTCAACCGTGGCTTCCGCACCATTGGCAATACGGCGTGCCCGCTTGGCGGCAACCAGCACCAGATTGAACAAATTAGGTACGTTCTGCAGACAGTCTTCAACGGTAATGCGGGCCATGCGGACACCTGAGGAATTCAAAAGGAGGCGGATTATAGCGGGCGAATCGTTCCGGCATAAGCCGATTTAATGATTTGATGGCCGGTTCAGGTGGCCAGTAGCTCGCTGATGACCGGTTGCAAGCCGGGACGACCGGCGCGAAGGGCTTCCCCCTGACCCAGCACAATTGAGTGCAATTCAGCCAGTGCCTGCGCAAAGTCCGCATTCACTACTACATAGTCGAATTCGGCCCAATGGCTCATGTCGCTGGCCGCATCCCGTAACCGTCGCTGGATCACGGCTTCGTCATCAGTACCGCGACCGCGCAGACGGCGTTCCAGTTCGGAACGTGAGGGCGGCAGAATGAACACACTACGACAGGCCGGCAGCACCTTGCGGATCTGCTGGGCGCCCTGCCAGTCGATTTCCAGGATCACATTTGTGCCCTGACTCAGTAACTGTTCAACCTGGGCACGCGCTGTGCCGTAGTAATTGTCGAATACCCGTGCATGCTCCAGAAATGCCCCCGCCGCTACCATAGCTTCGAATTCTGTATGGCTGACAAAGTGGTAATCGCGGCCATGCACTTCATTCGGTCGCTGCCTGCGGGTGGTATAGGAAATTGAAAACCGGGCACTGGGCTCCTGTTGCAGCAGGGCTTTGACCAGTGAGGTTTTGCCAGCGCCCGAAGGTGCGGCAATCACATACAGGTGACCTGAAGCTGGAATCGTCATCACTTATTCCACGTTCTGAATCTGTTCGCGCATCTGTTCGATGATTACTTTCACTTCGACGGCGGCGCGGGTGGTTTCGGCATCCTGTGATTTGGATGACAGGGTGTTGGCTTCACGGTTAAGTTCCTGCATGAGGAAATCCAGGCGCCGCCCGGCAGGTTCTGAAGAGGAAATGACGCTGCGTATTTCCACCAGGTGACTGGTCAGCCGGTCCATTTCTTCATCCACGTCCATCTTGTGGGCGAAGATCACCAGTTCCTGTTCCAGGCGGTCATGATCTACCTGTGCCGTGAGTGTGCTCAGGCGTGCCAGCATGCGTTCCCGCTGGCGACTGGCTATTTCCGGCAATCTGGTTTTCACCAGTGCGACCTGATTTGCAATGGCGGTGCAGCGTTGCTCCAGCAATTCATGGATACGATTGCCTTCCCGGCTGCGCATGTCATTCAGTTCCACCAGCGTCTGCCTGACCAGATCCTGAGCGGCAACCAGCATGGGGCTGGCATCACGCTCGCCTTCCTTGAGAACTCCGGGCCAGCGCAGCAGATCAAGCGCACTGATCGGTGCATCTGCCTGCAGCGTGGTGCGTACTACGTCGAGGCGTGAATGCAGCTCATTCAGCAGCTCCATGTTGAGTTCATGCAAATGCGTGCCGGCGTTCGTGGTCTTCAGATACAGGCTGGCATCGACTTTGCCACGCCGTAAAGAGTTGGCGATCAGCTGCCGCAGTTCGCTATCCAGTGTGCGCAAATCTTCCGGCAGACGTAGCGAGACTTCCAGAAACCGGTGATTGACAGTCCGGATTTCACATACCAGTGTTCCCCACTCGCCCTGACATTCCTGCCGGGCAAAACCAGTCATACTGCGAATCATGAATTTTCCATAGTGGTCATAATGAATGGCGGGATCAGCCAGTCAGCAGCGTTATCGACTCGATGACGCTTTTTTTCCCGGCATGGCACTGTTATAAAGCTGATTCCAAAGTGTAGCAGTATCGATGCTGCGTCGTCTTTCCCGGAGCGTTGTTTGCAAGTCGAATCAGCACAGATCAGTTTGTTGGGTGATCGTGGAGACAATCAGGATCGGGTCGGCATTGTCAGGTCCGGGCCAGCCACCTTGATGGTGGTGCTGGATGGCATGGGCGGTCATTCCGATGGCAGTCTCGCCGCAGAGGCTGCACTTAAAAGCATCACTGAAGTTTTTACAAAGCTCGCCACTCCCCTGCTGGATCCAATCGGCTTCATGCACATGGCGCTGAGTCGAGCCCATGACGATGTGGTGCGTCTGGGCAGTGATCGTTCAATCGAATCGCGCCCGCGTGCCACGGCAGTCATGTGTCTGGTTCAGGAAGGATTTGCTTACTGGGCGCATGTGGGTGACAGCCGGATTTATCATCTGCGTCAGGAAGCAGTGCTGGAGCGCACCCGCGATCACAGTCATGTGGAATTGCTGTTGAGTCAGGGCAAGATCTCGGAAGCAGATATTCAGGGGCATCCCATGCGGAATTTTGTCGAATGCTGTCTGGGTGGGGATGCGAGTATTCCCGAGATGAGCGTAAGCGGTTTCAAGCGACTGCAAACAGGTGACATGCTGTTGCTGTGTACCGATGGCATCTGGGCCAGCCTCAAGGATGCTGATATTGCCGGGTTTGCGCGTGGACAGGCTCTCTTGCAGCCTGCGCTCGAACAGCTTGCTGAGCGCGCGGTGCTGGCATCGGCTCCGTATAGTGACAATTCCACTGCAGCTGTGTTGCGTGTCTGTAACCCAAATTAATCAGGTCGAATATGAACTCCAGTCAGACTAATACCCGGCCAAGCGGTCGGGCCGGTGATGAATTGCGCGCCATCAGGTTCACCCGTGGATTTACCCGTCATGCTGAAGGGTCGGTACTGGTGGAGTTCGGCCAGACGCGCGTGCTGTGCACGGCTTCCATTGAGGAAAGCGTGCCCCCGTTTCTGCGTGGCAAGGCGCAGGGCTGGGTGACAGCTGAATATGGCATGTTGCCGCGCGCAACACATACGCGTACGCCACGCGAAGCAGCCAAGGGCAAACAGACCGGTCGTACGCAGGAAATTCAGCGACTGATTGGTCGCGCACTGCGCGCAGTGATTGACCTGAAAGGTCTGGGTGAGCGCACCATCACCATTGATTGCGATGTGTTGCAGGCTGATGGCGGTACGCGTACGGCAGCCATCACGGGCGCCTACGTTGCAATGGTTGATGCTGTTGAAGCATTGATGCGCAAGGGCGCAGTCAAATCCAACCCTGTACATGCGCAGGTGGCCGCAGTATCAGTGGGTATCTGGTCGGGCCAGCCGGTACTGGATCTGGATTACGCTGAAGATTCCAGTGCCGAAACAGACATGAATGTAGTGATGAACAATGGTGGTGGCTTTGTGGAAATTCAGGGTACGGCCGAAGGGCATGCCCTGCATCGTCATGAGCTGGATGCGTTGCTCAATCTTGCTGTGCAAGGCATCAACCAGTTGCACGCCTTGCAGCTGGAATCCTTGCACTCTGAGGTAACTGTTCGCTGATGCGTATTGTTCTGGCAACCAACAATGCCGGCAAGTTGCGCGAGTTGCAGGCCATGTTGCAACCGCTGGGATTTAGCGTATTGCCCAAAGCGGAGTTCACCTCTGAAGAAGTCGTGGAAGATGGTGACAGCTTTGTTGCCAATGCCCTGCTGAAAGCGCGTCATGCGGCGCAGGCATCGGGACTGGCCGCGATTGCGGATGATTCTGGTATCGAAGTGGATGCGCTGGCGGGTGCGCCCGGTATTCATTCAGCCCGTTATGCCGGGGCACAAGCTGGTGATATCGATAATCTGAACAAGCTTCTGGAAGCAATGCAACACGTTCCGGATGTGCAGCGTAGCGCTCGCTATCGATGTGCGCTTGTCTATGTCCGCAACGCGCAGGACAGTGCGCCGTTAATCTGTGAAGCAAGCTGGGAAGGCAGCATTACAAGGGTTCCCGCCGGTACAGGTGGTTTTGGTTACGATCCCATGTTCTGGTTGTCCGAGCAGGGTTGTACTGCCGCAGAAATCAGTGCCGAACTGAAAAACAGACTCAGTCATCGCGGTCAGGCATTAAAGAAGCTGCTGGAGTCGTTATCCAGGGCGCAGGCGTGCTGAGTACCCCGCCGCTTGCCTTGTACGCACACTTTCCTTGGTGCGTGCAGAAATGTCCGTACTGTGATTTCAATTCGCACAAGGCACCGGAGCAGATTCAGGAGCAGCGATATATCGATGCATTGCTGGAAGATCTGGCGCTGGATGTGCCAGATCATGTGAATCGCCCCTTGGTATCGATATTCATGGGTGGCGGTACACCCAGTCTGTTCAGTCCTGACTCAATTGCACGTTTGCTGGAAGAAATCAAAGCGCGATTGCCTGTCAGTCCAGATCTGGAAGTAACACTGGAGGCCAATCCCGGTACGATTGAACACGGCAAATTTGCTGCGTATAGAGCAGCGGGCGTGAATCGTGTGTCATTGGGCGCACAAAGTTTCGATACAGAGCAACTGACCAAGCTGGGCCGTATTCATGGCAGCGCAGATATCGCATTGGCCGTTGAAGAAATACGCAGTGCCGGAATCGAAAATTTTAATCTGGATCTGATGTATGGGTTGTCTGGACAGACGCGCGAAGCAGCACTGGCCGATCTGCGGCAGGCAATTGCTTTGGCGCCCACGCACATATCGCACTATCAGTTGACGCTGGAGCCGGGTACGCCATTCTTTCATCGTCCGCCTGAATTGCCGGACGATGATCATTGCTATGCGATGCAGGTTGAGTGTCAGGCTCTGCTTGCTGATGCGGGGTATCAGCAATATGAGGTTTCAGCTTACGCGCAGGCAGGACGGCAATCGGTGCATAACCGAAATTACTGGCAGTTTGGCGATTATCTGGGGCTGGGTGCGGGTGCCCATGGCAAGTTGACTCACAACGGTCAGATATTGCGAACCGAGCGCCAGAAGCAGCCTCGTCAGTATCTGGGTTCGCCTGTGGCTGGGCGGCTGGTGTTGCATCAAGCGGTTGCGCCGGAGGAGTTACCCTTTGAGTTCATGCTCAATGCGCTGCGCTTGCGAAGCGGATTTGCACCTGAGCTGTTTGAATCACGAACCGGACTTTGCTGGTCAAGCATTCAGCCCCAGCTTACCCAGGCCAGGGCGCGCGGTTTGCTCGAAATCGATAGAGGCAGGGTTTTTCCTACTGAACTGGGCCGGCGATTCCTGAACGATCTGATTGCATTGTTTCTGGGTGGATAGCTTTCTTCAGGTCAATATTCCGACGTAATGCGCTAACTCCTTGACCGCATTCGGCAATACTTTTTGCTTGACATATTCTCTGGGATTCGTAACTGGGGTTTCTGTTTTATGCACATCCGCAGTGCCGTCTATATGGCATCAGGCCTTGGTGGTCATTTAACATGCTGCTTCTCAAGCAGCGCTCTCAAGTCATTGTATTTTAAGAATAAATACCATGGTCAATTTTTGACCAATACCACAAACACCATGCAATGAGGCCATTTTGACAGCCTTGTGACAAGTTCATGCACAGACTTATCCACAGGTTTTGTGGATAACCGATTTCACACTTTCCCTGCTCATCTCTGGAGAGGTGCTTCAGGCTTGAAGAAGTGCAGGCTGGTTATTTTGTATACCGTTACCGGGATTGCCCAGTTAAAAGGCGGTCTTATTTTGATAAACGGACTTTCCTTGCGGAACAGAGGAGGCGCGGCTACACTGCGCGCCCCATTTTTCTGGAACAGGGCGTCACGCCCAAGACAGTCATGAAAGCCGGCATTCATCCTGAATACAAAGAAATCTCCGTGACTTGCAGCTGTGGCAACTCGTTTGCTACGCGCTCTACTGGCGGAGATCTGCAGCTTGAAGTGTGTTCCAACTGCCATCCGTTCTATACCGGCAAGCAGAAGACCGTGGACACAGGCGGTCGCGTCGATAAGTTCCGCAAGAAATACACACGCGGCTGAACCGGGCACACTGAACAGGGCTGAATTCATTTCAGTTCCTGCTATGACATCAGGCGCTTTGCAGATTCAAAGCGCCTTTTGTTTGTTTACCGTATTTACGTTTCGTTGTTGATTTCCACCGGTGGCAGCTTTCCGATAAGATTGCTCGTCTTTAAACAAGCTGATTTAGGTACGGGTTGGGCAGGCATATAGCCTTTTCATCCCAAGGTTGTCTGGAGAGTGGATATGCATGTTCGATTGACCTTGCTGATTGGTCTGGGATTGATTCTGGGTACGCCGGTGATGACGGCCCATGCAGAAGGCGATGCGGCTCGTGGCAAACCGTTGTCATATACCTGTCAGGGTTGTCACGGCATAGCCAACTATAAGAATGCTGCCCCTACATACAGCGTTCCCAAGCTGGGTGGTCAGCAAGTCGCCTACCTGGTGGCTGCACTCAAAGAATATGCCTCGGGTGACCGCGCGCATCCCACCATGCATGCGCATGCCGCAAGCAACAGTGATCAGGATCGTGAAGATATGGCTGCCTTCTTTGCCGGCAAAGGGCCACGCAAAACAGCAGTAGTAGGTTCCCCGCCAGCCGCAGCAGCAGTGTGTACTGCCTGTCATGGCACCGATGGTCAGCCGGTGGGGCCTGAGTACCCGAACCTCGCAGGACAGCATGCTGATTATCTGGTTCAGGCGTTGCGCGACTACAAGAGTGGTAAACGCAAGAACGCTATCATGTTAGGCATAGTGGGTGCATTGGCCGACAAGGACATGGAGTCAATTGCGCAGTTCTACGCCAGTCAAACCGGCCTGTGTGATACCAGACAGATTCTGGAAAACAACGGCCAGTGTAAAAAATAAATGCGAAAGGCCTGATTCAGGCAACTGCTTGATAATTCAAGGCCGGGCATCCCGGCCTTTTCTTTCTCATAACTTTAAACAGATACCGCATCGGGGCATGAACGACACCTTGATCAAGGCAGCAGCGCATTTCGGAATATCACTGACTGTTGATCAGTCTGGAGCTTTGCGAGTGTTGCTGACCGAGTTGAATGACTGGAATCAGCGCATCAATCTCACGGCAATCCGGGATCCGGAGCAGCAGTTGACCAAACATCTGCTCGACAGTTTGTCCATTCATCCCTATTTGCGGGGTAATTACATCGCTGATGTTGGCACAGGAGCCGGGTTCCCGGGTTTGCCGCTGGCGCTGGTGAATCCAGACAAGCAATTTGTTCTGATGGATTCCATCAACAAGAAGTTACGTTTTGTAAAGCATGCCGCGCAGGTGATGAAGCTGAGTAACGTCGCTGTTCTGCATACGCGTGCTCAGGATCACCGGCCTGCGCGCCGTTTTGATTGCGTGGTTTCACGGGCCATGGGTTCCATAGAGAATTTTGTTCTATGGTGCGGCCATCTGTGTGCTGACGGTGGACGATTGCTCGCGATGAAAGGGCGTTATCCTGACGCGGAGCTGGCCGCTGTACCTGAGGGCTGGCGGGTTGTCGCAATCCATGAACTCAAGGTGCCCGGGCTGGACGAACAGCGTCACCTTGTGGAACTCTGCAGGAAACAGGGCGCGTGTTGAATCGGCTGATTCCAGGCGACGCTGTGGCAGCCTGTCCATTGTTCAACAGTTGCATTGCCTTGATGTTATTCAAGTAGTCTACCGACCTTAGCCAGTAACCCAGCTCACCATGAAACGTGTTATCGCTGTTACCAACCAGAAAGGTGGTGTGGGCAAAACCACCACCAGTGTGAATCTCGCGGCCTCACTTGCGGCAACCCAGCGGCGAGTATTGCTGATTGACATGGATCCGCAGGGAAATGCAACCATGGGCTGCGGGGTTGAAAAGCGCGCATTACAGCACTCGATCACCGAAGTGTTGTTAGGTGAAGCCGGCATTGAAGAGTCCATGCTGGCAATTGAACATAGCAGATTTACGCTGTTGCCCGGAAATCAGGATCTGGTGGCTGCTGAAGTCGGGCTCACCGGCAAGCCGGGTGGCGAGACACGCTTGCGTGAGGTGCTGACGACGATCCGTCCGCAATTTGATGTGATCCTGATTGATTGTCCACCCTCTCTCAACATGCTGACCATTAATGCACTGGTGGCGGCTGATTCGGTGTTGATTCCGATGCAGTGTGAGTATTACGCGCTGGAAGGTTTGACGGCGCTGGTGGATACCATTGAGCAGATCAAGGCAAGCGCCAACCCCGCGCTGCACATTGAAGGCATTCTGCGCACCATGTACGACCCGCGCAATAATCTGGCCAATGAAGTGTCACGGCAACTCATCGAACATTTTGGCGAACGGGTTTATCGAACGCTCATACCGCGCAATGTGCGACTGGCAGAAGCGCCCAGCCATGGACAGCCGGCGCTGGTGTATGACAAGGACTCGCGTGGTGCGCTGGCTTATCTGGCACTGGCAGGAGAAATGTTACGTCGGGAAGACGACCGTAAGGCAGGCCTTGTGGACGGTGCCGTAGCCAGCTGATGGATTTTGGCTGGAGTGTTGCTGCCGCGCGCGAGTACACTGCCGTCCCTTTCCGGCCAATCACTGATAAATCATGGTCACCAAGCGTACCACCCTAGGACGTGGCCTCGGCGCATTGCTGGGTCAGACTGCCACTGCTAACGAGCCAGAAGCTGCAACTCCGGTTACCGGCGCTGTTCGTGATGGTGAACTGGCAAAGCTGCCGGTCGACTTGTTGCAGCGCGGCAAGTACCAGCCGCGACTCGATATGCATCAGGAATCGCTGCAGGAGCTGGCTGAATCCATCAAGGTGCAGGGCATTATTCAGCCTATCGTGGTGCGGCCACTCGGCGAGCAGGCACCCGGCCAGCCATTGCGCTACGAAATTATCGCGGGTGAGCGACGCTGGCGGGCTGCGCAACTGGCGGGGTTGCATGAAGTTCCGGCGCTGATTCGCCGGATTCCCGATGAATCTGCGATCGCCATGGCGCTGATCGAGAATATCCAGCGCGAAAATCTGAATCCTCTGGAAGAGGCAAAGGCCCTGGAGCGATTGATCAGTGAATTCGATATGACTCACCAGACTGCGGCCGATGCAGTGGGTCGTTCACGTGCGGCAGTATCGAACTTGTTGCGACTGCTGGATCTTGCCGATGAAGTAAAAGCCCTGCTGGAACGGGGCGAGCTGGAAATGGGCCATGCGCGTGCCCTGCTGGGGCTGAACGGGTCACGTCGCCAGGTGGAAGTCGGTTTGCTGGTGGCAAAAAAAGGCCTGTCAGTTCGTGATACCGAAGCGCTGGTACGGCGCATGGAGAAAAACGAACATGAACCCGCTGCGCAACCCGTCCGCCCAGATCCGGACATCAAGCGACTTGAAAGCAGGCTTGCTGAAAAACTCGGTGCCAAAGTGCAGTTGCAGCATTCAGCCAGGGGCAGTGGCAAGCTGGTCATCAATTACAACAATCTGGATGAGCTGGATGGCATTCTGGCGCATCTGCAATGAGCAAATGGCATGAGCAATGAGCCATTTGAGTTAAATAACCGCTCGGCTTTTGTTGATGCACTTCGAATCGCCCCCTATAATCCGCCGCCTTCAATCGGGGGTGACTCCGGTTTTGGGTTGTACAGACGGGCAATGAACGCGCAATGCTGAGTTCAACAGTTCGTCAAGGTGTGCGGATTCTGGGTTGGCAGCTGGCGGGAATGATCCTGCTGACAGGGTTGATCTGGATGTATGACGGACGGATTGCTCGCTCGTTGCTGGCAGGTAGCGGAATCGGTCTGCTGGCAACCAGTTATCTGGTGTTTGTGCTGATCAAGCACGATATGCAGCCCGCGCGCCCGGCCAGTGTTTTGAGTTTTTTTGCCAACTGGTTTGTAAAGACTCTGTTGGTGCTGGGTCTGCTGATGATTGCGATGCGATCCAGATCGTTGTTGCCTGAGGCGATATTGCTCGGGCTGGCGTTGAGTCTGGTGATGTACTGGCTGGCCGTAATGACGCGGCGAAGCTAGAAGAAGTGACAGGAATAGAGACAAGTCGAATGGCTGAATTAGAGACAATGGCGAATGAAGGCGGCGCGGTTAAAGAAACCATGTCCGAATACATTTCGCACCATTTGACTCATCTTTCCAGCAGACCAGCCTCTGGTTTGTTTGATTTCGCATTTGATGCGATGCATCTGGACACTCTGTTTTTCTCTTTGTTGTGTGCGCTGATAGTGCTGATCCCATTGCGAATGGCTGCTTCACGTGCCACTGCTGGCGTGCCCGGCAAGTTCCAGCTGGCAGTTGAGTTGCTGCTAGAGTGGGTCAATGATCAGGCCAAGACGCTGGTGCATGGCAAGCTCGATTACATTGCGCCCCTCGCGCTTACCATTTTCACCTGGGTCACAGTCATGAATGCAGTGGACTTGCTGCCGGTGGACTGGCTGCCGTGGGTAGGTAAGCATGTATTTGGAGTGGAACATCTGCGACCGCTGGTGACTGCAGATATCAACGGTACGCTTGGTATGTCTCTGGGCGTGCTGTTGCTGGTGTTCTACTACAACCTGAAGATCAAGGGCGTGGGCGGCTACATCCACCAGTTGCTGTGCGCGCCATTCGGCATGCTGAAAATCAGCATGAATCCGCTGACATGGATCGGAGCGCTGTTGCTGGCGGTAGTTAATGTTGCAATGAATTGCGTGGAATACATTTCCAACACACTGTCGCATGGCATGCGACTTTACGGAAACATGTACGCCGGCGAACTGATTTTCTTTCTGATTGCGGGTCTGGGTGCAAGCGGCACAGCGCTGGGCATCGGCCTGCATCTGTTTACCGGCACAATCTGGGCAATATTCCATATCCTGATTGTGCTGTTGCAAGCCTTTATTTTCATGATGCTGACGCTGGTATACATCGGCCAGGCGCATGACAAGCACTGATTTGATTTGTTGACGTTTTCTTTCACCACTGGTTCTAACGGAGAACTTAAATGACGAATGTTGCGTTTGTCGCACTCGCCTGCGGTCTGATCATCGGTCTGGGTGCATTGGGCGCCTGTATTGGCATCGGCGTGATGGCCGGCAAGTACATTGAAGCTTCTGCCCGCCAGCCGGAATTGATGAACGTACTGCAGACCAAGGTATTCCTGTTGCTCGGTCTGATCGACGCGGCGTTCATTATCGGTACCGGTATTGCGCTGTGGTTCGCCACTGCCAGCCCGTTCCCGGTCTAAGTACAGAATCTGCACGTCTGGCGGTTAGTTCCGTCCGGCGTAGCCGATTCACTCACTGAAGTGGTGCCGCGTGGTACTGCCTAGAGTAGGTCTCAGGATCGTATGAATCTTACTGCAACATTATTTATCCAGACGCTGGTCTTGCTGATTCTCGGCTGGGTCACGATGAAGTTCATCTGGCCACCGCTGATTGCGGCAATCGAAGAGCGGCAGCGCAAAATTGCCGATGGTCTGGCTGCTGCTGACAAAGGCGAGAAAAGTCTGGCCGAAGCGCAGGCTTCAGCCGCTGACATCGTCAAGGAAGCGCGCGTTCAGGCTGGCAAGATTGTTGATCAGGCGCATCGTCGTTCCACCGAAATGGTTGATGAGGCAAAAAGCACTGCACTGGCCGAAGGTCAGCGTCTGGTAGGTGATGCCCGTCAGGAAGTGGTACTGGAGAAAAGCCGTCTGCGCGATCAGTTGCGCGCTGAAGTCGGTACGCTGGCCATTGCCGGTGCATCACGGGTGCTGGGTCGTGAAATCGATGCAAAGGCGCATGCTGATCTGATTGAACAGCTGGCCCTCGAAATCGAGCGCGGTTAAGGAGCAAGCATGGCCGAAAAAGCCACAATCGCCCGACCCTATGCGCGTGCCGCTTTCGAGTATGCAAAGCAGCATGGTGCTTTTAGGCAATGGTCAGAATCGCTGGCTATTGCGGCTGCGGTTGCCAGTGATCCTGCTGCAAAGCGGTTGCTGAATCACCCGCGCGTCTCTGCGGCACAGCTGGTTGATCTGATTGCTGATGTGGCTGGCAGTCAGCTTGATGTTTCGGCGCGTAACTTCATTGCCACGCTTGCACAGAATCGTCGTCTGGGATTGTTGCCTTACATCACTGAGATGTATGAGGCATTGCGTGCAGATGTTGAAGGCATTGCGGATGTTGAAGTGATTTCGGCGGTGCCGCTTGATGCGGCGCAACAGCAACGGCTGACTGCTGCTCTGAAGACACGGCTCAAGCGTGAAGTGCGCATGCATTGTTCTGTCGATGCAAGGCTGGTGGGTGGTGCAGTGGTGCGTTATGGCGATCTGGTGATCGATGGTTCGGTCAAAGAGCGCCTTGCCCGTCTGGCTAATGTGGTTATCAATTAATTATCAAGAAACCGGCACACTCGGTTGACCGAGTTCCTGTGAGGAAGTGGACATGTCCATCAAGGCATCTGAAATTAGCGACCTGATCAAAAACAAGATTGCCCAGTTTTCGGCTGCAACCGAAGACCGCAATGTCGGTACAGTCGTGACCGTAACGGACGGTATCGTGCGTGTGCACGGTCTGGCTGATGTGAAGTACGGTGAAATGCTTGAATTTCCGGGTGGCAGCTTCGGTCTGGCCCTGAACCTCGAACAGGATTCCGTGGGTTCGGTGGTGCTGGGTGAATACAAGCACATCACGGAAGGCGATACAGTGAAGACCACTGGCCGCATTCTGGAAGTGCCTGTGGGTGAAGGCCTGCTGGGTCGTGTAGTTGATGCGCTGGGTAATCCGATTGACGGCAAGGGTCCGATCAATGCAGCGCGCCAGGCTCCGATTGAGCGCGTGGCGCCGGGCGTGATCTATCGTAAGTCGGTAAATCAGCCGGTACAGACTGGATATAAGGCAGTCGACTCGATGGTTCCGATCGGTCGTGGCCAGCGTGAGCTGATCATCGGCGATCGTCAGACCGGCAAGACCGCAATGGCGGTAGATGCCATCATCAATCAGAAGGGCAGCGGCATTAAGTGTATTTACGTTGCCATCGGTCAGAAGCAATCTTCGATCGCCAATGTGGTGCGCAAGCTTGAAGAACATGGCGCGATGGATCACACCATCATCGTGGCTGCTTCGGCCTCCACGCCCGCCGCCATGCAATACCTCGCACCTTATGCAGGTTGCGCAATGGGCGAATACTTCATGGATCAGGGTGAAGACGCACTGGTCATATATGACGACCTGACCAAGCAGGCTTGGGCGTATCGTCAGATTTCATTGCTGTTGCGCCGTCCACCGGGCCGCGAAGCTTATCCCGGCGACGTGTTCTACCTGCACTCACGTCTGCTGGAGCGTGCAGCGCGCGTCAATGAAGAATACGTTGAGAAGGCCACCAATGGCCGCGTGAAAGGCAAGACCGGTTCATTGACAGGTCTGCCCATCATTGAAACTCAGGCCGGTGACGTGACTGCCTTCGTACCGACTAACGTGATTTCGATTACGGACGGCCAGATCTTCCTGGAATCCGATCTGTTTAATGCAGGTATCCGTCCTGCCATGAACGCTGGTATCTCAGTATCCCGCGTGGGTGGTGCAGCACAGACGGACATCATCAAGCGTCTGGGCGGCGGTATCCGTCTGTCACTCGCTCAGTATCGTGAGCTGGCGGCCTTCTCGCAGTTTGCTTCTGACCTCGACGAAGCAACCCGTAAGCAGCTGGAACGCGGACAGCGCGTGACCGAGCTGATGAAGCAGAAGCAGTATGCACCGATGTCGGTGGCTGAAATGGCGTTGTCTATTTACGCTGTGAATAACGGATATCTGGATCAGGTGGCAATCAACAAGGTCAATGCTTTTGAAAGTGCCTTGCAATCATTTGCCAGAAACAGCTTCAAGGCAGATGTAGATGCCATCAATGCTGAGCCCGTGTTGAAGAAGTACGAAGCGACTTTGAAGAAGATATGCGATGAATTTGCAGCATCCGGTAGTTACTAGTCGCCCCACACTGCCAAACAAGTACTGACCCAACGACATGCCCGGCACAAAAGAAATTCGCACCAAGATCGCGAGTATCAAAAATACTCAGAAGATCACCAAGGCCATGCAGATGGTGGCTGCCAGCAAAATGCGCAAGGCGCAGGATCGCATGCGGGCAACGCGGCCGTACTCGGAACGCATCCGTCGCGTGATCGGTCACCTGCGTCTGGCCAATCCGGATTTCAAGCATCCATACCTGCTGGAGCGCGAAGCACAGGCTGTTGGGTTCATCATTGTCAGCACGGATCGTGGCTTGTGCGGCGGCCTGAATGTCAATCTGTTCAAGGCGGCGCTGGCCTCCATGCGCGAATGGCAGGCCAAGGGTTGTTCTGTTCATCTCAGCCTGATCGGTTCCAAGGCAGTGCAATTTTTCCGACGGCTTAAGAATGTCGAAACATTGGGTACGGTGACCCATCTCGGCGATCATCCACACGTGACTGACCTCATCGGCAACGTCAAGGTGATGCTGGATATGTATCGTGAAGGCAAGCTGGATCGTCTGTACGTCGTGAACAACGTATTCGTCAACAGCATGACCCAGAAGCCAACCGTCAAACAGCTTTTGCCGGTGGTTACAGAAGACGAAGACAAGTTGCAGAAGATGTGGGATTACATCTATGAGCCTTCTGCTGCGGAATTGCTGGAAGGAATGCTGATGCGTTACATCGAATCGCAGGTCTACCAGGGTTCAGTAGAAAATGTGGCGTGCGAAATGGCAGCGCGAATGGTTGCCATGAAGAGCGCAACCGACAACGCGGGATCATTGATCAGCGAACTGCAGCGTGTTTATAACAAGGCACGTCAGGCCGCGATCACCAAGGAAATTTCGGAGATCGTCGGTGGCGCTGCTGCGGTGTGATCGACTGATTAAAGAATTTGCTTATTGAATTTTAGTGATTGACTTGCTGCGATATGAATTGCAGCAGCCCAAGAGGAAATTGAAGATGGCTACCGGCAAGATCGTGCAAATCATCGGCGCGGTGATCGACGTGGAATTTCCACGCGAGAACATTCCCAAGGTTTACGAAGCACTCAAGCTCGTGGATAACGGCTTGACACTGGAAGTTCAGCAGCAGCTGGGCGACGGCGTAGTGCGTACCATCGCCATGGGCGTTTCAGAAGGCTTGAAGCGTGGTCTGGTGGTGGAAGCAACCGGCAAGCCCATTTCTGTACCGGTTGGCAAGGCAACGCTTGGCCGCATCATGGACGTGCTGGGTGTACCTCAGGATGAAGTCGGCCCTGTTAACGCAACCGAGTACTGGCCTATTCACCGTCAGGCACCTTCCTATGATGAACAGACCGGCGGTCAGGATCTTCTTGAAACCGGTATCAAGGTTATTGATCTGCTGGTGCCATTCGCGAAGGGTGGCAAGATCGGCCTGTTCGGTGGTGCCGGTGTGGGCAAGACCGTGAACATGCTGGAACTGATTAACAACATTGCCAAGGCCCACTCGGGTCTGTCAGTGTTTGCCGGCGTGGGTGAACGTACCCGTGAAGGTAATGACTTCTATCACGAGATGGCCGAGTCGGGCGTGATCAAGCTGGACAACCTCGCTGAATCCAAAGTGGCGATGGTGTACGGTCAGATGAACGAGCCGCCGGGTAACCGTCTGCGCGTGGCGCTGACCGGCCTGACCATGGCCGAATATTTCCGTGATGAAAAGCAGGCCAACGGCAAGGGGCGTGACGTGCTGTTCTTCGTTGATAACATTTATCGCTACACGCTCGCCGGTACTGAAGTATCCGCGCTGCTGGGTCGTATGCCATCCGCAGTGGGTTATCAGCCAACACTGGCAGAAGAAATGGGTGTGCTGCAGGAACGCATTACTTCCACCAAGACCGGTTCGATTACTTCCATCCAGGCCGTATACGTGCCCGCCGATGACTTGACCGACCCATCCCCTGCCACCACCTTCGCTCACCTTGATGCGACTGTGGTTTTGGATCGTCAGATTGCAGCACTGGGAATTTACCCGGCCGTGAACCCGCTGGATTCCACCAGCCGTCAGCTTGATCCGCTGGTGATCGGTGACGAGCATTACAACACTGCGCGTGGTGTTCAGGCGGTGTTGCAGCGCTACAAAGAATTGCAGGACATCATCGCGATTCTGGGTATGGATGAACTGTCTGAAGAAGACAAGCTGGCCGTTTCACGTGCCCGCAAGATCCAGCGCTTCCTGTCGCAACCGTTCCATGTGGCCGAAGTGTTCACCGGCAGCCCCGGCAAGTATGTCTCACTCAAGGACACCATCCGTGGCTTCAAGGGCATTCTCGCAGGTGAATACGATCACTTGCCGGAACAGGCTTTCTACATGGTTGGCTCGATCGAAGAAGCGGTTGAAAAAGCCAAGAAGCTTCAATAAGCAGCACGGGCACAAGGCAGGTCATGGCAACCATACATGTTGATGTCGTAAGCGCCGAAGGCGAAATCTTCAGCGGTGAAGCTGCAATGGTGTTCGCGCCGGCACAGCTGGGTGAAATCGGCATCGCTCCCCGGCATGCACCGCTGCTCACCACGCTGCGTGCAGGCGAGCTGCGTGTCCAGTTACCTTCCGGCGAAGAACAGCATGTCTATGTTTCCGGCGGTGCGCTGGAAGTGCAACCGCACCTGGTGACTGTGCTGGCTGACACTGCCATTCGCGCTAAGGATCTGGATGAAGCTGCTGCGCTGCAGGCCAAGCAACGGGCCGAAGAAGTGCTGGCCAGTCGCAGTGACACTCTGGAAATGGCCGAAGCACAGGCGGAACTGCTGCGTGCCGTGGCACAGCTCAAAGCCATCGACCGGTTGCGCAAACAAAAATAACCGCCGGGATTGCAGTCGCAGTGAATATCGTACGCGCTCGAAGAAGTTCTCCGGGCGCGTTCTTGTTTGTTAGAACTGGTGCACACTCGGTAGCTTGTGTACGGCTATCGTCCGGCCTAGAGTCGGCGGTATCAATTATCTAGGAAAACGCGATGTCCTTATCCATCGTCATTCTGGCTGCCGGTCAAGGCAAGCGCATGAACTCGAAACTGCCCAAGGTATTACAGCCACTGGCAGGCGTCCCTTTGCTGGGGCATGTGCTCAACACCGCGCATAGTCTGAAAGCAGCAGATATTCATGTGGTGTACGGACATGGTGGCGAACAGGTTCGCGCTGCAATTACAGATCCATCAATCAACTGGGTCTTACAGGCTCAGCAGCTGGGTACTGGACATGCGCTTGCGCAGGCCATGCCGCAGATTGCTGATGATCAGACGGTGCTGGTGCTCTATGGCGATGTACCGCTGACCCGTCCACAAACCCTGCAACCTTTGCTTGATGCGGTAACAGCTGGCTCGGTTGGCTTGTTGAGCGTGAAGCTGAATGATCCCTCCGGTTACGGGCGCATCGTGCGTAACAATGTGGGTCGCGTGGTTCGCATAGTTGAACACAAGGACGCCAACACCAAGGAGCGTCTGATTGACGAAGCAAATACCGGATTGCTGGCCGCCAGAGCGGGTCAGTTGAAGCAATGGTTATCGCAGCTGAAAAACGACAACGCACAAGGCGAATACTATCTGACTGATATTGTGACGATAGCGGTACGCGACGGGGTGAATGTCGAAGCGGTGCAGGCACCAAGCGAAGCAGAAGTACTGGGTGTGAATGACAAGGTGCAGCTGGCTGAAGTAGAAGCACATCTGCGTGGCTGGCGCGCAAAGGAATTGATGCTGCAGGGTGCAACGCTGGCGGATCCGGCCCGTGTCGATATACGTGGCGAAGTCACGGTGGGCAAGGATGTATTCATAGACGTAAATGTGGTGCTGGTGGGACGGGTGCATCTCGCTGATGGCGTGCGCATCGGCCCGAACTGTTATCTGAAAGACACAGAAGTTGGTGCCGCTACCGAACTGTTTCCGAATTGCGTAACAGACCGAGCGGTAATCGGCCCTGAGTGCAACATCGGACCATTCGCTCGGCTGCGTCCGGAAGCCAGACTGGCAGATCATGTACACATCGGTAATTTCGTTGAAATCAAGAAGAGCAACATCGGTTCAGGCAGCAAGGCTAATCATCTGACTTACGTGGGTGACGCGCAGGTGGGCAGTGGCGTCAACATTGGTGCCGGTACCGTTACCGTCAATTACGATGGTGCGAATAAGTGGCAGACCGAAATTGGTGACAATGCGTTTATCGGTTCAGGCTCTATGCTGGTAGCGCCCGTGTCTATTGGCGCAGGTGCCAACACCGGTGCAGGTTCCACCATCACCAAGGATGCCCCCGCCGGTAAGCTGACACTGGCCCGGGCCAGGCAGGTCACGCTGGATGGCTGGAAGCGACCCAACAAGAAAAGTTAAAAACAGATACAACATTAAGTGCAATTCGAAACTAATTAACTGATTCTGCCCGAGTTAGAATTACAACCTGAAAAAGCTGTGCGACAGCGACTCTCAAGATAGGGGAAGACCATGTGCGGAATTGTGGGTGGCGTAGCCAAAAGGGATATCGTACCGATCCTGATCGAAGGCCTGCGCCGACTCGAATATCGCGGATATGACTCAGCCGGCATGGCTGTGTTGACCGATAGTCAGAAGCTTGCGCGCCTGCGTACTGTTGGCAAGGTAAAGAACCTGCAGGATGCGCTGGACGATAGTCCGACTTCGGGACGCATGGGCATTGCGCATACTCGCTGGGCGACACATGGTGCTCCAGCGGAACGGAATGCGCATCCACATATATCCAAAGACGGCATTGCCATCGTGCACAACGGCATCATCGAGAATCACGATGATTTGCGCGATAAATTGCAGCAGCTTGGTTATCAGTTTCACTCCGAAACTGATACGGAAGTGATTGCACATCGTATTCACTTTCACATGACAAAGCTCGGTGGTGACCTGTTCAAGTCGGTACGGGCGACGGTGTCCGAACTTGAAGGAGCGTATGCACTGGCAGTTATTTCAGAAAACACGCCCGACAAGATTGTTCTGGCGCGTGAAGGTTGTCCGGTAGTGATCGGAGTGGGCGAGGGCGAACATTTTGTTGCCTCTGATGTATCGGCTCTGCTGCCGGTAACCCGCAACTTCATGTTCCTCGAAGAGGGCGATGTGGCGGAAGTGTACTGCGATCGCATACGTATCCTTGATCGGGAAGGTCAGGTTGCACAGCGTCCCGTGCGCATCAGTGAATTGACAGCGGATGCAGCCGAGAAGGGTGACTATCCGCACTATATGCTCAAGGAAATACACGAGCAGGCACGTTCGGTGGCACAAACGCTTGAAGAGCGTGTTGCAGGTGGCAAGCTGCTGGAAGCGGCATTCGGTCCTTCTGCAATTGAGGTGTTGCGACGTGCCGAAGCGGTGCAGATTGTGGCCTGTGGCACCAGTTATCATGCCGGTGTAGTTGCCAAGTACTACATCGAACAGATTGCGCGCCTGCCATGCTGGGTCGAAGTGGCCAGCGAATATCGCTATCGCAATCCCGTTGTGCCCAAGCACACGTTATTTGTCACCATCTCGCAGTCCGGAGAAACTGCCGATACGCTGGCTGCACTGCGCATGGCCAAACAATCCGGCTACCTGTCTTCGCTTGCCATCTGCAATGTGCCGGAAAGTTCACTGGTACGTGAATCAGAATTGGTGATGCTGACTCGCGCCGGCCCGGAAATCGGTGTGGCATCCACCAAAGCCTTTACCACTCAGCTCACTGCTCTGGGGATGCTGGTGGTCGCACTGGCAAAATTCCACAGCGCTGATGCAGAACGAGAACGCGTACTGGTGCAACGACTGATTGAAATCCCCGGCCTGATAGACAAGACATTGCAGCTGGATGGCAAGATCAAGGAACTGGCCACGCAGTTTGCTGACAAGCACCATGCATTGTTTCTGGGGCGTGGCCAGATGTATCCCATAGCCATGGAAGGTGCACTCAAGCTGAAAGAAATTTCCTACATTCACGCTGAAGCCTATCCTGCCGGTGAACTGAAGCATGGTCCGCTGGCTCTGGTGGATGCCGAAATGCCAGTGATTGTAGTTGCACCCAACAATGATCTGGTGGAAAAGCTAAAATCCAACATGCAGGAAGTTCGTGCACGAGGTGGAGAGCTGTATGTATTTGCTGACCCTGATTCAGGCATTGAATCATCAGAGGGTGTAACCGTCATTCACATGCCAAAACATGTCAGCCATTTCCAGGCTGCTATTATCTACACCTTGCCATTGCAGTTGCTTTCCTATCACTGCGCTATTCTCAAAGGTACGGATGTCGATCAGCCGCGCAACCTGGCCAAATCGGTCACGGTGGAATAGCGGCAACTTAGGGATTATGGGGTGGGGTCTGGACTTCTGCACTATATGTCGCCAATCAATAAGAACAGAATTTTGTAGGCCGGGATCGCATCCCAGCCTACGGATCCGTTCCGTTACTTGCAGAGTGCTGATGCAAGAATGGCTGAGTTCGACTTCAGAACCGGAATGCCCTTCAAGACAGGAAAGCACAGTCCCGTCTCGTTCGAGAAGTAAAAATCATCGAGTTTTGTAAGCGGAAAATCGGTTCCGGGCACTGAAAATATATTGAGTCCACTTCCGGTTTGTACTGTTGACCGGCTATCAGCGGGCGCAGGGGCGATCACGTAACAGGCCGTTGGGTTCAGTGGATTCATCGAGTTTTTTATCATCACCTTCTCAACGACGTTGCCACCCAGTTCTTTAACAGCGCCTTCAATGTTTTTGATGTAACCAAGTCTTTTCATTCTTCTTTTTCCCTCTTCAGAGCTGCACTCGAAGCAAGGTTCAAAAAGTACGAGCTTGTCGATGGTGATTCTGAACAGCTCTTTCAGTAACTCTTTAAGTTTGCCGCCATTGGGTTCGAGGGCATGACTGGAGGTTGTAATGTTGATTGATTTGTTCAGTAAGGGAATTTCACACATGTCCGCAACGAAACAGGTGAGGGCATGAGGATCAAGGTTCATGTTTTTTCTGGCGAAGCTGATCCCTTTATAGGTGCGGGACCAGCTCAGATCGAATGCATAGATATGTTGTGGTTTTCGAGTGAGTGATTTGGTCAGCTGGCTCAGGGTGGTCAGTTCACCCGTCCCGATATCCAGCATTGAGCCATTTTCAATTACGTGTTGATCAAGAATGGCAGCAATTTCACTTGTATATTGGCTTAGCTGATGCGGGTGCTGCTCTGCAAAATCTATATAAGTTCCAGCTTGCAAGTCATATGCAATCTCTATGATTTCTGATGTGTTCGCATCAAGGGAATGTTGCAGCCGCAGCGTTTCCGTTATGTTGCCGCCAGTCGCATAGGCTTTTCTGGCAGACAGAATGTCGAAGTATTTGCCGGATTTGACAGTCATTATTATCTTGATGTGCTGATGCCGGATGCTGGCGAATTCAGGCCAGTGTATGACTCTCATATAATTAGCACAATGCCGTGCAGGACGAGGATGGTTCTGTAGCAAGTCAACAATCTCATTTCATTACCACTGACCGGTCTGCTGATGGAATTGGCCGGCAGTAAAGAATTTCCTGTCTTTACAATTGCTGAATGATCTAATTCGTTGACGTGGCACGGCACACATGATTTAGTGCGCGCATTCAATTCACTCAAGAGACAGCGTCCCGGAGCCGCCCATGCAAATCGCCAAAAATCTCGCCGTACAGATTCATTACACATTGAAAAATGATGCAGGCGAGGTACTGGATTCATCAGAGGGGTCGGATCCCCTCTCTTACCTGCAGGGTCATGGCAATCTGATTCCAGGTCTCGAAAAGGCGCTGGAAGGCAAGCGTGCAGGGGAAGCTCTGAATGTCAGCATTCCACCTGAGGAGGCATATGGAGTACGTGACGATTCATTGATTCAGGATGTGCCGCGCAGTGCTTTTCAGGGCATTGCCGACATTCAGGCAGGCATGCAGTTTCAGGCTGACTCAAATCATGGTCCGCGTACAGTGACTGTGACCAAGGTTTCAGCTGATGTGGTCACAGTGGATGGTAATCACCCGCTGGCAGATCAGACACTGCATTTTGCGGTGAAGATTGTGGATGTGCGGGCTGCCAGCAAGGAAGAGCTGAGTCATGGGCATGTTCATGGCCCCGGCGGACATCATCACTAAACCCCGGCATGCCGGGTTCCGTCTCAACAATGGCATGGTACGTGCTTGATTCCGGGCACGCATCCTTGAAGAGGTAAAATTATGGAAACCGGCACCATTTCATCCGTGGGACGCACGCGCAAGGTGCGCCCTGCCAAACTGGATGATCCCGAAGCGGGCAAACCTGCTGTAAAAAAAGCCTCCGCCAAGTCAGCGGCCAAGGTCAGTAGCAATCAGAAAGTTGCAACGAAGTCCAAGGCTGCGAAGACTACAGCTGCAACTGCTCCCCGACAGAAAAAGACAACCAAGTCCGGAGTGGCAACAGTCCTGGATATGCAACCCATGATTGCGACGGCGGCTTATTACCTGGCCGAGCAGCGCAATTTCGCACCGGGATATGAGCTTCAGGACTGGTTGGCAGCGGAACAGCTGATCCGCACCGGTCAGCCCGGCTGAATGCCCGGGCAGAGTGGTGGATAGTTGACCGGGTAGAGTGCAGCAGCGCTAGAATCTTCCCGCATGGGTTACCTGACTAATCAGAACGGGGAGATTAGCCGTGTTGCGTGTCAAACATTTGATGGCAGATAAAGAATCAGGTGGCGAAGTCTGGTTCATTGAAGCTGAAGATCCGGTACTGGAAGCCATTCAGATCATGGCAGATAAGCATATCGGTGCATTGCCGGTGATGCGCGGCAATAATCTGGTGGGAATCGTTTCCGAGCGCGATTACGCCCGCAAAGTCATTCTGCACGGCAGATCTTCAGCAGAAACGCCTGTGTGGCAGATCATGGCCAGCCCGGTGGTGACGGTAACGCTGGATGACAGCGTACATCACTGCATGCAGCTGGTAACGGAGCATCGTATCCGTCACCTGCCGGTCATTGAAAAAGGTCAGTTGATCGGGATGATTTCCATCGGCGATCTGGTCAAGGCCGTAATTGATGAGCAGCAGCAGACCATCACTCAATTAGAAAAATATATTGTGAGCTGAAGATCTGCTGCATCAGCTACTTGATGGACTGGGCACGCTTAACCTGTGTCAGCGTGCCATTCCAGTAAGCATCTCCGGCTCAACGTGGGCTTGCCACCGGCATAACATCATTCAAAGCGCCTTGCCTGAAGGCCCGGTTGACCGCACTCAACACGGCGATAAGTGATGCGCTGACTATGTTGCCATGCATGCCAACACCAAACAGCGTAATGCGGGCAGGAGTAGTGATCTCAACAAAGGCGATTGCCTTTGCATTGCTACCGCTGCCGATAGATCGCTCTTCATAGGACAGTACATCGCACTGCAATCCCAGCGCATCGATCAGCGCATTGATCGGACCGTTGCCACTGCCGCTGAAGGTTGCGCCCTGACCGCGGTAGCTGAGTTTGATGGTGATCCGTTCGTTGTCGTTGCCATCCTGTGAAGTAACCAGCTGATGCGCACGATATTCATAAGCACCTGCCTGCTGAAGGTATTCACGTTCAAACAGTTCCCAGATTTCAGCTGAGCTCAGCTCTTTTCCGGTCGTGTCTGTTACAGCCTGAACAACCTGACTGAATTCGATCTGCAGGCGGCGTGGCAGCGCCAGGTCGTAATCACGTTCGAGCAGATAGGCGATGCCACCCTTGCCGGACTGGCTGTTCACTCGAATCACGGATTCATAAGTTCGACCCAGATCGCGTGGATCAATCGGCAGATAAGGCACTTCCCAAAAATCCTCTTCCTTGCGCGCAGCAAAGCCTTTTTTGATTGCATCCTGATGTGATCCCGAGAACGCAGTAAACACCAGATCTCCAACATATGGATGGCGCGGATGGATGGGCAGCTGGTTACAGTGTTCTACGCAGCGTGCGGCTTCATTGATATTGGAGAAATCCAGTTGTGGATGTACACCCTGTGTGTAGAGATTCATGGCCAGTGTAACCACATCTACATTACCGGTACGTTCGCCATTGCCGAACAGCGTACCTTCTACCCGATCAGCACCTGCCATCATGCCCAGTTCAGCCGCGGCAATTGCCGTACCTCGATCATTATGCGGATGCAATGAAATGATGATGCAATCGCGGTTCCTGATGTGGCGCCCGAACCACTCGACCTGGTCGGCATAGATATTAGGCGTGGCCATTTCAACTGTGGCGGGAAGGTTCAGGATTACCTTGCGGTCAGGTGCCGGTTGCCATACTTCAGTAACGGCATTGCAGATTTCCACTGCAAACTCCAGTTCTGTGCCGGTAAAACTTTCCGGACTGTACTGAAACACCCACTCGGTTTCGGGTTGCTGCTGTGCATGATGCAGCACGCTCTGCGCGCCACGTACCGCAATGTCAACAATGCCGGGCATGTCGAGATTGAATACCACGCGCCGCTGCACAGTAGACGTTGAGTTATACAGATGCACGATGGCGCGCCGTGCGCCCCGCAATGCTTCAAACGAACGAGCAATCAGTTCCGCACGCGCCTGAGTCAGAACCTGAATGGTGACGTCATCCGGTATCAGCTTCTGTTCGATAATGTTACGGACGAAATCGAAGTCAGTCTGTGATGCCGCAGGAAAACCCACTTCAATTTCCTTGAAGCCGGTTTTCACCAGTAATTCGAACATCTTCAGCTTGCGCTGTGCGTCCATCGGTTCGATAAGCGCCTGATTGCCGTCCCGCAAATCTACGCTGCACCACATAGGTGGCTGAGTGATAGTTACATTGGGCCAGTTTCGATCCGGCAGATTTACTGGAGCGAAGGCACGATATTTCTGATTGGGCTGAATCAACACGGTATTTCTCCCGCAAGGTAGTCAGCGACTGATAAGTCGTTACAAAGTATAAAATGGATTGTCTGCAGCACCGGTTGGCGCGGGTGAATTATTTGCGTCTAGCGACGCAGGTGCAGGCGCGCACCCAGCAACGATCTGCCGCGGCGGGGCAGAGAGCACATCGGTTGCTGGTGGTTACGCATGACTTGAATCTAACAGGCCTGAGTTGAAAAATGCAAGCGCCTGCCATTGTTCATCTCACGAATCCGTGACCTTGCAGTTCATGACCACCTCACATACGGCCTTGATGGCGGCACTGCGTGTGCTGCTTTTTCGCCACACTGCACCGACGCAGCGTGTCGGCGCTGGCTTCGGGAAGGGTTTGATTACAACGCTTTTTTCCGTCCCGAATGGGCCCTGTGTAGACAGTTTGGGTAGCAAGGTGACACCCATGCCTGCGGCGACCATCTGCCGGAGTGTTTCCAGACTGGTTGCGCGATAATCCTGATCTTCATCCAGATCGGCATGGCCACAGATATCCAGCGCCTGATCGCGCATGCAATGACCATCTTCGAGTAACAGCAGTGAATCGCCGGACAGATCGCTCAGTTTTACGCTTGTCCTGTCTGCCAGTTTGTGTCCCTTCGGCAGAGCGATCATGAACTCCTCATCATACAGTTTGCATGTATCCACACCATCAGCATGGACTGGCAAAGCCAGGATGCCCATATCTATCTCGCCCGCACGCAGGGCACGCAGCAGCTGCTCGGTCTGATATTCATACAGCATCAGTTTCAGTTTCGGCACCTGCTTGCGCAGCTGTCTTGCAATCAATGGCAAAAGGTACGGACCGATAGTCGGAATCAGCGCCAGTTTCAGACTGCCACTTAATGGATCATGCTGACCGCGTGCCAGGGTCAGCAGTTCATCGCTTTCATTGATGATACGGCGCGCGCGAGCCACCAGTTGTTCGCCGATTTCAGTGAGTGCGACGCGGCGTGGTTGACGTTCAATCAGTTCCACACCCAGATATTCCTCCAGTTTTTTCAGCTGTGCAGACAGCGTGGGCTGACTGACATGACAGCGTGCTGCGGCCTTGCCAAAGTGCCGGGTGTCAGCCAGTGCAACCAGATAACGCAGATCACGCAGATTCATGGTGAGTTCCTGTGTGCGAAACGGATCAGTCGCGAAAATTGGTAAATTGCATAGGCATTTCCAGTTCGGCAGCCCGGATCAGGGCAATTACCGCTTGCAGATCATCGCGGCTCTTGCCGGTGACACGCACCTGCTTGTCCTGTAGCGCTGCCTGTACCTTGATTTTGGAATCCTTGATAACACGTTGCACTTTCTTGCCCAGCTCACTGTCAATTCCTTCACGCAGCGTGATGAGCTGTCGGGCAGTTGCCAGATTGATAACCGGGTCGTCGATTTTCATGCATTGCACATCAATTCCGCGCTTGGCCAGACGCAGACTGAGAATGTCGAGCATCTGCTGTAACTGAAACTCGGAAGGAGCAATGATGGTGATGACCTTATCATTCAATTCGAATTTTGCATTGGCGCCTCTGAAATCGAAACGCGTGGCAAGTTCACGCGTGGCCTGATCCACTGCGTTGACGACTTCGTTATGTTTGAGTTCGGAGACAATGTCAAATGAGGGCATGGTCTGCTCCCGGCAAGGTTGAGAATGACAAGTTTACGTATCTTTTCGGGCTGTTGGCTTGTTTCAGCATAGTGCAGTGATTAGTCTGCCGGGTTGTTCCCAACTTGCAATACAGAAGGCTTATTTTGACCGCAGGCATCGCATGAACCCGTCTGTTGGCGCCGCCGGACCCAAACTGGGCTGGCTGTTGTTGTTAGGTGCCTTGACCTGTCTTGGCCCAATTTCCATAGATCTGTATCTGCCTGCATTCAATCTTGTCGAGCACGAACTGGGCAAGGGGATAGCCAATACGCTGGCTGCTTATATGTTTGGTGTGGCGCTGGGTCAATTGTTCTATGGCCCGTTAAGTGATCGCTTCGGTCGCAAGCCGCCTTTGTATGGTGCCTTGCTGCTGTATTGCCTGGGGTCGCTTGGCTGTGCCATGGCGCACAGCATGAATGCACTGATTCTGTTCCGCTTTCTGCAGGCGCTGGGTGGCTGTGCGGGCGTGGTGGTTGCACGTGCTATCGTGCGTGATTGTTGTGAGGCACATGATGCAGCGCGGGTGTTCTCGACGCTGATTCTGATTACTGCAATCGGTCCGATCGTTGCGCCGCTGGTGGGCAGCTTTCTTGCCGTGGCCAGCAGCTGGCGTATCCTGTTCTACGGTCAGGCCGTACTGGGTTTTCTCGTGCTGCTCGTTATGCACTTTTCTTTGCGTGAAAGCGGAACACGCGGTCAGGCAATCAGTATGCAGCGGGTGATCAGTACTTATGCCACGTTGTTGCAGGATCGCAGCTTTATGGGTAATGCACTGCTCGGAGCCTGCGTAATAGGAATGATTTTTTGCTACATCGCGAGTGCCCCTACAGTGCTGATGCAGTCTTACCATCTTACTACACAGCAGCTGGCGGCATTGATGGGCTTGAACAGTCTGGCATTCGTGCTGGCCAGTCAATTCAATCTGCGTCGTCTGCGCAAGCATTCACCCGCCGCCATATTGAAAGTTGCAGTGTGGGTACCGGTATTTTTCGCTGCGGCTACGCTACTGATCGATATGCATAGCGGTATCAGTCTGGGTGTGCTGGTGATCTTGCAGTCAGCGATCTTCATCGGCGCAGGTCACATCGCGCCCAATGCCACCGCAGAAGCATTGTCCCGGCAAGGTGCGCGTGCTGGTGCAGCGTCTGCACTGCTGGGGTCAATTCAATCGGTAGGTTCAACTCTGGCGGGTGTGGCGGTCGGCTTGTTCAGGTACGGTGGCGTGCAGGCCATGGTGCTGCTGATGTTAACGTTCGCACTTGCAATGTGCGCAGCACAACGCTGGTCGGCGCGCTAGCTGCCAGTCAGCGCGTGGGTACTGCCCAGGGCAGCGCTACTTTACGTACTACTTCTTCGTTGTCAGGTTGTTCATCCTTGATCCGGGTTGCAATGGCGGGTTGTGCCTGACTGGAGTTGATCCATATCTGACCCTGCAGGTCGCCATGTTGATCGACTTTTCCCTTGAACAGCAGGGTTCGCCCCTGGCTGAGTGCGCTCAGGTACACATCATCACCATTCGCCTGACCATAGAGAGTTAATGGTTTGCTGCCCTGATCGAGGATCAGCTTGCCATCTACTGCATCAAACGATTGTCGCAATTGCAATGTGACCGGTGCGCTGAAGTGATCGGGGCTGATGGCCGAAAGCTGCCAGTAACCCGAAATATCCGCATTGTCGGTGCTGGCCTGCGCAACGAATCGAAAGCGCTGATTCAGTTCAGCATTGAACGGCAGGGTTTCAGTTTTGCCAAGCGGATCGGCAATCTGCAATTCGCCCTTGAGCTGCTTGCGGCTGAAGCTGACTTTCAGATTGCCGGCGCCTTCGGGAAGCTGTGCCTCAAGCACCCCTTCATGAAATTGAACTGCTGTCGCGGCCAGGGCATCACCGTCCTGTAGCAGCCACAGCTGTGGTGTGCCTCCCTGACTGCCTATACGAAGTTCGAGCGGAACCTGGCCGCCTTTAACTTCCACGACGGCCCGGTAGTCACCGGCAACAGGGCTGTCCAGCCTGCTACAGCCGGTGGACAGCATTGCAAGAAGTGGAAAAAGAAGTCGCAGCTTGCTCATGGAGTGAGAGTAACAGTGAAGCTGTGTTCATTCTGCCGCAGCTGACTGAATCTGGCGTAATTCTTAACGACTTGTCATCTGTAACCGCTTTATGTCCCATCATTCGGTCTGGTTGCCAAGCGATTTGTTACCACTTTATAACCAGTCTGTAACTGACCCTGATACCGCTGGCACGGTACGATGCCTGACCTTTTGCCGGTGCCTACGTCCATGTCCATCACGCTCGATCAGATTACCAAGCGTTACCAGAACACGCCGGTGGTCAACGATGTATCGCTGGAAGTCAGCGATGGCGAGTTTTTTGTCCTGCTCGGTGCCAGCGGCAGTGGCAAAAGCACCCTGTTGCGTGCCATTGCCGGGTTGACCGGCGTTGATCATGGCCGTATCTCGCTGCATGGTCGGGACGTAACCCAGGTATCACCGCGCAAGCGTGAAGTCGGTTTCGTATTCCAGAACTACGCCCTGTTCAAACACATGAGCGTGGCTGACAACATCGAATTTGCCCTGCGCGTGCGGGGAGTTAAGTCAGCTGAGCGTCGCGCCCGCCGGCAAGAGTTGCTGAGGCTGGTTGCACTTGAGGGTATGGATGACCGGCTGCCTACCCAGTTGTCCGGTGGCCAGCAGCAGCGGGTGGCGGTGGCGCGGGCCTTGGCTCACAAGCCACAGGTTCTGCTGATGGATGAACCCTTTGGTGCGCTGGATGCCAAGATCCGTGAAGAGTTGCGCCGTACCATTCGCGAGGTTCAGCGTGAGCTGAAAATTTCCACCATTCTTGTGACGCATGATCAGGAAGAAGCCTTTGCGCTGGCAGATCGCATCGGCGTGATGAATCTGGGGCGATTACTGGAAGTGGGACGTCCTGAAGAGTTATATGCACGACCGGCAACGCGTTTCGTCGCGACATTTCTCGGTGCGGCCAATCTCCTGCTTGCACGCCAGACAGCTCAGGGCATACGTGTTGGTGCTACACCTGTCAGCACGATGCTGGACAAGCCGGCGAATCAGCGTGCCGAGCTGCGTCGTGAACATGAAGTGGTTGCCATGCTGCGGCCGGAAGAAATTTCGCTGGCTGTAGAACGTGAATCGCTCAACAGTATTTATCTCGGTGCAGGTAAGGTAGAGACAATCAGTTTTACCGGTGCCTTTGAGCGGTTGCGCGTACGTATGGTTGAAGCAGACAAGGCCGCTGTATCAGCTGATGCCGATGCGGAGAATCTGGCGATTCTGGATGTGACACGCACGCAGCACGAGCAGCGTCAGTTGCCATTGAGTGTTGGCCAGAGTGTTGCGGTCGGTGTCCGGCGCATTCATGTACTGCCCACGCCATTGTCCAGTTACAGTGTTTATGCAGTGACCAGTACCGAGGCTGATGCATTGAAGCAGCATCCATTGCTGGTGGATCTGGCGACTCGCATGAAGACCCGCATCACTACTCAGATAGAGCCGGGACTGGGTCAGGCAGGTACGGCCAGACCACAGCAACCTCTGGCGGGTGTTGCGGTAATTGCAGCGGGTGCAGATGCCGGTGCGCAGCTTGATTGGCTGTTGCAGCGCGGCGCTGCTGAAGTACTGATCCTGCCCGGACAATACACACCCGCCACGCGAGTGCTGATTCACTGGACCGGTGAGGAAGTGCGGCGCGCTACACTCGCTGTCGCTGCCAGCGTGTTGCGCCATGTGCCTGCTGAAGCCACTTATCTGAACATTCTGCCGGAAGAAGAAAGTGATGCCAGCAAGCCATCAGGTATGCGCGAGTTGCTTGATGCACGTTCAGAAGCACAGGCGGTACACGGTCTGGAAATGCGTACCGAGTTGCATTACGGCGATGCCGCAGCGCTGTTACAGCGGGAGCTGGCAGAGCATACCAGTGGGATGCTGATTCTGGGTGTGACTGATCCGGTTGATTTCAGGCAACGCTTCGACTGGTTGCTACAGCAATCACCCGGATGGCCGGTACTGCTGGTATTCCGTTCGGAAGAAACTTCTGCGCCTGTAAGGAAGATGACCTGATGCTGCGTACGGTCTGTCTCAGTCTGCTGTTTCTTGCATTCCTCAGTGCCTGTAGTGCAGGTACGGCAACGGATGTAAAAAGCGTGCAATTACTGAACGTCAGCTACGACCCGACCCGTGAGCTGTATCGCGATGTTAATGAGCGCTTCAGCAAGCAGTGGCTGGACAAGACCGGACAGCATGTAAGTATCAAGCAATCGCATGGCGGCTCGGGCAGTCAGGCGCGTGCCGTGATCGAAGGTTTGCGTGCAGATGTGGTGACGCTGGCGCTCGGCTATGACATTGATGCCATCCACAAGCGGGGCAAGAAACTGGGTGCGGACTGGCAAACCCGCCTGCCTGATAACAGCTCGCCCTATACCTCAACCATTGTGTTTCTGGTACGCAAGGGCAACCCGAAAGGTATTCATGACTGGGATGATCTGATACGCAGCGATGTAAAAGTAGTCACACCCAATCCCAAAACCTCAGGCGGTGCACGCTGGAATTATCTGGCTGCATGGGGCTATGTGCTTGAGCGTGAGTTGCAGGGTGACTGGAGCAAGCTGAGTGATCCGGCTGCTGCCGGGCAGGTTGCGGCAGCGCAGATCAAAGCCGAACAGTTTGTGGCCGCGTTGTATCGCAACGCGCCGGTTCTGGATCGGGCGGCGCGTGCGGCGACCAATACTTTCGCGCAGCGTGGCATCGGAGATGTGCTGATTGCATGGGAAAATGAAGCACTGCTGGCCATCAAGGAGCTGGACGGGCAGGGACTGGAACTGGTTGCACCGAGTTCCAGTATTCTTGCCGAGCCGCCGGTGGCGATTGTGGATACCGTGGTGGATCGCAAGGGAACGCGCCAGATCGCCGAAGCATACCTGCAATATCTATATAGTGATGCAGGACAGGAGCTGGTGGCGGAACATCATTTCCGGCCACGTAATGCTGCCGTGATGACTCAACATCAAAGCGAATTTCCAGCAATTAGACTGTTCACTATCAGTCAGGTGTTCGGCAACTGGCAGCAGGCACAGGCAGAGCATTTCGCAGATGGCGGAAGATTTGATCACATCTATACGGTGCCCAAGAGTTGAGCATGGCTGATACACGTCAACATACGGTTCTGCCTGGTTTTGGCTTGACGGTGGGTTACACCACCTTCTTCCTGAGCGCAGTGGTACTCATCCCGCTGGCGGCCATGGTGATCAAGGCATCCAGCATGAGTATTGGCCAGTTCATGGCGGTACTGCTTGATCCACGAGTGATTGCATCTTACAAACTGACATTTGGAACGTCGTTGCTGGCTGCGCTGATTAACTCGGTATTCGGTTTTATTATCGCCTGGTCACTGGTTCGCTATGATTTTCCCGGCCGGAAGTTTCTTGATGCGCTGATCGATATGCCGTTCGCGTTGCCGACGGCAGTGTCCGGCATTGCGCTCACCGCTGTGTTTGCCCAGGACGGCTGGCTGGGTCAGCAGCTGGCGCGCATGGGAATACAGGTGGTGTATACCTGGCTGGGCATCACGGTGGCGCTGACCCTGATTGGTATGCCGTTTGTAGTGCGATCGGTACAACCGGCTCTGGCAGAAGTGCAGCGCGATCTTGAAGATGCAGCGGAAACACTGGGTGCCACGCGTTTCACTGTATTCTGGAGGATCATCTTTCCGACAGTGCTGCCTGCCTTACTGACGGGCTTTACCATGGCATTTGCACGCGGTATTGGTGAGTATGGTTCAGTCATTTTTATTGCCGGCAACTTGCCGATGAAAACCGAGATAACACCACTGCTGATCGTCATCAAGCTGGAACAATACGACTATGTGGGTGCGGCAGCACTGGGTTGCATCATGCTGGGCATGTCGTTTTTCATGCTGTTGTCGATCAATCTGTTGCAGGCCTGGGGCCGGCGACGTCTGTTTGTAGGTAAGCGCTGATGTCCAGTGGTCCATCCAGACAACTGCTGAGCGAACTGGCATCACGCCCGGGACGTAATTCGTTGGCGGATAAACTGATCCGCTGGATGTTTATCAGTCTGTCAGTGGTGTTTCTGTCTGCCTTGCTGATTTCGCCTTTGATGATGGTGCTGACTTCAGCGTTCGCCAAGGGCATGGCTGTTTATGCCAGAAGTTTTCTGGATGAAGATACCTTTGCTGCCATCAAGCTCACTCTTACCATTGCATTGATCGTGGTGCCGCTGAATACCGTGTTTGGTATTGCGGCGGCATGGGCGATTGCCAAGTTCGAATTCCGTGGCAAGAGCATTCTGATCACCGCCATTGATCTGCCGATTGCCGTATCGCCGATCATCTCAGGCCTCATCTATATATTGCTGTTCGGTTCGCAGGGCTGGTTTGGTCTGTGGTTGCAGGAACATGACATCAGTATCATCTTCGCCTTGCCGGGCATGTTGCTCGCTACCATGTTTGTGACATTTCCGTATGTGGCGCGCGAGCTGATTCCACTGATGCAGCAACTTGGTAACGATGAAGAAGAAGCGGCCATCACCATGGGTGCGGGCGGGCTGATGACTTTCATCCGTGTCACCCTGCCGAAAATCCGCTGGGGACTGGTTTACGGCATGATCCTTACCAATGCGCGCGCCATGGGTGAATTCGGGGCCGTTTCGGTGGTCTCAGGTCATATCCGTGGTCTGACCAATACCATGCCGCTGCATATCGAAATCCTTTATAACGAATACGACTATGTTGGCGCATTTGCCGTTGCATCACTACTGATGGCACTGGCAATCATCACCCTGCTGATCAAGACCGTGATTGAGTGGCGCGGCTTGAGAGGTTGAGATGCTCAATCGTTTGCAAGGCTGGCTGGATAAACTCGAACTGGATGCGGAAAAAACCAGTCTGAGAAACCTGTTGCCTGCCATCAATGTAATGCTGGTATTGCTGGTAATCGCAGGCATCTCCACCAGCGCCATCGGGCTGATCCGCAAGCTGGCCAATGAACAGGGTATGACACAGGTGCAGCTGGCAGGTACCAGTGCCAGGGAAGAAATGCACAAGCTGAATGAAGATGCGCTCAAGCAGGCGCGCAGCATGGCTGGAAATCTCAGCTTGCGGCGTGTGCTGCTGGAAAATCCTGATACAGCCTTGCAGGTGCTCAGGCGCGCCTGTGCAACAGCAGGCGTCAGTATCTGTGCGCTGGTGCAGGGTGAACGCGTGCTGTTCCAGACGGCCACACAGGTTTCAGCAGAGGACTGGTCAGGCATCATGCAGGCGGAACGCGAGCAGGGCGAACGGTTCTCTGTTGCGCCCTCCGCTCAGGTGGCGATCATGGGTGCCAGTGCGATCATTGTCCCGGTAACCGGTACGGCGGTAACTCCCTCGCAGCAGGCAGTGATGGAACCCATTCATCTGTATGCGCTGCGGCTGCTTGATACACAGCTGGCAGTCAGTCTGACAGAGCGTGTGGGATTGCAGGTAGAGCTGCTTAACTATAAGGCTTTCAGCAAAGCCGCAGCTGATGCGTTCACCCGGTTGCATTCAAAAGCCTTGTCGGATGGACGCAACGCTGCTGAACGGATTGATGCAAGAGAAGTCTTTGCTGCCAGCGTGCCGGTATTTGCCAGTACCGGGGAAGCGATTGTTCTGCTCAAGACCGAACTTTCCACCGATGATATTGATGCTAACGCGCGTGAGCTGATCCAGCGCCTGCTGCTAATTGCTGTGGTGGTGGGTGCGCTGGCAATCGGAGTGAGTCTGATTTTCGGACAGCTGGTTGCCAAGCCGGTACGTGACCTGACCGATGCGGCTACCCGACTTGCACAGGGTGATTTTTCCACATCCATCCCGCGTGGTGGTCCGGCTGAAATTGGTGTGCTGTCGCGCATCATGGAGGATATGCGTCGCAATCTGGTTGAGCTCACCGGAACATTGCGGCGGCGTGAAGCAGAATCTCAGGCCGTGCTGACCGGCACGCTGGAAGGCGTGTTTGCCGTGGACAAGTCCCGCATCATTACCTACCTCAATCCACAGGGCGCACGAATGCTGGGTATCACTGCCGATCAGGCTATCGGTCAGTTCTGTGGTGATGTACTCAAACCCTGTGCTGACAAACTCGGCAACAAACCCTGTGACAGTCATTGCCCCATCCTGCAGGCACGTACCAGCAACAGTGCGCAGGCGGTTGAGCAATTGCAGATGAATATTGGCGCAGCGCGTACCGTGGTCATCACCAGTGCAGGCATGGCAGATGGTATTCAGGTTCAAGTATTGCGTGATGAAACCGAACAGGAAGCCATCCGGCATGCACGTGATGCCGTGCTTGCCAATATCTCGCATGAGTTCCGTACGCCACTGGCGGCACAGCTTGCCAGTATTGAACTGCTGCTGGATGGTCTGGATAACCTGCAACCGCAGCAGACGCGCGAACTGGTGTTGTCGCTGGAGCGCAGTACCCAACGGCTCACGGCTCTGATTGATAACCTGCTGGAAAGCGTGCGCATTGAGGCCGGGCAGCTCAGTATCCGAGAGCAGTCGGTTTATCTGCATGAAGTAGTCAGTGAAGCACAAACGCTGGTGGGATCATTGTTGACACTGCGTGGTCAGACTCTGGTGAATGAAGTTGCTGAAGATCTGCCACCCATAGCCGGTGATGAATTGCGTCTGGTGCAGGTAATGGTCAACCTGCTGGCCAATGCCTGCAAGTATGCGCCGGAGAACAGCGAGATCAGGGTGGGTGCAGTCGTACAGGGCAAGCAGCTTTGCGCATGGGTCGAAGATGAAGGCCCGGGAGTACCTGAGTCACAGCTGGGTTCCATCTTTGATCGCTTCTCACGCGGACCAGAACATGAGCCCGAGCCGGGTGGACTCGGGCTTGGACTGTGGATCGTCAAGTCCATCATTGAAAGACATGGCGGGCAGATCACTGCAAGCCGCACTGCAGAGCACCGTACCCGTTTCAGTTCCACACTGCCGTTGCATGAGTCATCATGAAAATTCTGATTGCTGATGACGATCACGATCTGCTTGGCCTGATCGGCTTCACGCTGACCCAATCCGGCTTTGCGGTGATCAGGGCCAGTGACGGCATCACGGCATTGCGCCTGTTCAGTCAGGAAGGTCCTGATCTGGTATTGCTGGATATCAACATGCCCGGTGCCAATGGATTTGAAGTGTGTGCACGCATTCGCGAACAGTCTACGGTGCCGGTCATGATGCTGACTGTGCGCGGTGAAGAGGAAGACCTGGTTAAGGCACTGGAACTCGGTGCGGATGATTACCTCAATAAACCATTCAGTCCACGTACGCTCATTGCACGCGTCAAGGCATTGCTGCGACGTGCGGGACTGGAAGCTGGTGCTGGGCCTATAGCAGCGGGCCGTTTGCAACTGGACATGGATGAGCACACCGTGCGGGTCGGCACCCATGAGCCGGTGCGTCTCACCAAACTTGAAGCGCGTCTGCTGCAGATGCTGCTTGCTCATGCCGGGCATACCATCAGTTCGGATCGCTTGCTGATGCAGGTATGGGGACACAAGGGCGCAGGTGACCGGCAGCTGCTAAAACAGCTGGTACATCGGGTACGCCAGAAGATTGAATCAGATCCGTCGGTGCCGCAGTTGCTGCAGACCGCACCCGGTGCGGGATATAAGCTGGTGGTTGAGTAGATTTTTCCGCATCACAACTTGCTAAGCTTCACGCATGACAACTGACTCATTGCCTGCTTCACTCAGCCTCGACTTCTGCGGCCTGCATTTCAATTCACCGCTGGTACTGCTGTCCGGCTGTGTCGGCTTTGGAGAGGAATACACGCGCGTCGAAGGCTTCAGTAACCGCGATGCCGGTGCTGTCATGCTCAAAGGAACCACCCGCGAGCCACGCATGGGCAATCCACCGCATCGAATTGCTGAAACCTCAATGGGCATGCTGAACTCAATCGGCCTGCAGAATCCGGGCGTTGAGGTGGTGATTCACTCAATGCTGCCATTGCTCGATTTCAGCGAAACCAATTTTTGCGCCAATGTATGTGGCTCAACCGTTGATGACTATGTGGAAGTCACGCGCCGTTTCAATGATTCGCCGGTTGCAGCGATAGAGCTCAATATTTCCTGTCCGAATATCAAGGAAGGTGGTGTGCAGTTCGGCAATGATCCCGACATGTCCGCACGTGTGGTTGCGGCCTGTCGTGCGGTTAGCAGTAAACCGCTGATCACCAAGCTGTCACCGAATCAGACTGATATCCGGGAAAATGCACGCCGTTGCATCGAAGCAGGTACCGATGCGCTGTCATTGATCAACACACTGGCAGGCATGGCCATCAACATTGAATCACGTCAACCCGTGCTGGGTAACGTAATTGGTGGCTTATCAGGGCCGGCCATCAAGCCGGTGGCGTTGCTGAAAGTCATGCAGGTGGCTGAAGTGGCGCGACCCCATGGTATTGCCATCATCGGTCACGGTGGTGTGCGTACTGCAGAGGATGCCATTGAATTCCTGATTGCCGGTGCCAATGCAGTGGGTGTAGGTACAGGTTTGTACTATGACCCGCTGATCTGCAAGAAGCTCAATGCCGGTATCGCATCCTATCTTGAACGCCACAAT
This sequence comes from uncultured Pseudomonadota bacterium, assembly GCA_903838705.1. Lineage (GTDB taxonomy): Bacteria > Pseudomonadota > Gammaproteobacteria > Steroidobacterales > Steroidobacteraceae > CAILZL01. The sequence goes on from CAILZL010000011.1 coordinate 68,600, forward strand.
CTCAGCAGCGTGAAACAACTGACAGGTTCATTGCAGTTGCGCAGGTAAGCGTGGACTTCAGGCTGCAGGCTTTCAGTGAAAAACAGGTGGCCTGATTCAGCTCTGTACTTTGGCTAGTACCAGCACACGTTCCTGTTTTGATACCACGACGCCACCGGGTTTTTCCACGGTCACCACGAAAGCAGCGGGTTTGCCCACGGGCAGTCTGGCTGTAAATGGAATGATGACATCACCCACTGCTGTAGCTTGTGGAGTGTTGAACACGCCACCATCCACCGGTTCGGGCGGGATACGTGCGGCATCGGCAATCCATAACTGATATTGCTCCAGACGTGGATCATTCGCCGGAATGCCACGAAAACGCAGATATCCTTGTTGCGTTACGGGATCGAACACTACATCGCCAACCAGTGAATTGCCCGCAGCATCATTGCCCGGTGACCATGCGGCCTGAATGGCATGACCGCTATTCAGAAGTGCCATGCGCTGTTGTTCCGGCGTGAGTGCAACAGCAATGCTGGCAGGGGGCGTGTTCTCGCCGGCAAGCCGTGGCCACCAGCCAGTGATGGCCAGCACCAGACACGCCGCCGCACTCCACCAGCCGGCTGATTCGGAGCGCCAAGCTGCTTTACGTGTATTGATGGGTAGAATATTTGAAACAGCTATCTGCCTGGGTGCATTGGCCAGAATCTTTGCGGACAGATGGGCGGGCATAGGCGCGCTATTCACGCTACTCGCCAGCAAAATGGCGGCAACACTGGTATCGAACTCTTCAGCAGAAATATTCTGGTGTGAGGTCAGCAGCGTATCCAGCTCTGTTGCCTCCGCATCGCTCAGACCTTCCGTAGCACGCTGCACCAGCAGATCAAGCAAGTGATTGTGTTCAGGCAAGGCGCTCATGCGTCCCTCCCTGAACGGGGAGCGGCTAATTGCAGGCTCAGCTTTTCACGCACCAGTATGAGGCCGCGGCGCATCAGGGTTTTCACCGTACCCAGTGGCATCCCGGTCTGAGAGGCAATTTCGCTCTGCGACAGTCCCATCACCACAGACAGATTGATGACACGCTGCTGTTCAGCGGGCAGGCTGGACAGAGCCTGAGCAGCCAGTCGTGCTTCCACATGATCTTCGTTGTCCGGAAGGGTAGTAGGTTCCCAATGAGTGTCACCGAGTTCTTCTACCGAGATAGCGCGTGGCTGGCGTTGTTTGCCACGGAAACGGCTGATCAGGGTGCGACGTGCCAGAGTGACAATAAAGATAGCTTCCGAGCCACGCGCAGCATCGTAATGTCTGGCGTTCTTCCACAGATGCAGCAGCACATCCTGAGTGGCATCTTCAGCATCCTCAGGGGAAAGTCTGCGGGCCAGACTCCATATCATGCCGCCATACTGGTCGATGCATTGTTTGAAAGCAGCAGGCTCACCCTGTGCGATGCGCGCCAGCAGGTTGCTGCTCATGATTGCACCGGCAAGGGCGAATGGAGCAAACAGGGCGGCGACGGGCAGCATGGCCAGACCGGTTCAACACTCGCGCATGCAACTGGCTGGTCGCATGACGACAAGGAATGATGAGACGGTACTGCCAAGCCTGACTCCGCGTATGAGCGTGTTGATTAATAACGGGAGTATAGCTGTGGCAGCTATGACTCTGTCCAGATTGTCGATGCTGGGCGCTTGCAACACAGACCAATGCGGTGGACAGAAGAGGCTGTTCATTGCATTGCTCAAGGGGTTCAACTGGCTATTGGTGCACGCCGGCATGCCGGTTTAGTGAGCAACATCTGTACGACGCCAAGCTGTCGCTCTGCAAAGCCACCTTCGCAATAACAAAGGTAGTATTCCCACAGACGGATAAACGCATCGGAATATCCCAGCTGACGCACCTTGGGTAATTGCGCAAGGAAGCGTTCGCGCCAGTGATGCAGAGTGGTCGCATAGTGCGGGCCGAAGTCTTCAAGATTGAAGATCCTGAAATCTGTAACCTTGCTGAGCGACTGACTGATCGCAGTCACCGAAGGAATGAAGCTGCCGGGAAAGATGAATCGCTGGATGTAGTCAACTGACTTCAAAGCCTGTGCATACAACTGATCCTGGATGGTGATAGCCTGTAACAGCATGGCACCTTCCGGTTTGAGCAGTCTGGCACACTGAGCCAGATAGGTATCCAGATAGCGGGCTCCGACCGCTTCGATCATTTCAATGGACACCAGCTTGTCATACTGTCCGGAAAGATCACGATAATCCTCCAGCAGCAATGTAATGCGATCACTCAGGCCAGCCGCTTCTACTCGGGCTCTGGCCAGCTCATACTGCTGCCTTGAAATAGTCGTAGTAGTGACACGACAGGCATAGTGCTTTGCTGCATGAATGGCCAGTCCTCCCCAGCCGGTACCAATTTCCAGCAGATGATCATCAGGTTTCAGATCGAGTTTGCGGCAGGATGCATCGAACTTGGCAATGGATGCCTGCTGCAGAGTCGTCTCTGCTGTGGCGAAGATGCCGCAGGAGTAGGCCATGGTTTCATCCAGCATCAGTTCGTACAGTTCGTTGCCGATGTCGTAGTGCGCAGCAATATTGCGAGCGCTGCCGGCCTTGCTGTTCCGGTTCCAGAAGTGAAACAGCTTCAGGAAGGGCTGGCTGATGAATGACCAGCCGCTGTCCATACCATTCAGCACGTCTCTGTTGATGACAAAGATGCGGACGAGGGACACAAGATCATCGCAGCGCCATAATCCACGTATGTAGGCCTCACCTGCACCCACACTGCCACCAAATGCAGCATCGGCGTAAAGCTGGGAATGATGTACATGCACGGTGGCATGCAGTGAGCAATGCTGGGTACGCTGACCAAAGCGATGCGTGCCGTCTTCATCCACAAAGGTCAGTTCGCCCTGAGTGACTCTGCTTAATTGTGTGAATAACAGCGTACGGCCCAGACGGGCCAGCATGGAGGTGTGAGCTGAAGTTTGCAGACCTGTATCGTCGGGAACGATGCTGGCCTTGGGAGCAGAACTGTGCATGATTATTTTCCTGAGGACTCCAGCGTGGGTGATGACAGTTTGTCTGGATGGGTGTGAACAGGCACGCGCTTAAGCAACAGCTTCAGGGCCTGCCAGTGAATCTGGATGATGATTTGCAGTGTTACCAGCGGAAAGCTGAGCAAGACATGTGCGAGTGATGCCGATGTAATGGGCTGACGTTCGAGGTTCAACGTGGCATCAAAGCACTTCTGACCATCGCGCCAGTTCTCCATGTGCACACGCAGCGCCTCATCGGGTGAAGAAAAGCGCCAGTGATACTGTATGTCCATGGGCATGAAGGGCGAGACATGAAATTGCTTGTCGAATTGCCAGCGCCAGGATTGCTGATCGATGCCGGCCGTTTCAGATTGTTCGCAGTCCCCGGTATTCAGCACATAGCAGTGCCGTTGCTTCCACGGTGTATTAGTGATTTCCGCCACAATGGTTTGCACCTGGGTATCTGTCTCGTCATACACATAGTAAAAACTCACCGGATTGAAGCTGTAACCGAAGTAACGCAGGTGAGTGAGCAGACGGATGGGGCCGGTGGGACGGATACCGGTGTGTTGCATGACGGTGTCGCGGATGGCATCGGCCAATGAACTGTCGGCAGGGCCGTGGAAGTCCTTGCGACGGAACCACGCCAGCGCCGGTCTGTTGGCAGACCACAGCCAGAAACGATCAAACAGACCGGGCAGCTCGTCCAGATCCAGCAATGTCATGAATATGCGGTACCGGAATGCGTTGGGTACAGGTATATGACGACGATGCTGGATATGACCGACATACAGACAGCTTTTCATGCGGACACCTGCGCAGAGGCAACCGGCTTATCTGCTGTGTGTGACTGGTCTTTTATCAGGGCATTGAAACCTGCCAGCATTCGCTGCGCACTCACTACCCCATCTTCATGAAATCCATATCCCCAGTAAGCACCGCAATAAAAACTGCGATTCACGCCATTCACCTCTGAGTAGCGTTGTTGCGCTGCAACAGCAGCCGGTGTGTATACCGGATGGTGGTAGACATATCGGCCAAGTACCTTGGCAGGATCGATATCCTGAGTACGATTCAGCGTAACCAGAAATTTCTCCGCTGCCGCAAGATTCTGCAATACGTTCATGTCATAGGTGAGAGCTACGCGATCCTGATCCCGATCCAGCAGGTGATAGTTCCACGCAGCCCTTGCCAGTGGTTTGTGCGGCAGCATGCGCAGGTCAGTGTGCAGCAGCACTTCATTTTCCTGATAGGGGAATGCACTTAACACTGACTTTTCTGTCGCCGAAGGCTGTTCCAGCATACCCAGTACCTGATCGCTGTGACAGGCAAACACTACATAGTCATGCGTATCCACATCGCCTGTGCCAGTGCGGATCAGTATCTGATCTGCATTGCGCATCACGCCGGTGACAGGTGTATTCAGACGAATACGGTGCTGATAGGGGCTGACCAGTTTGCGTGCATATTCACGTGAGCCACCCTTGATGGTTCGCCATACAGGACGATTATTTACATTGAGGAAGCCATGCCGGTCGAAAAAATCGACGAAGAAACGCGCCGGAAATTCCAGCATTGCACTTTCTGTGGCTGACCAGATGGCCCTGCCCATCGGAACAATGTACTGGTTGATGAAGGCTTTCGAATAATGATTGCGTTGCAGGTATTCGTGCAGAGTAATGCTGCTGGATGGCTCACTGAGCAGTGACCGTGATTCGCCGTTGAATCGCAGAATGTCATAGATCATGCGCAGGAAGGAGGGACGCAGGGCATTCAGTCGTTGTGCAAACAGACTGTTCAGCGAAGTCCCGTTGTATTCCAGGCCGGTATTCTCACAGCGGAGTGAGAAGCTCATGTCAGAGTATTGCCATGCCACGTCCAGTTCATTCAGCAGGCTGATGAAATTCGGGTAGGTCCAGTCATTGAATACGATAAAGCCTGTATCAATGGCCCAATGTTTGCCATGCCGCTCCACATCAATAGTTGCGGTGTGCCCGCCATAGTAATCACTGGCTTCGTAAACAGTGATGTCATGACCTTGCTGGTGCAGCCGGTGGGCGGCGGTCATGCCGGCAATTCCGGAGCCGATGATTGCGACGCGCATTACAGTTTGCCCGGCTTGTCTGCACGGGCATGATCGTCACGCACCGACAGGGGTACTGGTTTCAGATCCCAGATGATGCCGAGCCATGACAGACATTTGAGCAGGTAATAAGTGACATCCACTTCCCACCAGTAAAATCCCTGTCGGGTTGAAACAGGATAGTGATGATGATTGTTGTGCCAGCCTTCACCCAGGGTAATGAGTGCCAGCAGCCAGTTATTGCGACTGTCATCTTCGGTGGCGTAACGTTGTCTGCCGAATACATGTGACAGTGAGTTGATGGTATAGGTGCCGTGATAACAGGCCACTGTTGATATGAAAAACCCCCAGATCAGCATTTGCCAGCCGGTTGTGCCCATCTCAGGTGCTTGACTATGCAGGTACTGACCGAGAAGCAGCATGCCGTAGGCCATCAGCACCGGAATGGCAATATCGAAGCGATCCAGCCAGCGTAGCTCAGGGAAGCGTTGCAGATCACGTACTCGCTGCAAATCAGGTGCGAAGCCCTTGCGAGTCAGAAACCAGCCCATGTGCGCACGCCAGAAACCGTGTTGCACTGGCGAGTGCGGGTCGGCCGGTTCATCGGAGTGTGCATGATGGTGACGATGATGCGCTGCCCACCATACCGGGCCGCGCTGAACTGCCGCAGCTCCCAATACGCCGAACACGAATTGCCCGATTCGCGAAGTCTTGTAGGTTCGATGTGAAAAGTAACGATGATAAAAAGCAGTGATAGCAAACATGCGTACCAGATAGGCAATGATGGCGACCATGATCGCAACCGGACTCCAGCCAACCCAGATCACGGCAAAACACATCAGGTGCATGCCGACAAAGGGAATAACACGTGTCCATTCAATCCGGTCAGGCTGGTCATCATCCTTGCCCATGCCAGCAGGGTCGGCAATGAACCACAGTAACAGGTTGCGCCACAGACGATTCAGGGAACGGCTGCTTGGATTTATTTCGGGTTGTGTCAGAGGATCACTCATGAATGACGGATCGGAATGTTCAAGGGTGGTTGCTTAAAGATACGCAATCCGGATCAGGGTGGATTCAATTTTTATCAGGAAACTGAATCCGGAATCAGGCTGCTGACGTATATTGCAACATCTGTCGTTGGAATAACCATGAACGCGCGTCGCGCCCTCACTCTGTTGTTTGGAATGATCCTGCTTGCCATGCTGGCGGTGACCGGCTGGGCGAGCTGGGTGCAACCGGTCTGGCAATGGACGGGGCTGAAGCAACAACCCAACCATGCATGGACCATCGCCACCCTGTTTGATGCTTACTTCGGGTTCATCACATTTTATATGTGGGTCATCTACAAGGAGCGATCGGCTGTGAAGCGTGTGGTCTGGTTCGTGACCATCATGGGGCTCGGTAACATGGCCATGTCGATATATATGTTGAAGGAATTGCGCAAGCTGGCAGGCGAAGATGAGCTGGTGCAGTTACTGGTACGTCGTAATGGCTGAAGGTGACAAACCATGCTGAACCTCTTACTCATGGGCACCGGTGCTGTTGTGCTGGTCATGTTGCTGTTGTGGCTGCTGGGTATCAGGCAGAATAATTTCAGCTATGTGGATCTGGGCTGGTCTGCCAACTTCATTCTGCTGGCCGTCGTCTATGGCGTGCTGGGTGATGGTGACATCACTCGGCGCATGCTGATCTGCGGCATGTATGGCCTGTGGGCTTCAAGGCTGACGCTGCATCTGGCGACACGCATCATCGGTGAACCCGAAGAAGGCCGCTATGTTCAGCTGCGTGCTGAATGGGGTGCCACGGGCAACCTCAATCTGAAATTCATGGGTTTTTTCCAGTTTCAGGCCTTGCTCAATATCGTGCTGGGGCTGCCGATGCTGCTGGCCGTCATGAATCCATCGCCAACTCTGTATGTCGTTGAGATAGCAGGTGCCGGTCTGTGGGCGATTGCATTGATCGGTGAAACTATTGCCGATGCACAACTCAAAAAATTCAAACAGCAGGTCAGCAACAAAGGCAAGGTTTGTGATGCCGGATTATGGGGCTGGTCTCGTCATCCCAATTACTTTTTTGAGTGGATCATCTGGATTGCGTATGCACTGTTCGCATTGGCATCCCCAATGGGCTGGTTAGCCCTGGGTCTGCCGGTACTGATGCTGCACTTCCTGCTCAATGTAACAGGCATAAGAGCCACTGAAGAGCAGGCTGTACGCAGCAAGGGTGAGGCTTATCGTGAGTATCAGCGTACGGTGAGTGCATTTGTGCCCCTGCCACGCAAAGCTGAACTCGAGCAGGAGAAGGCATGAAGTTATCGATGTCACTGGTTGAAAAAGGTCTGGTACCCGATGCGGTAATCCGGCATGGCATCCGGCGCTTGCTGGCGCAGCGTCTGATCGAAGAAGACAAGGGCGATCCTGAAGCTCAGCAGGCGCATCTGATGCAGCTTGTTGAGCAACTACGCGCCAGTCCGGTAGCGATTGAAACCGCTGCAGCGAATGAACAGCATTACGAAGTCCCGGCTGCTTTCTACCAGCATGTACTGGGCAGCCATCTGAAATATTCATCATGTTACTACTCACCGGGCATCACGAGCCTGGATGAGGCCGAAGCTGAAATGCTGCGCATGACAGTTGAGCGTGCCCGGCTGAGAAATGGTGACCGCATTCTTGAACTGGGCTGTGGCTGGGGCTCATTGAGTCTGTACATGGCTGCCCGTTTTCCGGACAGCCGTATTATCGGAGTGTCCAATTCAAACTCACAGCGCGAATTCATCATGGCGCAGGCCGCTGCGCGGGGACTGACCAATCTGGAAATCATCACTTGCGATGCCAATGTGTTGCAGTTCCAGCCAGACCAGAAATTCGACCGGGTTGTATCAGTGGAAATGTTTGAGCATATGCGTAACTACCAGACGCTGCTCAAGCGGATCGCCGGCTGGCTGAATCCCGCTGGCACGCTGTTCGTTCACATCTTCACACATCACAGGTACGCCTACCCATTCGAGGTTCGCGATGAAACTGACTGGATGGCCCGCTATTTTTTTACGGGCGGCATCATGCCCAGTGATGATCTGCTGTTGTATTTTCAGGACGATCTGAGATTAAGACAGCACTGGCAGGTAAGTGGCCAGCATTATCAGAAAACAGCCGAAGCATGGCTCAGCAACATGGATGCCCATCGCGAACAGATCATGCCGGTGTTTGCGCAGACTTACGGAGCTGCCAGTGCCACCAGGTGGTGGAATTACTGGCGGGTGTTCTTCATGTCCTGCGCCGAGCTATGGGGTTACAACCAGGGACGTGAGTGGCTGGTGTCGCATTACCTGTTTGAGCGGCCTTGATTGACGAACGGTTGCAACGAAAGCCGCAGAATGTTGCGGGGACTGCTACTTCAGCAATGTCTTGCTGAATCTTGCTCCCAGCTGCTCGCTCAAATCCATGCTGGCAGTTTGAGTGGCAAGCTGGAAAGCAGCAATTACCGCACTCAGACGATTCTCTTTGGCTGGTGCGCTGGCTGAAGCATGCAGCGTGGCCACTGTCTTTCTTGATTTGACTTCAAACACGGTAGCGGCAAGCTCAACCTGAACGACAGGGCTGTCGCTCTTGCCGGTATATTCAGCCTGAAACTGACGTAACTCAACGTCCATTATGTAATCAGCATCAACCCGCGCCGGGTCAGCTACAACATTTCTGTATCCCTGCTGTGATTGCAGCAGCGCAACCAGAAACGATTGCACAACCTGCGGTGCGGTACCGCCCCAGCGAGCACCATAAAAGTAATCCAGCTGATTGTTGTTGCGCAGCACTGCGATCCGGTTGCTATCCAGTCCGGGTGCGACAGCTGAGATCGCGATGCTTAATTGAACCGGCCATGCAGTGCTGGCAGTACCAGCAGCAGTATTGCGCAGTACGTATACCTGCGGAGCTTCAACCTTGCTTTCCAGCAGGTTGCCTGTGCAGCCAGTGAGGGTGAGACCGAGCAGCATCACGGGTGACAGGAGTTTCAGGACTCTGCTCATGGCTTGATCTCCACGCCGGCTTCTGGACGCTCGAATAACAGTTGCGATGGCGTCTCTTTAAGTGATCGCGACAGTTCGCGGAACTCAGTGGCAGCGGAACGGGTTTCGTTCAAGGTTCGCTCCAGTTCAAGCAGTCCCTGTTCAGTGAAATGCTGCATCGGACCTTCACTGGCCGACATGAATTGATCGAGTCGCCCGGTTGCGCTGGCCAGCTGTGCAGAGACCGTATTCAGTCGTGTTACGGCCTGTTTGACGTCCGGACGAATGTCATCGCTAAGGCTATTGAAGCTGCTGGCTGCATTCCTGATTTCGGCAGCAGTCTGGTCAAGTTCGGTGAGCAGGGTTTGAACCTGCTCGCGTGTTTGCGGCAGGCCGTCGCTGGTTGCTTTGAGGTTGGCAAGTGTTGTCGAGAAGGCTTTGACGTTCTCGCTGGAGAAGACCTTGTTGATGTTATCCATCAGCGAAGCAACCCGTGTAGCGAGTTGCGGCAGGCTGGCGATGAAGGCATCAATGTCGGAAGACTGTGCCTCAATGATCGGATAGCGCTCGCCCTGCCTGAGTTCGCCAGAATGAGCGTCAGACATCTGCTTCAGGTTGATGTACAGCAAACCTGTAATGCCCTGCAATCCCAGACTGGCGCGTGTGGCTCCGGTGATGGGAGCATCGGCGTCTACAGAAGCCAGAATTTTCACGCTGTCGGGTCGTTGCCTGTCCAGAGTTATGCGGCGCACGCTGCCCACATCCACACCGAGATAGCGCACCGGACTGCCGATAGTCAGGCCGGACACACTGCCATTGATATAAATTTCATAAGGCGTGTAATTGCGTGCATCACCCGTGTCCGAGTACCAGATGACAAAGGACACGGCCATGGCGATGACCAGCAGAGTGAAGGCACCTACAGCTACATAGTTGGCATCACGTTCCATGCTGGACTCCGGCAGCAAGCATCTGGGTCATGCCACGGGCGCGCGGGCCGTGGAAGTACTCGTGTATCCATGGATGCGGATTGTTCATGATGCCTGCGAGCGTATCCACCTTAACTTTTCTGTCAACCAGTACGGCAACCCGGTCACAGGTGGTCAGCAGACTGTCCAGGTCATGAGTGATCATGACGACTGTCAGTCTGAGGTTGGTTTGCAGGTAGCGTACCAGCTGGTCAAATTCTGCCGCAGAGATGGGATCCAGTCCTGAAGTGGGCTCATCCAGAAACAATAGTTGCGGATCCAGCGCCAGTGCCCGGGCCAGTGCAGCACGTTTGATCATTCCACCGGATAGCTGCGACGGGAATTTGCTGGCAGCAGAAAGTGGCAGACCAACCATGTCCAGTCGCAATGCGGTCAGTTCATCCAGAGTAGCCTGACTGAGGGACAGATATTCGCGCAGCGGCAACTGGATGTTCTCGGCTACGGTGAGTGAGCTGAACAGGGCACCGTGCTGGAAGGTCACACCATAACGATGCTTCACGCCCATCAGCTGCCGTTCCGACATGGAGGTGATATCCATGCCTTCGATCAGTACCTGACCGGCTGAAGGTTTTTGCAAGCCAAGAATGGTACGTAACAGCACCGACTTGCCACTGCCCGAGCTGCCTACAATGCCCAGCACCTCGCCAGCTGCAATGTCGAAACTCACGTCATCGTGAATAAGTTGCTCGCCAAAACGAGTGACGATATTGCGAACCGAGACAACGGGTTGTGCAGGCTGCATCAGAAATCCAGCTCCACAAAAATGACAGCGAAGATGGCGTTGGCAAAGATCACCATGAAGATCGATTCAACCACCGCAGCTGTAGTCAGCCTGCCCAGCTCACGCGACGAACCCCGCACCTGCATGCCGCGGTAAGTACCGATCATTCCGATCAGCACTGCAAATACGGGCGCTTTAATGAGACCGGCCCAGAAAGTCGTAGGTGCCAGTGCGTCCTGAACACGCGCTATGAATTGCGGGATTGATATATCCAGCAGCCAGTTTGACAGCAATGCGCCGCCTGCCATGCCCATCGCATCCGCCACGATGGTGAGCAAAGGCAGGGCAATAATCAGACCCAGCACGCGGGGAACAACCAGTACTTCAATCGGGTCGATGCCAATGGACTTGAGTGCATCGACTTCATCATTCAGCTGCATCACGCCGATTTCAGCCGCAAATGCACTGCCGGACCGACCGGCAACGATCACGGCAGTCAGCAGCACCCCCAGTTCGCGCAGTACACCTACCGTGATCAGATCCACGGTGTAGATACCTGCGCCGAAATCCCGCAGCTGACTGGCGCCGATGTAGGCAATGATGACGGCAACAAAGAAAGCGATCATGGCCACAATGGGCAGAGCCTGAATACCCGCTTCATAAGCATGACGCACCACGGAAGGCACGCGCAGATGTTTCGGGTGCCGCAGGGAATGCAGATGACAGTGGATGATGCGGCCAAAGTGATCCAGATGTCCCAGTGCATGCTGGCCAAGTTTCACCGCATGGCGGCCGAGTGTGGCAGCCACCTGTTCAGGCCAGAGCAGCTCCGCTTCATGTGTGACCAGTGCGGAAGGGGTGCGCTGCTGCAAGTCATTGAGGAATGCGAAATGCTCGGGTTCGCCATTGATAAAACTGACCACGGTGCCACTTTGTTCGCAGCGGTGCAGAGCGGAGCGCAGTAACCACATAGCACTCAGATCAGCATGGGTCAGTGCGGTGCAGTCCACATGCAGCGTGTGACAGCCGTTAAGCGGCACTGCCTGTAGCGACTTTTCAATATCCGTCAGGTGTTGCACGGTCCAGCTGCCCGTGAGGCGCAGAACCGTTGTACCGTCTTGTTGTTCCGTGGTCAGCATCAGCCGGCATGCTAGCAGTGCTGCATGGATTACGCATTAATGTTGCTTGAGAAAGCGATAAGGCTCCACTGGTCTGGAAACAGCGCATCGCTTACTCTCCGGTCATGGAAGCAAATGCACTCGGTCAACTGCTGATACTGCTTGCCAGCTCGGTGCTGGTGGTCACGGTGTTGCGACGGCTAAAGCTGCCGCCCATTGTTGGCTATCTTGCGGTGGGTATGCTGCTGGGGCCCGAGGCATTGAGTCTGGCAGGCAGCGAGACGACCAGGGTGCTGGCTGAGTACGGTGTGGTCTTTCTGGTATTCACACTGGGGCTGGAATTTTCCTATCCACGCATGCTGGCAATGCGCTGGGAAGTATTCGGTGTCGGTGGCGCGCAGGTGGTGTTGACCACTGCGTTGATCGGCTGCACTTCGTGGCTGCTCGGTGCGCCGCTGCTGGTGGCGATTGTGCTGGGTGGTGCACTGGCCATGTCATCGACGGCCATCGTAGTCCGGCAGCTTTCAGATCAGATGGAAATCAACAAGCCTCATGGCCGGCTGGCCGTAGGCATTCTGCTGTTTCAGGATCTGGCCTTCGTACCTCTGCTGGCACTGGAAAGCTCATTGCATGGTCAGTTGAATATATTTGATCCGGCGGTGGTGGCAGGTGCATTGCTGCGCGCCAGCATGGCCCTGATATTTGTACTGGCCGCGGGTCGCTGGCTGTTGCGGCCCCTGTTCCATGAAATCACCCATACGCGCAGTACCGAAATTTTTACGCTGACCGTGCTGCTGGTTACGCTGGCCAGTGCCTGGGCCACCAATCAGGCAGGACTGTCATTGGCACTGGGCGCCTTTCTCGCCGGCATGATGCTGGCTGAAACTGAATACCGGCACCAGATAGAAGTGGTGATCCGTCCTTTCCGCGACATTCTGCTGGGGCTGTTCTTTATCACCGTCGGTACTCTGCTGGATTTCAATCTGCTGGTTGATCGCCTCTGGCTGGTGTTGCTGCTGGTGGTATCAATGCAGCTCAGTAAGGGTGTGATTGTCACGGTACTGGCCCGGTACCATGTGCGCAGCTGGCCTGATGCAGTTCAGACAGGACTGGTCATCGCGCAGGGAGGCGAATTCGGTTTTGCGCTGCTGACACTGGTGCTGAATGATCGGCTGATCGGCAATGATGTCATCCAGCCTTTGCTCGCTGCGACGGTACTCAGCATGGTGCTCAGCCCGTTTCTGATCCGGCACAACTCGCGCGTGACCCGCTTCCTGTTACGCCAGCGTAATCAGCCAATGAATGAACTGGAGCGAGAGCTGGCTGCCACGCAAACGGCTTCACAACGCAATCACGTCATACTGTGTGGTTTCGGCCGCGTCGGTCAGAATCTGGCGCGTGCACTTGAAAAGCATGCATACGAATACATCGCGCTGGACATGGATCCCAAACGAGTACAGCAGGCGCGTCAGGCAGGTGATCCGGTCATTTATGGTGATGCGGCGCAACCGGAAATATTGCACGCAGTGGGCATTGAGCACTGCAATGTGCTGGTCATCAGCTTTGCAGATCCCAAACTCGCGTTGCGCATCCTGATCAGCGTGCGTTCACTGCGCAAGGATCTGCCGGTACTGGTGCGCACTCAGGACGATACCAAGCTCGATCAGCTGCAAAAGGCTGGTGCCACTGAAGTGGTGCCTGAAACACTGGAAGCCAGTCTGATGCTGATGTCGCACATGCTGTTGCTGCTCGATATGCCGGTTTCAAAGGTGGTCAAGACGGTCGGTGATATCCGCGACAATCGTTATGCGATGCTGCGCCGGATTTTCCGTCGGCAGGATGCACGGCCACTGGATGAATCACACAGCCTGCGTGAAGAACTGCGCACCGTAGTGTTACCACGGCATGCTTACGCCATTGATCGCAGTATTGCGCAACTGAATCTGGATGCAGCCGAAGTCAGCGTGAATGCAATTCGGCGTGATGGCATCGTCGGTCGACAACCTGATGCTGACACCGTATTCAAGGAGGGCGATGTAGTGGTGCTGTATGGCACGCCGGAAGCGATTGAGCGTGGTGAAAATATACTGATGATCGGTTGAGGGCTGGATCAGGCGGCTGGAGCAAAGGGCTTTGCGCATGACCGTTACCAATCTCTGCATTGACAAATATTTACGCTGAATAAGCCTGCAATCCTGGCTGGTGAGTAGTAATTGACCAGCCTGCGTCATACAGTGCGGCCATTGTTGCCGGAGTGGCTTCGCAGCTGAAGACTGCGTTGAATTATAAGGAGTGGAAAAGACGCATCCGGTGTCAGATATGTATTGAATTGAAGGTTAACGGGAGCAAATTGAATATGACTACAACACAAGATACATCGAAAGGCTCAAAGGCGTTTCGCTATGGCGAAGCAGCTGTGGGTCTGTGTCTGCTGGGCTTGTGTGCCTGGGTGGCTATCTCCGGCGCACAGCAGTCGCAGAATGACATTACTGCCGGCACCACTGTTACTGCGATGACACAGGTGATGGGCCGTCCCACCAACAGCTCTCTGTCGGTCAGTGTGCTGGCACCCAATGATCTTGAGGTGTATGCCGAATATGGTACGACGCCGGGTAACTATTCCGGCAAGACCGGAATCAGTACGGCCAAGGCGCGTGTACCGGTGGAACTGTCGATAGACAAACTGCAGGCTAATACACGCTATTACTATCGTCTGCGTTACCGTGAAAATGGCACAGGTGGATATACCACCGGTAATGAATACAGCTTTCAGACACAAAGACCACCGGGCAGTACGTTTGTATTCGGTGTGCAGGCCGATTCACATCCTGAACGCCTGAACCGCATGTTCAATCCGGAGCTGTATGCGATCAACATGGCCAATGTCCGGCAAGGTCATCCGGATTTCTACATCACGCTGGGTGATGACTTCAGCATTGATACCCTGGCTGGCGGCATGGCCGGGCTGTCTCCACAGACTGTGGCGCAGGTCTACGTCAATCAGCGTCCGTTTCTGGGTGCAGATGGCGCTTCAACGCCTATATTTCTGGTGAATGGTAATCACGAGCAGGCTGCGAAATATCTGCTCAATGGCACACCTAACAGTCCGGCAGTATGGGCAGGGAAGGCCCGTAATACTTATTACCCGCAACCGACCATCGGCGATGGCAAGTTCTATACGGGAGATATGGAGCCGGTTGAACACATCGGCATGCTGAACGATTACTACGCCTGGACATGGGGTGATGCATTGTTCATCAGCCTCGATCCTTACTGGCATTCAGATAAAGTTGTAGACAATACATTGGGCACCGGCCCTGCTACAGATACCGCTGCAACCACGACACCAGCTGATACGACAGGCATGGCTGGTATGGAGGCCGCCGCTGGAATGGCTGCAGGTGGTGCCAAGGGCATGGCGGCTGGCGAAGGTAAGGGCGCACGGGATATCTGGGATGTCACACACGGTGAGGCCCAGTATCGCTGGCTCGAAAAAACACTCAGAGAGAGCAAGGCCAAGTACAAGTTCATCTTTGCACATCATGTTCTGGGCACCGGACGTGGCGGTACGGACATGGCGGATCTGGGTGAGTGGGGCGGAAAGAGCCAGCAAGGGGTATGGGAATTCGACAAGAAGCGCCCGGGCTGGGATCTGCCGATTCATCAGATGATGGTCAAGTACAACGTCAGCGCATTCTTCCAGGGTCATGACCATCTGTTCGTGCGTCAGGTGAAAGATGGCGTGATCTATCAGGAAGTGCAGACGCCTGCTGATTCAAATTATGGTGATGGTGGCAATAGTGCGGCCTATAAAACAGGTGATCACCTCAGTGCAGCGGGCCATCTGCGCGTCACGGTTTCACCTGATAACGCAAAGGTGGAATACATCCGTTCGTGGATGCCGAAAGATGTAAACGCCGAACACAAGCAGGGTGAAGTGGCGTTCTCGTATATGATCAAACCGGGCAAGCAGACGCTTTAATCAAGCGTCGTTACATTTGTCCCGGATGACCATCGGAAATCCGGGAAGTGAATCGGAACAGCCGGTGCAGTGAAAGCTGTATCGGCTTTTTCAGATATAAGTCATCGGATTGTTAGCGCATGAAAGCAATACTTATAAGAAAACATAGTGTGTCAGCTGTTCTGTTGACGCTGTCACTGATGCTGCTGGGCGCCTGTGTGCATTCACCGCAGCGTATTGAAGGATCGGTCGGCGCCGGCCCGCGCTATGCCGTCGATCCATACTGGCCCAAGCCTCTGCCCAATAACTGGATTCTGGGTCAGGTGGCTGGTATCGCCACTGATAGCAATCATCACATCTGGATCATTCATCGTCCTCGTACTGTGAGTGAAGACGAACGCGCAGCAACCCTTACACCACCGCGTTTCAAATGCTGCATTCCCGCACCGCCCGTGATTGAGTTTGATAGCAAAGGCAATGTGTTGCAGGCATGGGGTGGCGCCGGGACAGGATACGACTGGCCCAAAAACGAGCATGGTATCTACATTGATCCGTCCGGCAATGTATGGCTGGGCGGCAACGATGCTGCTGATCACCAGCTGCTTAAGTTCACCCGCGACGGCAAATTTCTGTTGCAGATCGGACATCCCGGTACCAGCGAAGGCAGCAACTCAACCACTCAGCTCGGACGTCCTGCACACATGCAAGTGGATCCGGCCACCAATGAATTGTTTGTGGCCGATGGCTACCAGAACAAACGTGTGATCGTGTTCGATGCCAGCACCGGCGCTTACAGGCGGCACTGGGGTGCATTCGGCAATAAACCGGATGACCGGGAAATGGCTGTCAACAATCCGGATTCACCGCAGTTCGGTAATCCTGTGCATTGCGTGCGTCAGCTGAACGATGGGCTGCTGTATGTGTGCGATCGCATCAATAATCGTATCCAGGTATTCCACAAGAACGGCGAATTCGTCCGTCAGATTGTGCTTGAGCCCGCCACACTCGGTACCGGTTCGGTGTGGGATCTGGTTCCCTCCGAAGATACTCAGCAGCGTTATCTGCTGGTGGCGGATGGCAGCAATAACGAGATAGATATTCTTGAACGTGAAATCGGCGAGCGGATCGGGTCGGTCGGGCGTCCCGGACGAAACGCCGGTGACTTTCACTGGGTGCATAACATCGCGATTGATTCGCAGGGCAGTCTGTATACCGCCGAAGTAGATACCGGCAAGCGCGTACAGCGCTTTGTAAGGGTGAAGTAATCGCCTGAGTGCGTGAGCTCACTGCACCAAGCCGGTGACGCAGTTCAGTGAGCTTGAGCAGAAAAATCAGCCGGCAGAGCTGCTAAGTGCGCTGCTCTCAGGATCTGCCATCATCCGTGACGCCCAGCATGCGTTCGTGGCTGAGTAATTGACGGCACCATTCATCCAGTGTGGAGTATTCCGCAGCGTTGGCCTTGCGGAAAGTTTCATAGGCAGTGCGTGAGCGCCACTGGTCTACGGCAACAAACCGGTTTTCATCCTGAGTGTTGCGATACAGTTGTGTGCCCATGTAATCGGGGCTGAGATTGAAGAAGACAGACCAGCGTCCTTCCGGGCTATAGATCTTTTCAAACTCGGCAACCTTTTCGGGCTTCACATCGAATTCCCAGACCAGACGATACATGCGAACTCCAGAACATGACCTGAACCTTAGTGTAACCAGAACGCCGCTTGTGTGCATCGTATGCGAAAGTGCAACGCCGCTATCTGTATGACAAAAAATTCTTCTGCAGGGTTCTCTTGAAAACCCGTTCAGGCTTGGCTACGGTCGAATTCCTTTAGACGCTGGATATTCCTCAACACCATGAATCCGCTGCTCATCAAACTGGATGATCTGATTTTTGAAAATTCGGTAAGCCGTTGGCTGGTGGCAATGTCCGTTGCCGTTGCGGCGCTCATGCTGACTGTGCTGGCCCGTCGCCTGATCCGCCGCAGTTATCAGCGCATGGCACAAACCGAGCAGATCGAATTGATGGAAATTCCGTTGCAGATCGCCGGCAATACCAAGCTGGCCTTCCTGATCGTAATCAGTCTGTTCATCGGCATGCTCACCCTGACCGTGCCAGCCCCGGTTCATCGGGTGGCTCAAAAAATACTGCTGATTGCAATTTGCTGGCAGGCAGGCATCTGGGCCACCGCTGCTGCACTGGCCTGGCTGGCCAGCGGCCGTCATGGCGCTGCCACGTCTGAATCCAGCAGGGCAGGCACGATGGGTGTGGTGTCGATCATCATCCGCATTGCCATCTGGTCAGTGGTGATGTTGCTGACACTGGATAACCTCGGCATCAATATCACCACGCTGGTGGCAGGACTGGGCATCGGCGGTATCGCAGTCGCACTGGCAGTTCAGAATGTGCTCGGTGATCTGCTGGCCTCACTGTCCATCGCGCTGGACAAGCCATTTGAAGTGGGTGACCTGCTGCTGATCGATGAATTTCAGGGCAAGGTGGAACAGATCGGCATCAAAAGTACCCGGCTGCGCAGTGTGACCGGCGAACAGATCATTCTGGCCAATGCCGACCTGCTGAAAAGCCGCCTGCGTAACTTCGGCCGCATGTCTGAACGTCGCATGGTATTCAGCGTCGGTGTGGCCTATGAAACGCCGCTGGACAAGCTGGAACAGGTGCCCGGACTGCTGCGCAGCATCATCGAAGCACAGCCGATCACCCGGTTTGATCGCTGCCAGCTGCTGCGCTTCGGCGACTCTTCGATCGACTTCGAGACGACATATTATGTGCTGTCATCCCGGATGGCAGACAGTCTGGACATGCAGCACAGCATCAATATGGCGGTATTGAAGGCGTTTGCTGCAGCGGGAATCAGTTTCGCCTATCCCACCCGCCGGGTGCTGATGGCGCAACCTGTTGAAACGGGTGCCTAGAGCCCCTCCGGGAAATTTTGCTGCTAGAATGCGCGACCCGATTTTCAGCAGTCATGCGCAATCCCCTTAGGAGAGAGTATTCCCATGAAGTCCCCAGTTAATGTCGCGATCACCGGCGCCGCCGGCAATATTGGTTATGCCTTGGCATTCCGTGTCGCATCCGGAGCGATGCTGGGCGCAGATCAGCCGGTTAACCTGCACCTGCTGGAAATCACTCCGTCACTGGGTGCCTTGGCCGGTGTGGTCATGGAATTGAATGACTGCGCATTCCCGACCCTGAACAAGATCGTTGCGACCGACGATGCCAAAGTGGCCTTCAAGGATTGCGATTACGCCCTGCTGGTGGGTGCCCGTCCACGTGGTCCCGGCATGGAACGTAAAGACCTGCTGATGGCCAATGCGCAGATTTTCTCCGCACAGGGCAAGGCGCTGGATGCCGTTGCCAACCGTGATGTAAAAGTGCTGGTAGTCGGCAACCCTGCCAACACCAACGCACTGATTGCCCAGCGCAATGCGCCCGGCCTGAACCCTGCCAACTTCACCGCCATGCTGCGTCTGGATCACAACCGCGCCATTTCCCAGCTGGCTGAAAAGACCGGCCAGCACACCACGGGCATCAAGCGCGTCACAGTGTGGGGCAACCACTCTGCAACACAGTATCCTGATCTGCACAACGCAACGGTGGATGGCAAAGCCGCACTGTCGCTGGTTGATCAGGCCTGGTATGCCGACACCTTTATTCCTGTTGTGCAACAGCGTGGCGCTGCCATCATCAAGGCACGCGGTCTGTCTTCAGCCGCATCGGCTGCATCCGCTGCCATTGACCACATGCGCAACTGGGCACTGGGCACTGCAGAAGGCGACTGGGTCAGCATGGGCATCCCATCTGATGGCAGCTACGGCATTGCCCCGGGTGTGATCTATGGTTATCCCGTCACCTGCAGGGGCGGCAAGTACCAGATCGTGCAAGGTCTGGCAGTCAACGAATTCAGCCGTGCCCGTATGGATGCAACCCATAAGGAACTGCTGGAAGAAAAAGACGGCGTGAAGGAATTGCTGCCGTAATTTTCTGACGTATCAAAGCAGATGACTCTGACAAAGCCCGCTCATGCGGGCTTTGTTCTTTATGCATTGGATGTGTGAATACGGCTGTTTATAGATGGCGTACGTTGCATTAAGTATGTTAGGTCAGGTCAGAAGCGGCAGCAGGTGCTTGAACACATGGTTATTTGTCATTCTGGGTTCGCTCGCATTGCCAGCAAATGTCGAAGCTGGCAGGGTTTTCTGCAGAGCAGCCCACGCACGTCCATGGCTTTCGAGCAGGGCTATTTATCTCGGCGATCCTCTCATCCTCTAGACGTGCCTCCATCTCGGCTTGCTTACGTTTTGGTGCGAGTTCGTGCTCAATGTTCTCCCATGGGTCATCTGAGAAGTTAAGTTGTTCACCAGGGTTTGCTGTCCTTAGTCTTACAAGAAGTGAGCCATAAATATATGCCAGCAGTAGAGGAATTCCTCCCGTCATTTGCAAAAGGCTAAGTCGTTTGTGATCTGGGTTCCTAACGATAATGGCAAATGCAATAAAGAAGAGGTATGTCGTAGCGATTAATAGGGCGGTTCTTCGGCCATCAACCTTAAGTGCAGACTTGCAGTTCTCGCATTTGATTCCCAAGCGCGGACTTAGCGCCGAGAAGAACCCTCCAATTCGCTTTCTCAATATTCTCGATGGAATGGTTGCGCCACACACCGGACAGTTCTGGCTACTCAATTGTGACATTTATAGCAGTCAATTTTTGTTGCATGTGTTTCGCTGCATCTTGGCAGCGTAGTACATCATCCGTGAACCGTATATGGAACCATATGCTTCCTTACTAAATTGACTTTGCTCTGTGTTCGTGACCGGCCATTCCAATGTCTCCATTTATTCAGTTGGTTGGGCCTTTGTAGCATGCAATAAAAGCAAACGGCAAGTACGCAGTGGAGCGCTTCCTATCAAGATTTATCTGGTCATCAAACTGGTCAAAGTAATCAGCCGCATTGCCTTATCGAGTTTCGCTTGCCGCCAGCCGCTCTCGGGCATAGTGTGTACATCAGAACCTGAATCAGGCGGGGTGTAGCGTGTCGAGCATCATCTGGGTAATGGCATGGATCGCATTAAGTTTCTATCTGGCATATCAGCGGGCCTCGCTACTGGTCAGCACCATGCTGTTTGCGGTGGGTGTCGTGGCCTACACGCTGTATGGGCACGGTACGCTGGTGTCAGTTATTCCGCTGTGGCTGGTGCTGGTCGTGCTGGTGCTGCTCAATATTGATGTGTTGCGCATCCGTCTTATCAGCCGCCCGTTTCTGCGTATCTATCGTCGCATGTTGCCCACCATGTCCAGTACCGAAGCGGATGCACTGGCTGCGGGTACGGTGTGGTGGGATGGTGAGCTGTTCAGTGGCGCGCCGCAGTGGCACAAGCTGCTGGATGCCGCGCCGCCAGCATTGACCGCAGAAGAGAAGGCCTTTATCGACGGCCCCACTGAAACGCTGTGCCGCATGATTGATGATTGGGATATCACCCATCGACGCGCCGACCTGTCGCCTGAAATGTGGGCGTTCATTAAAGAACATCGATTCTTTGCCATGATCATCGGCAAGCAATATGGCGGCCTGGGTTTTTCTGCTTACGCGCATTCCTGTGTGCTGGTGAAGATCGCCAGCAAATCGGCCACAGTCAGTTCTACCGTGTGTGTGCCCAATTCACTCGGGCCCGGTGAGTTGTTGCAGCACTACGGCACCGAAGAACAGAAGAATTACTACCTGCCCCGTCTGGCCCGCGGTGAGGAAATTCCCTGTTTTGCGCTGACCGGCCCGCGTGCGGGTTCGGATGCAGCATCGTTGCCGGACATCGGCGTGGTATGCAAAGGTATTTATAATGGAGAGGAGATCATCGGTATCCGGCTCAACTTTGCCAAGCGTTACATTACGCTGGCACCGGTTGCCACCTTGATCGGTCTTGCCTTTCAGTTGCGTGATCCGGAAAAGCTGCTGGGTGGAGAGCTCACCGATTACGGCATCACCTGTGCGCTGATTCCACGCACCACGCCGGGTATTCGCATTGGCCGGCGGCATTTCCCGCTCAACACACCGTTCCAGAATGGCCCGATCTTCGGCAAGGATGTGTTTGTGCCGCTGGATTCCATCATCGGTGGCGCAAAGATGGCAGGGCAGGGATGGCGAATGCTGGTTGAACAGCTGTCAGTCGGTCGCTGCATTTCGCTGCCTTCCAACACCACCGGGGCTTCAATCGCTGCTGCTTATGCTTCGGGCGCGTATTGCCGCATTCGCCGTCAGTTCAATGTACCGGTTGGACAGATGGAAGGTGTGCAGGAAGCGCTGGCACGTATCACCGGTATGGCTTACATCATGAATGCAGCACGCTCAGTTACCGTTGCATCACTGGATGCCGGCGAACGGCCCGCTGTACCTTCGACCATTCTCAAGTACAACATCACCGAACTGAGTCGCAAGGTGGCTAACGATGCCATGGATGTGCAGGGCGGCAAGGGTATCTGCCTCGGACCCAAAAATTATCTTGGCCGTGGTTATCAGAGTGTGCCGATTGCCATCACGGTGGAAGGCGCGAACATTCTTACCCGCACGTTGATGATCTTCGGTCAGGGCGCGATTCGTTGTCATCCCTATGTACTGAAGGAAATGAATGCGGCGCGTGACAAGGACAAGGAAAGGGGCGTGCGCGAATTCGACAAGGCACTGTTCGGACATATCGGCTTTACCATCAGCAATGCGATTCGTTCGCTGGTGATGGCGACTACGCTGGCGCGCTTCTCGCACACGCCGGATATTCCGGATACCAAGCGCTACTACCAGCACATCAATCGTTTCAGTGCGTCGTTCGCCTTTGCCGCCGATGTGGCCATGCTGAGTCTGGGCGGCTATCTCAAGAAAAAGGAAACGCTGTCTGGCCGGCTGGCAGATGTGCTGTCAAACATGTACCTGGCTTCCACCGTTCTCAAGCACTACGAAAATCAGGGACGCCAGCAGGCTGATCTGCCACTGGTTGAATGGGCCTGCCGGCATTTGCTGTATCAGGCACAGGAACAGCTGCATGGCTTCCTGCGCAACTTCCCCAACCGCTGGATAGCCGGTCTGATGCGCGTGGTGATTTTCCCGCGGGGCCGCACTTACTTTGCACCCGGAGACAGGCTGGGTGCGGTCGTGGCTAACAGCATGATGACGATCACCGAGACCCGCAATCGCATCAGTGAAGGTATTTACTGCACGCTCGAACCACACAATGCACTGGGTCTGTTGCAGGAAGCGCTGTCGTTAAGTGACGCTGCCGAACCTCTGGAGCGTCGCATCCGGGTGGAAGGCGTCAAGACCGGTCGTATTGCTGCACTGGATCTGCCGCATCAGATTGAAGAAGCACTGGCCATCGGGCTGCTCACACCGGAAGAAGCTCAGACGCTGCGTGACTATGATCAGAAAGTCATGGAGCTGATCAATGTCGATGACTTTGATCCGCGCGAATTGGCGCCGCATCCGGAAAGTACCGCTGCCAATATGCCGCTGGAGGAATTGATACGGGATTAGTTCTTTGAGTCTAGCAGTAAAGCCTGTACGTTTTTACTGGATGAAAAAAACCCACTTCGTGTGGGATTTTTATTTGCTGTGCAGTTCAGTGTCATCACTCAGTACAGCAGGCCGGGATTTCATCCCGGCAACCGAATTATTGAATTGAGATCAAGTGCAGCTTACGGCTCTACCTTGGCTGTCTTATTGAAATCACCGGCTTTGACGATGTTCAGCTTGTTCAGGTCCAGCTGACGTTGCATGGCGGCGGTGATCTGCTCCGGGGTCAGTGCCATGACCTGTTTTTCCAGTGCGTCATCCCATGCCAGCGTGCGATTCAGGAATTGATAGGAAGATAGCTTGCCGGCCAGTTCCGCATCCTGCGCACGACTGACCTGACGTGACTGCAACCAGCCGGACTTGGCGGCCTGAATTTCTTCCGCAGTGAAACCATCTTTGATGGCGCGTTGCAGCTCTTCCCTGATAGCAGTTTCCAGTCTGGACAGATTCTGTGGTGCATAAATCGCGTACACCATGAAAGTGCCCAATTTATCCAGCGAGCTGGCGCTGAACTGTGAGCCCACGCCATAGCTCAGTCCTTCCTTCTGACGTACACGCACCGCAAGGCGCGAATTCAGGAAGCCACCACCCAGCATGTAATTGCCGAGCGCCATTGCCGCATAGTCTGGATCATCATCGCGTAACTGCAATGGCATACCGGCGTAGAAAATTGCATTGGCCTTGTCCGGTGTTTCAATGGCCTGATTCAAAGCCGGCAGTGACTGGTAAAGGCTGGGTACACGCACGTATTTTTCAGGCGCGCGCCACTTGCCGAATAACTGATCAAACTGCTTTTTCAGGGCAGCAGCATCGAAATCACCGACCACGCTCAGCTCGCCGGTGGTGGCACCATAGAACTCTTTGTAGAAAGCCCTGGCCTGATCCAGTGTCACGGCATTCAGATCGGCAATGGATTCATCGACAGAAGAGACATAGCGAACATCGCCTTTCTGATACGGATTGATCTGTTTTTGCAGTACGGTACTGGCCAGCGTCTGTGGCTCGGTGCGTTGCTGCTCAATCGCAGCCAGTCGCTCCTGTTTCAGCAACTCGAATTCACTGATAGGGAAGGTGGAGTCACGCAGCAGTTCCGCCACCAGCTTCATCACTTCAGGCAATTTTTCGCGTGTGGTTTCGATGCTGGCACTGGCACCGGTTGCGGAACCCGAGACGCGTACGCGCGCCTGCAGCCGGTTCAGCTCATCAGTGATCTGCTGTCGTGTGTGTTTGCTGGTGCCGCGCATCAGCATGCCGCCGGCCATTGATGCAGCTGCACTGCGGTTACGCAGGCTCTGTTCAGCACCGAATCGTAGAGTGAGATTGGCAGTGACTGTGCTGCCGCGCGTCTTCTTGCTCAGCAGCGCCAGCTTGATCCCGGTGGCGGAGGTGCTGCGCACGGTGCGGGCATCAATGTTGGCAGGCGATGGATCAAACTCCTCGCCAGCTGAACGTGCCGGATCACCCTTGTAGTTTTTCACCAGCGCCGCGACATCAGGTGTAGCAGGTATTTCTGCACGTACCGGATTTTCCGTCGGGATGAACACACCGACAGTGCGATTACTTGGCTTGAAATACGCGGCGGCCACCCGCTGCACATCTGCCGTCGTGACGCTGCGCAGGCGGTCGCGATGTAGGAAATACAGGCGCCAGTCACCCATGCCGATCCATTCGCTGAGTGTGCGACCGATGCTCGCCGAGTCGTTGAGATTCAGTTCAATCTGCTTGAGCAGGTTGGCGCGTGCGCGCTCGACTTCTTCCTGAGTCGGCGGTTGACCGGCGAGACCTTCAATCGTCTTGAGCAGCGTGTCGCGTGCCACTGAAAGTGAATCGGTCTGACGCACCTCAGCAAACATCAATGCGATGCCGGGATCGTGCAGCTGATAACTCATGCTGAAAATATTGGCGGCCTGCTTGGTTTCTACCAGTGCCTTGTACAGCCGTCCGGAGGGTTCATCACCCAGCACTTCGGTCAGGATATCGAGTGCAGCAAAATCAGGATGCGCGCCGCCGGGTACGTGGTAAGCCGCGCCGACAATCTGCACATCACCGGTACGACGCAAAGTAACTTCCCGCTCACCATCCTGCGTGGGATCGAGGGTATAGATACTGGGCAGGGTGCGGCTGGGCTTTGGAATGCTGGCAAACTGTGCCTTGATGAGTGCCAGAGTTTTTGCCGGATCAAACTTGCCTGCGACCAGCAACACCGCATTGTCAGGCTGGTAGTAAGTTTTATAGAAGGCCTGCAGCCGCTCGATCGGCACATTCTCGATGTCGGCCCGTGCGCCGATAGTGGAGTGTCCATAGTTATGCCACAGGAAGGCGGTGGACATCATGCGTTCTTCAAGAATTGAACCCGGATCGTTTTCACCTGATTCAAATTCATTTCTGACCACCGTCATTTCTGTGTCGAGATCTTTCTTCGCGACAAAGGAATTCACCATGCGATCGGCTTCCAGATCCAGCGCCCACTTCAGGTTGTCATCATTGGCTGCAAAGGTTTCAAAGTAGTTGGTCCGGTCATACCAGGTAGTGCCATTGGGGCGGGCGCCATGAGCTGTCAGCTCAGCGGGAATGTTGGGATGTCCGGGTGACCCTTTGAACAGCATGTGTTCCAGCAGATGTGCCATGCCGGTTTCACCGTAGTTTTCATGACGCGATCCGACCAGATAGGTGATGTTGACCGTGATGGTCTGTTTCGACATGTCGGGAAACAGTAATACCTTCAGGCCATTATCCAGCCGGTATTCGCTGATGCCTTCAACACTGGTGACAGGTGACTGAGCATGAGCGATGCAGGCGCCAAACGCCAATACAAAACCGATGAGATGCTGCTGTATGCGGTTCATGGACGGCTCGTGAAATTCTGAATAAATGAAAATGCGGACTGGCGGCTGCCGAGTCTAGCTCAAGTCTGTACCACGCAGAACGTGCTGAGCAATCCTGTCTGGAGTTTACTTGCTGTTCAGCAGGTTAGCGGGGGAGTACTGGTCTGTCAGCACCCGGGTATTGGCTGGCCAGTCTTTTGCATTTGAAAATTTTGACAGCAGCCACTCGTTTTGCACACCCAGTGGCTTGAGTCTGGCTTCCAGTGCAGCAGCATTGCGTCTGACTTCGGCCATGTCGGGCAGGCCGTTGCGGCGGATCAGGATTACGCGATTGCTGTCTTTGAGGTTGAAGAAATCACCGAATACATTCTGATAAGTCACCGATTCATAGTTGTACAGCCTGCTCGATGAAAAGGTATTCGCTGCCAGCACGCCCTGATCTGTCATCAGGCCGCGGATTTCAGTGAGAAACTCGCGCGTCAGCATATGTTCCGGGATGTACTCCTGATCGAAAGCGTCCAGCATGATCAGGTCATAGCGTACTGGTTGAGTGAGTGCACGTTTCACAAATACCCGGCCGTCTGCTTCAGTGGCATGCGTGAGCTGTGAAGTGGTGAAACCGAAGTACTGCCTGGCGACCCGCACCACTGCTGAGTCAATTTCAGCTACATCAATCTGCAACGCCGGATACAGCTTGCGCAAGGCTGTGGGCAGAGTACCTCCGCCGAGTCCGATGATCAGTGCATGTTGCGGATTCGGGTTCAGGTACAACGCACCCATCATCATGCGGGTGTAATTGAATTCCAGATTATCCGGATTGGACAGATTGATGCATGACTGACGTGTACCTGTGTAACGTCCGAACCGCAGGCAACGCAGTTCATCGTCTGAATACACTTCGATATTGCGGTACAGGGATTTTTCCGTGTGCAATATTTCACTATGCGCCGGAGCGCCACACATAATCAGCAGGCCCATACACAGCGAACGAAATAAGTTATTCATGGGATGCAGGCTTGAACAGTATGGCGAGGCTACCGAGCAGCAGCGAGATAAGAATCAGAGTGGTAAAGATCTGGTTGATTTCAAACAGCAGCACCAGATAGAAAGAAGTGCCGATCGTGCCGGCAGCACTGCCGAAAGTAGAAACAAAGTAGAGTTTGCCGGCGGACTGGCCGCTGGCCTGTAGCTGCGTGACCAGCAGACGGATGGCATAGGGCGACACGCATCCGGAAATGACAGTGGGCAGAAAGAACAGCGCAGAGCTGGCCAGTAATGAGCCATAGCGCGGATCGGAAACCCGTGTGAACACCATGTCGATCAGTGCATCACTCCAGATGATGACGGGTAGTGTCGTCAGTGCGGCGGCCATAAGTATCAGGCCCAGTCTGCGCAGGCTGGGGGCATGCACTGACAGATGGCCGCCGATGAGGTAGCCGATGGACAGGGCCAGCATAAAGATGGTGATAACTCCGCCCCATACGTAAATGCTGTTGCCGAAGCTGGGCGCGAGAATCCGGCCACTCAGCAACTCAATCGCCATGACATAGAATCCTGACCAGCCGGCCAGCACAAACACCAGTGGTTTACGAAGCGATGACAGGCTGAAGGTTCCCATGAACGTGCGTGCTATTCGCGTAGCCCGATACCTTTGGTCAGCAGGTACAGGCAGGTGCAATACAGCACCAGCGTACCGCCGATCATGATGCTGAATGCGAGCATCACATTGACATCAGAGATGCCGAGGAATCCGTAGCGGAATGCGTTGACCATATACAGGATGGGGTTCAGATGCGAAATTTTCTGAGCAAATTCCGGTAGCAGACTGATGGTGTAGAACACACCACCGAAATAGGTAAGCGGCGTCAGTATGAAAGTGGGAATGAAAGAAATCTGATCGAAATTCTTGGCGAATACCGCATTCACCATGCCTGCCAGTGCAAATACCATAGAGGTCAGTATCACAGCAGATATGACCACCAGCGGATGCTGTACATGCAGATGTGTGAAGAACAGTGCAATCAGCGTCACCAGTCCACCCACCAGCAGGCCACGCAGCAGTCCGCCCATCATGTAACCCGTGACGATCAGATAATTAGGCAGCGGCGAAACCAGTAATTCTTCAATATGCTTGCCGAACTTGGCGCCGAAAAAGGATGACACCACATTGCCGTAGCTGTTGGTGATGACGCTCATCATGATCAGTCCGGGCGCAATATATTGCAGATAGGTGTAGCCATTCATCTCACCGATACGCCCGCCGATCAGGCGGCCGAAGATGATGAAGTACAGAGTTGCCGTGATGGCGGGCGGTACGATGGTCTGGCCCCAGATGCGGATGATGCGCTTGAATTCGCGCCGCACAATGGTCTGGAATCCAATCAGATTGGCAGTAGTTCGGGTACTCATTAATTCAACTCGCTTTCTTGCCGGCTTCGTTGCCGCGCTCCACCATTCTCAGGAATAATTCTTCCAGGCGGTTGGACTTGTTACGCATTGACACCACCGCGATGCCTTGTGCGCTCAGTGCCGTGAATACTTCATTCAGGTTCTGCTCCTTGCTGGTTTCCACTTCGATGGTGTGGCTATCAGTCATCTGTATCTTGTAGCCGGGCAACACCGGTGCGCTGCTGATGGCATTGCGCAGATTCAGCACGAAGGATTCAGTGTTGAGTTTGCGCAGCAGGGTATTCATGCTTTCGTTTTCGATGATCTTGCCCTGATTGATGATGGCTACGTTACGGCACAGGTTTTCTGCTTCTTCCAGGTAGTGCGTAGTCAGAATGATGGTGGTGCCTGCGGCATTCACTTCACGAATGAATTCCCACATTGAGCGCCGCACTTCAATGTCCACACCTGCCGTGGGCTCATCCAGAATCAGCAGACGGGGTTCATGCAGCAATGCCCGGACAATCATCAGTCGGCGTTTCATGCCGCCTGACAGGCCGCGTGCCACCGAATTACGCTTTTCCCAGAGCTGTAACTTGTTCAGATACTTTTCCAGACGGTCATGCACTACACGTCTGGGGATGCCGTAGAAACCTGCCTGATTGAGCAGGATGGTGCTGACAGTTTCGAAC
Source organism: uncultured Pseudomonadota bacterium (assembly GCA_903838705.1). Lineage (GTDB taxonomy): Bacteria > Pseudomonadota > Gammaproteobacteria > Steroidobacterales > Steroidobacteraceae > CAILZL01. The sequence continues at coordinate 97,956 of CAILZL010000011.1, forward strand.
ATGTTGAAGTTGACTTCCTGAGGCACCAGACCGATACAGGCTTTTGCGGCTGCCAGTTCCGTGTCGAGGTTGTGGCCGAACACCTCTACCTTGCCAGCCGTCTTGTTGACCAGAGAAGTAAGGATGCCGATAGCAGTGGTCTTGCCGGCGCCATTCGGACCCAGCAGCGCAAAGAAGTCGCCTTCCTCAACGTCCAGATCAATACCCTTCAGGGCTTGAACACCGTTCTTGTAGGTTTTACTCAGATTGCGCAGCGAAACGGCTTTCATGGGACGACCCGGCTGTAAAGTAACCGGGCAAGACTACTGACCCCGAAGGCACACCGCAAGCAAGGATGGTCACGATTACTCTGGATCAATCGCACACAGTCTGGCTATGGCACTGGGTTCCAGATCCTGTGCCATCAATTGTGTGCCCAGCAGCTGAACCAGTTTGAAATGCTCCGTCTCACCGCTCAGTCCATAACGCAGCAGATCAGGCCAGAAATAGCGGTTGTGTTGCCAGCGTGGGCTGAGCAGCCGGCGATAACGTTGGCCTATATACCGGCATTGCCACAGATCCATGGTGCGCATGACGTCGGCGGTTTCGCTGGACATGCCCAGCATGAAGCGAGCAGCCTGCACATTCGTCTGAGCCAGATGCCAGGCGAAGAATACGGCGCAGTTCATGAAGTTAAGCAGTCCGCCGGGATTTTCTGTTGTCGTGTCGGCTGCTCTGGAGGCTGATGGCGCATCGCCGGAATTACCGGCGGTACGGTGTTCAACAGCCGCCCGGGCGCTTTGCTCGGCCAGATGTAACCATTCATCGACCCGATGCCAGTTCAGCGAGAACAGCGAAAAATCACAGGCAGCCATGCGCTGCAAGGCCGCACTATCAGAGTTCTGCAAGGCTTTTGCCTGTGCTTCAGCCAGACGCAATCCGTGGTGCTGTTTCGGCTGGTCAATGCTTGATTGCGCCGCAAGCAGAACCTGAAGAAAGTCGAGGTTCAAACCGTGCAGCTGAAGCAGGTTGGGATCGGGTGGGGTGGCATTCTGCGAGCCCGAACCGGAAGGTGACCGTCTGAACATGGTGTGTGCTCCTGCATCCAGTATGAACATGCTTGGCGAGGCGATTGTCCGTGTTGATAATAGCCCTGAGCAAGCAGGGTACGTCAATCTGATCTGACAACTTCACGCAACTCCTGACACTGGATGACTATGGATAATCAGTCAGCGATCGTTCAACAAGAACGGGTGGCCGTTGCCGCCCAGATGATCCGTTATGAGGCTCGCACCCGTACGATCCGCCTCGCCACAAGATTGACCGAAGACCAGATCCGGCGTCTGTACCGGCAAGCACGACAGGCTGAAACCGCAGCAACCACCACACGACATCGCGGACGTTCACCGAGTCAGGCATTGCAGTACACACGCAATGCCGGGATGCAGCTGGAGGCATCCATCCTCGCCAGTGTGCTGACCAAGCATGCCATGTTACGTGGCCGGCGCGAAAAGCCCTGGTTGAGCAACGGTCTGCAGTATGCCCGGCGGTTCTGCATCGCCTATGGCGAGTACCTGCCTCTGGCGCAGCAGCAACCGCTGAACTTTGAACAGGCCTGGCATTTTGCGCGTACGCTGGCCGCGCGCAGCGAGCTGTATCTGCAACGCTGTGTACGATGTGCCAGTCATTTTGTAAGGGATACGGCGACCGTCCTTAAAAGTCAGTGTCCATTTTGCCGTTTACGTGAACAAGCCCCCCGCCCGGATTGATCGCGGCTGTTAGAATCCCGTACATTCAATGATGTCTGCGGATTGCCATGACCAGCCTGCGCCAGCCGCCCAATTTCTACGCCGGTAATAACTTCAATCGACTCGCCGAGCGCCGTCGTGATGACCAGTGGCTGGCCACAGTGCTCGACAGTGGTGAGGCATGTCTCGTGCCCCTCTGGCAGGGTCGCAACCTGATTGCCGGGGGTCTGGCTGCACCCGCGCTGGCCTTGCTCGATACCCAGACAGTGGCATCCATCGATTCAATCAGGGAGCCGGTTCTGCTCGGTGAGTTCCGCGGCAAATTCTGCTTTGCAGTCGAGCTGCACGGTGATACCGCTCCGGTTTCTCCCGAGCTCGGTGAGTTCCACGACCTGCGTACGGTAGGCGGACAGATGAATCGCGACGAAGCCGGTTTGCTCGGCTATGCGCGCGCGCTGCTGGTGTGGCGTGGCAGACATCGGTATTGCGGCAGCTGTGGTGCAGCCACTGTCAGTATCAATGCAGGACATACCTTGAAATGCAGTAATGCCGCCTGTGGCATATCGCATTTTCCGCGCCTCGATCCGGCCATCATCGTACTGGTGACAGATGGTGAGCGGGTGCTGCTGGGTCGACAGGCGCAATGGCCGGCACGTCGATATTCAACTATTGCAGGGTACATTGAGTGGGCCGAAAGTGTAGAAGAGGCGGTAGCTCGCGAAGTACATGAAGAGGCCGGCGTGATGATTGATGAGGTGGAATATCACTCCTCACAGCCGTGGCCATTTCCATCATCCCTGATGCTGGGATTCATTGCACATGCTGCAACTACCAGTATCAGCCGTCTGGATGACGAACTGGAAGATGCCCGCTGGTTCAGTCGCGACGAGATTGTCGGTGGTGCGATCATGCTGCCCCAGTCACAGGCCCTGTCATACCGCTTGATCGAAACCTGGTATGACCGTGGCGCAACGCGACCGCTGCGCGTGGAGCTGTCAGAACGGCAGGCAGCTTCCATGAAGGCTGACGGGTAAACAACCGTCACACCAATTCCTCACAGGTTTGTAGAATCACTCCCATGTGCTTATTAGTCATTGCCTGGAAAAAACACTCGCGTTACCGACTCATACTGGCCGGTAATCGCGATGAGTTTCATGATCGTCCCGCTGCGCCATTGAACTGGTGGCAGGACGATGCCCGGATACTTGCGCCGCGTGATCTGAAGGCCAACGGTACATGGGTCGGTGTAGCACGATCAGGCCGCTTCGGTGTGGTGACCAACTTCCGCGATCTGCAGGCGCCTGCAGAGTTTTCGCCCTCGCGTGGCACACTGGTACCCCGTTTTCTGACCGGTGCCACTTCACCCAAGGAATTTCTTGATGATCTGCGTGGCGCTGCGCCACGTTATTCAGGATTCAATCTGCTGGTAGGCGGGCCGCGTGCCCTGTACTACTTTTCCAATCGAGGTACGCCGGCGCCACAACCATTGCCGCCCGGTGTGTACGGTATTTCCAATCACCTGCTTGATACACCCTGGCCCAAACTGGCCAGAACCCGCGAAAAATTTACTCACCTGCTCAAACAGCCGGATGTAGAAGCGGATGCGCTGTTCAGCATGCTGTCAGACAGAACCCGTACACCGGATGCTGAATTGCCGTGTACGGGGTTGCCGCTGGAGTGGGAACGCATTGTCTCAGCGCCTTTCATCGTCAATGAACGCTATGGCACACGCAGTTCAATTGTGTTGCTGGTGGAACGGACGGGACGGACCATACTGCATGAGCGCCGCTTTGATCAGGATGGTTCGCAAACAGGCGTCAGCCGCTTTGAGTTCAAGAGTGCCGATGTGCCTGAACAGTGGTACGCAGCGGAAGATCCCGATGAGCCCATGGCCAGTGACCCGGTGTCGGGCTTCGATACTTCACCGGAGTAATCTTGAAATTGCGCTCGCTGGTTGTCGTTGCCTGTCTGCTTGCGAGCACGTGGGCACACGCTGGCGTAGAGATCGAGCTCGACATGGAGGGCGGCACTGACCAGATGCGCAATAACGTGCTGGCTTTTCTCAGCCTCAGCCGTTACACCACCCGCACTGATCTGCAGGATGAAACAATGGATCGTCTCACTTCACGCATCCCTGCCGAAGTGAGCAAAGCACTCGAACCACTGGGATACTACGAGTCAACTACTACATACGAGTTGCAAAAAGAAGATCCTGAAAAGAACAACTGGCAGGTACATATCAGCATCGCACCGGGCCGGTCAGTGCGACTCTCGGAAGTCGATGTCAGTGTTATCGGTGACGGAAAAGACGACGATCGCATAACAGCTGAATTGAACAGAGCACTGCTGCGACCGGGACAGCGGCTGGATCATGGCAGCTACGACACATGGAAGAACAATCTGCTGCGTGCTGCCACCAGTGCTGGCTATCTGGAGGCTCATTGGGTGCAGAGTGATCTGCTGATCGACAAGGCAGAACGTCGTGCCTTCGTTACCTTGCAGCTTGAGACCGGCGCGCGCTATTTCTTCGGCGAAATCAGTATCGAGCAGAATGTCATTCATCCAGACAAGATGCAGCGCCTGCTGCGCATGCATCAGGGTGATCCTTACGATCTCGAGCTGATACTGCAGACTCAGTACGTGCTTGATGACACGCTGTACTTCTCACCCGCTGAAGTCAGCAGTGGAACACCCGATCCCGATACGCATACCGTACCCATCAGGATCACCGCCAAAGCAAACCGCAAGAACAGCTATACCATCGCAGCAGGTTATGGCACGGATACGCAGGCACGGGGTACGTTGAGCTGGGATCGTCGTCTGGTTAACCGGGATGGGCACAGTGCCAAGCTGGAATTGACCGGTTCGGCAATCGGTCATGAAGCCAGTGTGCGCTACATTATGCCGGTGCGTGATGTGGCGCTGGAGAAACTGGAATTCACTCTTTCAAATACCAAGGAAAAACTCGCGGACGCTACCAGCTATCGTGATGAATTCAAGACTGGGTTCACCCAGGCACTTGGATCATGGCAGAGAGTTCTGTTTGTCAAATTCACAAATGAAAAATCCGTGTATCCGGATCGTGAAGAGAGAAGTTTTCTGATCATTCCGGGTATCAGCTACGCCACTCTGCCGAATTACATACTGGGACAGCAGCAGCGTAACTATGCAGTCTCGGCAGAATTGTCCGGCTCGCCGAGCTCTCTGGGCTCAGGTGCGTCTTTTCTGCAATTGCTGGTACAGGGTGAGCGGATATTTAACCTCAGCGAAGCATGGCATGTACGGTTGCGGGGTACGGTGGGTGCCAGCTGGTTGCCCACTTCGCAATTTTCTGAACTACCTGCATCGGTGCGATTCTTTGCCGGTGGTGATAACAGTGTCCGCGGCTTTGCCCTGAACGAACTGTCACCGCTGGATGCATTCGGTAATCGTGTGGGTGCGCGTAACTTGCTGGTCGGCACCACTGAACTGGAACACGATCTGCCAAGGAATCTGCGTCTGGCTGTGTTTTACGACATCGGCAATGCGATCGATAATTTTGGTGATGAACTGGAAGATTCAGCGGGGATCGGATTGCGCTGGCATCTTTCTGTGGCCAGTCTGGGGCTGGATGTAGCGCAGCCACTCTCGGAAAAAGGACGCGGACCTCGCCTGCATCTGCATCTTTCTACACTGTTCTGATGCGCATGAAGAAGCTCATTGTCACCGTCGCATCAATTGTCATGCTGTCCATGCTGATAGCGGGTCTGGCAATCAGCTGGCTTTGCTATACAGCTTCCGGGCTGCGGTTTGCGCTGCTTCAGCTCAATCACCTCCCCAATCTTAATGTACAGGTGGAAGGCGTGACAGGCAGGCTGGCCGGTCCACTACATGTAGGGCAGATAGCGCTTGAACACCAGCGGGTGCGTGTCGATGTTGAAGATCTTGATATTGATCTTACGCCGGCCCTGCTGCTGGGTGGGCTGATCGAGATCAACCGGCTCAGTGCCGCACAGGTCAGTGTCACGCTCAAGCCACCTCTCAGCAATCAGTCTGATCAGCCCATTCACTTTCTGCCGGCGTTCCTGCGCATCAGTGTCGATGAGTTTGCTATTAAGCAGGCGAGCTATGTGCATACCAATGGCTATACGGTGGTGGCAACGCCGTTGCAGGGTGCTGCCGAACTATCACGCAGCCGTTTACGTGTGCAGAGGTTAAATGCAATAACCAGAGAATTTGATGCACGCGGTGAAGTGATCATGGATTCTGATCAGGTGCTGACATTACAAGCTGATCTGCAAGCTGATTACAAGCTGTCGAATGGTCCGTTGTTACGGGGCGATATCACCGCCAGCGGTCCGGTTACAGGCGCCAGACGTGAGCTGAGACTGAGTACGCTGTTGCATCAGCCGCATGAAGCACAGCTGTCGGGTGTGCTGGCATTTTCTGAACCGGGCTGGTCACTGCAGGGCAATGCGACTGCCGATAAAGTGTTACTGGATGCATGGTGGCAGCAGCCTGCATTCAGCTTCAGCAAGCTGGATATCAAGTTCAACTTCAGTGATGCGGGCATGCACTATGATGGCAATGTGGTAATCCCGGAGTGGAGCCCTGCATTGATGCATGTCGATGCGGATACAAGCTATGCAAAGCGTGTGTTTGCTCTGGACAGTATCAATGTTTCCGTGCCGCAGAAGCGGATTGATGCTCATGCGACAGGCCGGATCACGCTGCAGACGGCGGGCAAACCATTACTTGAATTGCAGGGCAACTGGTCAGGGTTGCAATGGCCGATACATGCACCTGCAGCACAGGCAGTGTTTACCAGTGCGCTGGGTAAGTTCAGTCTGCATGGCGCACAACCATATGAGTTTGATGTCACGGGGCGGGTAGCAGCAGCGCATTGGCCAGAGAGTGGCTTGCATGCTACGGGACAGCTCTCTCCGGGTGAAATTGAGGTCAGTCATTACCAGCTGAATACTCTGAATGGCATCGCAACCGGGACAGCCAGAGTAGGTCTCGGTACGCCACGTACCTGGCAATTTGAATTGGTTGGCCAGAATCTGGATCCCGCTGGACTATATGCCGGCTGGCCCGGCAGTCTGAATGTGAAGGCGATCGGCAGTGGGCGTGGATTTGATTCCAGCGCACTGTTTGATGTGAGTGTGCAGACTTTGAAAGGCAGGTTGCGGAATCAGGCCGTCAATTTCGCGGGGCGCTTAAGACATGATGGAAAGGAATGGCTGGCTCAAGCCATCGACGCAGGCTGGGGCCGTGCCCGTTTCACAGCTCAGGGCAGCATAGGCAAGCAGAATAATCTGCACTGGAATCTGAATGTTCCCGTACTGAAAGAACTGCATCCCGATCTCGCTGGTGATGTGAACATGACTGGCGCATTAAGCGGTACAACTGATGAGCCCCAGCTGTCACTACAGACACAGGCTACACGTTTCATCTACGGTGACTGGCAGACACAGAACCTCCAGCTGGATTCGCATCTGGATTTATCGGATCACAACAGCAGCTCAATTGATGTGAGCGCGACTCGCATACTTTCTGGTAGCAGGGGACTGGAAAGAGTGCATCTCACTGGTGAAGGCCGGAGTGCCAGTCACCAGTTGCGCTTGCAGGGCACGCTGGCATCAGCACCGCTACCTGCGGGAATGCAGCTTGATCTGCAACTGACAGGTGCCTATGCCGCACAGCAATGGCACGGGTCGGTAAAGCAATTACAGGTTGTGGATGCAGATAAGGTGACCCGGGTTTCATTGGTTCAGGCGGGTGAGATGATGCTGTCGAGTCATCAGGCAGATGCGCAGCAGATGTGTCTGACAGTAGATGGCGGCCGGGTCTGCGGCAGCGGTCAGTTACAGCGCACAGATCAGGGTGACATCGGCTGGCATACGCATCTGAGCCTGCAGGCATTGCCATTGACGATCAGTAATTCAGCATTGACCAATAGTGCTCATCTGCAAACCAGAGTAAGCGGACAGCTTGAGCTTTCTGCAGCACCGGCTTTGCCCTGGCAGGGCACTGCTGATATGCAGCTTGAGCAAGCAGGAATTAATTACACCGCTATTTCCGGCCGGGATGAAGTTCTGCCCATCAGGCTGGGCGAGTTACATATGAATGCCGATGCACGATCGGTACAGACGACTGGTGAATTACGCATTGGTGAGCAGACGGTCAGTACCATGTCGGCGCTGGTGAATCGTACAGATGGTGCCTCACTTGCCGATTCGCCATTGACGGGTGTGCTGACACTCAGCAGCAGCGATGCCAAACTGATTCCGGTATTTGTCACAGAAGTGGACCGTGCTTCCGGCACGCTTGCAGCTGCATTGCAGTTATCCGGCACGGCTGCCGCGCCACGATTCTCTGGAATTATCCGGTTACTGAAAGGCGAGCTGGATTTCTATCAACTCAATCTGGCGCTGCGTGATATGGAATTCAATGCACAGGTCAATACCGACCAGCTGCAATTTACGGCGCAGGCGAACGCGGGCGAAGGCCTGTTGAGCGGCACGGGGGAACTCAGCTGGGCTGATGCAAAGTTGTCTGGCAGTTTGCAGCTCAAGGGCAACCGGCTGCTAGTGGCGGATTTGCCTGAATACCGGGTGCTGGCCTCACCTGATCTGCGCTTCGACATCAATGACAAAAATATCAACGTAAAAGGTGAGGTGTTGATCCCGGAAGCGCGCCTGCAACCCAGAGAAGTCGTAGGCGCAGTGCAGCTGTCAGCCGATGCGCATTTCAAGGATGAGACTCTACTGGAGCGTAAACAAAGCGGCTGGAACATTAATAGTGATGCCAGCATCAGACTGGGTGACAAAATCAGTTTTGATGGATTGGGCTTGCAGGGTCGGCTGAGCGGTGAAGTCATGACCCGGCTGCACACTGGTGATATCGCTGCCGGCAGCGGCGAGCTGAGCGTCAACGATGGTAGCTATGAAATTTACGGAAAGAAGCTGGACATCAAGCGAGGTCGTTTGATCTATGACAATACGCCGCTGGGCGACCCCGGTCTGGATATTCAGGCTGAGCGCAAGATTGATACCACCACAGTGGGAGTCAATGTGCGTGGTTTGTTACGTGCACCCCGCCTGCAGTTCTATTCCAGCCCCGCCATGTCACAGACACAGATTGTTTCGTACCTGCTGATCGGCAAGCCACTGGATGAGTTGCAGACGGGGGAGGCGACTACAGTGCGATCTGCCAGCAGCACACTGGCAATACAGGGTGGTGGCTATCTGGCTTCACAGATCGGCAGGCGCATCGGTCTGGAACAGGTGGGTGTGGAAACCGATTCCAGAAATCAGAGCAGTCTCGTGCTGGGTAAATTTCTGTCGCCGCGACTCTTTGTGAGTTACGGCATTTCTCTGACTCAGGCAATCAACACTGTGAAGTTGCGCTACACGCTCAGTGATCACTGGTCGGTCAAGACCGAAATAGGTGAAGCCAGGAGTGCTGACATTGAATTCAAGATTGAGCGTTGAAGAAGTCCGGAAGTGTTTATCAGCGTATCAACCGCTCCTGCACCAGCGATGCCACGACACCCGGATCAGCCAGTGTGGAGATGTCCCCCAGCTGATCATGCTCGTTCGCTGCGATCTTGCGCAGTATGCGCCGCATGATTTTTCCTGAGCGGGTTTTTGGCAGCCCCGGCGCCCACTGAATGAAATCAGGCGTGGCGATCGGCCCGATTTCCTTGCGTACCCAGTCGCGTAATTCACTGCGTAATGATTCGCTTGGCGCTGCATCCACGATGAGGGTGACAAACACGTAAATACCTTGTCCCTTGATGTCATGCGGACAACCGACCACTGCCGCTTCGGCAACTTTAGGATGTGCAACCAGTGCGCTTTCCACTTCAGCTGTGCCGAGCCGGTGACCCGCTACATTAAGCACATCATCGACGCGGCCGGTAATCCAGTAATAGCCATCTTCATCACGTCTGGCGCCATCGCCAGTGAAGTACTTGCCCGGAAAGGTCTTGAAGTACGTATCAATGAATCGCTGATGATCTCCATACACCGTGCGCATCTGTCCCGGCCAGCTGTCGAGAATAACCAGGTTACCGGTGCATGGGCCCGGCAGGATTTTGCCTTCGCTATCGACAATGGCAGGTTCAATGCCAAAGAAAGGCAGCGTCGCGGAGCCGGGTTTCAATTCTGTTGCCCCCGGTAGTGGCGTGATCAGGATGCCACCGGTCTCAGTCTGCCACCAGGTATCCACAATAGGGCAACGACCTTCGCCAACAACCTGGTAATACCATTCCCATGCTTCGGGGTTGATCGGTTCGCCGACTGTTCCCAGCAGGCGCAGGGTTTGGCGCGAAGTTTGTCTGACAGGCGCTTCACCCTCGCGCATCAGGGCGCGGATTGCAGTAGGTGCGGTATAAAAAATCGTGACCTTGTGTTTATCGACAACCTGCCAGAAGCGACTGCTATCCGGAAAGCTGGGCACACCTTCAAACATCAGGGTAGTGGCACCGTTAGCCAGCGGTCCATAGAGCACATAACTGTGACCGGTTATCCAGCCGCAATCTGCAGTACACCAGTACACATCTTCTTCTCGTATATCGAACACTGATTCATGAGTGAGTGCGGCATAGACCAGATAACCGCCGCTGGTGTGCAGCACGCCCTTGGGTTTGCCGGTAGAACCGGAGGTGTACAGAATGAACAGCGGATCTTCGGCATCCATGACTTCGGGTACACAGCTCTTTATCTGCCTGTTAACCAGATCGGTGTACCAGTGATCACGTTCATACATGGCAACTGCCGCACCAGTGCGTTTGACTACCAGCACATGTTTGACGCACTCCGTACCGGGCACGGAAAGTGCTGCATCCACATTGGCCTTGAGCGGAATTTTCCTGCCGCCGCGTATGCCTTCATCAGCCGTGATGATCAGGCTCGACTTGCAATCCACAATCCTGCCGGCGAGTGAGTCCGGAGAGAAGCCACCGAACACAACCGAATGAATGGCGCCTATGCGTGCACAGGCCAGCATGGCAACCGCAATCTCAGGAATCATCGGCAGATAAATGGTGACGCGGTCACCTTTCTGTACGCCCAGTTCGCGCAATGCATTAGCGCATTGACAGACCCTTTCATATAACTTGCGATAACTGATGTGTTGCGACTGGGCCGGATCATCACCTTCCCAGATGATGGCGGTCTTGTGATCGCGGGTACCCAGGTGCCGGTCAAGGCAATTGGTTGCCACATTCAGCTGACCGTCGTAGAACCAGCGAATGCGGAAATCTTCCTCCCGGTAGCTGACATCCTTGATGTGCGTGTAGGGCGTGATCCAGTCTAGCCGTTGACCGGCCAGATGCCAGAATGAATCAGGGCTTGCGATGGATTCACCATGCTGCTGCAAATACTGATTGCGGTTGATACGTGACTTCGCAGCGAAGGCTGGATTAACCGGATACAGCTTCTGACTCATGATGAATCTCGCAGGTTGTAATTATTGATTGAGCAGGGTACGCAATTTTTCAGCATGCCCGGCCAGCACTGTATTGTTTTCCATGCTGCGGCCATGTGCCTGCAGTGCTTTACCGGCATAGCGAGGCACAACATGAAAATGAATGTGAGGCACAGTCTGTCCGGCAGCTTCACCATTGAATTGCATCAGTGTAATGCCATCGGCATTGAAGGCCTGTCGCGCTGCGCGGGCAACACGTTGCGTTACAGTGATGAGCTGCTGCAATTCATCGGTACCCAGATCAAAAATGTTTTCCGCCTGCGTTTTGGGGACAATCAGTGCATGCCCCGCTGACTGTGGCATGACATCCATGAAAGCCAGTGTATGTGCGTCTTCATAAACTTTATGTGCCGGAATCTCACCGCGCAGGATTTTCGCAAAGATATTCTGAGTGTCGTAGGCCATGAATGGCTCCAGTGTGGAATCAGTGTGCCTGATACGTGGCGATCACGCGGTGCTGATGTTCAGATGCCGGCCTTGCCAAGATTGTCGATCAGGTTGCGCAAGGCAGCGCTGAGCGAGGGGTGTTCGGCATCAAACTGCGCCGCCAGCGTTTCAACGGCTTCACCCGGTGTTTGCTGCTGAGGGGTTGAGTCATCCAGCAGGCGGTTGATATCCGCTTGTACGATCAGTAGCTGTTCCCGGGTACTGGGCGGAACAGCAGGTAAGCCGGCCAGCTGCCTGTGCAGTTCGTGAAGTTGCTGGTCTATGGGATGCGACATGATTTGATGCTCCTTGTTTGACAGGTTGATTGTCGCCGGTAATCAGCTGGCCTGCATCAGGAATTTCAAGTAGCAGGTCATGCAGCACGACAGAATCTATTTGTGTAAACAGAGCCGGCAGCGTTGTAATTATGTGCGGGGAGTGACCATTGCTATTTCGGCGTGGCAACGGACAGTTCTTTAATGCGGGCAGGCGACAGTAACTGCAATTTGTACTTTTCACCCAGTGCAATCAACTCACTCTCGTCCAGTTTGCTCATCGACTTGATGCTGTTTGGCGAAGGATCGGTTTTTGAATTGGGCGCTGCAATCTTGTCCGAGCCATCGCCACATAATTTGCCGTTGTGGTCTGAGTCGATGAAGGCAAAGGTTTCTGTGGCGCGCAAATCACTGATGGGTGAGAAAAGCGTGACAAGATAGGCGTCCTGTTGCGAGGGCCCCCACAGGACCATGTGTTGCTGATCCAGAGCACGCCAGCTGCTGGGCCGGGTCGTGAACATGCACGCCCGATCAGGTTTTTCCTGTGCTGGCTGAGCAGCGTGTGCAGATGTGATCAGCATGTTTACCAGCACAATCATTACGGCTTGATGTTTGATATTCATAACTCACCTCTTTATGCATAACCAGTAAGGGCGGAGTCACTACAGAAAAACTGCATGAATATTAGACGCGGTTTCGCCAACAAGTTGCATTTATCCTGATAACTCATGTTGTATCAAGCCGGAAATAGCGTTTGGCAGTTGAGTTGACTGAATTTGTCTGGCGGTGTCAGGTACCGCGTGGTTTGGCGCGTGCCGTCGCCTGAGCTTGCAGAGGATCATCCGGCCAGAAATGTTTGGGATAGCGGCCTTTCAGATCCTTCTTTACATCGTGATAGCCGCGTGCCCAGAAGCTGGCCAGATCCTGCGTCACCTGCACCGGTCGTCGCGCCGGGGAAAGCAGCTCCATGACCACCGGTACCGTGCCACCCCCGATGCGGGGCGTGGCATGCATGCCGAACACTTCCTGCAAGCGCACCGACAGAGTAGGCGTGCCGTTTGAATAATCCAGTGGAATACGCGAACCACTGGGTACCAGCAAGTGCGTGGGCGCAATTTCATCCAGTCGCTGCTGCTGATTCCAGTCCAGCAGCGACATCAGGATGGCATGCATGTCCAGCTGGTTGAGCTGGCTGCGACGGGTGATACCGTTCAACCAGGGTGCCAGCCATTGATCCAGTTCAGCGAATAAGCGGCTGTCTGTCACATCGGGCCACGATGCGTGTTTATCGTGCTGAAATGCGAATTCAATGCGCGTACGCAACGCAAGCGCGGCTGCGCTCCACGGTAGTGAGGACAAGCCCAGCTCACGAATACCTTGCATGAGTGCTGCAAGCATGAGGCTTGCATCCGGTTGATCGAGTTTGCGTACCTGAATGATCAGACTGCCAAGCCGTCGTTCCTGCTGGGCAATCACGACGCCATCACGCGAGTCCCACTCGATTCTCGGTAAATCAATGATCTCATCGGCAAATAACGAAAACAGCTCGTCAGCTTCAACAGGTGCTGCGAGCTGGATACTGGCTTCACGCTCACCGGCATCCAGTTGAGCAACGACCAGATACTCTGATTCACTGACTGACTGAGGCTGGGTCAATATTGCGCCTCGTCCATTCGAGAGCAGGTACCGGCCGGCAGTGCTGGCTGTTGCATCACGTCGTTTTTGTGCGATTCGATCCGGATATGCCATAGCCAGCAACTTACCCGTGTGCTGAATTGACATCAGGCTGTTATCACGCGATGCGCGCAGTTGTCGCAACAGCTGGTCACTGGTGCGTTGAGCCCGTTGCCGTCCTGCGTGATCAACTTCATGATAGGCAATCATTGCGCCATGCAGCGCTTCGATGCGATTCCGCAAGTCCACATCACGATGATGCGCATGGGTCTGACTGCGGAGAATGTCACGCTCGGTGAGTAATGCCGCAATGTCTGCACCCAGACTGGACAGGTTGAACTCACGTGCTTTCAATAATAAGTGCGCGAGACGCGGGTGCGTTGCCAGTTGCGACATGGCGCGGCCATGCGCAGTGATTCTGCCTGCGGAATCCAGTGCGCCCAGCAGGCGCAATAACTCACGCGCCTGTTCAAAATGCGCTGCTGGAGGCATGTCCATGAATCGCAGCTGTTGTGAATCGGTTGTGCCCCATGCCGCCAGTTCGAGTGCCAGAGGCGCGAGATCACTTTCCAGAATTTCCGGTGGCGTATGAGCTTGCAGCAAACTCTGCTCAGATTCCTGCCATAGTCGATAACACACGCCGCTCTGTGTTCGCCCGGCACGGCCGCGCCGCTGTTCAGCTGAGGCGCGTGAGATGCGCAAGGTTTCAAGTCGATTCATGCCGGTGACAGGATCAAACCGGGCACGCCGTTCCAGTCCACAGTCGATGACGATTCGCACGCCTTCGATAGTCAAAGATGTTTCAGCTATGTTGGTGGCCAGGACAATCTTGCGAAAGCCCGGCTGACTGGGTTGTATGGCACGATCCTGTTCTGCGGCGAGCAGTTCGCCATATAACGGCAGAATCTGAATGTGTTGCGGCAACGCAGCAGCTTGCAACATGGATTGAGCTCGTCGTATTTCTCCCTGGCCGGGCAGAAATACAAGCATGTCGCCTGTTTCTTCGTTCAGCGCTTTCTGAATAAGTTGTGCGACTCTGTGGGCAACATCATCGTTCTGCCAGTGCTTCTGCTGTGCAGCTGCATTGCTGCGATAAGTCGTTACCACTGGAAAGGCCTGACCGCGCGAGTTGATGATTGGCGCATTGCCCAGCAGTGTGGCGACTGCGGCACCGTCCAGCGTGGCTGACATCACCAGCAGTTTCAGATCGTCACGCAGAGTGGATTGCACTTCCAGACACAGCGCAAGGCCCAGATCAGCTTGCAGACTACGCTCGTGATATTCATCGAAGATCACGATGCCCACATCACGCAGTTCGGCATCCGATTGCAGCATGCGGGTCAGAATGCCTTCAGTCACAATTTCAATACGGGTACGGGCACTGACTCTGGTGTCCAGTCTTGTGCGATATCCCACGGTCTGGCCCACTGCTTCGCCCAAGGTCGCGGCCATGCGCGTAGCCACGCTGCGTGCCGCAAGGCGTCTGGGTTCGAGCATCAGAATCTTGCCAGCGACAGAACCAGCGTCCAGCAAGGCCAGCGGTACGCCTGTGGATTTACCGGCACCCGGCGGTGCCTGCAACACCACGTTCCGATGCTGCCGCAATGCCGAAATCAGATCCGGCAATGCTTCGTTAATGGGTAGATTGTTGAGCGTAAAAGATGGCACGGAGGATGGTAGACAGGACATCTGGCTAGGTGAATTCAGCCATTATACGAGCAAGGCATGTGCCCACGTTGCTGTCTCGCACTCTCGTCCAGCAGAGTGGCAATAGCTGCACAATCAGGCTGGCTACTCAGGATAGGTGCGACTATTCTTGCAGCACCAGACTGACGATCCTTCATCAACATTCATTCAGACAGGAATCAGACAGTGCACCAGCGCGAAATTACCCTGCGATTTTTAGCAGAGCCGCAAGATGTGAACTTTGGCGGCAAGGTGCACGGTGGTGCCGTGATGCGATGGATCGATCTGGCGGCGTATGCCTGTGCAGCAGGCTGGAGTGGCCGATATTGCGTCACGGCTTACGCGGGCGGTATCCGCTTTCTGGCGCCGATTCACGTCGGCAATCTGGTTGAGGTGGATGCAAAAATTATCTACACCGGTACCACTTCAATGCACATCGCTTTGCATGTAAATGCGTGTGATCCGAAGTCACTCACCCGGCGGCTGACCACTCAGTGCATTGTGATCATGGTGGCCATGGATGAATCCGGACAACCCATGCAGGTTCCGGCGTGGATACCCGAGACAGATGAAGACAAGCTGCACCACGCTACGGCCATCAGGTTGATGGAAATGCGTAAACAGATTGGTGATGAAATGCAGGTGCTGTCGGCCCGTAAGGGCTAGACGAACTGTCCCTGCCGCAATTTCTGCTGAGATTGGCAGCGACAGTTCAGTTTGCAGTTAGATTCTGCACAGTGATGCGATCAGAGCGTTCTGGTATTGAAGGTATCGCACTGCTTCACTTCACCTGAATCGATACCACGTCTGAACCACCGGACGCGCTGTTCTGATGTGCCATGCGTGAATGAATCAGGTACTACCTGACCGGTAGCTTCCTTCTGCAGGCGATCATCACCGATGGCATTTGCAGCAGTGATGGCTGCTTCTATATCGCCAGCTTCCAGAAGGTGCCGGCTCTGGTCAGCATGAAACGCCCAGACACCGGCATAACAATCCGCCTGAAGTTCTAGGCGCACCGACATGGCATTACCCTGTGCTTCACTCAATCGTTGCTGTGCCTGTTGTACTTTTGCTGAAGTTCCGAGCAGGTCCTGAACATGATGACCAACTTCATGCGCGACAACATAAGCTTGCGCAAATTCGCCCGGCGCACCGAAGCGCTGTTTCAGTTCATCGTAAAACGACAGGTCGATATAAACCTTCTGATCGCCGGGACAATAAAATGGACCCATCGCGGCCTGCGCCGTGCCACAGGCTGAGGTGTCGGTACCGCTGAACATGACCAGCGTTGGTTTCACGTATTGTTTGCCTGCCTGTGTGAACAGCTGGTCCCATACATCTTCGGTACTGGCCAGTACCACCCGGGTCAGGCTGCTGCTATCCGCCTCAGTCGCACTTTCCTGATAAGGGCCGCTGTTCTGCTCGGTTGCGGCGCCACCATTGGTCAGCGACTGAAGCAGTAATGTGGGGTCCTTAGTGAAGTACAGCGCCAGCAAGCCCAGCACAATACCGCCCACTCCACCAATACCTGCGCCGCGTGAGACGCCTCTGCCGCGACGATCTTCAACATTGCTGCTTTCCCGTTCACCGCGCCAACGCATCACAGGTCCTCATTCATTCATAGGATATGGGCCAATTTTCACATCCCGGATAATTACTTCAAATACTTCTTCCCTACGCGCAAATAG
The DNA here is from genome assembly GCA_903838705.1 of uncultured Pseudomonadota bacterium. Lineage (GTDB taxonomy): Bacteria > Pseudomonadota > Gammaproteobacteria > Steroidobacterales > Steroidobacteraceae > CAILZL01. The sequence goes on from CAILZL010000011.1 coordinate 114,909, forward strand.
GCTTCCCGAAATGGAATGCCTTCATTCTTCACCAGCTCATAGGCTTCCGCAGCGGCATTGATCGATGCATCCATTGAGATGTTTTCTTTTCTGAATTTCACTTCAGCTAAAGCGGGCGCAAGGATGTCGAGGGTATCGCTGCACAGATCTATCGCGCGGAACAACGGTACCTTTATCAGCTGCAAGTCTCGCTGATAGCCCGAAGGCAGTTTGGCCACAATGCCCAGCACTTCGAACAATGCGGCTTGCGCAGCGGCAGAGCGACCACGGATCAGTTCAAATACATCCGGGTTGCGCTTCTGGGGCATGATGGACGAGCCGGTGGTGAATGCATCAGGTAGCGAGACGAACGCAAACTCCTGTGTGTAGAACAGACACAGGTCTGAAGACAGCCGCGCCACATCCTGCATCACCATGACGATTTCAAACAACAGCTGCGCTTCGGCCTTGCCGCGTGACAGCTGAACTGCCGTGACCGGTTCATGGACTTCGTTGAAGCCGAGTGCCTTGGCCGTTGCGGCACGATCCAGAGGAAGATTCGGTGTACCGTAGCCAGCTGCTGAACCCAGTGGGCTTTTGCCGGTACGACGCTGTACCTGCATCAGGCCTGCGGCGTCATCACGCAATTCAGCGGCAAAACCACCGGCCCAGAGCTTCACGGAACTGGGCATGGCCTGTTGCATGTGGGTGTAGCCCGGCAATGCTGTATCGGTTTCGCGTTCACCCAGCGCATCTAATGCCTCTGCAACTTTCAGAACGGCCTTGTTCAGGTCGGTAGTGGCATCACGCAAAAACAGACGTAATGCAGTCAGTACCTGATCATTGCGGGAACGTCCCAGATGCACACGTGCACCAGCCTGCCCGATGCGCTGTGTTAATAAAGTTTCCAGGGCAGTCTGGCCGTCTTCATGTTCCAGCGTGACCTGCCATTTGCCCTGCGCATGTTCATCACCAATCGCGGTGAGGCCATCGCGTATCAGTTTGAAATCTTCAGCAGACAGCAAACCCTGAGCATTCAGCATCTGCGCATGTGCAATTGAAGCGCGCACATCATGAGCCACCAGTCGATTATCCAGTGCATGATCGTCACCGGCGGTGTATTGCAGCACACGCGAATCAAGTGGCGCGCCTTTATCCCAGAGTCTCGACATGATGTATTCCGCTTGCGTGAGTCGGGATGAGAATTAATTACCCTGTTCGGCTGCACTCAAGCCCTTGATGTCTTCCACAATCAGGGTGCCGGTGCCTTCGTTGGTAAATACTTCGATCAGCACACTGTCCGGTGTCTTGTATGAAATGCAATGTACGCGACGCACGCCGCCTTTGATTGCGCTTTCAATCGCAGTGGCTTTGGGCAGCATGCCATCTTTCAGGCTGCCCTGATCTTTGAGGCGCTTCAGGCCTGCCAGATCGGTATAGGACACCAGTGAGTGCGGATCTTCCAGCGATTCCATGATGCCGGGTGCACCCGTTACCAGCATGAGCTTTTCTGCTTTCAGAGCCGAGCCCAGTGCAGCCGCAACCGTATCGGCATTGATGTTGAGCAGCACGCCCTTGTCATCACACGAAACCGGGCTGACCACCGGCATCAGGCCGTCATCGAGCAATTGTTGCAGCACCTTCGCATCAACCAGATCGATGTCGCCGACAAATCCGTAGTCAATCGTTTCACCGTTGACCAGAACAGGCGGGCGTTTGTGCGCCTTGATCAAGCCTGCGGCTACACCGCTGACGCCAACTGCATTGATGGAAAGTTCGCGGCAGATGCCAAGAATCTGGGTGTTGACCAGTCCATTGAGCACCATGCTGGTGACTTCAATGGATTTGGCGTCGGTGACACGCCGGCCTGCGACCATGCGCGGTTCAATACCCATGGATTGCTGTACGCCGGTCAGCTGCTCACCACCACCGTGCACAATCACGACGCGAATGCCCACCTGGTGCAGGATGGCAACCTGTTCCATCAGAGCGCGGGTGGCATCCGGGTTACCGAATACACCGCCACTGGCTTTGATGACAAATACCTTGCCTTTGTAGATGCGTATGTACGGCGCAGCGCTCTTCAAGGCGCGGACGGTGATCAGGGGGTCGGTGCGATTGGTCATGTCTGTCACTCTAAAAATTATCAGTAAATCCGGTTATCTCTGTACGAGCGTGTGTATCAATAAAAATACTGTCTTACTTGTTCCGCAACAGGCGATGCAATACGGCCATCTGCACCACCATGCGGTTGAATGCTTCACGGATGACCACGCTGCGCGAGCTATCCAGCACTTCGTCATCGACGGCAACGTTGCGGCGGACCGGCAGGCAGTGCATCAGATGACAATCCGGTGCAGTGTGTTTGAACCAGCTGTCTTTGACGCACCAGTCGACCAGATCTTCTCTCAGGCGTGTTTCGGCTTCGGCATCGCCATAGTGCTGTGGTGAACCCCATTCCTTGGCATAAACCACCTGCGCACCTTTCAGCGCTGCAGGACGATCAGTTGTTTCAGTCACATTGCCACCGGATGCTCTGGCCGCTACGCGAGCTTTTTCCATGATGGCATCTGGCAGTGCATAGCCTTCCGGACGTAACACCACTACATCCATGCCGCGCATCGCGGCCATCTGTACGGTTGCAGAAGGCACGGCCAGTGGCAATGCTCGGGGATGATTGACCCACGATATGACGAACTTGCCACGTTCAGGCACATTCAGTTCGTCCATGGTGTACCAGTCAGCCAGAGCCTGGCATGGATGATTAACAGCTGATTCAAGATTGATGAGCGGCTTGTCGCACAGATCGGCAATCATCTTGAAGCCGGTTTCATTAATGTCGGCCTGCAGATTCTTGCCTTCTGCAAACATGCGCACACCCAGTGCATCGCAGTAGGATGCCATGACCGGCACGGCTTCTTTGATGTGTTCAGCAGCTGCGCCATTCATTACTGCACCATTGCGCGTTTCCAGCTGCCAGGTGCCCTGACCGGGTGTAATGACAAAAACTGAGCCGCCCAGTCGCATCATGCCGCTCTGGAATGAAGCCAGCGTGCGCAGGGATGGATTCATGAACAGCAACCCCAGCACCTTGCCTGCCAGTGCATGGGGATCAGGGTTCTGCTGCAAGCGTGACGCCAGACCCAGCAGGTCTTTCACTTCAGCGCGTTCAAAATCAGCCAGGTCCAGAAATCGTTGCATGATGTCTCGTTGTCTTCGTAGGCCGGATGCTGCACCCGGCAATGATCTGTTGATGTTGCTGGATGCCGGGTGTGGTGCCCGGCCTGCACATCACTTGCCAATATCAATCAACGCTGCGCGCAATGCTTCCACATGCTCTGACTTGAGCACATAGGGCGCAAGAATGCGCACAACATTCGGGTCACCGCTGGTGCCGGTAAGAATGTCCTGCTTCAACAGCTCAGCCTGAATTTCTTTCGCGGGCCGTGTGGTGCGCAGACCCAGCAGCATGCCTGCTCCCTGAATTGCGGTCACCGGACCTGCGATACATTTCTCACGGATCTCGGCAGACCGCGCAAGCACATTACTGAGCAGTCCTTCATCTTCGATGATGTCGAGCACGACTTCGACCATGGCACAGGCCATCGGGCCACCGCCGAAGGTGGTGCCAAGATCATCCATCTTCAGATAACTGGCCACGTGATCGGCCATCAGTACCGCTGACACAGGAAAGCCTGCGCCCAACGCCTTCGCAGTCGTGATGATGTCGGGTGTGACACCATACATGTTTGCTGCAAAGGGATGGCCGGTACGACCCATGCCACATTGCACTTCATCAAATATGAGCAGCGTGCCGGTTTCAGAGCAGCGCTGACGGATGGCTTCCAGGAATGCCTTGGGCAGATCGCAGGCACCTGCTACGCCCTGAATGGGTTCCACTATCACAGCGGCTGTTTTGTCAGTGATGGTTTCCTTGATCGCAGGAATATTGCCGCGCGGCAGGAACTGCACATCAAACGGAGCCTGAGGGAAGCCATACCATTTCTTCATTGCACCCCAGGTAACCGCACCCGCCGCAGCGGTACGTCCATGAAAGCTACCTTCTATGGCCACAACTTCACGCGCTTCGGTGATCTTCAATGCCAGCTTCAGCGCGTTTTCATTGGCTTCGGCACCGGAATTGACGAAGAACACCGTGTTCAATCCCAGACCACAGAATTTTGCCAGCTTCGTGGCCGCACGTACCCGCACGTCCAGCGGTACCGCGTTACTCTGGAAAGCCAGCGCCTGTGCCTGTCTGGTCAAAGCTTCAACCCAGCGTGGATGGCCATAACCCACGGCAGCAACAGCATGACCACCGTAAAGATCCAGCACCTTGCGGCCATCCGGGGTATGCAGATACACGCCCATCGCATCGACCACTTCCAGCGGAAACTGTGCATACACATGCGCCAGATGATCAGACTCATCTGCTTTGGCGGGGTGCAATGGCACTACATTTTGCGTACTCATAAAACCTCGAAATCAGTGATCAATTCCAGCCGGGTGCAGGCGTCAGCAAGCCAAGTGCTTCATCAAAACCCAGCAGGCGATTCATCCATTGCACCGCACCGCCGGCTGCGCCTTTGGTCAGGTTATCAATGGCGCACATCACGGCTACTGTTTTGCCATCCGCAACGGCACTGATGTGCGCGTAGTTACTGGTGGCCACATCCTTGATGCGTGGCATTTCATTGCCGACGCGCACGAATGGGGAATGTTTGTAGAAATCCCGCAAGGCTTGAACGAGTTCTGCCGTGCTGATGGGTTTCAATGCAGTGGCTTGAATCGTGGCATGAATGCCGCGGGCAAACGGACCTGAATGCGGTACGAAACAGAAGTCAGCCTGAATGCCGGATGCGGCATGGGCCAGTTCAGTTACTTCGGGTGCATGACGGTGTGCCAGAGGATTGTAGGCATACAGGTCACTATGACGTTGCGGATGATGGGTTCCCGCTGTCGGTGTGCGGCCTGCGCCGGTGCTGCCGGTAATGGCGGATGCAAACAGGCGAGGCTCAGCGATGCCCAGCTTCAGCAACGGCACACTGGACAACAGAATAGAAGTTGCAAAGCAGCCCGGATGCGCCACGTGCCGGGTAGGTGCTTTGGCCAGATGTTCAGGCACAGCACAGGTGAAGTCTTTGATGCGGGCAGGCGCGCCATGCGCATGCTTGTAGACGGCTTCATATGCTGAGGCAGTGCTGTAACGATAGTCAGCAGAGATGTCGACTACGGTGCAATCGGTGCCCGCCGCTTCGGAGGCCTTGATTAACCCATCCAGCAACTTGTGCGATACACCATGCGGTGCAGCAGCCAGCACAGCAGATTTCGGCAGCGTGGCAATCAGCTGCGTCACCTGTTCCAGGCTGGAATACTGTAGCTGCGGGTAGGCAGGAGCCAGATGTGGAAAGGCTTTGCTGACAGGTTCACCCGGCTGACTGTCAGACAGAATCGCCTTCAATTCGAGACCCGGATGACCTGCGATCAACCTGAGCAGTTCACCTGCAACATAGCCGGTACCGCCCAATACGATGGTGGGAACTCTGTTGGTCATTACAGCTGCTCCACATTGGCCTTGGCCAGCACTTCCGGCGACAGCTTCAAACTATCAATCACACAATCGCCCAATGCAGCGCCATCGGTCATGGCGTTCCATGCTGGCACTTTCATCTGATCGCGAATGATGTTCACACCGACGGCATTGTCCGTTGATGGGCCGGTGACGACAGAAGGCTCGATTCCGAACTTCTCGCGCAGCAGTTTCACACCACCCCATGCAGCGACAGGATCGTTGGCTGACAACACTACCGATGTCAGGGAATCGCGAATCTCTTTATCAAGCAGAATCGCTTCCACGCCGTAAGCGCCCAGCAGGCCATCGCCCAGCTCAAACACGATGACATCAGGATCGCCCAGTGCCATCTCAGTCAGCAGTGTGCGTGTGATGGCAGGACCGGTCTTGGCAGTAGTGGTGACGACGCCATAGTCAGTGAAGATGGCGCTCTTCTTCGCGCCAGCATCTTCCATGGCCATGATGTCGCGCCGCAGTGAAACACCCGTCGCCTTGAACGCATGCACGTTCAGGCCACGATGCCGCATGCGCGAGACAATGGCGCAGGCAGCGGCCGTCTTGCCGGCTTCCATGCAGGTGCCTGCCAATGCGACAACCGGTACTTTGCGAGTGTCGACTTTGGCGTTGTAGTCGAGTTGCTTGTAACCCACTTTTGCAGGTACACCAATCCGTTCACCCAGATATGGGAACTGGAGCACCACGCCCAGAACGCGGCAATCAAACGGTTTGCCTTTGTCAGGATTGGCTGAATCGCAGATGCCCAGTACGCCACCGATGTTGAGCATCTGGATGATGTCACCTTCTTTCACGGACTCAGGCAGATGACCTGAATAGCCAAACAGCGCCTGACGATGACCCAGTGCGCCCACCACGATATCGCCACGCGCCACCTTGGCCATGCGACCACTGGTCAGCTCCAGCGTGTTGTAGGTGGATTTATTGGTGAGAATCTCTACCACCAGCACCACACCTTCTTCGCAGGGAAGGTTCTGCGTTTCTATGCGCAGCTCGCGACCCAGATTCAGTGCCTGAGTGATGGAGCCGATCTTGTCTACAACAACTGTTTTCATCTGCGTAACTCTTCTTTGATCGATTCCCTCTCCCGATTGCGGGAGAGGGCTAGGGTGTAGATTAATTCTTGCCTGCCCGTTGCCAGAACGAACCGGTTAACGACAGCATCTTCGAGAATCCCAGCGCATCTGCGGCGGTCCATTCGCCCGCTGCCTCGCCATACACACCTTTGGAAGCTGCCATGATCGAATATCTGGATGTCACACCTTCAATGAAGGCCATGCCGGGTCGATACATTACTTTGACTTCACCGGTGACACGTTCCTGAGAGGACAGTAGCAGCGCTTCGATATCGCGGCATACAGGATCAAGATGCTGACCTTCATGTACCAGATCGCCATAAGGTGCGGCTACGCTGTCCTTGATACGTGACTGACGTCCAGTCAGTACCAGTTTCTCCAGTTCGCGATGAGCATTGAGCAGTACATCAGCAGCAGGAGCTTCAAACGCCACCCGACCTTTGGTGCCGATGATGGTGTCACCAACATGAATGCCGCGACCAACGCCGAATTTCGCGCCGATCTGTTCCAGCTTTTCAATCACGCTGACAGCACTGAGGGTGATGCCGTCCACGCTGCATGGCACACCATGTTCAAAGCCGATGGTATGCACTTCAGGTGCTTGCGGATTGCTGAAAGCATCCTTTGACAGTACCCAGGCGCTGTCAGGAATAGTGTCGCTGGAGGTCAGGGTTTCCTTGCCGCCAATGGTCACGCCCCACAGGCCACGATTCACTGAATATGCAGCGCCATAGGGAGGCAACGGCAATTGCTTGTCCTGCAGGTATTTCAACTGTTCCGGACGCTTGAAGGCGCGATCCCGTACCGGTGCAAGAATGGTAAGTTCAGGTGCGAGCGTGCGCAGCGCGACTTCGAAGCGGACCTGATCATTACCCGCAGCAGTACAGCCATGCGCAACGATCTTGGTGCCAAGCTTGCGCGCATATTCGGCAATGATCTGCGCCTGCATCACGCGCTCTGCGCCTACGCACAGAGGATAAAGGTTGCCGCGTCGTACATTGCCCATGATCAGATACTTGAGCACCTGATCGAAATAAGTGGGCTTGGCTTCAACCAGTATCTGCTTCTGTGCGCCATAAGTCAGCGCGCGCTGTTCCAGCACCTTGGCGGCCTCGGCATCAATGCCACCAGTATCCACCGTGACCGTAATGACCGGTCGGCCATAGTTTTCTTTCAGCCAAGGCACAAGGAATGAAGTGTCCAGGCCACCGGAGAAGGCAAGCAGTATGGGTTCATTACCCGCGGGAATGGTGTCAGTCATGATGCAAACAATCTCTGAATCTGAAATTTGATGAGTAGAAAAATTAAAGTTTGAAAATGGCGCGCAGACGGGAACCCAGCTGCTGCTGCGCGCTGGCATCTTCAGTGGCAATGAAAATCGTGTCGTCGCCTGAAATCGTGCCGACTACTTCCGGCCACTTTGCCTGATCAATGGCCACGGCCACACTCTGGGCTGTACCGGTGCGTGTATTGACCACAGTCAGTGAGCTGCCTGCGGTGCAGATGCGTGTGACAAATCCGCTGATAGCGCTGAATGGATCGGATTGGCTCACAGCGGATTGCGGAACAATGTAATGATCTCCCGCTTTGGCCACTTGCAGTTCGCGTAAATCCCGGCTGACGCTGGATTGAGTAGCATCGAATCCCTGCTGTCTGAGCAGGTCAACCAGTTCTGATTGCTTGTGCACCACCGATTCGCGGATGATCTTGACGATCGCCGCGCGGCGTAAGGTGGATTGATGCAGTTCAGCGGCCATGAATAATTTTGAGGCGGTCAGGGTGTCGGATACGAGAGAGCGGGCGGGTCCATCAATTATGCATAAAACATTTGATATTCTGCATAAATATGCGGAAAGGGTCAAGGAAAAACAGCCTGCATCAGGTTGTTCTGGAAAAAATATGCCTCCGAATCGCGTTTACTTGTTGAATTTATTGGCTTTTATTTTTATGGCTGCTGGCGGGGCATGGGCACAGACACCCGCAGAGACCCCGGCGGTTGAGAATGCCGAGGTTGCTGCGCCTCCTGTACCGGTCACCGTCAAGGTGACCATGCAAACCAGTCTGGGACCGATTGTGCTGCTGGTTGAAAAGGAGCGGGCGCCCATTACGGCTGCCAATTTTCTGCGCTATGTGGATCAGAAGCGTCTGGACGGCACAGGCTTTTACCGTGCGGTGAAAATTGGTGACACGGGTGAATATGGCTTTGTTCAAGCGGGTGTGCGCGGCGATCCCAAGCGGCTGCTTAAACCCATCTCGCACGAACCCACAACAGTCACCGGACTGAGCCATGTCAGTGGCGCCATTTCGATGGCGCGACTGGCACCGGGGACGGCCACGGCTGAGTTCTTCATCGTACTGGGCAATTTGCCCGGCATGGATGCGCAGCCTAATGCGCCCGGTGACAACCAGGGCTATGCGGTGTTCGGTCGGGTGATTGAGGGGATGGATGTGATCCGTGCGATTCTGGATCAGCCTCGTTCGCCGACTGCGGGTGAGGGCGTAATGAAAGGACAGATGCTCGACAAGACGGTGAAGATACTGACGGTAAGGCGAACCGGGTAGTTTATTACCCGGAAGAGTTCATCCGGTTCCGCCAGATTCCATCTGCGGCATAGATTGCCAGCGCCAGCCAGATCAGTCCGAAGCAGGCGAGGCGTGCAGGCGTCAGGGTTTCCTTGTAGATGAACACACCGATCAGAAATTGCAGTGTCGGTCCGATGTATTGCAGCATGCCCACGGTTGCGTAGTTGATGTGTCTTGCGCCGTAGTTGAACAGAGTCAGAGGTACAACAGTCACGATGCCTGAGAAGGCCAGCAACACCAGCATCAGGGTTGAGTGATTAAGCGCATCTCCCGGCTGTTGCTGGCTGAGTAACAGATAGCCGCAGGCCAGCGGCGCAACCAGCAGCGTCTCAACAGCCAGACCGGTCAATGGTGCAACAGGGCTGACTTTTCGCAATAGACCATAAAGACTGAAAGTGCCTGCCAGCGCCAGTGCAATCCACGGTAGCTGACCTGCTTGAACAGTCAGTAACAGCACGCCGCTGGTGGCAATGGCAACGGCAATCCATTGCGCCCGGTTCAGTCGCTCCGACAGTACGATGACGCCCAGCAGCACATTCACTAATGGGTTGATGAAGTAGCCGAGGCTGCTGAGCAGCACCTGTCCGTGCGCGATGCCCCACGCATACAGTGTCCAGTTGATAGCCAGCAGACTCGCCGTCAGAGCCAGGCGTCTGAGCAGTACAGGTGTGACCAGAGTGCGCCATACCTGATTCAGCTCACCACGCCAGGCAATCCAGCCCATGACTACAACGCAGCCCATCAGGTAGCGCCAGGCTGCAATTTGCAGCGCAGGCAGGCTGTTCAACGGTTTCAGATACAGCGGTAGCAAGCCCCAGATGAGGAAGGCGCTGAATACGGCCATCAGGCCGCTGAGCGTCTGTGTCTCAGCCGGTTCGGGCTTACGGATTGAACTGGTCATCGGTACTGACATCTCATATGGGTAGTGAAGTGTAGTGGTATCTGTGGTTTGCTTGTGTCTGAATGTGCTGATTGCACTCAACAGGAAAAGCTGATGTCAAACTTGCTGGATCAGGCACGTCGCCTGCTTGCGGTGGCGCAAACCGGTTTGCATTACACCCGTAATAAATTTGAACGTGAACGTTACGAAGAAGTGGCGCAGATCGCTGCCGGGCTGATTGGTAATGCTGCACTGTATGACAGTCAGCAGATTCGCACGGCATGGTTGCTGGAAGATGGCTATACCACGCCCAAGATAGATGTGCGCGGTGCCATGTTCCGTGACAATGAAGTCCTGCTGGTGCGTGAGCGCAGTGATGGCAAATGGACAGTTCCGGGCGGGTTTGCGGATGTGAATGAATCGCCCTCAGTGTCCATACTCAAGGAAATAGAACAGGAGTCCGGTTACACCGCGCGGGTACTCAAGCTGGCCGCAGTGCATGATCGCAATCTGCACAACTACCCGCCTTTCATGTTCCATCTCTGGAAGCTGCTGTTCGTGTGCGAAATCACGGGTGGGACGCCACGGCTCAGTAACGAAACAGATGGCGTCGATTTTTTTCCGCTGGAGAAATTGCCGGAGCTGTCAACCGGCCGCATCACTGCGGCACAGTTACAGTTGTTGCACCGGCATTACCTTGAGCCGGGTCTGGCGACCGAATTTGACTGATGTACTGTGCGCTTAGTGTTCACGATGTGAAGCAAAGGCCATTTTGTCCATCATGCCCATGAACACACTTAATCGTAATCAGCCTGTTCGACAATCGCAGCTAAACGGGTGGTGGATTCTTAACAAGTAAAAGAAGCATATGAGTTGCGGTTTATTTCAAGCTGGGTATCTCAATCGAACTGACTTTTCCGTCTGTCAATGTCACCCGGCCGGACAGAAATCCGGAGCGACCGATTTCCATCGCGTATAGCAACGTGCGGCTCTTGCTGTCATCACCCATGCGCTGTTGAGTTGGCGCACCGAGAATTTCGATAACCTGCAATTCCTCCATGCCGGGCTTGATTCGAGCCCAGTTACTGCTGCTTACCCAGCGTGAATCATTGCTGACAGCAGATTGCGTTGAGACCGGCAGCGCAGTAAGCCCGGACTGTCGTTGCAGTTCGGCAATCTGTCGTGCCTGATCTTTTACTGTGGTCTCCAGTGTACGGAGGCTTTGTTCAATATCACTCAGGCGAAACTCATCTATAGGTGCAGCCTGGACAGGTTGCCATATAAACGTATGGATAATGAGCAAGCCGAGAAGGCTTGACGTATGCCGTTGGGTTTTCATGATTGCTCCGGCAGGTAGCAGAAGATGCCGTTACTATAAAACTAAATCGTCACCCGGGTAATCTTGGATAGAAATATGGAGCAAAGAATTGTCCAGCGAATACCAGCTTGTCTGAATGCGACAGGTAGAATGGGCGTTGCCCGGGTGCAGGATTCGGCGACAGTGGAGTTTGGGGTTGGCTTGATTGGATTGCCAGCAATAACAATAACGAACCTGCGTATACCAACGCGAATGATACGAATACAATTGCGCAGCACTTACGTCATTGAGCTAGGAGTATTCAATGAATAATTGGGGTTTCCTTGGTAGATACTGGGAAAGGTTACCGTATCGAAAAAGGTGCACCTGTCATGCTTTATTGGCGGTTACTTCTACACCTTATGTAGTGCTTGAAGGTCGTTTGGTATTCCATTCCATGGTTACGCATGCATGGTATACAGGCATGCTTGCCTTGATGGGGTTGTGGGCTATCTATTACATGGTTGCACGTGCTTGGATTGATCTTCTGACAGATATCATCGATGTTTCACGAGGCACCTATTCGTTGCTAGGGGAAGTCAATGAGTTAAGTGGTTGCCGTACCAACAATTATCCTTATGATCTGTATTCGTCAGCAGATGTAAAACGAGACTGGACGAATTGGCAGTATCTGCTGGCGTGTTGGTCGCTTATTGAAGCAACCCTGATCCCTATGGTGGCGTCTATTGCACTTCTGTACACAGTTTTTAATTCCCCCTATATGCAGGAATTGCTTGACAAAGGTGACCCGCATTCGATTTTAGATAGAGTGAAATCTTTTATGATTTTCTGTGACTATATGGTGGGTCTATTCGGAGTTTTTTCAATGACAGGTCGTGATCAGGGCGGAATAACCCCTCTCCATTTACGATTGCTTGGCTTGCCAAATGTATATCCAGATCAGAATAACTTGCCACGCTGGCTGAATGAATTAATGATTAGATTGACCGGACGTCCGTTGTAATGCCTTGCTGTTGCGGACCGTCCAAATTGACCCTAAGAGGTACGGGGTCAGGTCTTTATTCTTGCCCAACAATTTGATCGCACAGCCCGGTAGGTTGGGATTACGCTTCATTGCACCTCAGCCTACATACTTCGATACTTGTGGCGGCTGGTAGCAATGATGATGCTGATTTCACTCGGTGGGTTTGAGCAATAGAGCATGCGATATACACAACAGGAAACTTCAACTGCGGTACGGCTGCAACCTTCTACCACTGATGCCGTATCGGCCAGCGTCATCTGGCTGCATGGGCTGGGTGCGGATGGGCACGACTTTGTACCCATCGTTCCAGAGCTGCATCTGCCGGATACATTGCCCGTCCGGTTTATATTTCCTCATGCGCCGCACCGTCCCGTCACGCTGAACAACGGCTATGTCATGCGTGCATGGTATGACATCAAGGCACTGGCGCTACGGGCTGAAGAAGATGCTGCAGGTATCCGTGCTTCTGAAATGCTGGTGTGTGATTTGATTCAGGCCGAAGTGGCAGCGGGCATAAAGGCCAGTCGCATCGTGATAGCCGGATTCTCTCAGGGCGGAGCGATTGCCCTGCAGACCGCGTTGCGTTATCCGCAGCGGCTGGCGGGTGTGCTGCCCTTGTCTACTTACCTGCCATTACGTGATTCACTTGCAGCTGAGGCCAGTGCGGCGAATGCTGATATTCCCGTCCTGATGTGTCATGGCCGTCAGGATACGGTGGTGCCGGTACAGCTGGGTGAGCGTTCGCGTGATGCCTTGCTGACGCAGGGATATGCAGTGGATTTTCGTTACTACGATATGCCGCATTCCGTGTGTGCAGAAGAAATACGGGATATCGGTTTGTGGTTAACGAGTCTGCTCACCTGAGTTGTCCATGCCATGCGGGATTTCAGGCCGATCTATTCAGTTGGCCTGTCTGGCTGATTCCAGTTTGACAACCATCGCATCAATCTGAACTTCACGCAGTTTGCGGCGTGTGTCTTCCAGTTTGTTCAGATTGTTGATCGGGCCAATGCGAACGCGGTGCCATGTGTCATTATCAATGCTGACTTTCTGAATGGTGGATTCAATGCCCTGCAGGGCAAGGCGGGCACGCACGCGATCTGCATCGGCAAAATTGTGATAAGAACCGACTTGCAGGATATAAGAGCCCGGTGCGTCTATCGCGCCTGATGCAGATGAGTTGCTGGCTGTCTGGGTTTTGTCATTTTTTATTTCAACTTCCTGCTTCGGAAGTACATCATAAAAATCGTACTGGGTGTCAGTTTGCGCAGATTCAGGTGCTGGCGCTTCCTTGGTGCTTCCCGGTTGTTCATTGGTGAGCGGTGCGTTGTGGGCACTGACCTGTGCGCCGGGCCGGCGATCGAACAGATAGACTGCTGTGGCCACTGTTAATCCGATCAGCAGGCCGATTGCAAAGCCACCCCATGCGGAAATCCCGCCACTGGTCCGGGTATGAGTGTTTTTGTAATCACGCGCCATGATTGACAGCTTTCTCGGTAGACCACATGGATTCCGGTGCACTTACTCCCAGCAGGTGCAAGCCATTGGCAATGACCTGCTTTGCAGCGGCCACCAGATTCAGACGTGCATTGCGCAGCGCGGCATCTTCGACCAGAAATACATGCGCGTTGTAATAGGTATGAAAGTCACCCGCCAGTTCGCGCAGATAGTGAGCAATCTGATGCGGCTCAAGTGCCGCCGCCGCTGTGCTCAACAGTTCTGGATACTGAGTAACGCGACGCATCAATGCACTTTCATGAGATGTATCGAGCAGATGCAGGTGGGCTGCACCCAAAGTGCGATCATGAATGTATCCTTTCTCGCCCAACTGACGGAACACGCTGCAAACGCGTGCATGGGCATACTGCACGTAGAACACGGGGTTTTCTTCACCCTGTGCCAGTGCCAGATCAATGTCGAATACAAACTCGGTGTCGGCACGGCGTGATGCCAGGAAGAAACGCACTGCATCGCGACCCACCCATTCGATCAGGTCGCGCACCGTCACATAGGAACCGGCCCGCTTGGAGATTTTCACTTCTTCGCCGGCGCGCATTACCTTGACCATCTTGTGCAGCACGTAATCCGGATATCCGGCAGGAATGCCGAGGCTCAATGCCTGCAATCCAGCCCGTACGCGAGTGATGGTGCTGTGATGATCGGAGCCCTGAATATTGATGGCGCGATGAAAGCCACGTTGCCACTTGCCTACGTGATAGGCCACATCCGGTACGAAGTACGTGTAGCTGCCATCTGATTTGCGCATGACGCGATCCTTGTCGTCACCATATTCAGTAGTGCGCAGCCACAAAGCGCCGTCCTGTTCATAGGTTTTGCCGCTGGCAATGAGGCCAGCAACGGTGTTGTCCACTTTGCCGTCCGAATACAGGCTGGACTCAAGGTAATACTGATCAAATTTCACGCCGAAAGTTTGCAGATCAATATCCTGTTCATTGCGCAGGTAGGTGACTGCGAACTGACGGATTGATTCCAGATCTTCACGATCTCCGCTGGCAGTGACTGCGATACCATCCATCGCACGAACCGTTTTCCCGGCCAGAAAGTCAGCAGCGATATCGGCGATGTAATCACCGTTGTAGGCGGCTTCGGGCCATGCTGCGTCGCCCGGTTTGAAACCTCTGGCACGTGCCTGAACGGATAAAGCCAGATTCTGGATCTGCACACCGGCATCGTTGTAGTAGAACTCACGGGTGACAGCGTAGCCCTGCGTGGCCAGCAGCGCGCCCAGTGCATCGCCCAATGCCGCCTGCCGCCCATGACCCACATGCAGCGGACCGGTTGGATTCGCTGAAACAAATTCCAGCAACACCTGCTGGCCGTTACCGGTTGTGGAATGACCGTAGTTTGCAGCCTGCTGCTGTACCGAATCGAGTTCCTGCGCATAGGCATTCGGTGACAGATGGAAATTGATGAAGCCCGGTCCGGCTACCTCAACCTTGCTCAGCAGGGCGCTGGCAGGCAGCGCAGCGATCAGTGCCTGTGCCAGTTCACGCGGATTGCGTCTGGCTGCTTTCGACAGGCGCATGGCGAGATTGCAGGCGAAGTCACCATGGCTGGCATCGCGAGTGCGTTCCAGCTCAATGGCGGGTATATCCAGTTCAGCAGGGAGCGTGCCTGCTGGCAGATTACTGAGTGCTGATTCGAGCAGGGTCTGTATTAGGTGTTTCAATTTTGATCAACTGCGGGTGCGTGCATATCCCGCCCATTCTACGTGTGGCAGCCAGCTATCGGCCAGCACAGAACCATGCACTCAGAATAATTCAACAGGGTCGACATCCACTGACCAGCGCACCCGCCTGGCTTCAGGCAGGGATTCCAGCTGTGGCAGAAGTGCAGCCAGCAGGTTTTGCAGCGGCCCGACGCTGCTGGCATGCAGTAATAGCTGTGCACGGTGCATTCCGGCGCGGCGTGTCATGGGTGCCGGCGCAGGTCCTAGCACCTTTACCTTCCTGTTCTGTTGCAATGCCAGTTGCTGTGTGGCTTGCAGAAAGCGCAGTGCCGTACTGAGTTCGGCAGCTTCGGCGCGCAACAGGACAATGCGCGCGAAGGGTGGCCAGTGTGCCTGTTCACGCTCCTGCAAGGCGGCTTCGGCAAAGCCCGTATAGCCATCGTGCAACAGCCGTTGCATCAACGGGTGATCGGGATATTCGGTCTGAATCAGCACTTCGCCCGGTCGATCACCCCGGCCAGCGCGTCCGGCCACTTGCAGGATGCTCTGCGCCAGCCGTTCGCTGGCACGAAAATCCGTACTGAACAGACCTTGATCTGCATCCAGAATGACGACCAGAGTGACGTCGGGAAAGTGATGTCCTTTGGACAGCATCTGGGTACCGACCAGTATTTTCGCAGCGCCGGAATGCACTCGCGCCAGTGTTGCATCAAGCTCACCTTTGCGGCTGACGCTGTCGCGATCGATCCGTGCCAGAGGTGCATCGGGATAAATCTGCCGTAGCGTATCTTCGATCCGTTCCGTGCCATGCCCAACGGGTTTGACTAATGCATGACAGACAGGACATTCGCTGTTCAGTGCCTGCTCGTGAGCACAGTGATGACAAATCAGCTTGTGACGACGTTGATGCACGGTAAGTCGGGCGTCACAGCGCGGGCAGGGAGCAGACCAGCCGCAACCGGGACAGAACAACACCGGTGCAAAGCCCCGGCGGTTCAGATACAGCAGCACCTGTCCCTGTGCATCAAGATGTTTGCGGATCTGCATCATCACGGGCGTGGATAAACCCTGATTGGCGGCATGCTGGCGCAGGTCAACCAGTTTCAGGGTGGGAGGCAGTGCGCCGCCAGCCCGGTCGGGCAGGCGCATCAGGTCATCAGGCTTGCGCGCAACGCGTAACAGGCTTTCCAGTGAAGGAGTTGCAGAGCCCAGCACGACCGGAATGCCATGCCGTTGTGCGCGGGCAATAGCCAGATCGCGTGCCGAATAGCGAAATCCTTCCTGCTGTTTGTAGGAAGCATCGTGTTCTTCATCAACAATAATCAGACCCGGGCGACTGAGTGGCGTGAAGATGGCAGAGCGCGTACCAATCACGATACCGGCCTCACCATTGCGCGCGGCTCGCCATGAAGCAAGACGCTCGCTATCGCTCAACCCCGAATGCAGCACAGCAACGGGTGTCTGGAAACGATCACGAAATCGAGCAACCAACTGAGGGGTCAGCGCAATTTCAGGTGCCAGCACCAGGGCCTGTTGCTTGCGATCGAGGACTTCAGCAATGGCCTGCAGGTATACCTCGGTCTTGCCGCTGCCGGTCACGCCATGCAGCAGCAAGGTGGCAAAGCTGCTCAGACTGGCGACGATACGTTGCAATGCCTGCTTCTGGTCAGTGCCGAGCCGCAGTGGGCAAGCGCCAGTTGCAGGTCGGAGTTCAGCAGGCGGGGTGTCGAACAGCTGGCTGCGAACATAGCCGCGCTGCTCCAGCGTTCGCAGACCTGCACGCCAGTCTGCATGCAGAGCCGACAGTTCAGTTGCATCGTGCCATGCGCCATCACTCATACCTTCAATCAATGCGTGCAGTCGGGTTGCCCGTTTTGGTATGCGATCACTCGCTTCCATCAGGCGAGAGGTGTCCAGTTGCCAGCATTCCCGAGTGGATGTGAGCGCAGCGCCGGCGCTCAATGTTCCGGGCAATGCGGCAGCCAGCACCTCACCCAGCGGGTGACGGTAATATTCAGCCGACCACAGCAGCAACTGAAACAGATCCCTGTCGAATACTGGAGTGGAGTCAATCAGTTCATAGGCGCGCCGCAGCTTCGCATGCGGGACATCGCTGTGTTCAGTAATTGCAACCAGCACCCCCATCACCCGTCTGCGTCCGAAGGGAACCCATATGCGGACACCGGGCTCTAAAGCGGACACAAGGCCGGCAGGGGGCAAGTAATCGAACAGACGCCGAAGGGGAGTGTCGATTGCAATGCGCAGAATCACGCTCATGATTTATCAAGGCATGCTTGACTTGTGTGACCCGATGTTTGCCGGGAACTATCCACAGAAGGTGTGGATAAACCTGTGGATGTTCCTGTGAGCGGCGAGCCTCTATAAGACCCAAGTCGGTGATTCATGGATGAATTTGGTATTGCGAATCCGGATTGGACATATTTTGACCGATGTTCTGCTGCCCGCGCGAGGAGATCAGATAAGCGCGTCAACCAAACCCCAGCCGATGCGTTAGCAACAATCATGATGAGTTGTGATATCTCCTGATTCGATCTGAAACATTATGCGTCTTGCTAACATGTACGCCAGTATCAGTCCTGTGTCTGCGCCGGTGCAGATGGTGGAGTACCGAAGCGCGTCTCTGACGGAGGAGTCGACTCTGGACCATATTCATGACCTGGAACAGTTTCTGGCCAGCGTTGAGCGCCGTGCGTTCCAGATCGCGCGCATGGCGTTGCGCGACGAGGATGAAGCCATGGACATCGTACAGGATGCCATGCTGAAACTGGCACGCAATTACTCAGCGCGACCCTGTGCGGAATGGCGACCGCTGTTCTATCGCATTCTGAATAATCGTATTAATGACCACCGGCGCAGACGGGTGGTACGCAACAGGCTGTTTGGCTGGTTGCCGGGTTATCAGCAGGAGGATGGTGAGGTCGGTGATCCATATGAGCAGGTGCCTGATACGCGTCAGGAGCCCTGTGAGCAGGTCATGGTCGGGCACGCCATGCTGGTGCTGGAACAGGCGCTGGCCGAGTTGCCCCAGCGGCAGCGAGAGGCTTTTACTCTGCGGAATTTTGAAGGCATGGATGTGGCCGAAACCGCCATGGCCATGGGATGTACCCAGGGCAGTGTCAAAACTCATTACTCACGCGCAGTGCATACGTTGCGCGATCGTCTGGGAGAAGTCTGGTGAACAGGATGGATCAAAATCAGGGTGATGACGTGATGGAAGCGCGCAGTCGCGAGTTGTTCAACGAGCAGGTGGCTAATCTTGACGGACATACCCGTTCACGCCTGAACCGGGTGCGGCAGGCCGCACTGGATGCGGCACGGCATGAAATGCAGGAACCGATCATGCGCTGGCTGATGCCAGCGGGCGGCGTTGCTGCATTGGCGCTGATGGCCCTCTTTGGCTGGCAGGTGCTGCAACAGACGCCGGAGCCGGGTAAAGAAGTGGTTGTGGCGGAATCTGCCGGCGTGATCACGGGTGCTGTGGATGATCTGGAACTTATTACTGATAGCGCTGAGCTTGAGCTGCTGCAGAACATGGACTTCTATGCGTGGCTGGGCAGTCAGACCGATAGCGCTCTGCCAGCCGCTGAGGATGGTTAATGCGGTACGTTATTTCGTGGCAGCTAATGATGGTGTTGTTACTGTTGATGCAGGCCGGTCTGGTCTATGCCGACAAGCTGAGTGAAGTCAGTGAAGACTTTCTGGAGTATCTGGGCAATCTGGAAGGAACTGATGACAACTGGACTGACTTTGCAACTAAAGCGGCAGCGCCTGTTGTTCGAGCCAGCAACAGCGGTGCCAGCAGCAGTAAAAGTAGCGTCAGCAGCAAGGCGGCTGCCCCGGTTCAGGTCAGTAAGAGCGTTTCCAGCAGCACTGCCAGTTTGACGAATCATGCTGCGACCCAACCCGCCAGCAAGGTGCAACGATGAAATTGATAAAACTATGCAAGTGCCTGCTGGTTGCTGGGACTCTGCTTCTCGCGGTTCCGGTTTGTATGGCAGCGACACCGGAAGGTTTGACGGCACCGGCTGGTGTCGCGTGGCAATCACTGTCCAGTGCCCAGCAACAGTTGCTGAACAAGCATCAGGATGATTGGAGCGGATTACCTCCAGTTCGACAGCTGGCGCTGGCCCGAGGCGCACAGCGCTGGCTGATTATGAATGCGAATGAACGTGCCGCCGCTGCCAGCAGGTTTAATAACTGGCGCGCAATGCCTGATGCCGAGCGTGCAGTGATACGTCAGCGATATCTGGAATTTCAGGCTTTACCCAGTGCTGAACAGGCGCGTATCCGTCTGGCTTTTGCCAGATTCAACCAGCTTGATGTGGCCAGACGGGCCGCTCTGTTACGTCAGTGGAATCAGATGTCAGTGGCAGAGCGCGCGCAACGCCTGCAACAGATGCGGGATCAACGGTTGCAGCGATAACATTGCCGTGTTCATGTAAGTCACTGCAATGCAGCAGGCAAAAAAAATCCCCCGACAGTTGCCTGCGGGGGATAGGCATTGTTGAAAATTATCCCAGCGCCTTGACTGAATGAATCAGCTGCGCGACCGCCGCCTGACCATCGCCATACAGCATGCGGGTGTTGTCCAGATAGAACAGGGCATTTTCGATACCGGAGAAGCCTGCGCCCTGACCACGTTTGATCACAATTACATTACGCGCCTTGTCAGCATTGAGAATGGGCATGCCGTAGATGGGGCTCGACTTGTCTGTGCGTGCAACTGGATTTACCACATCGTTGGCACCGATGATCAATGCCACATCCGCAGTTTCAAACTCGGCGTTGACTTCATCAATGTCAGCGATGATGTCGTAGGGGACGCCGGCTTCAGCAAGCAGCACGTTCATATGTCCGGGCATGCGGCCAGCCACCGGGTGAATGGCGAACTTCACAGTGACGCCTTTGTCCTGCAGCAACTGGGTGAGTTCCCATACCTTGTGCTGGGCCTGCGCCACTGCCATGCCGTAACCCGGCACGACTATCACTTTCTGTGCGAACGCCATCATCACGCCCACGTCATTGGCTTCAATCGCTTTCATGCTGCCGGTTACAGCTTCGGCGGAAGATGAGCCGCCGCCACTGTCACCGAACCCGCTGAACAGCACGTTACCCAGCGAGCGGTTCATGGCCTTGGCCATCAGCTGCGTGAGCAAGGTACCGGCAGAACCCACCACCGTACCGGCGATGATCATGGCTGCGTTATTCAGCACGAAACCCTCAAAAGCCACTGCCAGACCGGTCAGAGCGTTATAAAGGGAGATCACGACAGGCATATCTGCGCCGCCGATCGGCAGAGTCATGGTCAAGCCAAGCAGCAGTGCCAGACCAAACAGCGTGGCTGTTACTGCGGTTGAGGCACCGCCCATGGCAACCATCACGCCGCTTGCTGCAATGCCCAGCACCAGCAGTACATTGAAGAACTGCTGACCACTGAAGCGGTATGACTTCTTGATCAGGCCTTGCAGCTTGCCGAAGGCAATCAGACTGCCGGAGAAGGACACGCAACCGATTACGCTGCCCACGACGGCCAGCGTTAAAGCCACGGAGTCATGTACTTCACCGGAGAAGAGTTCCACTGCACCAATGGCTGCGGCGGCACCACCGCCCATGCCGTTGTACAGTGCAATCATCTGCGGCATATCAGTCATGGCAACACGCTTGCCTGTGACCCAGGCAATGGCGCTGCCCACACCGATTGCCGCGAGGATCAGTACATAGTTACTCATGCCGGGGTAGGCGAAGCTGACCACCGTGGCGATGACCATGCCTGCTCCCGCCCACAGAATGCCGCGCTTGGCAGTCACGGGCGAGCTCATCTGTTTCAGGCCCATGATGAACAGGAATGCTACCAGCAGGTAGCTCGCATCAATCAGCAGACGCGCACTGCTTTCAGAAGTGATATCCATCAGTGAGCTCCCTTGTTCTTGTTCTGACCGCTGGACTTGAACATTTCCAGCATGCGTTCTGTCACCACGTAACCACCTACAGCATTACCGGCGCCGAGTACCACGCCGATGAAACCAATCGTCAATTCCAGAGGGCCCTGTGCGTGACCCAGCGCCACCATGGCACCCACCAGCACGATGCCGTGTACAAAGTTGGAGCCGGACATCAGTGGCGTGTGCAGAATTACCGGCACGCGTGAGATCACCTCGTAGCCGGTAAAGGCGGCGAGCATGAAAATATATAGAGCTAACATTCCAGTCATGATGAATACCTCAACCTTCGATCAGCTTGCGGGTAGGTTCATGACGAACGGCGCCTGCATGCGTCAAGGCCGCACCGGCAAACACTTCGTCATTCCAGTCGATGTTGAACACACCCTTGTCGAGGGCGGGCTTGATCAGGTTATATAAGTTGCGTGAATACATTTCACTGGCGTGATACGACAGCGAGCTGGCCAGATTCAACGGACCGACCACCTTCACACCATTGATAACCGTGGTTTCACCGGGAACGGTGAGTTCGCAGTTACCACCGGTTTCGGCAGCAATATCGACAATGACCGCACCGGGTTTCATGCCGTACACGGCTTCTTTACGAATCAGCTTCGGTGCAGGACGACCCGGGATGGCCGCAGTGGTGATTACTGCATCAGCAGCAGCAATGCGCTTTTCCAGTACCGCCTGCTGCTGGTCTTTTTCTTCCTGGGTCAGTTCGCGTGCATAGCCGCCCTGACCATCGGCTGACACACCGGTTTCGACAAATTTTGCACCCAGAGATTTGACCTGTTCTTTGGTGGCACTGCGTACATCGTAGGCTTCGACAATGGCACCCAGACGCTTGGCGGTGGCAATGGCCTGCAGACCGGCTACGCCTGCACCAATGATCAATACCTGTGCCGGACGGATTGTGCCGGCGGCAGTGGTGAGCATGGGCAGAAATTTGTCCATGGTGTTGGCGGCAATCAGCACGGCTTTGTAACCCGCAGCGGCGGCCTGTGAAGACAGGGCATCCATGGATTGCGCACGGGAAATGCGTGGTACCAGCTCCGTTGCCAGCGTGGTGATCTGCCTGTCACGCAGGGCTTTGACCACATCCAGTCGCAGGTGGCCGTACATGAAGCAGACCAGCGTTGCACCGGACTTCATCTGGCTTACTTCGTCCAGCGTGGGCGGCTGAACTTTCAGAACGATATCTGCCCGGCCAAGCACATCGGCGGCGCTATCGGCAAACTCGATATCCTTGAAGCTGGCATCCGGAAACTGCGCCAGCACACCGGCGCCTCGTTGCAGAAGAATGCGAGCACCTGCACTGGCAAATTTGTTGGCGACTTCCGGAACCAGAGCAACGCGGCATTCGCCTTGCGCGGTTTCCTTCAGCACGCCCAGAGTAAGGGTCATGGATCCTCCAAAAGGACTGATAATGGGCAAATCTCAAAGTCTAGGCTGGACACGCAGCTTAATACTTTTTATTGTCCAAGTTATGCGCGTGGAGTTATAAGGGTGTGCAAATTTTACAGGTAATTCATTGTCCTGGTCAAAACAGGATTCTGGATGCTGAGCAGCAAGCCGGGAGGCTGTCAGCATCTGTCACGACATAAGCAGATGAACTCGGCATGAAGCGAGGGGACTGTGCATTTTTTGAATCAGCAACTGAATCAGGAAATATTGCGCACCGATGTGTCGGGAATGCCGCTGGAATGGATTGATTACCGCGATGCGGTTCGCCTTTATCACACCGGGCAGGTGGCGTATGCATGCGGCTCGTCGCTGTACCGGCTATTCGGCGGAACCAATGCCATTACGGGTCAACAGAGCGTGCTGGAAATTCCGACCATCCTGTCCACAATCGGGCACACTCACAACCCCGGCAACCTGCGTCACGACTATGTTCCACCTTTGAATAATCAGACCCTGTTCAGGCGTGATGCCCACCTTTGTCTCTACTGCGGTGAGCGTTTCCCCGCTAATCAATTGTCGCGTGACCATGTCCGGCCGCTCAGCAAGGGTGGCCGGGATACCTGGACCAATGTGGTCACCGCCTGTCGTCGCTGCAACAACATCAAGGCCTGGCGTACTCCTGAGCAGGCGCGCATGCAATTGCTGGCCGTGCCCTTTGCTCCGACATACGCTGAATATATTTACCTGAAAGGCCGGCGTGTACTGGCTGACCAGATGGAATACCTGCTGGCGCACTTTCCCCGCAGCAGTCCGTTGCATGCAAGATTGAAAGCGGGCATGGCATAGGGCGGGTGCCTGTGTTCTGAATTTAATCGTGAATGATCCCGTCTATCTGATTGATGCCTCCATCTTTGTGTTTCGTGCCTGGCATGCCGTGCCTGATACGCTGGTGGATGGAGAAGGTTATCCGGTGAATGCGCTGCATGGTTTTGCACGATTTATCGGCGATGTGCTGGAGCAGGTCAGACCAAAGCATCTGGGTGTGGCGTTCGATGCCAGCTTGCGTAACTCGTTCCGCAACCAGTTATATCCTCCCTACAAGGCTAATCGTGATCCCGCGCCGCAAGAGCTGAAACGGCAGTTCTCGCTCTGTCGTCAGACCTGCGAAGCCTTGGGAGTGGCGTGTTTCAGCAGTCTTGAGTATGAAGCCGATGACATCATCGGTACGCTGGCGACGCGCATGCGCGCCCGGGGCAGACAGATTGTATTGCTGTCGCGTGACAAGGATCTGACTCAGTTGATCCGTCCCGGTGATGTGTACTGGGATTATCTGGGTGAAAAGCGTTACCAATATGAAGACATCCCTGAAAAATTCGGTGTATTGCCGGAGCGCATGGCCTGTTATCTGGCGGTAATGGGAGATGCGGTGGACAACATTCCCGGTGTGCCGGGTGTGGGCACCAAGTCAGCTTCGACGTTGTTCAGGCACTTTGAATCCCTTGCTCATCTTTATGACAACCTGGATGAAGTATTGAAACTCAAGCTGCGCAACCCGGGGTTCGTAGTGAATCAGTTGCGTGAGCACAAGGAATCAGCATTGCTTGCGCGACAGTTGACGGGCATTGCCTGTGACATGCCGTTGCAGGCAGAGCTGGCGACACTGGCCCGCAAGAAACCGGATATACAGCGACTGCATGGTCTGTATGAAGCCGCTAACTTCGGTCCGTTGCTGCGCAATCAGGCCGAGCGGATCGCGCTAAGCATGGCTTGATGCCGAGCTGGTATCAGGAGTGACAGCATGAGAACACTTCGCCTTGTCTGGTTGGGTCTGTGCGGGCTGATGCTGATCAGCTGCATCTCCTCCGACCGGTATGCTGTTCCGGGCTCTGCCGCATCATCTGTCTCTGCTATACCCGATGAAGCCACGCATCCCTCAGATCTGCGAGGCGCACATCTGTTTCGCATAGCACCGGAGAAATCCATGTTGCACATTCTGGTGTACCGTGCCGGCAGCATGGCGCAGCTGGGTCATAACCATGTCATGAGCGCCGATACTCTTTCCGGCTACATCTGGATGCATGATTCATTATTGCAGCGCTCCGGCTTTGATATCCGTTTGCCAGTTAATGACCTGATTGTTGATGATCCCGATGCCCGTTCGGCCGAAGGGCCGGACTTTCCATTAAATGTGACTGATGAAGGCCGGGCCGGCACCAAGGTGAACATGCTCAAACCGGATGTGCTGGATGGTGAGCACTATCCACAGGTGCGGCTGCGCTCGGTCAGTATCAGTGGTAACTCTTCAACTCCGGAAGTAACGGTCGCTATCACTATCAAGGATCAGACCCGGCAGCAGACAGTTCCGGTGCGCATTACAGTTGATCAACAATCGCTGCGCGTCGCAGGTGAGTTCACTATCAGGCAGACGGATTTCGGCATCACGCCTCATAGTGCGATGCTCGGAGCGTTGCTGGTGCAGGATCTGCTGACTATCAAGTTTGATCTGGAAGCCGTGCCGGTCAATTAATTCATTTCTGCCTGCATGAGTAACAACCGTGTCCCTTCCGGCGCCAGCACGATGGCATTACTGTGTTCATCAAGCGAGTCCGGCATTTCGTCGCTCAGTGTAATGCCGCGCTCTTTCAGATGCGCCAGCCTTTCCCGCATATCAACATCTTCAAATACCAGCATTGGATGACGTATTGCACGACTGCGATGTAAGCCGAGATTCAGATAGTCACTGGTCAATGAAATGCGACTGAAGGGATGACTGATTTCCTCCATCGCTATGAATCCAAGATGCTCCCAGAATGTCCGGGCTGCTCCGGATTCACGCACTGGCATGCCATATTCAACAAAGTAGCCGCAGCTGGAACTGAAGGTGGCGTCAATATCCGGAGGTGAAAAAGTACGCGCTTCCAGCAATCTGATGTGTTGTCCGTTCGGATCATGAAAGCTCAGTTCATTGAAGCTGTCACTGTTCAGATGTTCGCGATCCGGAACAATGCCGAGGGCATGCAGTTTCGTAACATGACTGGCCAGATTGGCCTGCACGAATGTGAGGGTGGGTGAAGCGATGGATTGCTGATGTAATCCCAGAAATATCCGGCCATCTGTCACTACGGCGTAAGGATATGGCCAGACATCATTAGTCGATACTTGCAGGAAGCCTAGTGATTCATAGAAAGACAGTGACTCCAGAATATCAGGAGCATTCACACTGATTTCAAGAAAACGTCCCGGCATGGTTATTGTGCTGCACCCAGCTGCTTTGCCCGGGCTGCACTGCCTTCATGATCTGCCAGTGGCAGCCAGTTCCGCGCGTGACGAGTAATCAGCTGTTGCAGAACTTGCACGTGATTATTTCCCGCATTGAGTGCGGGAATATAGTCAAAGGATTCACCGCCCGCTTTTAAAAAATCCTCGCGGTTGCGCAGTGCAATTTCTTCAAGAGTTTCCAGACAGTCAGCGGCAAAACCCGGGCAGAGTACGGATAATTTTCTGGGTCCGTTCACAGCATATTGAAGCAACAACTCGTCGGTGTAGGGGCGCAG
This sequence comes from uncultured Pseudomonadota bacterium, assembly GCA_903838705.1. Taxonomy (GTDB): domain Bacteria; phylum Pseudomonadota; class Gammaproteobacteria; order Steroidobacterales; family Steroidobacteraceae; genus CAILZL01. The sequence goes on from CAILZL010000011.1 coordinate 141,467, forward strand.
CCATTCCTCACGTCCGACCCGGGACTGAAAGCTCATGCTCCATTCATCTCTGCCAAGTTGTAATTGTTCAGCCAGCAACCGTCCTGTCTTGTGGCACTGGCAAAAATAAGGGTCGCCTCGCAACAGATACTGTTTGGGCAGGCCGTGAAAGGACAGCAGCAAGTGTTGTTTGCCATGTGTTTGCCAGTGCTGGCGTACCGAGTCAGCCAGTGCGGCGATATAAGCCGGTTCATCATGGTAGTGGTTGATGAACTGCAAATCAGGTACCCAGCGCCAGCGTTGAAGCTGTCTGGTCACGGCATCAAACACCGAACCGGTTGTGCTGCCTGAATACTGGGGATACAGGGGAAGTACAATCAGCTTTCTTACCTGTGCTGTACGTAATTGCTCCAGCGCGCGGCTGAGCGATGGCTCGCCGTAGCTCATGCCGAGCACTACCCGGATATCAGGGTGCAGATGACTGCTCAGTGCTCGCTGGAGCTCTTCTGTCAGTTGCCGCGAATGCACCAGAAGAGGGGAACCTTCTGAGGTCCAGACTTGTTGATATGCGTGCGCGCTTCGGGATGGACGAATACGCAGGATCACGCCGTGAAGAATCAGCCACCAGAGCCAGCGTGGATATTCGATTACGCGCGGGTCGGATAGAAACTCATTCAGATAACGGCGTACCGAAGCGGTATCAGGTGCATCAGGTGTGCCGAGATTGACTAGCAGCACGCCGATGCGTTCTGGTGTGCGGTGATCGTAATCAGTGGAGCCGAGATATTGGGGCATGATGACAGTTGAGCGGACAGACCGTGCAACAATACCTAGAGAGGGCTGCCATTGCCATCACTGCTTCAATATGAATATCAGATATCGATGCTGCCGGATCTGAATCATGCCTGCCGTATACAGGTCAGTGATTAAGCCGGAAGAGTTACTACTGGCTGGCGGCACGCGCCAGTTTCATGGCCTGCTCCGCAGTGGCGGCTTCCTGTCCATGCATCATCTGCAGATAAAGGCTGAGATATTTCTGTACAGCACTCTGTGTCGAATGGTGGTTGATGATGTGCTGGCGGGCGCTCTCTGTCAGGTACGCACGTTTGTCAGCGGGCATCTCCATAATCCGCGTGATGCCACGTGCCAGGCCCGTCACACTGCCGGATTCGACCGTGATGCCATGATTGAACAGCACTTCACCCTGCAAGCCCCTGCCGGTGCCCACACAGGGAGTGCCGCACAACATCGCACTGGCGAGCATGGCGGCGCCACTGTCATCAAGTGCGCTGGAGCACACCACGTCACAGGCATTGAATAATGCACCCAGATCCGACCAGTCGCCGAGCAGGCTGGTGCGGGTTGCCAGCGTGCCGCCACCGAGCATGGCCATGATGCCGGAGTTGCCGCGTTGTACGCCGCGGCCGGCGACGATCACATGAATCTCTGGCTGATACTTGATGAGTTCCGCTGCGGCGCGAATGAATGTGGCGTAGTCGCTTTTGTCCGTGAATGGCGCGTACATGCCGATAACATACGCACTGGCATCCAGTTTGAGCTGTGCGCGCAGTCGCTGTCCCTGCCGCGCATCCGGCTTGAAACGATCTGCATCTGCACCGATATTGATAACGCATCCGGCGCTTTCCGGAAAGCCAAGCCGTGCGTATTGCGCTGCGCCGGCAGAGGCACCATATACCAGATGCGCGGGACGATGCGCCTGTCTGGTCAGCAGCTTGAGTTTGTAGTGATCCAGCCAGTGTTGCTGTTCAGTATGTGCGCTGGGGGATGTTGCGGGCATGCTCCATATCATGGGTGTGGTTTGTCCTGCACCGCGTAGTATTCGGGTTGCCAGCTGAGCAGAGTGACCCCATGCATGAATCAAATCCGGCTTGAAGCTGGCGACTCGCTGCCGGAGTTCACTAACTGCGCCAAGAGCAAAGCGTCGGCGCGACAGTTCAATATCAAACACAGGCACGCCCGATTTTCGTAATAACGCGCCATGCTGGTCACCGGCTGCAAAGTTGATTACCTGCATCTTGAAATGACTCTGGTCCATTTTGCTCAGCAATGGCAACAAGTGGGCACGCAGACCGGAATTAGCCGATTGTCCCTGTGAACTATGAACGGCGCTGAGCAGATGCAGAATCTTGAATTGTCGGTCAGCAATCATTGCAGATAGGTCAATTAAATGAGAATGCGAACATCCTAACGTCCAGCATGCTCAGTGCGCATATTAAAGCAGCCGAAGTGTTAACCGGGGCACAGAGAAAATGTGCGGCGTTTCAATATTGTGGGGCGATATCCAATGGCGGGTTTATTCTCTGCTTGAGAAAACCGATTTATGACGGATTGCTAGCGCTGAGCATTACTACGCATCAGATCATCGCCCTGATCCGCATTTACGCCGCCGATCAATACCAGACGCATCGCTTCCTCGGCTGACATGCTGGTTTCAATCAGTTCGGACTTCAGCACATAAAGCGTATAGCCACCGATCTGATAGCTTTTCGGAAAATAGACCGGCAGCCGGTCTGCGAGCAGAGCCTGTGGCAGTTTGGGGCTGGCATGATCGGCGGTAACAAAGCCAACCATGTAAGCGTTATCGTTCATCCACAGCACTACGCGACGAGTGTCGCGGCGGCCGCCCTGACCCGGCAGGAATTTGGTGATGTCCTTGACGGAGCCGTAAATGGTCTTGATCAGCGGCAAACCCTCCAGCCAGGTTTCACCTTTACGGATGAACCAGCGCACCACGTAGGCATTGATCAGCGCACCAACGAACAGGACTACGACAAAGCCCGCCAGCAGGCCCATGCCCGGGCGATAATGTTGTTGGTCAAGCACCAGCTTCAGAGCTTCACCCAGTACTGCTTCAGCGGTCGAGCCCAGCCAGTAAATCAGGTACAGGGTAATCGTGACCGGCAGGACGGTGGCAAGACCGGATATGAAGGTAGTCCAGATTCGTCGCATGGTGTCTCCGCAGGCCCTCGTGAGGGCTTTGCTTCATGATGTTCAGTATGCAGTTATGTTAGCAGGTTGTTGTCAGGGCAATTTCCAGTCCCTGCCTGCGCTGATTGGGTTATTTTATGCAGACTGAGCCCGGTCTATTGGCGGCTCCACAATAGCAATGCCCAATTATCTCTGATCCAGTCACGTGCATACCCCTGCTGAAAAATTGCAGCTACGCGTCCTGCTTGTCGAGGATGAGCAGAAGATCGCTGATTTCGTCTGTTCCGGGCTGGCGTCGCGTGGCTTTGATGTCGAGCATTGCCGTACCGGGCATCAGGGGCTGGAGCGGGCACAACAGAACATTCATGACTTCATTGTGCTCGATATCATGTTACCCGGGCGTGATGGATTGTCGGTGCTTAAGGAGTTGCGAGCCAGCAGCATCAATACCCCGGTGATTCTGCTGACGGCACGCAATGAGCTGGGTGATCGCCTTGCCGGTCTGGAGCTGGGTGCAGATGACTATATGGCCAAACCTTTTTTTGTTGAGGAGCTGGTAGCCCGCCTGCACGCTCTGAAGCGCCGCATGCTGGGTGCTCCGCATGAGTCGATCCAGTTTGGCAATCTGCGTATGGATATTGTCAGTCGCAAGCTGAGTTATCACAGTGAGGAAGTTGAACTCACGGCGCGCGAATTCAAAATGCTTGAATACCTGATGCGTGCTCCCGGTCAGCTGTTTACGCGAAGTCAGATACTGGAATACGTATGGGGGTATGACTTTGACCCGACTACCAATGTGGTGGATGTATGTGTGAAACGTATCCGTAGCAAGTTGATGCAGCTGGATGATAAAAATGATCTGTCAGTGCACATCGATTCAGTACGCGGAGTGGGCTACCGGTTTCAGCCATGAAGATAAATCTATCCTTCCGTCTGCGTGTTGCCATCATGGCGATTCTGTCGACATGTACACTTCTGTCGGCGGTGCTCTGGGTTACTCAGCATCAAGTTGTAAGTATAGCGCGTGAAGAAATGCGTACCGAGACCTGTATTCAGGCGCGCCGAATGGCAGCGATCGTCAGACCTATATCGCCTCTCGAAAATCTTGAGCAAGGCCTTCTATCCAGAATGAAGCTTGCGTCAAAAGATCAACTGATGTTGATCTGGAAGTCGAACTCTTCTTCGGCGGCCTGGAAGTCGGAGATCTGGCCAAAGAATTTTGATCCTGAAAAGCTGGACTGGAAGGAGTTACCAGCCCGTCCACAGGACAGGATCGTGACTACCAAGGGAGAGATTTCCAATATTCCCTGTTATCAAGTTGAATTCCATATTGAGGATCCAGTGCAAGGCGGTAATTGGCTGGCCGCCCGGGCTAACGCAGATGGCTATGGCTTTGTCGCTGCCAATCTCCGTGGTGTCAGGGAGGCCACATGGAGTGGATTGTTGTATCCCGTCATTTTTTACGCGGCGCCGGCGGCATTGGTGCTCACCTTGCTGAGTGCGTGGCTGCTGTCTGCATACACCATGCGGCCAGTAAATCTGCTGCGTGCTGCCATGAAAAAAATTGATCAGAAAGCACTGGGGCAACCCCTGCAGATACGCAGACTGGCGCCTGAATTTCAGGATCTGATCTCTGCCTATAATGAAATGTTGAAGCGTCTTGAGCTCAGCTTTCAGCAGGCCAATCGATTTTCTGCTGATGCAGCTCATGAGCTGAAAACGCCTCTTACTATTCTGCAAGGTCAGATAGAGCAGGCGCTTATCAGCACCGTTGAACCAAGGCAACAGCAGCTTCTTTCCGGGTTGCAGGAAGAAGTCGCGCATTTGTCTGCCATTACCCGCAAGTTGCTGGTACTGTCGCAAGCTGATGCGGGGCACCTTGTTCTGGACAGGAAGACGGTGAATTGGTCTGAGCTGCTTGAATCTATCCTGTCCGATGCCGTGCTGTTTGTTGATGGTAGAAAGTTCACCATTACCATTGAGCCAAAGTTGCAGGTTATGGGTGACGCAATATTGCTGCACCAGCTTTGCAACAACCTGATCATCAATGCGGTTCATCATGGACGGGAAGCAAGCTGGATTCTAGTCAGCGCGCAAGCCAGTGCCGGTGGAGTGGAAACTGTATTCGGCAATTCCTGTGAGCCTATTTCGGAAGAAGACCGGTTACGATTTTTTGATCGGTTTTATCGTGGTGATATGGTCAGGGATAAGGGCACAAATGGCAGCGGTCTCGGGTTGAGTCTGGCACGCGAGATAGCCAGGGCGCATGGCGGTGATTTGATGTTGCTGTCCAGTGCCGAAGATGTTGTCACGTTGCGCTTATGGTTGCCGGGTGAGTAACGATAGCGAATACCCATGATGCGCATAACAATAAAATTTCGATATCGAATTATTCTATTTTCGCTTGTTCTGATGTCGTTGCTGTTTTTAGCCATCGTGGTTTTCTTTAACCATCTGGCGCACGAGACGGATCGTCAGGGCTTGAGATCAGCGATGTGCATGGAAGTGCGAAAGTTTGCTTTATATGGAGGCCAAAGTATGGAAGGCATGGTGACCCCGGCTTATGCCAGGGCTATGGATATCGTTACCCCTGACAGTATTGCCCTGTTATGGATTCCAGCTAATGGAGTTGGTCGTACTAAGACTGCCAACTGGTTGAGTCAGTTTAATATTCAAAGCTTGCGATGGACTGTCAGGACGATTACACCCAAGTACCCATCGGATAAAGCGGCATTAGCCACGCCCTGTGATGAATCGAGGGTTTCTATTGGTCCGGATTTGTGGCTCCTGGCTAAAGCCAAGGCCAATAATGGCGAGGCTGTTATTGCTGTAAATTCGAATTCATTGATCTACAGGGTAGCCGATTTATTCGCGGAATGGATTGCCAATTTTTATGTTCCATTTGCAATTATATTGGGACTTATCGCAGCGTGGGCCTTGGCCTGGTTTGCGTTTTTACCAATCCAGTATATCGCTAGTGCCATCAAAAAAACCTCCAAAAGCGGGGTTACTGAACCCATTTCAGTGATGGTTTCTGTGCCCGAATTTAAGGAGCTTATTGAAAATTACAACGGCATGATGCAGGCGTTGAATACAAGCTATGAGCAGGCGATCAGATTTTCCGCAGATGCTGCCCATGAATTAAGAACACCATTAACGGTGCTGAAGGGCCGAATTGAGCAGGCATTGTTGGGTGCCCGTGATCTGAGTCAGCAGCAGTTCCTGATTGGACTGCAGACCGAGGTGCAGCATCTGACTGCCATTACGTCCAAGTTGTTGCTTTTGTCGCAGGCGGATGCGGGTCATATGGTGCTGGAAAGAGAATTAATAGATTGGACTGTTTTCATCGAAAACTTGCTGGTGGACGCAGGTATGATGACAAATAAAAGCACGGTAAGAGGTTCAGTCGCCCCGCACTTGAATGTGTATGGAGATAGAGCATTGTTGGTGCGGCTCTGTCTCAACTTGATAATTAATGCTGTTGCTTATAGTCAAAGCACCGATTCGATCTATGTGAGCTCCAGCGAATTAGATGGCATGACGGTAACGCGTTTCCGAAATGACTGCGCGCCGATTTCAGCATTGCAGCGGCAACGGCTGTTTGACCGGTTTTATCGTGTTGAGTCGGTTCGACATCAGGGGACTGGTGGAAGTGGATTGGGGCTGAGTCTGGCGCGTGAAATTGCCCTGGCTCATAATGGGAATTTGTATCTGGAACAAACAGCGGATGACATTTTCGAAGTTTGTCTGGTATTGCCAAGTCGCAAAAATTAATCTGTTGGGTGGCTTCTGGCTGGTTGTTGAGGGGCGTTGCGCTTGACCGGATTGTATAAATTATATTGCCGTTGAGCGATGATAGGCACTAAGGCTGAATTGTTCGGAGACATCACGTGAGAAACAAGTTAAAAACATCGGCGTCTTCCCAATCATACGTTTTGGCGATGTGGTGGATGGTTGTTGTACCGTTAATGCTGTTGACAGTTGGCTTCGTTCTTAGCTCAAGCACTGCATTTGGTCAGGCTGCGAAGCAGGCGACCAGACAGCCGAATATTATTTTCATACTGAATGATGATCTTGGCTGGGGCGATGTTGGTTATCACGGTGCTGAAATCAGAACGCCGACACTTGATCAGCTTGCCAAACGCGGTGTGGAGCTGAATCGCTACTATACATTTGCAGTCTGCAGCCCGACGCGTGCGGCATTGATGACAGGTCGTTCTTCGCTGGAGACAGGCGTCGATGCGCCGATCAGTTCTCAGGAGGCATTGCCAATGGATGCCACGCTGTTGCCGCAGCACCTGAAACAGCTGGGCTATCAGACTGCGATGATTGGCAAGTGGCATCTGGGTGAGAGCAGGGCAGAGTACTCACCTTACAAGCGCGGCTTTGATTACTACTATGGGTTTCTCGGTGGCTTCATCGATCATTACACCCACCTTACGAGCAGCGGGCGCCTTGACTGGCAAAGGAACGGAGTCTCGGTGCGTGAAACAGGGTATACAACGGATTTAATGACTGAAGATGCAATCAAGCAGATCAAGTCACGTAATAAAAACAAACCGTTATTCCTTTATCTCGCCTACGACGCGCCGCATGCACCGGTGCAGGCTCCTGAAGAGGATGTTAAACGTTATGCGCAGATTACCAATCCGGTCAGGCGCACCTTTGCGGCAATGGTCGATCACAATGATGCGCAGATTGCTCGTGTACTTGCGACTGTCGAATCTGAAGGGATGGCCAACGACACACTCATTATCTGGGCCAGTGACAACGGTCCGCCGCTTCAGGGCGGAGCGACTTCAGGTGGCCTGCGTGGTGATAAAGGCTCCGCATTCGAAGGCGGACAGCGTGTACCTGCCATTGCTTACTGGCCGGGCCATCTGACAGGAGGTAAAAAGCTGGAATCCGTTATTACCGTGCTCGACTGGTTCCCAACGCTGATCAAAGCAGCCGGTGGCGTTGTTCCGAGTGACAAGCGGATTGTAGGACATGACGTCATGGCGACCTTGGGCGGTGCTGCGCAAAAGCCCGGCATCAGCATGGTGCTGGGCAACCATGTAGTAAATGGTGACGGTTATTATGAGTCTGCGTATCAATGGCCCTGGAAACTGCTGCGAGCACCGACTTCTCTGATCGGTGCACCGCTGAGCCCTGCGTTGGGAGCCGATGGCAAGACCATCATGCTGTTCGATGTCGTAGCTGATCAGAATGAGACGACGGATATGGCAGTGAAAAAGCCGGATCTCGTCAGGAATCTCTTGTCAGATCTGGATGCAGCACCACGTGCACCGCGCAGTCTTGCAGAGGTGGGCATGGCCGCCGGGGGGATGGCAGCTGAACCTGCTGCCGGTATGGCCGCGGCGGCGCCAGCAGGTATGCTGGCCAGCGATGTGCTGGCCGGTGCAGGTGCGTTACAAGGCTATACAGTTGAGAAGGGGGAACCGCTGGCCGAATCGGCTGCCCGTGCATCCGCAGCCAAATGATTGAAGTCTGACTGATATAAAAGAACGCAGCGGTGATTACTCCTGCGTTCTTTTCGGCAGCGATAAGTTGAAAAGAAGAAAGGGTGTGCTATTTCGCGCCCGGTGCCGGGATAGTAAAGCGACACAATACTGTGTTGTCTACTACCAGATCAGAAGACCAGATAAATTTTGCAGCAGACTGCCAGGAATAACTGCTGTATTCGCCATGTGGTTGCACTTCACGAATTGAATGAACCACAGCATTCGGCCAGCTGCTGCTATCAAAGTTGGGACTCTTCCAGTTATTGGGTTCCGGATCAATCTTTGATTTGCAGACCTGTTGCGGGTTCGATGACCGCTCACATTCATTGAGGTTCAGCGGTGCCCTGTGAATGGCAGTGCAACGCCAGTTTTCGTTTGAGACAGCCAGTACTTCATTGGTGTCAGCATCGACAAATTGTGCAATGAATCCGCCATCCCCCGCCTGCTGGCGACGCGAGCCGATGTATTCCAGCCCGGTATCATTCTCAATGTAATCTTTCATGATGACACTGAGCTGGGCCGGCAAAGCCGTCGTGAAAGTAAAGGCTTCAGTGTTGAAAGACATTTCAGTTTTGTAGGGTACGGAGTCTTCCTTGATCAAGGTGTTCCCTGAGTACAACGCGAACCAGTTGTCCGCCCAGACTTGGGCCTTGATGGTACGGGTTACCGGTGCAGAGGAGGACTTTGCAGCCGTTTCCGCGGCTATCACACAGCCTGTGGTCAATAATGAGCCTGCTGCCAGAACACTCAATAACATCGAATCATTTATACGCATTTGAATAACCTGATTAACCATCAACGCTTTGAAAAATCGAATCCGAGCAGACCTTTGACGATCCCTTCATACAAATCATAACGGATGAACCTGATTTCCAGCTTGTTAAAAGCTTAAACTAAATTCACTCTGGCAGTGTATCTGACAAGTCTACTGATCGCTGTACATTCAAATATTCCGTTTCCCAAAGAGGATGCTGCGCCGATCAGTTTTTATCAGGCCGCATGTTGTTTTTTCCTGATAGCTCAACACAGTTATAGGGTGTGTATGGTTTGGCAGAAAGCGACTGCACATCCTTGCCCGTGTAAGCGGCTTGAAGGTAGAGCGGGTCCTCACCTCGATATTCACGAGTCAGTGTGCCGGCGCTGTTGTCTACTGAGAAGCGCTCGACAACATGAAGCTGGTCACTGTGCATCAGGCCTGATAGAGGAATAAGTACACCCGGCAGGAAGCCGATGGTGTCCACTACCAGTACATCACCTTCCCATTTGCCGATGGAATGACCGCCGGTACTGGGCGTGATCTTTTTGGGGTGCTCGGTCATGTTCATATGGATGGTGCGTACAAAGTCCATGTAACCATAGGTCAGCACGATTTCATCCTTGCCCTGTGTGATCTTGTTGACGTTCTGGTCGTGGGTCCAGCCGAAGATGATATTGGCTGGATTGCACTTGATGGCAGGATCATCAAAGCGTTGATCGTACAGTTTTGCAGCAGCGGTACCGGCGGTGGTCTGTGCCGGGCCGGGACTCATCCCCGCGCCGGGTCCAACCGGTGGTCCACCCATTGCGCCTGCAAAGTTGACGCCCGGAGGGCCGAAGCCCATACCGCCGGGACCAGAAGGACCACTTGCTTCACCAAGCCCACCCGGAGGGCCGCCGGGGCCACCCTGTGAAACCCAGAAGCCCTCAAGATTGGGGTGGCCATCGGCCAGACGCGCAGTTCTGGTGGCTTTCTGACTAGTCGGGGCAGAAGTGGTAATTGTAGTTGCAGTCGTTGTGACTCTCTGGTCGCGACCTAAAGTGCGACCATCTGCCATAGTGATGTTAGTTGTATAGCAAACATTGTCTTCGCGCCGTGCCGGTGAGCCGGTTACCTTGATCTTTTCACCGGGTTTGAACATGTTTGCTGTCCAGCCCTGCCTTTCCAGAGCGGCACGGGCAGAAAGTTCGCAGCGCCATTCGGTGGGCTTCCCGGACGCATTTGCCACTTCAAAATAAATGTAGGCATGCGGATTCACAAACATGAATTTTGTGACAGCACCCTGAATTTCTATGGTTTTTGTCAGATCAAAATGCGGCGCTGCTGAATGATGCGCATTGGCGCTGCTGACCAGTAAACCACACAAAAAAAGGACGGGGCTGATGGCGGTTTTCATTACATGCTCCAGCTGTCAATGATCAGGGATGCATAGTGCATGGGCATTTTGCAAAAAATAAGACCCTGGAGCAGCGATCGCAATAACTGCTGTGCTGAATCACCACGTTTGTAGTAAAAGTATGAGTACTTAAATTACTGAGTTGCAGGCGGGGTGTAAGGTAGGATGGTGCCATCTGCGAGAGTGACTCTGGCAATCAGGCCGGTTTTGCTACCGTCCTTGGCTGGGCTGTAATGGATGGTGAGAACATCGCCTTTCTTGAACATCTTGGCTGACCAGCCGGTACGCGATAGCAAGCCGGGTGATCGACCTTCAAAGGCCCACTCTGTTTTGCCGCCTTTACCATCATCTACGGACAGATAGAGCCAAGTGTGAGGATTGATCCATTTCCATTCAGTTACCGTACCTTTCACTTCAGAAATTTTCTGCGTTTCGAAAGCAACATTACTGTGGTGGGAGTATGCAGGCGTAGCGCAGATGAGGGCGAAACCCAGCAGCAGCGACAGAGTGATTGAGCGCAGACTCATATTGGTTCTCGAATGTTCAGTCAGAAGAAGATGAAGGACTCGTTACGCCCGTGTCAATGTGACCCGGGAGCCAGTACCAGCCCTTCGGCGCAGGCAAATTCCCTGAGTTCATCATTGGGTGACGATGCCTTGCGGTAGGTGCGCGAAGTTTCCCATGGCTTGGTGAAGGCTTTTGGATCCTTCGCAGTGATGCGATCTTCCAGCAGTCCGGGGCCGACAAATCTGATGCGCTCAGTCACTGTTAACTCGTCACTGTGAGGTGAGCCGCCGCCGTCAAGCTGACTGTCTCCGCGCAGAGCAACTGTTTCCACTACCAGCGTATCCCCTTCCCAGTGTCCGGTTGAATAGCCGGCGAAAGTTGGATCATCCAGATGATTCTGAGTGGGCTTGCGGCCATCAAGATAGATGCGGCGCAGTGCATCCATCCACTCACTGTAAATGGTGATCTTGTCTTTGGTCTGCATGATCTCCATGCCATACACCATGCTCATCATGAAGGGCATGCCGGGCGGCAGGCACTTTGCCGAACTGTCGTATTCGGATAATCCCGCTGTGCGTGACTTGGCGATGATGTCCCACTGCGCCAGGTATTCGGCATTCAGGGGTGGCAGGTTGGCAGGACGACCCAGCGAGCCGTCATTCACCGGCGCGGATGATTTTGGAGGCGGAGGTGGTGGTGCGCCGGGATCAGGCTTACCGGGCTTTGCCGGATCAGAGCCGCCGCCGAGATTCTGTACATTGAAATAGACACCGGAAAAGTCAGGTGTGGCAGAGGTCTGAGCCAGAACCATTGAGGGCATGGACGTAATCAGGCCGGCCACCATTCCTGAATGTGTCAGAGCGATGACGAAACGTCGCATCACGGCTGTCATGATCACAACCTCTAAATATAAATATCAAGAAATCAAAAGATCGAATCGTGGGAATACGACTACGGGATGAAACGTAGAGTATCAACAATCAAGGCAGTGATGCTGAGCCTGACAAAGCATGACATTAAAATTTATGTTGAATGGTCAGCATCGCCTGAGTCAATGCAGCAAGCGCTTTCCTGACAGGAGCAGAATCAGTAAAAACTGAAGGCTTCAATACCTGCACCTGCCGGTAGCCAGCGTGTAGGTGTGGCAGATGCAACATCAATCAGAGTCATGATGCCGCAATCATGATTGGCCACATACAGGGTCTTGCTGTCATCTGAAAACGCAAGACCCTGAGGGCCTTTGGCTACCGGGATCAGCACATGTTCAGCAGGATTGTTACCGTCATGAATATGGGCAGTGCCGCCGGCATAATTGCAGGTGGCCATATAGCGACCATCCGGTGAATAGCGTGCATGCACAAACCGGCTGGCTTTGGAGCTGCTCAGTATCGCGCCCCGGAATGGATGGCGTTCAATGATGCGATCTTCGTTCATGTCGATAATCAGCAGATCCTGATTTGCCTTGTCGAAGGTGATGAGCCGGTAACCATCGGGTGTGGCCGTGAGACTGGTCGCGCCGCCAGGTAATGCAATACGACTGCGTACCTGATGCGACATGCAATCAAACACGATGATGTCGTCACCCTTGCCGGTGCAATACAGCTTGGCGCCATCGTCGCTGATTTCCAGCGTGCGCGGCGGTTGCTGTGGCTCGCCCAGATTCCAGACACCCAGTAATTTTTTCTGGTCAGCATCAACAAGTCCCAGTGCGTTGCTTTCGAAAGTCACCCAAAGCTGACCCTCATTATCGAACTTCATGCCATGCGGGCCGACATGCGGATAGGTATCAATGCGACCGAGGACACTGCGGCTGGTCAGATCAATAACCCAGATCAGATAGGCCGGTTCCAGCAGCGCACCCACCCCGGCGGCATTGCGTCCCCATTTACCGAATTGAGCGACATAGCCTGTGCGTCGATCCGGTGAGATGGCCATCTCATGCGCACCCGGAATTGCAATTGAGCTTTGTATGGCTAATGTTTCTGGATCAAGGAACAGCGCCGCGCCGCCCACCTTGTCCACGGCCATCATTCCCGATATGCCACTGGGATTGTTGATGTGCCACAGCTTGCCCGGCTTGTATGCCGGTGCCTGCCCGCTTGAAAATTGGGCGGGCGTTTTCTGCAGGTCGGTTGATCGGGACATCATCTGCCTCGTACAGAGTCGAGCTTGACTGTCGGAATGGTGAGCATATCTGACCGGTTAGACAACAGGAATCTTATCCCTGCACACTAATTGCCAGATGATAATATCCAGTCGAGGTTTCACTTGTTTCGCTATAGCTGCAAAGTCAGACCGATCGATACAGCAAGAACACCAACAAGATTACAGATGGGGACATGATGAAATTAGGCAAGATATTTCTGGTGCTGGGTATGGGGATGTTTCTTACCCTCGCTGCATTCAACAACACCATGACCCTTCAAGGTACGTTTGGCGCTGTGAAATCCGCTGTGGATATGCAGGGTACTTTCAAGGTGCCGGTATTGATGTGGCGTGCAATCGAAAATCCAACTCTGATCTGGTTGTGCGTGGCGGGGATTATCCTAACTGAGGCCATCGCAGGATTGCTGTGCCTCTGGGGTGCCTGGCGTTTATGGTCAGCCAGATCATCCGGTGCTGTGTTCAATGCAGCAAAGACAGCCGCAATTGTCGGGTTGTCGCTGGCAGCAGTGCTCTATTCACTTGGTTTTCAGGCCATTGCCGGAGAATGGTTCATGCTGTGGCAGAACCGTAGCGCACAGACACTGGACGAAGCCTTCCGCAACTTTGCCTCTGCTACCTTGATCATGCTCTGGCTGAATACGCCGGACACATGACTCGATGCTGATAGCATGTGTTATGTGCTAAAGATCAAGACCGGATCTTAATACGCATACCCTGGCTCATTACCCGGTACCCACTTGATGCTGCAACCAATACTTGGTCGCTGATCAGCTGGAGCAGGTTTGCCGCTCAGTAATGCGTCTGCGGCACTGCGTAAATCCGCGCCGCTCACTGGAATGGCGTTACGCGGACGGCTGGCATCAAACTGGCCGCGATAGAACAGCTTCTGTGCGCCATCAAATAAATAGATGTCCGGCGTACAGGCGGCCTGATAGGCCTTCGCCACGGATTGCGTAGCATCCAGCAGATAAGGAAAGCTGTAACCCAGCATGAGGGCTTCTTGTTTCATGCCGGCGGGACCGTCCTGCGGATAGGCTTGCAGATCATTCGGTGCAATGGCAATCACCGCCATACCTTTGGCCTGATACTCACGGGCGAAGCGTGCGAATTCATGACGGATATGTTGTACAAAAGGGCAGTGACAGCAAATGAATGCCACTACCAGTCCCTTTGCATGTTTGAAGTCATTCAGCGAGTGGAGCGTGCCATTGAAGTCAGACAGGCTGAAATCGGGAGCAGATGTACCCAGTGCCAGCATGGTGGATTCTTTTGCAGCCATGATTATTTAGTGCTTGTTGAACAGACTGCGAGTTTAATGGACAGGTGGCTGGTCATGTCCACTTGGTTACTTTGTGGAAGTGTTGACCACACAATCGAGTGATGGTTTTGGATGGGAATATCTCATGCTATTTCCCTTTGCCGGCTACCGTGTTGTTTACCGGAACATCAAAAATGTTTCCGCAGAGGCAATTGTAGGAATCAATTGCTGCCTCGTGGAAAGCGGTGGGCGAGGCTGGGTCTCAAGGCAGGACAGGATATCTCTGGCTTTAGGTGATAAAGAAAGTTTATTCTTTCTATCCGTTCTTAGCTTGATAGCAAGGAGATATCCGATGAGCTTCCCTCGCAGTCTGGGTTCCGACCCAAATCAATTTAAGAATAATCACCCGGCCACCACCGACTTAGATCAGCACGGTTATCATGTGTTTGAGAATGGGGTGGATGCTGATGCCGCCGCCGCCCTTCTAAATGCGATCCGCCATACCCGTGCCTTCGATTCCAGCCTTTTCCAAAGCGAAGCGGAGTTCGACACCGAACCACTCTATGTCGGGGTCAATCCCCGCCCTGGACGCAACCTGCTCGACACCTTCGAGAACTACTTGGATTTTGTCGAAAAGGATCCCTGCATCGTAGACGGCCTGACCGCCGTGCTTGGCGAGGGTTACGAACTGCTGAACCGTAAAATTGTGTGCGGTGTCCCGGCCAGCGCCGTGCCCGGTTGGCTCAAGGCACGCATAACCGACAATCCGGTCAACAACTTGGGCGCTTATATGAAGCCGTGTTTCCGCGACGTGACCTATTTCTACGGAATCGATTTCCATCAGGATCTGATTGACTACAAGGATCGCGACGCCGACTTTGTCACGCTCTACGTTTACCTACACGATGTTACTTTCCATGATGCGCCGCTGTTCTTGCTTGAAGATACTCATCGATTTGGGGGCACGCTGTTTCCGCATGACCTCACCAAGACCGATTCCGGTGACTGGATCTACGGCGACCGCAAGGGCCAATCCATGCAGACTCGCCAGACCATGCTGACCGGTCAGGCGGGCTACGCCGCCATGTGGCACAGTTGTACCCTGCATGGAACCCAGCCCGACGCGGCGGATAATGAGCGGCTCTCTCTTCGCTACTTGTTTTCAAAAGCGTCGGGCGCAAACGGCGCAGGCATAGACACGATAAACGCTAACCTGTCCGGCCCATTGCGACTGAACACCACGCGAACCGACCTAGACGGCACCGGAGCGGCGGTCATCAAGGCCAATTCGGTAAACAGCGCCTGAAGTCATTGGGGTCTTAGAAATCGGGTGGCTTCTTATGTGCTCCTCCGCTGCATGCAAGCGTGGCGTTAGGCAAGGGGCGGCGAATGCATACCCGGACTGTATATAAGCATCGGCTCTCGCCATGTTGAATTAGTTGCACTTAAGTTTCTAAATCGGCTGGCGAGCTTGACAGTGACCGACCCCTACTCAGGGTTTGCTAACGTTGGCCTCACAGGTTTACTTTCAGTGCTGCTTGGCATTGTGATGGGGATGGGGATGAAACCTCGTGTGGAGTTTGTTGAGCGGATATTGCTGAACTGTCGATGTGCCGGATTTTTGTAATCAGCTTTTGAATGTAACGAAGCTGGGTATTTGTCAGTCCCGCTAACAAGTTCCATTCAGGAGCGGGGATACAAGCGGCCCGAGCTGGTCAGCCGCGGACCATAGTAACTGTCATCCAGTGTGCGCAATTCGATCAGCTTTCCTGACTGTGGTGCGTGCACAAATCGGTTTTCGCCCACATACACACCCACATGCGAAATCTGTCTGGTGGTCGTGGTCTTGAAGAACAGCAGGTCGCCCGGTTGCAGGGCTGATCGGTCAACACTAATGGCCGCACGCTGCTGATCGGCGGCGGTGCGTGGCACGATCATTCCCAGCGTATCATGAATGTAGAAAACCAGACCGCTGCAATCAAATCCCTGCAGGTCAGCTCCGCCGTAGCGGTATGGCTTGCCTACCAGTGCCAGTGCTCGTAACGCAATTTCCTCACCTACATTGCCATTCGTGACGTCAGCTGCCGGGGAGGCAGCTGAGAAGAGGTCATCGCCTGCCTGCGTATAGGCGAGGCTGGTGCATGCTGTCAGGACGCTCATTATCAGCACCAGGACAAATCGATTCAGATAAGGGGTCGGCATCAATCCATCTCTGTTATTAATAATTTGCGGGAAAGCTACCCTGAGTTCGTACACTGGTCTAGCATTGCTGATTATTTATGAGCTCGGGTATTCAATGATTTCTGACTTGCGCCCTCAGATTATTGCACGTTTGCCCCGGATGGCCCTGTGTGTGGCGGTATCTGCTTTCTGTCTGTCTGGTGCATCAGCACAGACATCACCGCAGGGTCCGGCCGAGGCGCCGGCTCGTGCGCCGGTGGCTGCCGCCATGCCTTCACTGGCCGCGCACGCCATCCGCGCTCATGCCGAGTTTCTCAGCAGCGATTTGCTAGAGGGCCGGTCAACCGGTTCCCGAGGCTATGAGCTCGCAGCTGCCTATGTGGCGGCACAATTCCGGCAATATGGGTTGACCCCGGCGGGGTCGGAGGGTGGCTTTTTACGTTCAGTGCCGCTGATTGAAGCTACCGCTGTGCTGCCCGGTTCATCGGCGGTATTGCGCAGTGATGGCAATGTTACGGACTTTGATTTCAGCAAGGACTATCTGCCCTCGGTAAATTTTTTCAGTCCCACCAGCAGTATCACCGCGCCGATAGTGTTCGCCGGTTATGGCATTGAAGCGCCGGAGTACAAATACAACGATCTGGCTGATCTGGACTTGCAGGGCAAGATTGCAGTGATTCTGGAGGGCGCGCCTGAGCGTCTGGATGAAGAGGTGCGCAATTACTATGGCTGGCCGGAAACCAAGTACGCAAGTCTGGACAAAGCCGGTGCTGTGGGCGTGGTCGAGATTCATCCCGCAGCAGAAAAAGGTACGCAGGCGAATAGCTGGGAACGCATTGCCGCAATGAGCTGGGTATCTCAGCTGCGGCGCCAGAATGTCGACAATCAGCCTGATGAACGTTTTCCGGATCTCAAGCTCAGGTTCCGCTTCAATGCGACGGCTGCCGCTCAGCTGTTCAGCAACAGCAGTCATTCATTCGAGCAGGTGTTGCAGGCGGCAAAAGCGGGCGAGGCTCAGGGATTCGCTTTGCCGGGCACGCTCAGTCTGAGTGCTACCACAGGTTTACGGCGTATCGAAAGTAACAATGTGCTGGGGTTGGTACGGGGCAGCGATCCGCGTTTGCAGCAGGAATATATTCTTGTGACAGCCAACCTGGACGGTCTTGGCCGGGGCACAGCGGTCAACGGCGACAATATCTATAACGGCTTGCAGCGAAATGCTGTCGGTGTGGCCATGCTGCTGGAGATGGCGCGCACGGTGGCCGCAATGCCGGTCAAACCCAAGCGCTCTATTCTGTTTGCAGCGCTGACAGCCGGTGAGAAGGATGCGCAGGGACTGAAGGCATTGCTCGCGGATGGTTCTGTGCCAGTAAGGAACATTGTTGCGGGCATCACTTTCGATACACCGCTGCCGCTGGTGCGTACCAGTGATGTCATGGCGATCGGTGCAGATCAATCCAGTATTGGCAACCGGCTGGTGACAGCTGCGCAGCAAATGAACATGAGGGTGCTGCTAAGCGACGATTTGGACAATTCAGTGCTGATGACTTCCATGGCACCGCTGGTGCGGGCAGGTATTCCGGCGCTGGCTTTGCGCAGCGGTAATCATGCACGTGACGGTCGCACGAATGTGATCAATACAAAACGCAGCTGGTTGCAGCAGCACCTCACTCATCCTTCAGACGATCTGAGTAATGCACCTCTTGATGCAGGTGCCGCGCGTGAGCTGGCTGGTTTGAATATGGCCACCTTGCTCGAGCTGGCCAATGATGCAGAGCGGCCGGTCTGGTATCGCAGCAGTCTGGCTTATCGCAAGTTGAGTCGTGACTAGCGATCGCTCACCCGGGAGTGAGTGATCATTGATCGGGCGATCGGATTACTTGACCGCTTTCAGCTCTGCTTCCAGTTGATCCTTGTCCAGCGCTGCTGAAATCCGGTGTCCATCCGCAAAAAAAATAGTGGGTGTGCCATTCACTTTCAGCTTTTCACCCAGCTTGACCATGGTGGTAACTTCATCAGCCTTGCAGCTGATGGCGGGGGGTTTCTTCTTGTTGACCATCCACGCTGTCCACGTGGCAGCTCGATCAGGAGCGCACCAGATATTTTTTGCTGTATCTGTCGCGCCGGGATGCAGGCTTTCCAGAGGATAGAGGAAGGTATACACGGTGATATTGGTCACTTCCTGCAAGGTGTTTTCAAAACGCACACAGAACGGACAATGCGGATCTGAAAAAACAGCAATCTTGCGACTGCCGTCACCTTTGACATGCTTGATTGCCAGGCTGAGTGGCAGATCGTTGAATTCAACTCTGGATAATTCATTCCATCGTTTGGCAGTCAGGTCTGTGCGTGTCTTGGTATCCATCACCCGGCCATAGAACAGATAGTCACCAGTGCTGTCGACATAGAACATTTCGCTGTCAGTGATGACTTCATACAGCCAGGGCCATTGAGATGGTTGTACTTTCTCGATCACCATTTTGGGCGGCAGGCGCGATTGCAGGGTTTTCAGGATGCGGTTCATATCATCACTATTGGCAGGCGTGGTCACCTGCGCACCAGCAGAAGAAGTCAATGCGATTGCAATGAATGCACTGAGGAAGCTGCTTATGACCTTATTCACTGGATACCGCCTTGCATATCAAATTGATTCGCGTCGTTCGATTCAGAAGTTTGTAAAAAGTTAGTCGAATAGTCTGTCTGGCATCGTGACGAGCAAGATGTGAATCAGGTATTGCGCTGAACTTCCGATGAATCATAACCATAAACATGGGGTAAGCACTGGACTTCCGTCTAACTCTGAATATCTCACGCCGGCTATCAGGGCACGCCGTGCTTTTCACATCACAGCAAAATTTTTTTCAGTGATAGATTCAAGCTGTAAAGCATTCACTGATCTTGCAGATAGGTTATTGGCTCTTCAGAAAATCATTAGAACCTTTTCACTTGTTCAGCATGATCCTGCTCATGTAGCAGGGCAATGAGTTGAGAGAGCGATTCATTCGCTGGTAAATGACTGTAATTGCAGCTATTTTCAGTTGGATACACGAGTACAAAATTGTTTACAAATCTCAACAATGCACGTAGTCTCGCGCACCTGACAGAGCAGAGATGCGGGGATAGCTGCAGTACAAAGCTGCAACAAAGGGGGATGGGGCCGAAAGGCTCCGACGATGACCGAGGGAAAGGCGCGTAGAGTAGTTGGGGGAGGAATAACCTAGGGCTTGTAGAAGAAAATCACGCCTGGCCCATTCGAGCAATTAAAAACAAAAATTGAATTAAAGAAGCCCCTTCAAAGGGGCTTTTTTTTCGCCTGCCGGATACGCAGCTGGTAACCTCACAGATTCCGGACATATTCAGGTTGGGGCTATGAAAACGCGCATCAAGTGGGTAGAGGACATGATGTTTGTGGGGCAGACTAGCTCAGGGCATGCCGTTGTCATGGATGGATCGCCGGACATCGGTGGTCACAACCTCGGCCCCCGCCCGATGGAAATGCTGCTGCTGGGCCTCGGCGGTTGCAGTGCGATTGATGTGGTGTTGATTCTCAAACGTGGCCGGGAAGCCATTACCGACTGCGAAGTGGAAATCGAAGCCGAGCGTGCTGCTACCGATCCGAAGATATTCACCCGGATCAATATGCATTACATCGTGACTGGCAGCCAGCTCGACAGGAATAAGGTGGATCGTGCCATCAAGCTGTCTGCGGAAAAATACTGCTCAGCTTCAGCAATGCTGGGTGCAGTGGCATCCATCACTCATGACTTCGAATTGCGGGATGTAGCCGCAGGCAATGCATGAGCAGGCAGGTGACCGTCCGCAGTGATGCCAGCATATTGTGTGCGGTGTTCATGGTGGCCTTGAATCTGCGGCCCGCATTGGCATCGCTGGGGCCGGTACTGGAAACGCTGCGCACTGATCTGAATCTGTCGCATGGTTCAGCAGGGCTGCTGACGACCCTGCCTGTGCTGTGCATGGGTGTATTTGCTCCCCTTGCCATGTCCATGAGTGCGCGGTACGGGTTAAGAAAGGCCATCTTGTGCAGTACATTGTTGATTGGTTGTGCAACCCTGCTGCGCAGCTTGGGCAATTTCACCGGCCTCCTGATAAGTTCCGTATGCGCAGGCGCAGGCATCTCAATCCTGAGTCCGCTGCTGAGTATTTTCGTGAAACGCCGATTCCCTGCTCGAAGCGCAAGAGTGAGCAGCTGGACAACCAGCGCCTTATGTATGGGTGCGGGTCTGTCGGCAGGTACCAGCGCATTCCTGAGCACTTGGCTGGGCTGGCCAACGGGGCTGGCGTGCTGGAGTGTGCTGGCATTTGCTGCTGCCTTGTTATGGTGGTGGATCATGCCGCCGGTTACCGATACGACGCTCGCAATCAGGTATTCTTTGCCCTGGCGTCAGCCGTGTGCCTGGTTGCTGATGCTGATCTTCGGTGTGCACAGCGTGATTTTTTATGTGCTGCTGGCCTGGGTGGCGCCTGCTTATATCGAATACGGCAAGAGTGCGGTGGATGCCGGACATTTGCTGGGACTGTTCGCCATCATGCAGGTTGTGGGTACCATGCTGGTCAGTGCTTTGCCAACCAGACAGCGTGAACGGCGTCCAGCTATCTTGTTGAATAGCGGCTGCATGCTGGCGGGTCTGGCCGGCATCTGGCTGGCACCGACTTTCATGCCGGAGCTGATGATGTGTCTGCTGGGTGCGGGTACGGCGGGATTTTTTTCGCTGATGCTGATTCTGCCGCTGGATTACAGCGAGTCACCTGAAGCGGCAGGCGCATGGACCGCCATGATGTGCGGGGGCGGTTACGTCATCGCATCTACAGGACCCGTGCTTGCGGGCTGGGTACGTGATTACAGTGCCAGTTATCACAGTGTATTCATGCTGTTGACCCTGATGAGCAGTCTGGTATTCATGGCCTGTTTCCTGCTGGCGCCAGTGTCTCCGCGCGCCGGGGCCGCACATGCACTTTGACTTTCGCGATCTGGAACTGTTTGTAGCAGTCGCTGAGGTTGGCAGCATCGCCAGAGCTGCTGAGCGCGCACATACCGTAGCCTCCGCAGTCAGCAAGCGCCTGTCGGAACTTGAAGCCCAGTTTGGTACCGCCTTGCTGGTACGCGGCGCGAAGGGTGTCGAGTTGACCAGTGCTGGACATGCATTACTGGTTAAAGCCCGCACCTTGCTGTATCAGGCCGACAAGCTGGAAGAAGAGATGCGACAACATGCCTCCGGCGTTCGCGGTCAGGTACGAGTATTCGCCAATATTTCGGCAATAGTTGAGTTCCTGCCGGATGCGCTGGCCAGCTTCATGAAGCTACATCCTGATGTGAACGTGCAACTGGAAGAGCAGGTGAGCAGCACGATTGCCCAAGCGGTGGCGGACAACCGGGCTGACCTGGGTATTCTCAGTGAACAGCCGGTGCTGGAGGGGCTGGTGACAGTGCCTTTCCGCGCCGATGAACTGGTGCTGGTGACACGCCCGGATCATCCTCTTGGCCAGCATGCAAAAGTGTCATTTGAACAGGTGCTGGATCAGCCGTTTGTCGGCCTGCATGCGGACAGTTCCCTGCATCTGCTGCTGACACGTGCTGCTGCGGATGCCGGCAGGCAAATCAATCTGCGTATTCAGGTTACCAGCTTTGATGCGGTCTGCGCCATGGTGGCGGCAGGGCTTGGTATCAGTATCGTGCCGCGTGCTGCGACAACACCCTATGTCCAGTCACTTAAACTGGTCAGCATTCCCCTGAGCAATCATTGGGCCCTGCGTCAGTTATGGCTGTGTACCGTGAAGGGCAATTTGCACGCTGCGGCCAGATTGTTGCTCGAACATCTTATGCAGCAGCCTGATTAGCGTTGATGTGATTCGACAAGTATCTGTTCACTAACTGTTTGTGTTTCCAGTGAGAAAGGGTGATGAAAGCCAGATCTTTAATCCGTTGTCTTTTCATGTTTTCCATTCTTTTATTGGTGGCGTGCACAACACCGCTTCGCGAAAGCAGCCCGGGCGGCGTTGCAATGAAGCCAGCCGGTTCACTGGTGCTGGTGACGGGTATTACCGGTACACAGGGCAATGGAGTGGCAACTGCACTGCTGGAAAAAGGTTACCGGATACGTGGTCTGACCCGCGACCCCGCTTCAGATAAATCGAGAGCATGGAGCGCACGTGGCGCTGAGATGGTCAAAGGTGATTTCAACGACTATGAAAGTATTAATGCTGCGGTCAAAGGCGTTGACTATCTGTTTCTCAATATCCTGGCCATGCCGGATTACATTGCTGCTGCAAAGCATGTCATTGATGCGGCTGCCGCAGCGGGTGTAAAGCACATTGTCTTTACCAGCGCACGATTGAATGACCCGGAGTCCGGTTTTGATGAGAATGCCGAAAACAGTAAGCGCATGATTGAACTGTATCTGCGTAATAGCGGTTATCCATACACCACATTGCGTATCCCGAAGATGATGGAGAACTTCACCAGACCGGCTGACAAGCAACGCTTGCTAACCGAAGGTATCGTTGACTACGGGACAGACAACAGTAAGTCCTATTACATCTCAACCTACGATATGGGCGTGATTACTGCGGCGGCATTTGCCAACAGCAAGGCCTGGCAGGGTCGCGAGGTGAACCTCGCAGCAGATGCGCTGACGGAACGTCAGCTTGCAGAGCTGCTACGCAAAATCACCGGACTGGATATTGCGTTTAAAAATCCATCCTGGGCTGAATATCGTGGTGATCCGAATTTTCTGGCGTCCGGAAAATATTATGATCAGCACGAAGTCGGTTACGATCTGGTCAAGCTGCGAAAGGAGTTTCCCGGCATGATGACCCTGGAGCAGTTCTTGCGCCAGAATGGTTACGAGACACTGGGCGAGAACAGAACAAGCCCTGCGGGATTAGCCGCGCCGACAAGACGTGATTGAGCCGGTAATTGTCTCAATCACAATGTTGCTTATGGCGGCGGTTGTGTGAAAAGCAGATGCCGCTCTGTTTCATTAAGCATCCGCCATTCCGCCACCATCAGATCGCTCAGCATAAGGCCGCCAATCTGTGAACGATGCAGGGTTTCAACATGATTGCCTACAGCGGCAAACATACGTCGAACCTGGTGGTAGCGACCCTCGGTGACGGTGATACGTACCTGCCGGTTGCTGATTACGGTCATGTGTGCCGGTGCAAGCGGTTCCTTTTCTGATTCCAGCATGAGTTTGCCGCTGGCAAAGATGGCTTCTTCATTTCCTTTCAGATCACGTGCAAGCGTGACTTCGTAAAATTTCGGCAGCTTGTGTCTGGGCGAACTGATGCGATGCAGCAGTGCCCCGTCGTCGGTCAGCAGTAACAAGCCGCTGGTATCGCGATCAAGCCTGCCGACATTGGCGACGATCGGCGAACGTAAGCGGAATCGCGGCGGTAGTAACTCGTATATCAGTTCGCCATGATCCTTGGTCGAACAGGTGTAACCAACCGGTTTGTGCAGCATCAGCAACACACCAGCCGGTGGATCCAGTGGTTCGTCATCAATTCTGATCTGATCATGTTCAATCTGATCATCCGCATACAGCACTTCACCATTAGCGTCAGTGATGCGACCCGAGCGGAACATGGCGGTCACTTCCTTGCGGCTGCCATAACCCAGATTGGCAATCAATTTGACTAATTTCATCGGCGTCTTCTGCTGCGTACCGGTTTATCCGTTTCAGTGCTGCCGGATTTGGTGGCGGCAATGATCTTGAAGCCATCCTGTTGGGCAACGATCCTGATTTGACCAAAGCTGCTGGTCAGTATCTCTTCATAGGGCAGATGTCGATTGGCGACCAGCCATAGCTGTCCTCCCGGTAACAAGGCTGCGGCTGCGGCGGCAATAAAACGTTTGCCGATGTCCGGACGGTCTGCGCGGCCCTGAGTATGGAAGGGCGGGTTGCTGATGATGACTTGATAGCGTTGTGATAACCCTTGAGTTACGTCATGCCAGTAAAAGCCCAGCTGTGCGCGCGACTGGTAATCATGCAAATTTTGCCTGGCGAGTGCCAATGCCCGCGCTTCGGCTTCGTACAGGTCAATGGCGCTGATACCGGGACAGCGATTGAACAGGGCTACCGACAGATAGCCGAAGCCTGCCCCGAGGTCTGCCGCATGGCCGCTCAGGTCTGTCGGTAGTGCGTGCGCCAGTAATGCCGAGGCCGGGTCAATCCGGTTCCAGGCGAACAGACCGGGTCGACTGATAAAGCGTGCATCACTGATCGGTCTTGGCGTATCCAGTTGCAGCCATTCATTCACTAACTTCTGATTTACCTGTGAGCCTAGCGGGGTACTCCAGAATACGCGGCACTTGTGCTTGCTGAGGCTGGACACAGTACCAGTCAGGCTCGCCAGATCGGCTTCACCGGATCGTGCGCCTTCGCTGTTGCTAAGACATCCAACCACCTGCCCACCGGGCTGAGTCAATGTGATAGCACGTGCCAGCAACGCCCGCGCTTCATCACGCTGGCGCGGCAGCAGTACCAGCACCATCGCATACTTGCCGGTGTCATCCGTGTTTAGCAGAGAGAAACCTGCTGAGGTCAATGCGTCGGCATCAGGCTTGAAGCTTTGTTCGCAGAGCAGATTGCTGAAATCCGGATCGCGCATGGGCGCACCTAATCGAGCGCGCAGGAACAATACATTGCTGCGTGGCCAGGGCAGCAGCTTTGTCTGAAAGGGCAGGAACAGGGTATCCAGAACCGGATCGGTGCTTGTTGACATGAGCGTGATTAAATCCGGGTATCAGGGCTGGCACAAGTGCGTTGCCAGCCCTGAGGCAAGACTACAGTACAGGTTTGATGTTCCAGATGCGTTCAGCGTAATCGCGGATGCTGCGGTCGCTGGAGAACATGCCCATGCTGAGCGTATTGATCATGGCTTTGCGACTCCATGCATCCTGATCCGAATACAGTGCATCAACTCGCGCCTGTGCTTCCAGATAGGACCTGAAGTCGGCCAGCACGAGAAAATGTTCGCCATCGGTGAGCAGTCGATCTACAACTGATTTGGCGTCGGAAATACAGTTGGGTGTGAATTCACCTGACTCCAGCATATTCAGGATGCGCTTCAGTTCAGGGAAATCCTGTGCCACAGCCATCGGTGAATAGCCTTGCGCCCGGCGCGCAGCCGCTTCGGCAGCAGTCATGCCGAAGATGAAGATGTTTTCATCTCCCACGGCATCCTTGATCTCGATATTGGCACCATCAAGTGTACCGATGGTTAGTGCGCCATTGAGCGACAGCTTCATGTTGCCGGTACCGGAAGCTTCCATGCCGGCAGTGGAGATCTGCTCTGACAGATCGGCGGCCGGCATGATTTCCTGAGCCAGTGACACATCATAATCAGGCAGGAAACACAGCTTCAGCTTGTTACCGATACGTGCATCATTGTTGATGGTCTGCGCCACATTGTTGATCAGCTTGATGATCGACTTGGCCATCACATAGCCCGGAGCAGCCTTGCCTGCCAGTATTACTGTGCGTGGCACAACGGGCAGATCAGGGTTGTCGATGATACGCTGATAACGCGCCAGTACATGCAGCAGCGTCAGCAGTTGCCGCTTGTATTCATGTATGCGCTTGACCTGCACATCAAACATCGAATTGACATCAACTTCGACTCCGATCAGGTTACGGATGGTGTTGGCCAGACGCTGCTTGTTGGCAAGTTTGATATTGCGGAAGCGATGCCGGATGCCCGCATCGTCAATAGCCCATTTGAGGCGTTCGAGTTCCTCCAGATCATTTTCCCATGCACTGCCCAGATGTTCAGTGATGAGTTGTGACAGGCCGGGATTCGCCTGCTTCAGCCAGCGGCGCACAGTAATGCCGTTGGTGACATTGGTAAAACGGTCCGGCCACAGCGCAGCAAAATCCCGGAAAATTGTTTCGCGCATCAGCTGCGAATGCAGCTTGGCTACGCCATTGATTTTGTGGCTGCCGACCACTGAAAGGTGCGCCATGCGAACCCGTCGATCGCCATTCTCTTCAATGAGGGAAAGGCGGCGGCGCATGTCCAGATCCGTTGGATGCTGCTGGCTTACCTGTTCCAGAAAATCACGATTGATCTGATACAGAATTTGCAGGTGACGTGGTATCAGCCGTTCAAACAGGGCCACGGACCAGGTTTCCAGCGCCTCAGGCAACAGCGTGTGATTGGTGTATGCACAGGTACGTTGCGTGATGGACCAGGCTTCTTCCCATGACAGACCGTGAATATCAACCAGCTGATGCATCAGCTCCAGAATACTCAGTGCCGGGTGCGTGTCGTTCAGCTGGATGGCGATCGCATCGGATAACTCGTGCAGGCTGCGGCCATTGTCCAGATGCTGCTGCAGCAAATCCTGAATAGAGGCGCTGACAAAAAAGTATTGCTGCTTGAAGCGCAGTTCCTTGCCCTGCGGGGTTGTGTCATCCGGATACAGAATACGCGACAGGTTCTTGGCATCAATCTGGTCAGTGACGGCAGAGGCATAGTTGCCGGCGTTGAAGTATTCAATCTTGAAAGGAATGATGGCGCGACCCGACCAAAGGCGCAGATGATTGACAGTGGGGCTGTTGTTGCCCGGGATGAGCATGTCATAGCCCACTGCCCACACATCCTGAGTATCCACCCAGTGATGACGGATGGTGCCTTGCGCGTCACGATCGGCCTGACAGCGGCCACCAAACCGGACTCTGTATCGCACACCGCCACGGCCGCTTTCCCAGAAGTTCTGGTACTTGAGCCAGGAACTTGCAAGTTCACGTTGCGCACCATCCTTGCCAATCTGCTGTTCAAAAATTCCGTAGTCATAACGGATGCCGTAGCCCGTGGCTGCGTATCCGAGCGTGGCAAGTGAGTCGAGGAAGCAGGCTGCCAGACGTCCCAGACCTCCGTTGCCAAGCCCCGGATCTTCTTCCTCTTCTGCAATTGCATCCAGATCATGTCCCATATCACGCAGGGCCTCGCGTACCTCCTGAAGTACCATCGGCGGCATGGTGGATAGCGCATTGATCAGGCTGCGACCCAGCAGGAATTCCACCGACAGGTAGCACACACGCTTGATCTGCGCGGCATTGGCACGACGCCAGGTGGCCAGCCAGTGGTCAGTCAGCTCTTCGCGTACTGCCAGCACCAATGCATCGTAAATATCACGACGCGTTGCCGAGGCCGGATCATGACCGAGGCGGCGTTGCAGACGATCAACGATGGCTTCGCGCACATGGCCACTGTAGAGACGCACACCGGTGGCTATGGCGTTAACGGGTAACTCGCTCATGTTTTCTTGATTGACTCAGGTATGTTATTTCGAAGTGACAATGCGCTCGCTGGCGATCTTCCACAGACCGGCTTCCCGGATCAGGTGGAGTTCCTTGCGAACCGTGGTCTTGCCAAACTGTTGTGTGAAGGTAGCAGTACGTTCATCGTCACCGGTCTGCACTACCTTGAGATTAGCCACGCGCGAGGCGGGCAGAGGTGCAGCCTGAATCTCACTACGGCGATGTTCCAGCCAGGCCGCACTGCCTTCCGGTGCATCAATTGTGAAGCCGGTGGCGTACATGCTCATCACGATATCTGTGTTGCGGTCTGCCCACGCCTGAGCCCAGTCAGCCACCATTTCTTCAGGTGAGGCGGCGATACGGGCGGCGGCACCAAAGTAATTAGGCGCCATCTGCAGACAGCGTTTTGGATCAATCGCTTTGCCGGTATCGGCTGGTATCTTCAGCGCGTTGCGTCTGTCCGGGGTTTCCAGACCCTCGGGAATTTTCAGTGAGCCATTGTCCTGCGCCAGCAGATATTCTTCATGGGTGTCAGTGCATTGCGCCGGTTTCGGCGTGGAGCTGCACGCGCCGAGGAACAGCAAAATACCCGACAGCGCCACCATTACCGTGTGGCGAATGTCAGCTCTGGTTCTGATTGGCAAGCAGGTATCTGCGGTCATGTTCATGGGGTGGTCATTCAAAGCGTGTGGCATGGTAATTACAGAAAGCGCTGAGATCGCGGCACTGGTTCGCAATGCCTGAAAATGGTGAATCCGTTAAGCTACCCATGGTAGCTGTTTCTGTCCAGAACCGGGTGGGCGAACATGATATAGCCACCAGTGGCTGGCTGAAGTGTCAGGAGTATGGCATTGCTTGAAAAACGCTGGATCCATTCTCGATGCCAGTCCAATGTAAATTGGTATTCGACCTCTCTGGCTGTAAGCCTTCCTTACATGCGTTGAACAAGAATGCAGCAATATTTCACTTTATTTGAGACGGCCATCGGTACCTGTGGTCTGGTCTGGCAGAGTAAATGCGTCATCGGCATGCAATTGCCTGAGGCAAATGAGGTTGCTGCTCGCAAGCGTTTGATTGCCCGGTTTCCACTGGCCAAAGAGCACGCGCCAACCCCATTCGTGCGATCTGTCATCCGCAAGGTGGTTGCGTTAATGAAGGGCAGGAAAGTGGATCTGTGTGAAGTGCCACTGGACATGACGCAGGTTCCGCCGTTTCATCAGAAGGTGTATGCCATCGTAAGAAAGATACCGGCAGGCAGTACGCTGTCTTATGGAGAAGTCGCCGCACAGGTGGGATCGCCGGGTGCATCCCGTGCCGTGGGTCAGGCAATGGGGCGCAATCCCTTTCCCATCATCATGCCCTGTCATCGGGTGCTGGCAGCCAATGGCAAGCTGGGCGGTTTCACTGCCAGCGGCGGAACAGACACCAAACAACGCATGTTGATGATTGAAGGCGTCAACGATTTATTGACTCGATCCAATCAAAAGAAATTATCCGTCAAAACTGGCTCCTTCCCGTACAGTGTACGCAAGGCCGTAACGCATTTGCGAACAGCCGATGCAGTGCTCGCCCGTTTGATCAGGCAAGTCGGTCCTTTCCGGATGACAATCAATCAGACTCAGGATGTGTTTCTGGCGCTGGCTGAATCCATTGTCTACCAGCAACTGCATGGCAAGGCGGCGGCCACCATCTTCAAGCGGGTGTGCGACCTGTTTCCACGCTCTGGCGGACATTTTACAGCCAGGGATATTTGTCGGTGTTCAGATGAGAGACTGCGCGGTGCAGGGTTATCACTGAACAAGATGCTGGCCTTGCGTGATCTGGCAGCAAAAACGCTGGATGGCACGCTGCCTGCCATGAGCGAATTGGCGCTGCTTGATGATGAGGCCATCATCGAACGACTGACTGCCGTGCGCGGCATCGGTCGCTGGACTGTGGAAATGTTACTGATGTTTCGTCTTGCACGCCCCGATGTTTTACCAGTGGATGACTATGGTGTGCGCAAGGGGTTCATGCTTGCCTACAACAAACCCGCAATGCCTTCACCCAGGGAATTGAAGAGCTATGGCCAGAGGTGGGTGCCGTATCGAAGTGTCGCCAGCTGGTATTTGTGGCGTGCGGCAGATCAGGCCAAGTCAGGAAAGTGAAAGCCTGATTCAGATTGCCAGCAATACCAGAGCAATGAAGGCTGGCATCGTCTGTATCCAGAATATTCTGGGGTTCACGGTCATTGCACCGAAGACGCCCGCGACAATTACGCAGCCGAGAAAAAACATGCTGATGTGATTTCCGCTGCTGCCCATGCTCATTCCCCACAGCAAACCTGCTGCAAGAAAGCCGTTGTACAGACCCTGATTGGCAGCCAGAGATCGTGAAGCGGCAGCAAACTCAGGAGTGAGCCGGAATATTCTGTGTCCTGTCGGCTTGTTCCACAAAAACATCTCCAGTATCAGAAACCAGAAATGCAGCAGCGCTACCATCATGATCACAATTTGAGCAGCAGGGTTCATGATGTGATTTTTATGTTCAGCTGGATATTGAGCCGACCATTCCCATCTGATTCAAGTCGGGAAAGCTGTGGCGAAGTCTACTGCAAAACAGAATGGCGGGGCAGGTTGCCGGCTTGTCAGGGATCAAGGCAGCTTCTAACATCTGCTCTTCAATTAATTACAGCAAAATTTTCCGGTCAGGCAGGGGTTCATGGCTACAGATAATAACGACACGACACTACTGACACGTATTGCCCAGCGCAGTTGTGCATGGTCTGAACGCTGGTTTCCGGACGCCTTTGCATTTGCCATTCTCGCCGTGGGCATCATTGCGATTGCAGCCATCCTGAATGGTGCTGCACCGGTGGAGGTTGCCAAGGCATTCGGTGATGGTTTCTGGAACCTGAGTCCGTTCGCCATGCAGATGTGCTTCATCATTATCGGTGGCTATGTAGCTGCTGACTCTCCACCCGTAGCGCGGCTGATTTTTGCATTGGCAAGGGTGCCGGATACCGGGCGGCGCGCTATCTTGCTGATTGCCATTTTCAGCATGATGCTGTCGCTGCTGCATTGGGGCTTGAGTCTGGTGTTGTCCAGCTTGCTGGTTCGGGCACTGGCGCAGCGCACCGATCTGCGTATGGATTATCACGCAGCGGGTGCCACCGCGTATCTGGGTGTGGGTTCGGTATGGGCCATGGGATTGTCCTCTTCTGCGGCCCAGCTACAAGCGAATCCAGCCAGCATGCCGGCGAACATGCTGGCCATCACCGGTGTCATTCCATTTGAAGAAACAATCTTTCTGTGGCAATCGATTGTGCTGACACTCATTCTCACGGTGGTGAGTGCTCTGATTGCGTGGTACTCCGCACCGGTTGACGCGCAGGCACGCACTGCAGCACAGCTGGGTATCGAACTTGATATATCTCAACATGAGTTACCACCCCGCACTCGACCGGGCGAATGGCTGGAATATAGCCCATTACTCAATCTTGGCATTGTGGCCATTGGCGTCATCTGGCTGTTCAGTGAGTTCGCTGCCAAGGGTGCGAGCAGTGCTATTTCCAGTTTCAATACCTACAATTTCCTGTTCCTGATGCTGGGCCTGCTGCTGCAATGGCGCCCGCGAAATTTTCTGGAGGCGGTGGCGCGCAGTGTACCCAGCGTGGCGGGTGTGCTGATTCAGTTTCCTTTTTATGCCGGCGTGGCAGCGATTCTCAGCAAGGCAACCAATGCAGAGGGAACTTCACTGGCGATGGGCCTGAGTCACTTCTTCACACAGATCAGTACACACGACACGTTTGCGTGGATTACCGGCAGTTATTCTGCGGTGCTGGGGCTGTTCTTTCCCTCAGCCGGAGGCAAATGGATAATTGAAGCTCCGTATGTGATGCAGACAGCCAATAACCTTCACTACCACCTTGGCTGGACGGTGCAAATCTACAATGCTTCAGAAGCACTGCCAAACCTGATCAATCCGATCTGGATGTTGCCCGTACTTGGAATTCTGAAACTCAACGCGCGCGACCTGATCGGTTACACCTTCGTGCAGTTCATTGTTCATGTGCCGCTGGTGCTGTTCCTGTTGTGGCTGCTCGGCAATACATTGACGTATCACCCGCCCACCATGCCGGGTTGATTCACGGGCATGGACAACTAACCGTCTGTGCTTTTGTCCTTGTTGTATGCACGGCCGAGTACCACGCCCATCAATGCCCAGATACCTGCGACCACGGCACCTACAAAAGCAACCGGACCCATACCAAGATGGAGCCCTTCGGTCAGGGCCGCAAATGACCACCCGTTGAGTACATCACCTCCCCGGTATACGACGGTGTCGATCACGGGTTTGGTCTTGAAGCGTGCTTCGCGATCCACAAGCGTGAACAGCATTTCACGACCGGGTCGGGTGATGGCGTAGTTCCCCGCCTTGAGTACGACTTGCAGACCAACTACCAGCCAGACGCTGGCGAGAATACCGACAGTGACAAAGCCACCCGTCATCAGTGCAGGAATCAGGGCAAGGGTCACGCTCAGGCCATAGCGCGAAGCGATGCGGCCTGTAGCAAACATCGCGGTGATAATGGTGAGCGCGTTAATGGCCAGAGTGATGCCGGCCTGAATCTGGGTACGGGTTGCACTATCGTAAGTGGCAAGCAGGTTTTTCAATTCGAAGTAAGTGAATGAACCGAGGGATGTATAGAAGAAGAGGAATACGCTGATCCCGATCAGAAACGGACTCTTGAGCAGGAGCGTGAATCCGGCAAATGGGTTGCCACCGATGGTCTGCTTCTGAACGACGGAATCACTCGTGTCGGCATTTTGGAGTTCAGTGCTCTTCAGTCGCTCCAGAAGCGCGATCAGCAGAATCACCGGGATCAGCATCAGTGCGGCAATCACCATCAACATGTCATTGCTGACAAATGCGGCCAGTACGGTTGGAATCAGTGGGCCTACCAGACCGCCGACGCTGGCGCCGGTGGCGATGAAGCCGAATAATCGCTTGGCCTGTTCTTTATTGAACAAATCTGCCATGAAGCTCCAGAACACCGAGATGTGGAACAGTGCGAACAGGCTGACCCAGATGTAGTAGGCCTTGTTGATTACGACCGGATCCGAAAAAGCCTGATGACCGAAGGCGAACACCACAAAGCTTAATGCGAAGAAGCCATACACACTTGGCACAACGACTTTCAGACGCGCTATGGACAGAGCCGCGCTGTAAATGAAATTCACGCCCAGAGTGAGAAAAAAATTGATGGTCCACAACCAGCTGACTTCCGAATCACTCCAGTCGCTGGCCATTGAATCGCGGATAGGCTTGAGGATGTTGTAGGAGGTCATCAGCAGGAACACGAAGATGAAAGAGGCAAACGTCGCTTTCATTTCGCAGGGTTCGATTCTGGACAGCGTCTGCATCAGACTGGCAAACGGGCTGCGCTTTTCATTAGTCATGGTCGCTGAATTCCGGGATGCGATAGAGTGATTGTTGTAATGGCAGTGTACCGGCAATGTGACTGCACGGGCAGCAGCGCACAACAAGTCTTGACAGTTTACACGCCGGTGCAGGTATCAGAGTGGATTGTTACCTGATTCACGGGCGCGCAATGTTTCGTATCGTCTGCCTAATGCAAGCGCAACTGTGCCCCACACGCCTGAAGCCAGCAGTCCGAGACTGATTGAACCGGCCATGCCGAATCCGGCTGCTTTGAGTCCGGTCTGCATCCACGCCGCAGTAACATCGCCAAATCGGTATACCACCGTATCAATGACATTCTTTGCCTTGTACCGGTTTTCCTGTGACACCACAGTAAAGCAGATTTCGCGACTTGGACGAGCAATGGCATATTGCGAAACACGACGCACCACCTGTACTGCCTGAATCATCAACAATGATGGAGACAATGCGACACCCAGAAAGGCAATGACCATCAGTACAGGATTGAGCAGCAAACCCCAGGTGACACCGCAGCGTTGTACAAACCGGCTCAGGCCGAATGTAAGTATCAATGCCGAGCAGATGTTCACCACCAGATCAATGTCAGCAATGGCCTGAGTGCGTCCGGCAAGGTCGGTGAATGCTTTGGCGATCAGATCAGTTTGCAGGAAGTAGGCTATGGTGGCGATCCAGGTCATGAGCAGCATGAAGGCGGCCTGATTCATCATGAAGGCGGACTTTAGTACAGTGCTGAAGCCATCAAAGGGGTCGCCGCCCAGACCATGATCCAGCGTAGATTGCTGTACAGGATCCCCTTCCCTGCGCAGCCATGCTTTCTCACGCATCAGCAGATGAATCAACAGGATTACAACCAGTAATCCTCCCGCTGCGATGAGTAACAGGCCGCTCAGTCCGACTGCACTGACAAGCAGTCTTGTGATGACTGGCCCGGCAATGGCGCCGATGCTGCCACCTGCGGCGATGACGGCAAAAAGACGGGTTGCCTGTTGCGAAGAAAAGATGTCTACCATCAAGCTCCAGAACACCGAAATCATGAACAGATTGGTGACGCTGAACCAGACATAGTAACTGCCCGCTACCCAGCGGCTTTGTGGTGCGGTGCTGAACAGGAAGTAGAACCCCACTACATTAAAGAACCAGAACCAGAATACGCCGGGCAGAAAACGTGTCAGCTTTACGCGTGAGGCAAGGCCCGAAAAGATCGGGGCACATACCAGCGTGGCAGCGAAGGTAAGGGTAAACAGATTCTGCAATTGTCCTGCCCCAAACAGCGTGGCCATGGTGTCGCGGAGTGGCCGGAGAATGTAGTAACAGCCCAGCAGCACAAAATTACACAGGAAGGCCAGTGCCACCGCCTTGAGTTCATGTTTTTCAATCTGTGCCACGCCATGGGCCAATCTGGCGAAGCGTGAAGTGTCTGCGTCAGTCATGGTGTCAGGATACTGCCCATTGATTCTTTGAGGCCGCATGATTGCTGTTTGCGTTACGGTTGGGAAGGGCGGCAAGTGGATTAAACTGTAGAAGCTGGTGCAGGTTAAGTACACTGGTTGTATCTGTATTGAATGGTCGCATCGTGTTTCATATTGTTCTGTTCGAGCCTGAAATTCCGCCCAACACGGGCAACATCATCCGTCTGAGCGCCAATTCGGGTGCGCATCTGCATCTTGTAGAACCACTGGGATTTGATGTCAGCGAGAAGAGCCTGCGTCGGGCAGGACTCGACTATCGTCAATTGACGCACATGCAGGTGTGGCCAAGTTTGCAGGCCTGTTTTGACAGTATTTCACCGCAGCGCTGGTTTGCCTTGTCCACACGAGGCACCCGGCGCTATGACTCGGTCCAGTATCAGCCGGGTGATACGTTTGTGTTTGGTCCGGAAACGCGTGGCCTGCCTGCGACCGTGCTTGACCAGTGTCCGTCAGAACAGCGGCTGAGAATCCCCATGCTGGCTGGTAACCGCAGCCTGAATCTATCCAATTCGGTGGCTGTGCTGATCTATGAAGCCTGGCGCCAGCAGGGATTTCTGAATGGCAATTGAATATTGCGCGTCGTAGATTCATGCATGAATACCGAGACCTGACAGTTCCTCGCGACTCAAGTTACGCCATTGACCTCGTTTGAGGGTGCCCAGTCTGATATGCATGATGCGTATGCGTTGCAGGCGCCGAACCCGGTAATCAAAGGTGGCACACATGCGGCGGATCTGGCGGTTCAGGCCCTGCGTCAGGATGATACTGAAACAGTTTGGATGCAGCCGTTTGACAGCGCAGGGTCTGGTCATCACGCCCATGATACGTACGCCACTGGCCATCCTGTTCAGGAATTCATCTGTCACCGGACGATCGACAGTGACGAGATATTCTTTTTCGTGTGCGTTTTCGACCCGCAGAATTTCATTAACGATATCTCCATCATTGGTGAGCAGAATGAGACCTTCCGACTCTTTATCGAGCCGGCCAATGGGAAATATCCGCTCGGGGTGACCGATGAATCCGACAATGTTGTCCTTGATGTGAGGTTCGCTGGTACAGGTGATACCGACCGGTTTGTTAAACGCAATATAGATACCCGGTTTCTTTTCACCGAGCGGCTGGCCGTCCACACACACCGCATCGCCCTCATTGACTTTGCTACCCAGAGTGGCAGTTTCTCCATTGATGGTGATGCGGCCTGCTTCAATCCATTGATCAGCTTCACGGCGTGAACACACACCTGTTTCGCTGATGTATTTGTTGATTCTCATTGTGGGTATGCAGGCTCGATCAGCCACCGGCTTTTTTGACCGTGTAGCCGAGTTTGCTCAGTTCGCTTACCAGCGTATCGCGATGCTCACCCTGGATTTCAATGGTCCCGTCCTTGCAGGTGCCGCCTGTGCCGCAGCGCTTTTTCAGCTGGGTACAAAGCTTGTCGAGTTCTGCGGGAGCAAGCGATAACCCGGTGATGACGTTTACACTTTTCCCGCCCCGGCCCTTGGTTTCGCGACTGATACGCACAATGCCATCGCCTCTGGCAGCGGGCTTTTGTTGCTTGCAGATACAGTTGATAATCGGTTTGTTGCAGTTCGGACAGAGACGTCCGCTATCGGTGGAATACACCAGATTGTCACTGCCCTTGGACTTTGCTTTATGCATGGCAGATAGTGTGGCAATAACTGCGCTCAAGAACAAATCCGGATAACGGGCTGAAGGTCTGATCATGAACAAACCGCGTTTTGCTCCTTATATCGCCGCTGAAACCCGCTTGCCCGAATTCACGCTGCGGGCAGTACTGGTGGGTACGGTACTGGGCATGATCTTCGGTGCCTCTTCGTTGTATCTCGTGTTGAAAGTGGGGCTGACAGTCAGCGCGTCCATTCCGGTTGCTGTGATCTCACTGACACTGTTCCGTCTGCTGTCACGGGCTGGTGGTCGGGATGCCAGCATTCTGGAGAACAACATAGCTCAAACGGCGGGGTCAGCCGGCGAGTCAATCGCTTTTGGTATTGGTGTAACCATGCCGGCCATCCTGATACTGGGCTTTGAGCTGGAGTTGATGCGGGTGCTGCTGGTTGCGGCCACCGGTGCTTTGCTGGGCATCCTGATGATGATTCCATTACGGCGCACGTTGATTGTGCGCGAGCATGACAATCTGAAATACCCCGAAGGTACAGCCTGTGCAGAGGTGTTGAAGGCGGGTGCTTCAGCTGAATCTCGTGATGCAGCATCGCCCGAAGCCAAAGCGGAGGAGGCCCGTGGCCAGTTACAGGGCTTGAGCGCGAGCACTATTTTCACGGGGTTCGGCATCGGACTGATCTACAAGACTTTGATGGCGGCCTTCAAGCTCTGGAAGGATGTGCCTGAGAAAGTGTTCGGAGCGCCGCTTGCGGGTGGTTCGATTGGCTGCGAGGCGTCGCCGGAATTACTGGGAGTGGGATACATCATCGGGCCGCGAATTGCCGGAGTGATGTGTGCCGGTGGTGTACTGGCCTATCTGGTAATGATTCCGATGATCAAGCTGCTGGGCGGCACGTTTCCCGGTGTGATTGCGCCCGGCACGATGCCCATCAGTGAAATGAGTGCCAATGACATCCGCAGTGCTTACATTCTGTATATAGGCGCAGGTGCAGTGGCTGCAGCGGGGTTGATCAGTCTGTTGCGGTCTTTGCCATTGATCATCGGCAGTCTGCGGCGTGGTATGGCCGGCAGGTCTCAACGTGAGCTGTCAATCGCCGGTGCAGTGCCTCGTACCGAGCAGGATATTTCCATGAAGTATGTACTGATCGGGTCCTTGATATTGCTGATATGGATCGTCGCGGCGCCATCGCTCAACATGAATATCTTGGGTGCCATCCTGCTGCTGGTATTCGGATTCCTGTTTGTTACCGTGTCCTCACGACTGACAGGTGAAATCGGTTCCACCTCCAATCCCATTTCAGGCATGACGATCGCAACCTTGTTGCTGACGTGCCTGGTATTTCTGGCGCTGGGCTGGACCGGTGCCGAACACTATGTTGCTGCACTTTCGGTAGGGGGCATTGTCTGTGTGGCCGCATCCAATGGCGGCACCACTTCACAGGATCTGAAAACGGGTTTTCTGCTGGGGGCGACGCCGCGCCTGCAGCAGTACGCCATCATCATTGGCAGTCTGATGTCAGTGCTGATACTGGGACCGATCCTGCTGAAACTGAATGATACGGCCACGGTGTACGTTCCAGTTGCGCAGGTTGCACCTGCCGGGCTACAGGTGCCGGTGCATGAGCTGGGAGATCAACTGGAAAAACTGCGTGGTCCGCAGGCGCGTTCTGATCAGGCCAGTTATCACATCTGGCATAAACGCGATGCTCAGGGTGCACCTGCCGGCAAGTATCTCGTCAATGATCAGGGTCAGGCGGTGTGGCTGGTTGATCCCGGAATCAATGGCCGGTTCAATACTCGACCGGATGGCACGCAAGTCCGTAAATTTGATGCGCCCAAGGCCACGTTAATGTCCTACATCATCCGTGGCGTACTCGACCGCGAATTGCCATGGGGGCTGATGTTGCTGGGTGTGATGCTGGCGGTGGCGGTGGAAATGTGCGGCATCAATTCGCTGAATTTCGCTGTCGGTGTCTATCTGCCGCTGGCCACTACTGTGCCTATGCTGCTGGGTGGTGTCCTGCGCTGGTGGACAGACCGGGGGCGGAAATCGGCTGCTGAGCAAAGAGGTGAGGATGCGGCAACCATTGGAGCAAATGCAGACAGGAGCTCAGGCGTGTTGATGGCGTCCGGTTATATCGCGGGGGGCGCAATCGCCGGGATTTTCATAGCGTTGATGGCAGGCGTATTTGATGCCACCGATGCCAGGCTGGCTGCGTGGGCGCAAGCAAACAATCCCTTTTATTCAGGTGAAAGTGCTGATGCACTGTCACTGATTCCCTTTATGATCCTGACGCTGATCCTGCTGCTGGCAGGGCGTGAGCGTAGGCGATGATCATTGTGCACTGGACTCCGGCGATTTCGCCTGATTCAGTGCGCTAACCAGTCCGGACTTGTTGCAGGTCTCCTTCCGGGGACCGAACAGGCTCCGGGTCGAATTAGCCTTCGCCGTTAGCCTGCAGAGAAAGGAACAGGGCAACACTGACCAGGAAAACAATGGCTACGATGATCATGATATTTACCTCCAACGAATAACCGAATCTGACTGTCTCGGCAGTGATATTTGCTGCTCAACAAATAACTGCTTGGGCTGCAATATATTACTGCCTAAGCTGTTATGCAAGCCGATTTTGAGAAATTTGCGTTGCTGAGGTGAGTATTTCAGCACTTACAAGGGTCATGGAGTGATCGCAAGTAATTGTTTTAAAAGAGTAATATCGGTTTTGGTCGAGAATGGACAAGATCTGTGGGGTTTTATCGGAATTGTGAGTTGCCACACAGTTGTGCGCGGTGCTTTCCTTCCGGAGGGAGATGAAAACGGGCTGATTCCGCGCCGTTTGCGCACTTTAAGTCAGCGTGTTTTGAGGCTTGTCCCGGCAGGTATCCGTTTGTAAGGTTCGGCATTCGCAGTGATCGACGAGGAAACATGAAAATCAAGTTGCTGAGTTTCACCCTTTTCTGTGTCTTGTTCGGCGCCTGCAGCAAGCAAGTTGCGCCGCCGGCTACCACGTCTGACAAAGCCAAAGTAAGTGCTGCGCGTGTCAGCGGACTGAATGCCAGTTACATGGATAACCTCATCCGGCCACAGGACAATCTGTACCGGTACGTAAATGGCAAATGGCTCGATACCGTAGAGATACCTGCAGACAAGGCTCGCTACGGCGCCTTCCACGAGCTGGATGATCATGCTGAAGCCCAGTTGCGCGACATCGTTGAATCCTTGCAAAAGAAAGGCGAGTCATTAAAAGAAGCGGATGCCATCAAGGTGAGTGACATGTATGCCAGCTTCATGGATGAGGCGCGTCTTGAAACCCTCGGTCTTCAGCCGCTGCAAACGGATCTGCAGGCCATCGACAAGCTGGATTCAGTCACTGCTGTCATTTCTTACATGGGGCAGATGTCACAAAGTGGTGTTGATGTGCCATTGGTTCCACACGTGCATCAAGATAATCGCGATTCCACGCGGTATGCAGTGGACCTGTCGCAGTCCGGACTGGGGCTGCCTGATCGTGACTACTATCTGAAAGATGGCGAAGGTGCGACCTATAAAAAGATTCGTGAAGCCTACCGAAGGCACATCGCCAGCATGCTGGCATTTGCGCAGATTGAAAAGAGCGAACAGGCGGCGGATCAGATCCTCAAGCTGGAAACCAGTCTGGCGAAAGCGCAATGGGACAAAGTGACCAATCGTGATCCGATCAAAACCTACAACAAGTTTCCGGTTAATCAATTAGCGAAGCTGGCTCCTGGTTTCGACTGGCCGTCTTTCATGCAGTCGGCGGGGGTTGCTGACAAAGTGGACTATCTGCTGATCAGTCAGCCCAGCTATGTCACGGCATATGCACGGTTGCTGACCAGGGAGCCATTGCCAGCATGGAAGAATTATCTTAAATGGCGGTTGATTTCCGAGTATGCGCCCTATCTTTCCAGACAATTCGCCGACGCCGATTTTGCATTTAC
Organism: uncultured Pseudomonadota bacterium; assembly: GCA_903838705.1. Classification (GTDB taxonomy): domain Bacteria; phylum Pseudomonadota; class Gammaproteobacteria; order Steroidobacterales; family Steroidobacteraceae; genus CAILZL01. The sequence continues at coordinate 181,967 of CAILZL010000011.1, forward strand.
AGGGACGGTGTTGCGCGACATCCCGCAGGATCGTCCCCGCTGGAAGCGCGGACTGGATGTAGTGGAATCATCATTGGGTGAAGCAATGGGCAAGTTGTACGTGGCCAGATATTTTCCTGCTGAAAGCAAGCAGCGTATGGAAGCACTGGTTGACAACTTGCTGACAGCCTATCGTCAGTCAATTGATACGCTCGATTGGATGAGTGATACCACCAGAGATGCTGCCAGAGAAAAGCTTGGCAAGATGACCGTCAAGATCGGCTATCCAAAACAATGGCGTGACTATTCAAGTCTGCAAGTCAGGGCAGATGATCTGGTAGGTAATGTGATGCGTGCAGAACAATTTGAATACCAGCGCAACATCAACAAACTGGGTAAACCGATTGATCGCGATGAGTGGGCCATGACGCCGCAGACCGTTAACGCTTATTACAATCCCGAGTTGAATGAGATTGTCTTCCCTGCTGCTATCCTGCAGGCGCCTTTTTTCAATGCGCAGGCGGATGATGCTGTTAACTATGGTGGCATTGGTGCCGTTATTGGCCATGAAATCAGTCATGGCTTTGATGATCAGGGCAGTCAGTACGATGGCGACGGCAACCTGCGAGACTGGTGGACCAAGGAAGATCACGCCAAATTTGCCAGCAAGACCAGGGCGCTCATTAAGCAGTACGCAGCTTACGAACCAGTGAAGGGTTACCATATCAATGGAGAACTGACGCTGGGTGAAAATATTGCTGATAATTCCGGTCTGGCCATTGCCTACAAGGCCTATCAACTGTCGTTGAATGGTAAGCCGGCGCCGATACTGGATAACATGAATGGCGATCAGCGTTTTTATGCAGGCTGGGCACAGGTATGGCGCAACAAGTCACGCGAGAAGGAAGCAATCCGTCTGTTGACTATTGATCCTCATTCACCGGCGCCTGAACGCGCCTGGGGTGCAACTGTGAATCAGAATTCATTCTATGCTGCATTTGATGTGCAATCAGGCGACAAGATGTATCTACCGCCGGAGCAACGTGTGAGCATCTGGTAAGTCATGCCTATTCCGGCGCAGTTGCAGGCGGGATTGAAGCTGCCAGTCATCGCTGCGCCAATGTTTCTGGTGTCCGGGCCGGAACTGGTCATTGCCTGCTGTCAGCAAGGCATCATCGGAACCTTTCCAGCCTTGAATCAGCGTAGTACGCAGGGCTTTGCAGAGTGGCTGCAAATCATAAGGGAAGCTCTGGATCAAACGAAAGTGAAAAAACCGCCTGCAGCTTATGGCGTGAATCTGATTGTTCACAAGTCCAACCCGCGTCTGGCAGCTGATCTGGATGTCTCTATCGAGCAGCGTGTGCCATTGATCATTACTTCGCTGGGGCTGGTCGATTCATTGATAGACCGGGTGCATGCCAGTGGTGGTCTGGTGTTTCATGATGTGACCACAGTACGTCATGCCGAGAAGGCTGCTGCTGCGGGAGTGGATGGACTGATTCTTGTGTGCGCGGGTGCAGGTGGACATGCGGGTCTGCTCAATCCGTTCGCATTCACTGCTGCCGTACGCCGGTTTTTCAAGGGCACGGTGATACTGGCGGGCTGTCTCAACAATGGTCATGAAGTGGCCGCAGCCAGAATGCTAGGCGCCGATTTCGCCTACATGGGTACACGCTTCATTGCCACACATGAATCACGCGCCAGTGATGAATACAAACAGATGATCCTGCGTGCCAACACTGGCGATATAACTTACACATCTGCCGTATCGGGTGTGCCCGGAAATTTTCTTGCTGAAAGTTTGCAGCTGACAGGAGTGGATATCAACAAACCCGGTTCAACAGCGAATATCGGTGCTGAGCTGGCGGGTCATGCAGACGACCATCAAGGCAGCAAAGCCTGGCGCGATGTGTGGTCAGCAGGGCAGGGAGTGGCTGGCATTGAAGATGTGCCCACAGTGGCAGAACTGGTGTCGCGTCTGCAGAATGAATTTGGTCTTAGTAGCAGCAGGCTGGCTAATCAGGCTGATTGACCGATGCAGAATGTGACTGTTCACGCCGAATGACTTTCACAGTATGCAGAATGAATGCAGAAATCACGCTGAGCAGTAGTACCATCAATAGCGCCAGCCAGGGATGGAAGCGATACGCTTCAACGACACCCCAGACCACACCAACCGGCGTAGTGCTAAGCAACAGGGGTTTGGCAATTCGCAAAGGCGCTCCCGCTTGAGTATGTATGGCGGGTGCCATGCAACCACTGAAGTTGTATGCAGGCACCTGCAATCTCGATTTTGTTTCAGTCTGTAGTGTTGCTATGACTGTACTTGCTCGTAATCAGGGGCTGAACAGTCCGGATCGGTGGCTACTGCTTTTCAGGCAGCATCCGCTTCAGGACATCATCTTTTTCAATGTAGTGATGATACAACCCTGCGAATGCATGCACGGCTATGACCACCCAGAAAATGTAGGGGCCCACCACGCGATAGTGGAATGCATCAAACCCTACTTCAAACTGTTCGTAAGTTACATTGAACAGACTCATGATCCAGATGCCAATGCCCGTATCTTTGAACGGGGTGACCTTGAACAGTACATAGTCCACACCGTGACTGTTGCCAATATATCCGGACAGCGGCATGGTAATCAGGAAGAAGTACAGCAGGAAGTGGCTGACATGTGATGCGGTCACTTGCCATGCCGGCATGCTTGCCGGCAGTTCCGGACTGGGGTTGATGAAGCGCCAGTAAAGACGCAGTACCACAAAGATCAGCACACTGAATCCGATACCTTTGTGATATTGGAGAAAAATGCCTCGCATCGGGCCTTTCCCATCATAGACCCAGTCCAGATAGACGATGCTGAAGTACGCAGCCAGAATCCAGAATGCAGTCAGCCAGTGCAACCACTTGGCGACGCTGCCATAACTGTTTTGTGTGTTTTTGATCATGGTCCGTCCGGATGGTGTGCTGTTGAAACGGTGCGGCGCAATAGTACTGAGCCATGGCTGCATCAGGCAAGCTTACAGGAAAAGGCAGGGCGGCCTTCGCGGCTGCGCAGTCTCTGGTGCTGTAGTTATCTGGGGGAAAAGCCTATGTGGAACAGGAAAGGAATTCGTCCGGAAACCACATGGCCCAATTAAATGCAATCAAGCCCTCTTTTCTTTGCCGGCAATCAGCCTGCGTCGACGTTGAGAAGCGCTGAGCGTTGAGACATAGGCTGAGCTGGAATCATAGTAACGCCAAGGTTTTCCGGCCCACTTGCCTGCATAGCCCACACCAATGCGAGTGGCAGAGTGGATGCGCACCGGTTGTGCGGACTCAGGCTGCTCTATCCACAAACGATCACCCAGCAGATCAGCGCCATTCAGGGTCCGGTCGATGTGATAGGCGCGACACAGCAGGCCGGGGCCATATGTGTTGCCAGAAAGATCGGATACCGGTTCCACGGCACGAATCAATACCGCATGAGGAAGACCGGCTGCGCGAGTGACCACATTGACGCAATGCCACATGCCATAAATCAGATAAACATAGGCATAACCGGGCGGTCCGAACATCACTGCATTGCGGGGAGTCATGCCGCGTGCTGAATGTGCGGCTTGATCCTGCGGGCCCTGGTAGGCCTCGGTTTCGACGATGCGGCCGATACGTATGATGTCCTGATCAAGATGAACCAGATGCATTCCCAGCAGTCTGCGTGCCACTTGCAGTGTGGGTTGAGAATAAAACTCACGGCTGAGTTTGCGTGAGGTGCTCATGGTTGTAGCAGCTCCGGCGTGCATGCCGGTATTTGAAAAGCAGCTCGTGCTTGACGGGCTGATGAACTGGAACACGATGAATCAACACCGTGCTCCAGAATGTGCAAGGTCAGTCTTCAATCAGGAAGCTGCGCAGTTGTTCACTGCGTGATGGATGACGCAGCTTGCGCAGCGCCTTGGCTTCGATCTGACGGATACGCTCACGCGTTACATCAAACTGCTTGCCCACTTCTTCTAGTGTGTGATCGGTATTCATGTCGATACCGAAACGCATGCGTAGCACCTTCGCTTCGCGAGGAGTGAGGCCTGCCAGTACGGAATGCGTAGTTTCGCGCAGTGATTCCATGGTGGCGGAATCGATCGGTGAATCCACGGCCGTGTCTTCGATGAAGTCTCCCAAGTGTGAATCTTCATCATCACCAATCGGGGTTTCCATCGAGATCGGTTCCTTGGCGATCTTGAGTACCTTGCGTACCTTGTCTTCCGGCATTTCCATGCGCACGGCCAGTTCATCCGGTGTCGGTTCGCGACCCATTTCCTGCAACATCTGGCGCGAAATGCGATTGAGCTTGTTGATAGTCTCGATCATGTGCACTGGAATACGGATGGTGCGTGCCTGATCTGCAATCGAACGTGTGATCGCCTGACGAATCCACCATGTGGCATACGTTGAGAACTTGTAACCACGACGGTATTCGAATTTGTCCACCGCCTTCATCAGGCCGATGTTGCCTTCCTGAATAAGGTCAAGGAACTGCAAGCCGCGGTTGGTGTACTTCTTTGCGATTGAAATCACCAGACGCAGGTTGGCTTCGACCATTTCCTTCTTGGCGCGACGCGCCTTGGCTTCGCCGACAGCGATTTCGCGATTGATTTCCTTGGTCATCGCAATGCTGAGTGAAGTCGTACCTTCCAGCTCGATAAGTTTCTTCTGCTGGGTCTCGATTTCTTCGCGGTGTTTGGCCAGCGCAGCAGAATGCTTGCGCTTGGCGCGAATATGCTTGTCCAGCCAGGTCAGATTGGTTTCGTTGCTGGGGAAGGTAGAGATAAAGTCCTTGCGGGGCATGCCGGCATCGCGCACACACAGCAGCATGACTTTCTTTTCAATGTTGCGGATATTGGTCAGCGAATCACGAATCTGCTCGATCAGCATGTCGAACATTTTCGGTGCCAGCTTCAATTCCATGAAGGCATCCGACAGCTTCTGACGCTGCTTGAGCACCTTGGGATCGCTGGCGCCTTTTTCAGCAATGGCTTTCTGTACCTGAGCATACAGCTTGCCGATCGCGACAAAGCGGCGTGCCGCTTCTTCAGGATCGGGACCGGTATCTACGGCTTCTTCCTCTTCTTCAGCCGGCGCTTCATCATCCAGTTCCGGTTCCTCTTCCTGCGCCTTGGCGGCTTCAATCAGTTTTGGATTGATGGGTGAAGCGATTTCATCGGGTGCATTCGGGTCAATAAAGCCGACGATGATGTCAACCAGTCGGGTGGTCTGTGTGGCTACGCCGGCATACTGATTCAGAATCATCGAGTAAGTGGGCGGATACATGGACAGCGCGGTCTTGACGGCGGTCAGGCCTTCTTCAATACGCTTGGCGATACGGATTTCGCCTTCGCGGGTGAGCAGTTCGACGGTGCCCATTTCACGCATGTACATGCGCACGGGGTCTGTAGTGCGACCGAATTCAGCATCCACGGTGGCCAGCGCAGCAGCAGCTTCTTCCGCAGCTTCTTCATCGGCTACTACAGGTTCGCTCAGCAGCATCGACTCGGCATCCGGCGCCTTTTCATGCACCGCAATACCCATGTCGTTAATCATGTTGACGATGTCTTCGATCTGTTCAGGATCGACGATTTCGCTGGGCAGGTGATCGTTGACTTCAGCATAGGTCAGGAAGCCCTGTTCCTTGCCGCGTGCGATCAGCAGCTTCAGCAGGGATTGACGTTCATCGACCACTGCGGGTGCCGGCTGGATTGTCTCTTTCTTTTCTTTCTTGGCTGGGGGCTTGCTCAAGGTTGAATCCTCACGGCTCAGGCGCACGGCTACGCGGGGCTAAAATGACCGCGCATTCTACTGAGAGAGTCCGCCGATAGCTAGGTTCAATGTGGGTCAAACCGGGGTCATTTTTCGTGGCCGGTACGCGAGAAAGCCGCACCTGATTCAGTCGGGCAGGGCATGTCCAAGTTATGTGAAGCAGTTGGTTCCCGGCTCAGCGTGAACCTTGACGGCGGATCAGTTCACGCAGTTCCTGTTTTTCCTCGGCGGACAGCGTGCCGAGATGAAATCGGTGCATCAGTTCATCAAATCTTGCTTTAGGAAACTGATCGGCAATCAGGCGAGCGCAGGCCTTTTTCACTTCATCCATGGCGATTTCCAGACTGGAGGCGGGTGGTTCTTTCAAGAAAAGCTTATCAATGTAATGAAAATCTGGACGCTGCCGCCAGCGCTCCAGCAGTGCCGCCACGGGCAAGTCCGGCTGGGCTTTAAGTTCACCTGCCAGTTGCACCAGCAGCGTGATGCCGGGTTTGTCCACCTGCGCCAGTTCATCCAGTTGATCCAGCGCCAGTACCGCTGCCGGGTAGTGCAGCAGGTTCTGGATCAACTGCCGGACCAAACTCCCCCGGCCCGGGCTTTCGAGCGGTGTACTGGCTGCGGATCGTGCCGGGTTTTCCCTGGCCGCATCTGGCGGTGGAATCAACTGCCGTAATCTGTCAACCGAAATGCCCAGCGCTGCCGCCAGCGGCTGGTAGAGCAGAGTGCGGTAACTGTCATTGTTGAGCAGTGCCAGCAGGCGCTTGGCTTCAGCCGTGAACTGGTCACGACCTTCGGCATGGCTCAGGTCAAAGCGGGTCGAGAGTGCATTCACCATGTATTCCGACAGGGGGGTGGCCTGAGTGACCCGCGATTCAAATGCTTCACGACCTTCTTCTCTCACCAAGGAATCCGGGTCGTGCTGTTCCGGCAACAGCAGGAAGCGGATCAGTTGCCCTTCACTAACAACCGGCAGGGCGACTTCCAGTGCTTTCCACGCGGCAGCACGTCCGGCGCGATCCCCGTCAAAGCAGAACACCACGGTGTTGCAGGCACGGAACAGGCGCTTGAGATGATCCGGCGTGGTGGCCGTACCCAGTGTGGCCACCGCATAGGTAATACCCGCCTGATGCAGGCTCACCACATCCATATAGCCTTCCACCGCCAGCAACTGTTTCAGCTGGCGGGTCGCCTGACGCGCCTCGTACAGGCCGTATAACTCACGGCCCTTATGGAACAGTTCAGTTTCAGGAGAGTTGAGATACTTGGGTTCACCCTGATCAATGATGCGACCACCAAATCCAATGGTGCGGCCGCGCGAATCACGGATCGGAAACATGACCCGCTGTCTGAACCGATCATAAAAACCATTCTTGCTGTCCCGTTCTATCAGCAGTCCCGTCTGCGTAAGCGCTTGCAGCGCAGCATCGCTCTGACCGAGCTGTTTGATGAGTCCGTCCCACGCATCTGGCGCGTAGCCGATGCCAAACCGGGAAGCCGTTTCACCCGTCAATCCGCGCTTTTTCAGATACTCGATGGCGGCGGGACTGTTACGCAGTTGCTGGCGAAAATACTCGCCTGCCTGTTCCAGCAGCGTGTAGTGATCCTGTGTCGGTTTGTTCGCTGTCGGGGTGGTGCTGGCTTCACGGGGCACATCCAGCCCGGTGCGCGCTGCCAGTTCTTCCACCGCTTCGACAAAGCTCAGGTGGTCATAGTCCATCAGGAAACCCAGTGCCGTGCCGTGAGCGCCGCAGCCAAAGCAGTGATAGAACTGCTTGTCCGGTACGACATTGAAGGATGGCGTTTTTTCATCGTGAAACGGACAGCAGGCCTTGTATTCCCTGCCTGCCTTGCGCAATGGCACACGGGTGCCGATCACCTCGACGATGTCGATACGGGCGATCAGCTGATCAATGAAGTATTGCGGGATGCGTCCGGACACAGGCAATGGGTGGAGTCGGCGGGGTGATCACAGTAGCAGAGGTAGCATCGGATAGCGAAGGAACGCGGCGTCAGCAACATGCTATGCTGGATAAGCTTCCTCCATCGGCTGAAAAGATGAGAGCATCGCGCTGATCTAATCTCGCCCAATAGCTTTGAATGCGTATTGGGCGTTTCCCAACAACCCTACTTCGCCAGATAATTATCCAACTTATCGAATGATCCACTCCATCCGTGCGTCATGCCGTTCTTAGCATCATGGAAGGTACGACGTTCAACATCATTGGCGTCACCAAACACTTCCCAAGTAACGGTAGCGCGAGTGATATTGTCATCCTCCGAGGCGAGTTCTACGGTGGTCAGCATGGTCTGAGGCCAGGTAGGCGCCATAGGGTGGCGAATTATCTTCTTGTTTTCGTCGCAGAAAGACTGTGTATAGACGATACGGTTTGGCTTGACGACTTCTAAATATGCGGCGCGGCCGTACATGACTCCGTGCGCGCCTTCCATGCACCAAAATGAGCTACCGCCAGACTTGATATCGCCTCGGAAAAACTTGGTGACCGATCCAGTCGGCCCCATCCACTGCGCCAAGTGCTCTGGCTTGGCCCACATCTCGAACACAAGATCAATTGGTGCCTCGAAAGTGCGATTGATGACGAACTTATCTTTGCCTTCTGATTCGTAGAGATATTCTGCCAACCGATCCCAAGTGGAATCTCCACCGACTTTCTTAATGAACTTCTTAGTTTCTTGAGCTACTTCGGCGGTGGCCAATGCCATGGTCATCTCCAGCCGGGTTTTGCCCTTCACTTCCCTGAAGTTCACGGTCATACGGAAGAGCGGCGGCGTGTTGGCCGAGGCGCCGTGGTCATATACCAACCTCTCGTATTGCCTTACCTCGAAGTAAGTCGTGATATTGGGGTAGTCGATGCCATCTGGCCCGTGCATAGTGTAAACCCAAGTTCCTCCCGGACGCAGATTCTTGCTATGCGTTGTCAGCGTGAAGCCGCGCGGACCCCACCACTGCCCGACTCGTTGCGGATCAGTCCATGCTTCCCAAACTAGTTTCACGGGAGCATCGAAAACACGGTTGATGTACAGCTCATTTGGTTTTCTGTTTGCGGCCACGTTTGTTACCTCGCTTGCTTTGAATTCGTTTTAGATAATCGTCCAATCGGTCGAAACTGGCTTCCCAGATTCGACGGTGTTCTTCCATCCAATCCGCGGCTGGCTTAAAGCCTTGCGGTTCGATGCGGCATGGCCGCCATTGCGCTTCACGTCCTCGCGAAATCAGGCCCGCGCTTTCAAGTACCTTCAAGTGCTTGGTGATCGCCGGCATGCTCATGTCGAATGGCTCGGCCAGCTCGGTCACCGTTGCTTCCCCTTGGGCAAGGCGAGACAGAATCGCCAGCCGGGTGGGATCTCCAAGCGCGGCAAACGTAGTGCTGATGTCCAATGAAATCATTGCGGTTTCAAATCTATAATTAACCAAAAGGTTAAATATAGGCGGCGCGGATGTCAACACTTTTAATCAAAGCACTACTATGTCAGCATCCGAGCTGCCGAAGCGCGTCTTCTATGTCCGTTAAAGCAGGCTGCACGATTTGTAATAGCACGCCTAATGCAGCCTTAGGAAGGCGACGTGCCGCCACTACACAATGTACCGAAGCCACGAACTTTATCGAACATCAATGAGGATTTGATTCGACTTTGATGGCGCGGTTTTGGGAACGTAGACTCTTCCAGAATTATAAGCAGTTAGTTCAGGTGCTCTACCCAGAGCCTGATACGTGGACGAGCACCTGTCTTACGGTGACAGAGAATTGTCCGTGTAATTGTAGTGCTGTGAGCCGGGGTGATGGCCTGATGCTCTGATGTCTGACGGTATGATTACAATTTGCCTATTCAAGCGTACAAAGCTGAAATTTGTTGGATACGAGAATTAGAGTTCGACATTTCCTAGCTGTACGCCACCCTAAGCCAGTTTTTCAATCGAGACCTCATAGTGTGCCTTGCCGGTCGCGGCAAACTGGCTGACGTTATCGAGCGTGGTGCGGGAAATTGCCAGCATGGCTTCACGCGTGAAGAATGCCTGATGGCCGGTAATGAGCACATTCGGAAAAGTGAGCAGTCGTGCGAACACATCGTCCTGCAGAACATGTTCTGACAGGTTCTCGAAAAATAGATCACCTTCTTCTTCATACACATCCAGACCCAGTGCACCGATGTGGCCTGTCTTGAGTGCGGCTACCGCGGCATGTGTATCAATGACGGCACCCCGGCTGGTATTGATCAACATGACACCGGGCTGCATTTTTTCAAACGCAGCTGCATTGATCATGTGTCGCGTCTCTGGTGTCAGCGGGCAATGCAGGCTGATGATCTGCGATTGTGCATACAGGGTATCCAGCGGCACGTATTGCACGCCCAGTTCCAGACAGACTGGATTTTGAATCGGATCAAATGCCAGCAGCTTGCAGTCGAAACCGCGCAGAATGCGTGCAAGGTGGGTGCCGATTTTTCCGGTGCCGATAATGCCGACTGTGCGTTGCTGCATATCAAAGCCAAGCAGACCCTCGAGCGAAAAGTTGGCTTCTCGCACGCGCAGATAGGCACGATGAATATGGCGGTTAAGTGTCAGCATCAGTGCGACGCTGTGTTCTGCCACGGCAGCAGGTGAGTAGTTCGGTACGCGCGCAATGTGAATGCCCAGCCGGTTTGCAGCTGTTAGATCGACATTGTTGAAACCGGCGCTGCGCAATGCAATCAGGTGCACGCCCTGGCGATGCAATGATTCCAGTACCAAGTCATTCAGCTCATCATTCACGAAGGCGCAAACGGCCTGACAGCCTGTGGCGAGTATTGCGCTCTGCGGATGCAGTGCGGCTTCGTGAAACACCAGAGTGTGCGGTGATCCGGCTGCGACGTTGGCCTGAGTCAGGAACTCACGGTCATAGGGCTTGGTGCTGAACACGGCGATATCCACGGTATCCTCGCTTTGCTGCGGAATTCACCGCTAGCTTAGCCCCATTTCAGTGTGGGGGATCAACTGATCTATGCAGTCACATCCATTCGCGCATGGTATGGTTGGCTCAGCAGAGTATTTTCTTCCTTCCACCAGAACAGATCGGGGAGACTTCAGCATGATTGATCGCAGAACGTTTATTGCCACCAGCCTGGCAGCGGGCACCACACAACTGTTCGGCTGCGCCAGCATGGGGGGCTCGGGCTGGGTGACCCTGCTTGACGGGCCACACATGACCAACTTCGATGGCTGGACGCCGATTGGCAAGGGTAACTGGACACTGGTGGATGGCACCTTGCAGGGCAAGGGTGGCGAGATGGGCTTTATGGTCAGCAAGGACAGTTACACCGACTTCGAACTGCGCGCTGAATTCTGGGCCGATGAAGAGTGCAACAGCGGCCTGTTCCTGCGTTGTCAGGATCGCAGCAATGTCGGTGCCACCAATGCCTACGAAGTGAATGTGTATGACAAGCGTTCTGATCCTTCGTACGGAACCGGTGCCATCGTAAATGTGGCCAAGGTCGCTCAGCCCATGCCCAAGGCCGCGAATCGATGGAATGTGTTTGAAGTGACGGCGCGTGGCGATCACCTGCTGGTTACTTTGAATGGTCAGCAGACCGTGGATGTACGAGATGACAAGTTCAAAAGCGGGCCACTGGCCTTGCAGTCAGCCGGTGGTACGGTTCGCTTCAAGTCAGTGAAGATCAGGTCACTGTAGTCCATTGCACACAACCACCAACGCAGTGGCGTAATGTCCTGCGTTGCGTGCTTTGCTGATACTCCCGATCTCAGCCCATACGTACCGCAACCGGTGGCAGTACATCAATGAAGTCAGTCATGCGTTTGCGCATGGCCTGATCAGGAAGCCGCCCCATTCCACCGCCGAGATTATCCAGCATGTTTTTGGCCTGACTGGTAGAAGGCGTCACCACTGTGACTGCGGGATGGCTGATGATGTACTTGACGAAGAACTGCGCCCAGGTTTTTGCATCAAATTCGCCGGCCCATTCAGGTAGCGGCCGGTCACCGACGCGACGGAACAGACTGGTGCGACCGAAGGGCAGATATGCCAGTACACCGATCTTGCGTTCCATTGCGAGCGGCAGAAGCTTATCTTCAACATCGCGATTGTCGATGGCGTAATCCACGCCGATGAAATCAATTGGTTCATTGCGCATGACCTGCTCGATCAGTGGGTACTGTGTGGCTGAAGTAGTGGTCACGCCTATGTATCTGATGCGTCCCTTGGCTTTGAGTTCCTTGAGGATGGGTAATTGGGTGGCAACGTCGCCCATGTTGTGTATCTGGATCAAGTCAATTTTGTCGACGCCGAAATATTTGAACGATTGTTCGATCTGGGCGCGTGCCGCAGCAGGATCGGCGGCTCCACCACGTCCTGCCACATTGACTTTTGTGGCCCAGAACAGCTTGTTCTGAATACCCAGTTCCTGCGCGATGCGACCTGCGACTGCTTCAGAAGCACCGTAACCCGGAGCGGTGTCGAACAGTCGGCCACCATTGTCGAACATTGTCTTCATCACGGTCTTGAGATTGGCGATGTCCTCAGACTTGGCGACTTGCGCAAACGTGGCGGAACTGCCCAGACCGATAACCGGAATTTTTTCTCCCGATGACGGTATTGTCCTTTCGCCCACGGCTTGCTGTGCTGCCAGCAACAGTCGTGGATTGAGCGCCAGCGAGGCGCCTGCACCAAGAGTAAGGCCGAGATAATCACGACGGCTGATCATGGAATCTCTCTCCAACATGATAGTGAGCGTAAGTGGGTTGAGATCGTAGGCGGCTGATAATTCAGCGGTCAACGCGGGTCGCGTGAAAAATTGTCAGCCTGACTGATGTGTCAGGGCGCACGCTGGCGCCAATGCATGAGCATCCGATGATCATCAGCTCAGCCTCATTGAAAATGCATGAGGAGCTTCCCATATCAAGCATAGGGAATCGCGTGTAACTTTCATCAGACTGGCTATATACCTGAACTCGTCGTATAAACAGGGTGTACAGAAATCTCACAAGGGGGAATCATGCGTGCTATCAATTTACAGCGAGCAGTCAGGATCGTCTTGTTAGCAGGTGTCGGTGTGCTCAGTGCCGGACAGGCCAGTGCCTCCGGTTTTGCGCTGGCGGAGCAAAATTCATCGGGACTGGGTAATGCCTATGCCGGTGCCGCCGCCGTCGCCGAAGATGCCAGCACCATCTTTTTCAATTCAGCTGGTTTATCCCGGATCAGTCGTCCATCACTTGTGGTCAATCTGTCGGGAATAAATATTGATTCCAAATTTCATGATTCCGGCTCAGTGGCTGCATTGGGTCAGTCACTACCTCCCGGAGGTACCGGGGGTAATGCTGGCGACTTTACTGTATTGCCATCAGTTTATTTCGCCATGCCTGTTGCACCGGGTTTCAGTGCAGGCTTGAGTGTCAATGCACCATTCGGTCTGAAGACAGAGTATGACAGCAGCTGGATGGGTCGCTATCAAGCGATAAAGTCAGATGTGAAAACCACTAACATCAATCTCGCAGTGGCGTATCAGCTGAACAAAATGATATCGCTGGGCGCGGGTGTGGATTATCAGACAATCAATGCGACTCTCACCAGTGCAGTGAACTATGACGCTGTGATTGCAGGAGCTATCCAGGCCAATCCCCTGTTGTCCGGTCTGGTAAGTTCGATTCCTACGATTATCAGTTTGAATCCGGGATTGCAGGGCGCCAGTAAAGTTAAAGGTGATGACAGTGCACCAGGTTTCGATGTCGGGTTGCTGTTAACACCCACGGAACAAACCCGCATCGGGCTTTCCTACCGATCAGCGTTCAAATACAAAATTACAGGCAACACAACAATTACTGCGCCAGATCTGACACTTAATCCGCTCAATCCGTCTACGCCAGGTTTGAGTACGGTGAGCACCATCATTCCAGGTGCAAAGGCATCGAGTAATGCCAATGGTCTGGCTGATGGTCCGATTACGCTGAACCTTAAGTTACCTGCTTCCGCTCGATTGGCCATTGTTCAGGAGATGGGCAATAAACTGGAATTGTTGGGAGAGGTGTCGTGGACACAGTGGAGCAGTGTACAAAAGCTTGAGATCGTCCGTACTAACGGAGTGCTTCTGAGTAAGACAGGTGAAAAATGGCAGAACACCATGCGTTATGCAGTGGGAGCGAATTACAAGTTGATGGATACGCTCAAACTTCGTGCGGGGATTGCATTTGATGAATCTCCAGTACCTGATTCAACTCGCACACCACGACTGCCTGATGCTGATCGCACCTGGCTATCGGCTGGTGGCAAATTTGATATCAATAAAAATGTGGCGCTTGATTTTGCTTACGCTCATCTTTTTGTAAAAGATGCGAAATTAAATCAGGATAATACAAATGCGGTTGCTTACGGGTTGCTTGCTGGAAAGCAGAAAACGAGCATCGATATACTTGGTGTACAGGCTACTGTTGGTTTTTAAGCAGTAATAGATATATATTTTTTTGGATGGGCGGGAATAAAAAGGGTGGACTGCTTTGCAGTCCACCCTTTTATTTATAGGTTCAAGTGATCGGATCAGTCAGTTGAAATCGTGGGCAACAATTAACTTGAAAACGGTATTGTCCGAAGCCTGGGTCAGACCGAAGCCAAGTCCGGCCTGTACTTCGAATGACTTGCCCGCGAAATCCACCACACCAAACAGCTGGTGCGACTGGTCACTGCCTTTCGAGAAATGATTAAGCAGACCGAAGTCGGCATATTCTTCCATAGCAAAGGCCCATTCTTTTGATGCGTTGTAAGCAATGCGGGTGGAAGGTGCAAACACCAGTTTATCCAGACCATCATAGGCAGTGTCGATGATCGGATTGAATACCACGTCTACCTTGCCGAGATGCCAGCCCACAATAGGTCGAAATTCGGAAGTGATGCGGGTCTGATCCCAGCTCTTTGCGTTGTCACTCAGCTCGATGCCAAGACCATAGAAGAAAGTACGATCACCAGCATTGGGCGTGGCAAACAGGGTGCGCAGCTTGAATCCATTCATGCGAGTGCTGCTCTCGCTGACAGTGTAGAGCGGCAAGTACAAACCGACCTCCCACCATTTGTTGACGCCATAGGCCCATTCGGTCACACCATTAAGGGCGTGATTGGCTGCATAGGCGCCCGGAAACTCAGGTGCTTTGGCGCCGCTGAATGTGTAGTTATTGTGCCAGGTCAGGTTGAATACACCCGGATCTGCCAGACCACCATCATAGACCTGAATTTCATCGCCTTGCGCCAGCGCAATCGCCGGGCAGGCAGTGACGATTGCCATAATAAAAACAACTTTTCCCAGGGCAGCACGAATGGCATTCATAGTTAATTCACTCTGCATCTATCTTGTTGAAAATTTGAAGCTGAATAACGCTGAACAAAATAAGCAGTAGCGTCAGTCATTAAAAAGGCGCTTTGCAGCGCCTTGGGTTCAGTTGCAATCAAGCGGGTGAAAAGAACTCATCCACCCAGTTTGGCTTTAATTGCGGCACTTACCGCTGCCATGTCGGCTCTGCCCGCAGCCTGCTGTTTGACTGCAGCAACGACTTTGCCCATGTCCTTGATGGAGCTTGCTCCGGTACTGGCAATGGCAGTGGCAATCACGGCTTCCAGTTCAGCGGCGGAGAGTTGTTCAGGCAGGTAAACCTGCAGCTGGGCAATTTCGCGGGCTTCCTTCTCAGCCAGGTCTTCGCGATTACCCGCGCGGAATTGCTCAATGGCTTCCTTGCGGGTTTTGATCATCTTTTCCAGCGCCGCCATGATCTGTGTGTCATCAAGCGTGATGCGTTCATCCACTTCACGCTGTTTGATGGCGGCCTGCAACATGCGAATGGTGCCAAGACGATCGCTGTCCTTGGCACGCATGGCCGCCTTCATGTCTTCACTGATGCGTTCCTTGAGTGACATGAGGCGAGCGAGGGGTTCAGGCGCGAGCAGCAGGACGTGCAGGAGCTGCTGTGGCCGGACGACCACGAGGAGCGCTTGACGGACGGTTTGAGCGCTTCATGTGGCGCTTTACCGCAGCCGCTTTTTTACGTTTCCGTTCCTGAGTCGGCTTCTCGTAGAATTCACGGCGACGCAGTTCAGTCAGCACACCGGCTTTTTCGCAGGCGCGCTTGAAGCGGCGCAGGGCAGCATCGAAATATTCGTTCTCTCGAACGCGAACGCTAGGCATCGAAACCTCGAAACTAAATAAAGACAGGTACCGACCGGTCTATGGTGTAAAAAGAGCGCGGCAGTTTAATGAGACCCGCGCTGAAAAGCAAAGCCGGGTGATTTTCCATAGTTGGAGCTGGGTGGATTTAAGACGCATGCGTGTACTGGCAATTGAAACTTCCTGTGATGAAACGGCCGTTGCCATCTATGACAGCGAGCTGGGCCTGATGGCGCACCAGCTGCATAGTCAGGTGGCCCTGCACGCGGTATTTGGCGGGGTGGTGCCGGAATTGGCCTCGCGTGACCATGTGCGAAAGCTGCTGCCCCTGATCGAGGCGACCCTGAAACAGGCGGGGATTGACCACGCCCAGCTGGACGGGGTGGCCTATACCGCCGGACCCGGGCTGATAGGCGCGTTACTGGTGGGAGCGGCAGTGGCACGCAGTTACGCCTTTGCGCGCGGTATTCCCGCGCTGGGGGTGCATCATCTGGAAGGTCATTTGCTGGCGCCTATGCTGGAGGCCGATCCGCCGCGCTATCCATTTGTGGCCTTACTGGTGTCAGGCGGCCACACATTGCTGGCCAAGGTGGCCGGCTTGGGTCAGTACCAGATTCTGGGTTCCACTCTGGATGATGCAGCGGGCGAGGCCTTTGATAAGACTGCCAAGGCGATGGGGCTGCCCTATCCCGGCGGGCCAGCACTGGCCAGCCTGGCTGAGCGGGGCAGGCTGGGCCGGTACGATTTCCCACGCCCCATGCTGGATAGACCGGGGCTGGACTTCAGTTTCAGCGGGTTGAAAACTGCGGTGGTGGTCACTTTGCGGCAATTACAGCAGGGTGGTGCGCCGCTGGACGAGCAGACCCGCGCGGATGTGGCTTGTTCGTTCCAGGAAGCGGTGGTGGAAACCCTGACCGCCAAGTGCATGCGCGCGCTCAAGCAGACGGGGGCCCGCACCCTGGTGGTCGCAGGCGGTGTGGGCGCGAACCGCGCCTTGCGCGCGCGTCTGTTGTCCATGGGCGAGCAAAGGGGTATTGCCGTGCGGTATCCACGCCCGGAGTTTTGCACCGATAATGCGGCGATGATTGCCTATGCAGGGTGCCAGCGCCTGCTGGCCGGTCAGCAGGATGATCTGCAGATTCGAGCCGTTGCCCGCTGGCCCATCGACAGCCTGCAAATACCGCAAGTCACGACTGTTTCGTCCAATTGAGTGAAATAATGGCCATGAATGACAGGATTTTTCTGACGGCACTGCGCACCGAATGCATTGTCGGGATCTGGGACTGGGAGCGGAAAGTCAAGCAAACGGTGGTGATCGACCTGGAAATGGCCTGCGATATCCGCAAGGCGGCGCTCAGTGATCGCATCGAAGATACGGTGGACTACAAGACGGTCAGCAAGCGGATACTGGCCTTTGTGGGCGAGTCGCAGTACCAGTTGGTGGAAACCTTGACTGAAAATATCGCCCGGATTGTAATAATTGAGTTTTCTGTGCCTTGGGTACGTGTAAGATTAAACAAGATAGGTGCGATTAGAAACTCGCGGGATGTAGGGATATCGATTGAGCGTCGTGCTGAAGATTACCTGCAACCTGATTAGAGAAGAAATATGCCCGATGTTTACGTCGCGGCCGGTAGCAATATCGAGCCGAAACAGAATCTGCGCACGGCGATCAATGCCCTGAAACGCCGGCTTGGCGAAGTACAAGTATCACGCGCCTATCGCAATAAAGCGGTTGGATTTGAAGGACCCGAATTCATCAATCTGGTGATCGGGTTCAAGGCTGATCTGACTTTGACCGAAGTTCTGGCGGTGCTACAGGCCGTGGAAGGCCTGTGTGGCCGGGCGCGCAAAGCGCCCAAATTCGAGCCGCGCACCATGGATCTGGATCTCCTGATTTACGGCGATATGGTCTGTGCTACACATGCCATCACGCTGCCGCGTCCTGATCTGGTCAAGCGTGCCTACATGCTCGGGCCCCTGGCGGAGCTGGCACCGGGTCTGGTACATCCCACCCTGCATAAAACTATCGGGGAGCTGTGGCAGGAATTTGATCAGGCCGCACACCCCATGACGGTGGTTGACCTCTAGCCACGGCGTCTGCGCCTACCAGCCAATACTCCGGCCTCCGTCGATGGCCAGTATCTGGCCGGTCACATAGGGCGCATCCTTGGCGAAATACAGGGCCGCAAGCGCGATGTCTTGCGGCGTTCCCTGCCTTTTGAGTGCGGTCTTGCTGATGATTTCCTGCTGAAGACCGCTGCTCATTTCGTGTTCCGGCCATAGCACCGGACCCGGGGCAATCGCATTGACGCGGATATCCGGCCCCAGTTCGCGTGCCAGCGATTTGGTCAGCATGACCAGCCCCGACTTGGCCAGACAGTACACCGTATGTTCCGGCAATGGGCGCTGTGCGTGAATGTCCACCATGTTGAGGATCAGGCCTTGTGTGGCACGCAGATGCGGTGCGGCGGCCTGTGCCAGGAACAGGGGTGCTTTCAGATTGCTGCCCAGCAGATCATCCCATTGCTGTTCGCTGATCGAGCCGACAGGGGTGGGATAAAAACTGGACGCGTTGTTGATCAGAATGTCCAGCCGCCCGAATTGCTGAATGGTTCCGCTGATCAGTTGCGGCAGGGTATGGGTATCAAGCAGGTTGCAGCACAATGCGATGGCTGAGCGGGGGCGTAAAGCGTTCAACTCCGCAACCAGTGTTTCAGCACTGGCCTGCGAGCTGCGATAATGAATAACCAGCTGCGCGCCCTGCTGATGCAGGGCATGTGCGATGGCATTGCCAAGGCGTTTTGCGCCGCCCGTGATGAGAGCAACTTTGCCTGCCAGCTGGTTTGCAGTAGTGACCGTACTCATGACTTTTCTGATTCTACCGGGATGACCAATCGATAATGCAGCACACCTTAGCATCCCGCAGGAATAGTTTGGCAGATCACTTGAGCAGCACAGAACAGTTGCACAGTGAGCAATTGCTGCAACTGGTTCGCGCCAAGATCGAAGCCGCTGGCGGCTGGCTGGATTTTCAGACGTTTATGGATCTGGTGCTGTATGCGCCCGGACTGGGTTACTACAGTGCAGGTACGCACAAACTGGGCGCCGGAGGCGACTTCACCACCGCGCCGGAAATTTCACCGTTGTTCAGTCGCTGTGTGGCCATGCAATGTGTGGAAGTCTTGCGGCAACTGAAGCAGGGCAGCGTGCTTGAGCTGGGCGCCGGTTCGGGCGTGATGGCTGTGGACATGCTGCGCGAGTTTGAAAAGCTCGAATGTCTGCCTGAGCGTTATTACATACTGGAAGTGAGCGCCGATCTGCGTGCGCGCCAGCAGGCCCTGATACAGCAGCAGTTGCCGCAGTATCTTGATCGTGTGCAGTGGCTGGATGCATTGCAGGCTGATTTTGTGGGTGTGATAGTTGCCAATGAAGTGCTGGATGCCTTGCCGGTTCAGCGGTTCTGTATCCAGCAGGGTGGCGTGCAGGTCATGGGTGTGAGCTATACCGACGCAGGCTTGTGCTGGCAGCCCCGCGCTGCGGATGACACGCTGGTAAAGGCGGTTCGGGCCATTGAAAGCAATTTGCTGTTCAGCCTGCCTGAGGGCTATTGCAGCGAGGTGAATCTGCAACTGCCGGCATGGATAGGATCGCTGGGCGATTCACTTCAGCGTGGTGCCGTGCTGTTCATCGATTATGGCTTTACCCAGTCGCAGTATTACAGCGTCGATCGTACCCGGGGCACGCTGAGCTGTTTCTTCCGTCAGCGCATGCATGATGACCCTTTAATCAATGTCGGAGTTCAGGACATCACCGCGTGGGTGGATTTCACAGCGGTAGCCAGTGCCGGACTGGCTGCCGGGATGGAACTTGAAGGCTTCGCCACCCAGGCACATTTTCTGTTCGGCTGCGGTCTGGACCGGCTTCTGACGGACATGAGTGAACAACCGGATGAGATTCGCTGGCAGTTGTCGCAGCAGGTGCAGAAGTTGACGCTGCCGGGAGAGATGGGCGAAAGCTTCAAGGCTATGGCCTTTTCCAAAGATTGCAACCTTCAGCTCAGTGGTTTTGCATTCCGTGATCTGCGCGATCGTTTGTAATCACGCTTCCCCGGTGGGGTGCGGGTAGTTCGCTTTGAATTGCTCTAAGGCGTGCATGCGCTGCTGACGTAAAGCCTCCGCAATTTGCGCACCGCTGTGATTTTCTATCATTGCAGCATCGGGCTTGATCTTTGCGATCGCATTCCGCGCTTGTAAAAGGAATTGTGCCTGCGGGTAATTACGATCTTCGAAACCGGTACGACCCCGTGCATCGGCTTCGCAGGCCAGCAGAAACTGTTCGAAGCGTTGCGGTCGACGGATCGCATCCAGTTTTTCCAGAAAGTCCAGCAACGTACTGCTGCGCATTTCAAATGCCGCGTGCAATTTGCCATGTTGCGCGGCAGTGATCAGCGCCAGATCACGATACTCATTGGGAACACGCCAGCGTTCACATACAGCTTGTACCAGTGGTACACCGCGTGCTTCGTGACCGATATGACGCGGCCATTCGGCTTTAGGTGTGGTGCCCTTGCCAAGATCATGCATCAGCGAGCCAAAGCGCATGACCGGGTCGTTGCTGATGCGTGCGGCCTGCTGCATCACCATGAGTATGTGGATGCCGGTGTCAATTTCCGGATGCCAGCGCTCCGGTTGCGGTACGCCGAACAGCGCATCGACTTCGGGCAGGATAACTTTCAGCGCGCCGCAATCGCGTAAAACTCGCAGGAATATCTGCGGTGCATCGCTGCACAGTGCCAGCTGTGTTTCGCGCCACACCCGCTCGGGAGTCAGTGCACTTAATTCCCCGCTCGCACTGATCTGCTGCATCAGTGCCAGAGTGGTATCTGCCACCGTAAAACCCAGGGCCGCAAAGCGTGCAGCAAAGCGCGCCACCCGCAGCACGCGCAGCGGATCTTCAACAAATGCCGGCGAAACATGGCGCAGTTTTCTGGAAGCAAGATCTGCCTGTCCGCCGTAAGGATCAATCAGCTCGCCGCTGTTTATGTCCTGCGCGATAGCGTTGATGGTGAGATCACGGCGCAGCAGGTCCTGTTCCAGCGTCACGTCGGGAGAAAAACGTGTATCAAAGCCGTGATAACCGGGACCGGTCTTGCGCTCTGTGCGTGCCAGTGCATATTCCTCATGCGTATCGGGATGCAGAAAAACCGGAAAATCCTTACCGACTGCCTGGTATCCGAGAGTCAGCATTGTTTCAGGTGTGGCGCCCACGACCATCCAGTCCCGTTCTTTCACGGGCATATTGAGCAGGGTGTCGCGTACCGCACCCCCAACCAGATAAGTCTTCATGTGGTTATAGTAGCTGAGTAAAGTTGAAGGATGCTGTGATGAATTATCCGTTCAAAGTTGCACTGCTATGTCTGATCGGATGGTCACTGACCGGTTGTTACTATCTGCAGGCCGCACAGGGACAGATCAGTCTGATGGCCCGGCGTCAGCCCATTGCCAGTGTGCTGGCCAGCCCGGAGGTGGATGACCGACTGCGTTCACGTCTTGAGTACGTTCAGGCTGTGCGCAGTTTCGCCACGCAGCAGCTGAGTCTGCCCGACAATCAGAGCTATTCCGACTATGTTGATATAAAGCGGCGCTTTGTCAGCTGGAATGTATTTGCTGCTCCCATGTTTTCAGTTGAGCCGCAGCAGTGGTGCTTTCCGGTGGCGGGCTGCGTGGTGTATCGCGGATATTTCAGTGAAGCGGCCGCTGAACGCTATGCACGCAACCTGCGCATGCGTGGTCTGGATGCCAGTGTCAGTGGTGTGCCGGCCTATTCCACGCTGGGACATTTTAACGATCCGGTGCTGAGCAGCATGTTGAACTGGAGTGATGGACAGCTGGCCGCCACGTTGTTTCATGAACTGGCGCATCAGGTGGTCTACGTAAAGGATGATTCTGCTTTCAATGAAGCCTTTGCAACCGTGGTGGAAGAAGCCGGTCTTGATCGCTGGTTGACCGGGCTTGATCGTCATGATGATTGGCAACTCTGGCAGGTGCAGCGTCAGCGAGCCGCAGAATTTCATGTTCTTTTACTGCACACCCGCGAGGATTTACGCAGCCTGTATGCCAGCGATTTGCCGAAGGCGCAAATGGCAGAGCGCAAGCAGCAACGTCTGGGGCAACTGAAGTTTCAATATCAGCAGCTCAAGGAAGGCTGGCAGGGATACAGTGGCTACGACGGCTGGTTTGATCGCGCCCTGAGCAATGCGGATTTTGTTTCTATCGCAACTTATCAGCGCTGTGTGCCGGCGTTTGAGCGCCTGCTCGGCAGTGTGGATAACGACTTGTCACGTTTTTATACGGAAGTAAAAAAACTGGCGCATCAGAACAGCCTGACGCGCCAGCGGTTATGTAATTGAAGCTTAGCGTTTAGCGAATCACTGCAAACAGGGTGCGATTGCCGCGCTGAATCATCAATGTGAACGCATTGAGATTCTTGGTGGCTTCCTGCAGTTCCTTGACGTTGTTAACGCGCGTGCGACCCACTGCTGTGATCACATCATTACGTTGCAGACCGTTCTGTTCGGCGTTGCTGCCTTCCGTCACATTGCTTACCAGCACACCGCCACCTGTGTTGTTGCTCAATTGAGCGCCACGCAGGCCCTGATGCATGCCGTTGGACTTGCTGCCGTCCTTGCTGCCATTGTCGGCTACCTGGCTGTTATCTGCGGCCTCGGCAATCGTGGCAGTGACCTTGCGCGGTTTGCCGTCACGTACCAGGTTGACTTCCACTTTGTCACCGACACGCAGCACGCCGATGGCGGCACGCAGCGCCGAGCTGGTCTTGATGGACTTGCCATTGATGCCGGTGATGATGTCACCGGCTTTGATACCGGCTTTTTCAGCAGCGGAATTTTCCGACACTTCCGAAACAAAGGCGCCCTGCGTTTCTGTTGCGCCCTGACTTTCGGCGATATCAGCAGTGAGGTTTGTGATGCTCACACCCAGCAGGCCACGCTGCACCTTGCCGTACTTCACCAGTTGATCCATCACGGCCTTGGCCATGTTGGAGGGAACCGCAAAGCCGATACCGATGTTGCCGCCATTGCCTGAAAAAATTGATGAATTGATGCCCACCAGCTGGCCGTTCAGGTCAATCAGGGCGCCGCCTGAATTACCGGGATTGATCGGCGCATCGGTCTGGATCAGGTCTTCAAAACTGTCCTGGCTCATGCCCGTGGCGCGTCCCAGTGCGCTGACGATGCCGGAAGTCACGGTGTGTTCCAGACCAAACGGATTGCCGATGGCAATCACAAAATCACCCACCTGCAACTTGTTGGAGTCGGCAATGCTGATTTCGGTCAGGTTGCTGGCTTTGACTTGCAACACAGCAATGTCGGCCTGCCGGTCTGTGCCCTTGATGGTGGCTTTCAGTTCGCGGTTGTCCAGCAGGGTAACGGTGATTTCCTTGGCGTTATCCACCACATGGGCATTGGTGATGATGTATCCCTGCTGGGCATCAACAATCACCCCGGAGCCGGATGCCTGGAACTGACGTTCCTGCTGCTGTTCGGGCATATCAAAAAAACGCCGGAAAAAAGGATCCTGCATCAGGGGATTGGCCTGCTGCTGCTGGGAACCCTTAACCGAAATGCCGACGATGGCCGGAGAGGTCCGCTTGATGATGGGCGCCAGCGAGGGTAGCGGCGCGTTGCCTACCTGTGCCGGGAGTTGCGCCAGTGCGGGCGTACCGGCGATCAACAGGAAAGTGGCCAGGCTGGCAAACAGATTTTTCGCAATGTTTGCGGGGCTGGAATGGCGATTCGTCATGATTAAACTGACCTCAGGGGTGAGTGAAACAAAAATCAGAACCTTGTCTGGTCAGGATTCTAGGCACGAGAAATTGGCAGTCGGGCCAGTGTTACGGACATTTAATTCAGTCGCGGGTTAGCGGTCGGGCGGGGTGTGTGGTGTCCTGCGGTGGATTGTTCTGTGGATAACCCGTGCAAGATGTGTGCAAAAGCTGTGTCAGGTCACCACAATATATTGTGTCTGCCGCAATTAAAGCCCGCTGTCAACGACAACATTTTTCCCGGTCAAAATCATGCGGATAAATTTTCAAGTCATTGTTTCACAATGGGTAAATTGTATATATTTCGTTAAGTCACAACCCTTGACGCAGTTCACACTCGCGGCATACCCTTGCCTCCTGACACAACATCTTGTGTGTGGGATCAGATGCCGGACAAGTAATAAAAATGGCACTGCACCAACAAGACCAAGTCAGGGGAGCGCGCCCACGCCTGATTGCACGTGGAGCGCGTGTTTGCGACATCAAGGCGGGTGTTTTGCCGGAGCGAAGCACCCGCCTTGGACCCTCCTCCGGGAACTCATTCGGAACGATTACAGATGAAAACTGCCATTAAGCTGGAGCCTATGGACGTAAATACCATTCCGTTCCAGGAAGCTTCCCTGGATATCTGGGACAAGAAATACCGCCTTACTGCCAAAGATGGCACTGCGGTAGATCAGTCCATGGACGACACCTACCGCCGGGTGGCGCGTGCGCTGGCTGATGTGGAAGCACCAGAAGTCCGTGAACAGTGGTACGAGCAGTTCCTCTGGGCGCTGCGCAAGGGTTCCATCCCGGCCGGCCGCATCATGTCCAACGCAGGCTCGCTGGCGCACAAGCCTGCTACTTCAACCATCAACTGCACCGTGTCCGGCACCATCCTTGATTCAATGGATGACATTCTCAACAAGGTGCATGAAGCAGGGCTTACCCTGAAAGCCGGCTGCGGCATCGGCTATGAATTTTCCACCTTGCGACCCAAGGGCGCATACGTCTCCGGCGCCGGTGCGCATACCTCCGGCCCGCTGTCGTTCATGGATATCTACGACAAGATGTGTTTCACCGTGTCATCAGCAGGCGGTCGGCGCGGTGCGCAGATGGGCACTTTCGATGTCGGCCATCCCGACGTGGTTGATTTTGTGCGCGCCAAGCGCGAGGCCGGTCGTCTGCGTCAGTTCAACCTGTCGCTGCTGATCACTGATGAATTCATGCAGGCCGTCAAAACCAATGCTGACTGGCAGCCCGCCTTCCCGGTATCACTGAAAGAAGCCGAAGGCCTCGACTTCACTGATTCTTCAAAGTTCATCTGGCGCGAATGGCCGGTCACCGAAGGCTACATCACCAATGAAGCCGGTCTGGTGTGCTGCCAGATATTCAAGACCATTCCTGCCAAGCGTCTGTGGGACATCATCATGACCTCCACTTACGACTTCGCAGAACCCGGTTTCGTGCTGATCGACAAGGTCAACGAAATGAACAACAACTGGTGGTGCGAAAACATCCGTGCGACCAATCCCTGCGGCGAACAGCCCTTGCCGCCCTATGGTTCATGCCTGCTCGGTTCACTCAACCTGACGCGGTTTGTGATTGATCCGTTTACCGATGATGCCCGCTTTGACTGGGAAGAATTCCGCAAGGTGGTCAAGGTGTTCACGCGCATGCTCGACAACGTGGTGGAGATCAACGGCCTGCCACTCGGCGGCCAGCGTGATGAAATCATGCGCAAGCGTCGTCATGGCATGGGCTTTCTGGGGCTGGGTTCCACCATCACCATGCTGTGCATGAAGTATGGCTCGAAAAAATCCGTGGCCTTCACGCAGAACGTATCGCGTGAAATGGCACTGGCCGGCTGGGAGTCCGCACTGGAACTGGCGCGTGAGAAAGGGCCGGCACCGATCATGATGGAAGACTTCGAAGTCACCAGGGAAATGCTGCACAAGCGTCCTGAGATGATTCGTGATGGCTGGCGCGTGGGTCAGCAGATCAGCGGTCGTGTCCTGCACGCACGTTACAGCCGCTACATGCAGCGCGTGGCCGAAGCCGCACCTGAGCTGGTGGATGAGCTGGCCGAAGTGGGCGCCCGCTTCACGCATCACAGCTCCATTGCGCCCACCGGCACCATCTCGCTGTCGCTGGCCAACAATGCCTCGAACGGCATCGAGCCCAGCTTTGCGCACCACTATTTCCGCAACGTTATTCGCGAAGGCAAGAAGACCAAGGAAAAAGTCGATGTGTTTTCCTTCGAGCTGCTGGCCTATCGTGAAATGGTCAATCCCAACGCCATGCCCGGTTCGGAAAATCCTGCTGAAAAACTGCCGGACTACTTCACTACCGCCGATGACGTGACACCCCGTCAGCACGTGGACATTCAGGCTGCTGCGCAGATCTGGGTGGACTCATCCATTTCCAAAACGGCCAATGTCCCCACCGATTACAAGTATGAAGACTTCAAGGACATCTATCTGTACGCCTACGAGCAGGGTCTGAAAGGCTGCACCACCTTCCGCTTCAACCCCGAAGCCTTCCAGGGTGTGCTGGTGAAAGAACAGGATCTGAAGAACACCACTTACGTGTTCACACTTGAAGATGGCAGCGAAGTAAAACTGAAAGGCGATGAAGAAGTGCAATACGACGGCGAGACCCACACCGCTGCCAACTTGTTCGATGCCCTTAAAGAAGGCTACTACGGCAAGTTCTGAGTGCGAACGCCAACAGGAATACACACATGATTACCATCGACAAGAAAATCGCCAAGTACCGCGTAGAAAAACCTGAAGACGTAGCGGCTGCCAAAGCCGCTGCTGAAAAAGCTGCGGCTCCCGCACCGCGTCAGGAAGACAACGTGATCTGGATGCACGAAAAGCTCGAGCGTCCCGACATGCTCATCGGCTCCACCTACAAGATCAAAACGCCTGTGTCCGATCACGCCATGTACGTCACCATCAACGACATGCTGCTCAACGAAGGCACGCCGCATGAACAGCGCCGCCCGTTTGAGATTTTCATCAACACCAAGAACCTCGACCATTTTCAGTGGATCGTCGCGCTGACGCGCATCATCTCAGCCGTGTTCCGCAAAGGCGGCGACGTTACCTTCCTGGTAGAAGAAATGAAGGGCGTATTCGATCCGCGCGGTGGTTACTGGCAGACCGGCGGTCGCTTCATGCCGTCCATCATTGCCGAACTGGGCCACGTAATTGAACGTCACCTGCAATTCATCGGCCTGCTCAAGAAAACCGAAATGGATGAGCATCGCAAGAAACTCATCGAAGAAAAGAAAGCCGAGTTCGAAGCGCGTAACAAACAGACCGACGCTTTTGCCAAGAGCCTGTTCCCCGAAGGCGCGCAGATGTGCGCCAAGTGCAACACCACTGCTGTCATCATGATGGATGGCTGCATGACTTGCCTGAACTGCGGGGATAGTAAGTGCGGTTAGAAAAGTAACCAAGTCATATGGACTCTAGGAGGGGGCAGTGAAGAAGAGCGTAAATGAGGTGTTCACACCTCGCATGCACGAAGTGAATCCAAGTATGTATGTGGCTCGACCTGAATTGGAAAGGGAGCTTGAGAGATCTATTAGGAAGAATACGCACTCGCTGTTATTTGGAGAGAGCGGAAATGGGAAGTCTTGGCTCTACAAAACTGTGCTGGGGAAGATAGATGTTCCGTATGTACCAATTAATTGTGGTGCAGTGTCGCAAACCAACTCGATTACCAACCAGCTGCGCAACGTGATTGTAGGCTCAAATATTCCAACGAAGATTGCGTACCAAGAGTCAAGGACTGCTGAAATTGGTATTGGGGTGGCCAAGGCTGATATTGAACATACTGGAGAGTATCAGCTATCCCAAGAGGAGCCGCTTTACGACGTATTAAGGCGTTATTCAGAGAATGGCAAGAAGAAAATAATAGTTTTAGAAAATCTCGAATCAATATTCGCCTGTAAGCCCTTATTGGATGAATTGGCTAACATTCTCATTTTGCTCGATGATGAGCGTTATGCGGTATTCAATGTAAATTTTCTGATTGTAGGTACACCTACGGGTGTTCTTGAGTACTTCTCAAAAACCAAAAACTTAGAATCGGTCGCTAATAGAATTGAAGAATTGCCGAAGGTTTCTAGCCTATCTATGGGTCATGTTAAAAAACTCATAGAAACTGGTTTTTCTCAGTTGGAAATTAAAATCACCCCGTCGTTGGCTGAGTTGGTCGCTTTTCATACGCACGACATAACTTTGGGAGTGGCGCAAAAGGTTCACGAATATCTGGAATGTTTGGCGTATGAAATTGAAGATAATGGTGGAAGGTATGATCCCCCATTGCTAGATCGCGCTGATAATAAATGGCTATTAAAGGGGTTGCGCGCTAGCTATGCAGTCGTGCAATCGCATCTAAATGCACGTGAGACCGACGTAGGCCGGAGAAATCAAGTCATATATTCAATTGGGAAAATATCAGGTCATTCTTTTGATAAGGCCGCCATTGAGGATGTTATTAGAAGAGAATTCCCAAACACGGTTAGGAGTAGTGGCATGGGGATCGGGCCCATACTGTCAAATCTTGCTTCCGCTGAAAGTCCACTGTTAACCCGACTTGCTAAAGGCAATGAGTTCTCGATTGCTGATACCAGATATCTCATGTGCATCAGACTTATCTTGCGGAAGGATGCAACAGGAAAGGTGATCAAACGTCGGTTTAATAATCACAATCAAGATTAATGTACGTGCATCGCGTAAGCTTGGTTCTTCGTAGACTGAAGATTAAATCCCAGTATCTTGGACTTGATTATCGGAAGTTGGGATTACACCACGTTCCATCCCAGCCTACTTAGTGCGCATGGTGAGGCACTGCCAGTACTCAACCGATAATCCCCACATCGAAACAGCCTGTGAACACGGGCACAGTTATGTGGTCTTTGTTTACATAGTCTTGCCTTCGTGCCGTTCACGCGTTTAACTGCGCGCCTGAATCGAATCACTGACCGAGTTGAACTGATGCCCCGAATTTATCTATCGCGTGTGTGGCTGCTGTGTGCGCTGAGCTGGCTGGCGCTGTCGCCGGTGCGCGCTCAGGATCAGGTCTTCCAGCGTCCGGCCGCGCTGGAGCCGGCGATTTCATTCTGGAAGCGGGTGTACACCGAAGTGGGCACCACAGGCGGCTTCATTCATGACGATACGCGCATGGACGTGGTGTACGACGTGATGACCTTCCCCGAAGGCACACCCAGTGCCGAGCGCACCCGGCGCATTGAGGACCGGAAGAAGTTTGTGGTGGCGACCTTGCGCAAGCTGGCCGAGGGCGACGATCTGACCGATGATGAACAAAAGGTGCGTGCTGCCTGGCCGGAACACACATCAGCCAGTGAGTTTCGTGACGCAACTGAACGGGTGCGGTTCCAGCTGGGTCAGGCGGATCGCTTCAAGGAAGGCCTGATCCGCTCGGGTGCCTGGCGTGATGCGATCCGGCGTACTTTCAGAAGTCAGGGATTGCCCGAGGAGCTGGCGGCACTGCCGCATGTGGAATCTTCGTTCAACACCAATGCCTATTCCAAGGTGGGGGCGGCGGGCATGTGGCAGTTCATGCGCAGTACCGGCAAGCGTTTTCTGCGCATCGACAATGTGGTGGATGAGCGCCTTGATCCTTACAAGGCAACGGCTGCTGCGGCCAATTTCATGCAACAGAATTTTGCAGTGGTGGCCAGCTGGCCGCTGGCGGTAACGGCCTACAATCATGGTGCGGGTGGCATGTTGCGCGCCAAGGAACAGCTGGGCACTGATGATATCGGTGAGATCGTTCAGCGCTATCAGAGCAAGAGTTTCGGTTTTGCATCGCGCAATTTCTATGCGTGCTTTCTGGCGGCGCTGGAAATCGACAGCAATCCGGACAAATATTTTCCGGGCATCAAGCTGAATCCGCCCGATGCCAGCAAGGTGATGCCGATCAAGAGCTATACCTCGCTGCCCAGTCTGGCCAAGTCATTACAGATAGATACATCCTTGCTCAAACAACTGAATCCTGCGCTGATGGCACCGGTGTGGAGTGGCAGCAAACGCATTCCATCGGGCTTCGATCTGCGTGTGCCCGGTTCAGTGGATCAGATTGCCGCGTTACGCTCCTTGCCCAGCTCTGCAGTGGCCACTACACAGGTGCTGGATCAGAGTCATCGCGTGCGCAAGGGTGAGACGCTATCCACCATTGCTGCGAAATACGGCGTCAGCACCCAGCAACTGGCCAAGCTGAATGGCTTGCGTCAGCCGTACCATGTGACGGTCGGTAAGCTTCTGAAACTGCCGGGTGCGGAGCAGGCCACGGTGGTGGCAAGTGCGGCAACACCTGCATCTGTGGTCGCAGCGGCCGGCAGCGTTGATCAGGAATTGCGTCATACCGTCAAGGCCGGTGACACACTGAACAAGATTGCGCAGCGTTACTCAGTGTCTCTAAGCGAATTGCTTGCGCTGAACAAGCTGAGCAATGCCAATCAGATCAAGCTCGGTGAATCCCTGTTGATTCGTGCAGCAGGTGTACAGCCAGCCAATGCAGCCGAACCGGATGAACAGGTCATTTCACCGGCGACGCTGGCGCGTGCTGAAAAAGCAGAACCGAAATCCGAACGCGAAGCCGAGGCATTGGGTCCTACACTGTTAGCTGGTGTGCAGGCCGCTGCTTCAGCGGATCCGGCTGACTATGCGGTGCGTGATGACAGCATGATTCGTGTTGAAGCAGGCGAAAGTCTGGGGCATTACGCGGAATGGTTGAATTCTTCACCTGCGATTCTGCGCAGCCTCAATCACCTGACCGCCAGTGCGCCGGTGCAACTGGGCAGTATGCTCAAGCTGGATTTTTCGCATGTAACCATCAAGAACTTTGAAGCACGCCGGCTGGCATTTCATCAGCAGATGCAGGAAGCCTTTTTTGCCCAGTACCGCATTGTCGAGAGCTATTCTTACGAACTGAAAAAAGGCGAGTCGATCTGGGCTCTATCACAGAAAGCCAACAACGTGCCGCTGTGGCTGCTGCGCCAATACAATCCCGGTGTGGATCTGAATGATGTAAAACCCGGTACGAAACTGGTTATTCCCCGCATCAAACTGATTGAGGGCTGATGAATAAGCTGCTGTTGATACTGCTGCTATCCGGATTGACTGCGTGTACCAGCATGCGGCTGGCAGGCACTGATGCGCTTGCTGCTGCTCAGCTGGCGCATGTGAACAGCGATTACCGTATCCGTGCCGGTGCGCCGGTCAGCGTTTATCTGCGCAGTGTGGATGGTCAGGCATTGCACTTCTGGCAGCATGCTGCTGATGTTGAGGCGGGTGCACATCGGCTGCTGGTGGATTGTTCGGTGCCGGCCTCGCAGAAGCTGTCACGTCATGAGCTTAATGTCACGCTCGAAGCGGGTGTGCATTACAACTTGCGTGCGGATGCGAATCCTCAGCAAGGCTGTACGCGTATCACTCTGGAAGAAAGCAACTGATGCGGGTTGCACCTTACCTGTGCTTGCTATGGTTGAGCCTCATACCGGCGCAGCTGCCGGTCGCATATGCGGACGAGCAGGATGTTGATACAGATATAAGTTTCAGCAGTGAATCAGCTGTGTCCAGTGAGCTGCCCATGGCGGATCGGGTGGTAGTGCGCAAATCAGCACGCAAACTGGTGCTGCTGCATCGTGGCGAAATACTGCGTGAATACCCGGTGCATCTGGGCTTGCAGCCGGAAGGGCCCAAAAAGGCTGAAGGCGATTTCCGTACTCCGGAAGGGCACTACCAGCTGGGTCGTCGTAATCCGCAAAGCAGCTTCTTTCTCTCAGTACAGGTCAGTTATCCCAATGATCAGGATCTGGCCCGTGCGCAGCGCAAAGGAATAAAACCCGGTGGTGCCATCATGGTTCATGGCCTGCCCAATGCACCCAGCAAGTCAGTTGAATACTATCAACGCTTCGACTGGACTGACGGTTGCATCGCACTGAGTAATCCCGACATGGTGGAATTCTGGTTGATGACCCGCAGCGGCACACCCATCGATATCCTGCCCTGATGCAGACAATGGAATAACTATCTTGAGCAAGAAACTGGAATCGGACTCAGTCTCGGTCACGCAGGTTGAAGTGGATGACTTTGTCCACGCGCGTGTTTCACCACTGGGCAGCCTCGAAAATCTCTCGCAGCGCGAGGTGGCCCAGCTGTTATCTGCGGAACAGAGCGAGGTGTACCAGCTGTTCCGACGCTGTGCGCTGGCAGTGCTGAATTGCGGTAACGAAACGGACGATGCCCGCGCCATATTCGAGAAGTACAAAGATTTTGAAATTCATCTGGGCCGGCAGGCGTGGGGTGTAAAGCTGCAAATCCGCAATGCGCCAGCCAAGGCGTTTGTGGATGGGCAGATGATTCGCGGTATCAAGGAACATCTGTTTGCAGTGTTGCGCGACATCATCTACATACACGATGCGATTCTCGGCACACAGCGTTTTGATCTGCATGAGACCAGCGGCCTGACCAACGCTGTGTATCACATCCTGCGCAATTCACGCATTCTGGATTACAAGGGACGGCCTGACCTGGTGGTGTGCTGGGGCGGTCACTCGATCAGCCCGGCTGAATACGATTACACCAAGAAAGTCGGGTATGAACTCGGTCTGCGCGGCCTGAGTGTGTGCACAGGCTGCGGCCCGGGTGCAATGAAAGGGCCCATGAAAGGCGCAACCATCGGTCACGCCAAGCAGCGTATTCGTGATGGAAGATATATCGGCATGACCGAGCCCGGCATCATTGCTGCCGAGCCGCCTAATCCCATTGTGAATCAACTGGTGATCATGCCGGATATCGAAAAGCGGCTGGAAGCATTCGTACGTACGGGTCATGGCATCATCGTATTTCCGGGTGGCGCGGGCACGGCAGAAGAAATTCTCTATCTGCTCGGCATTCTGCTTGATCCCGCCAATGCCGATCATCCCTATCCGCTGGTGTTCACGGGCCCGGCATCATCGGCTGAATACTTCCAGAAGATTGATCAATTCATTCTCGCCACACTCGGTGAGACGGCGCGTTCACGCTACAGGATTATCGTCGACGATCCGGCCCAGGCAGCGCGTGAAATGTCCCGCGGTATGGATGTAGTGCGGGAGTTTCGTCGTGCGCGCAGTGATGCCTATAACTTCAACTGGCTGCTGAAGATTCCCTTCGAATTCCAGATGCCGTTCGAACCCACTCATGAAGCAATGGCGGGACTGTCATTGCAGCGCGATCTGCCACCGCATGTACTGGCCGCCAATCTGCGTCGCGCATTTTCCGGCATTGTGGCGGGCAATGTGAAAGAGCAGGGTGTGCGTGCCATCGAGCAATTCGGGCCTTATGAATTACATGGCGATTCACACATCATGAGTCTATTGGATGATCTGCTCGCCGCGTTCGTCGCGCAGCGGCGCATGAAGCTGCAAGGTGAATACAAGCCATGTTATCGCGTGGTCAAGTGATTGCAGCTTGAACATAACCGGAACGAAAGCGCGACGCTTCCCGCAGTCCCCGTGCATGCCATTGCGAGTGTGATGCAGTTCCTCCTGACGGCAAGTGCTTGCCGCATAGTCTGCAGCCACGGAGGAATCACCATGTCAGAACGCAATTTCGATGAATTGACTGCGACGGGCGCACACCGGGTGTGGCGCGGGGGTGTTGGCGCATCCTCGGCACGCAGCTGGCTGAACCGCTCACAACCGGCCAATCCACGCCATGCTGCCATTACCAGCAAGCTGGCGAATTTTCCAAACTATCGCAGCTGGGCAGAGAAAGTGAATACAGCCTGGCACAAGGAAGAAGAGTAGGAAGTTGCTTGCCGACCTTATTCTGGTCTTGCCTCACGCCAAATTTATTTGAGGCCGGGCTGGATAAGGTCAAGGGACTCGGTGAGTCCCGTCTTATTCTCTTTCGGGTCGCGCGCAGCCAGCGCGGGACCCGGCGGAAAGCCCAAATCCGCCTGCTGTGACGGCGAGTTGTTCCGGTGAGACAGCCAGCCGAGCAACGGCTGCCACTGTTCCAGATCTTCTCTCACGCTGTACGACTTCATCTCGAACAAACCGATGCCATGATCGAAGGCGCGCACATAGGCCTGTGAATCACGTAGGGTGGCAACCACCGGAATCTGCAATGAATAGAGAAACTTCATCAGCGAGCGATACATCAGCGTATTGCGTCTGACACGGTTGGCAATGATGCCGATGCGCTGTTCGTGACGTTTGATCTTGGCGATCAGCAACAAATCAGAGATACAGCGTATAGCAGCATGTATGTCGATATCCGAGGGTAGTACGGGTACAAGTATCGCCTGCGCATCGCGGGTGAGATCCGGAAAACGTTGCGGATCAATGGCTGCCGGGGAATCCACAATGACCACTTTGCTGTCAGGTTGCACACGCAGGGCAAAACTGCGGGTCACTCCGGCTTTGCGTTCAAAACCGGCCACGCCATATACATGTGGTTGCTGCGTGGTGCGTTTGCTCAGCCAGCGCATGCTGGACCCTTGCGGATCCAGATCCATGATGGTCGGTTTCTGATCCTGCACGGCGAAATAACTGGCCAGATTGGTGGCCACTGTTGACTTGCCAGACCCTCCTTTGGGGTTGAGTACCACGATTTTTTGCATCGTCGATTACCACAAATCGCTGCGTGCGGATGACCAGCCTACCCCAGTAAGGGGGTGGGCTGGCAAGTCATGCCGGTTTCGGGGTGGCTGCGCAGCTATCCATTTGACAGAAACACTACGTGCCACGGTGCCCTGTGAGTCGGCTCACACCCCTGATTTTCCAGTATGGATACAGTGTCTGCCCGCCCGGATAGACCCCATGGAAATCATCCTGCTCCTGCTTGACGAACTTGACGATGCCACTGCCACTTTGCGCATGTGGGTGCCGCAGATGCTCGGATTCCTGATCGCCTGCGGCCTGCTGGCGGCCAGTGTTTCCCTGCTGATGCACTGGCCCTGGGTGGCCGCCGGAATACTGCTGCTGACCCTGTGGGTGTGTTTTACCCCGGGGTTTCGTATAAAGCCGGTTCCCGCGCCTGAAAATTGAGCAGTCGTAATTAAGCCGCCGCGCCTGCGCCGGACGGCTTGAAAAATCACGATACGCCCCCACACAGGGGAAACTCCCCATGATGTTCGTGCCGGTCGCTGTTCGCGGCTGCTGGTGCGGGCTGTTTGCAAATTTCTGACAGGGCGCAACCATGACGACCACTACTGCAAAAGAAACACTGGGCTTTCAGGCCGAGGTAAAGCAGCTGCTCAAGCTGATGATTCATTCTTTGTATTCGCATAAGGAAATTTTCCTGCGCGAGTTGATTTCCAACGCATCGGATGCCTGTGACAAATTGCGCTTTGAGTCACTGGCTAATCCGGCCTTGATGGGCAGCGAGAGTGATCTGAGCATTCGCATCGAGCTGGATGATCAGAAACACACCATCAGCATCATCGACAATGGCATTGGCATGACCCGTCAGGAAGCCATTGATCATCTGGGCACCATTGCCCGTTCCGGCACTGCCGAGTTTCTCGGACGCATGACCGGCGATCAGAAAAAAGACGCACAGTTGATTGGCCAGTTCGGTGTGGGCTTTTATTCATCCTTCATAGTTGCAGATCAGGTGGAAGTATTCACCCGCAAGGCAGGCGCCGCTCCCGAAGAAGGCGTGCACTGGGAATCTCGTGCTGAGGGTGACTTCAATGTAGAGAGTGTGCTGCTGCCTGAGCGTGGTACCCGCATTGTGCTGCACCTCAAAGAAGCCGAGCAGGAGTTCGCCAGTGATTACCGGGTACGTTCCCTGGTGCGCCGTTATTCGGATCACATCGCGTTTCCGGTTCGCATGAAAAAGCCGGCTACCAAGGATGATGAAGGCAAGCAGGAGAGCCCGGAATTTGAAGCAGTCAATCATGCGCAGGCGCTGTGGACCCGCAACCGTGCTGAGCTCAAGGACGAAGATTACAAAGAGTTCTACAAGCATGTGACCCACGATTACAGCGAGCCTCTGGCCTGGCAGCACAACAAGGTCGAGGGTGCGAAGGAATACACCAGTCTGTTGTATCTGCCGTCGCATGCACCTTTCGATCTGTATCAGCGTGATGCTGCGCGGGGTGTGAAGCTGTATGTGCGGCGCGTATTCATCATGGATGATGCCGAACAGTTTCTGCCCTTGTATATGCGCTTCGTCAAAGGCGTGGTTGATTCGGCCGATTTGCCCCTGAACGTATCGCGTGAGCTGTTGCAGCAAGACGAATCCATTGAAGCCATGCGCGGCGCGCTGACCCGTCGTGTGCTGGATATGCTGGCAAAACTGGCCAAGGAAGACAGCGAGAAATATGCGGCTTTCTGGAAGGAGTTCGGCAATGTCCTGAAAGAAGGGCCTGCTGAAGATTTCGCTAATCGCGAACGTATTGCCAAATTGCTGCGCTTCTCCAGTACGCATGACAACAAACAGGAACAGGCGATTTCGCTGGACGATTACGTGTCACGCATGAAATCCGGTCAGGACAAGATTTATTACGTGATTGCGGACAGTTTCTCTGCTGCACGCTCCAGCCCGCATCTGGAAGTGCTCAGGCAGAAGGGCATTGAAGTGTTGCTGCTCAGTGAGCGGGTAGATGAATGGCTGATGGATCATCTGCGCGAATTCGATGGCAAGCAGCTGCGGAATGTGGCACGTGGCGATCTGGATCTGTCTGCCATTGAAGGCGGGGAAGACAAGCAGGATCGTGAAGCGCTGGCAAAGGATAATGCGGAATTGACTGAACGCATCCAGAATTTGCTCAAGGAGCAGGTTTCAGCAGTGCGTGTGACAACCCGCCTGAGTGATTCACCCGCTGTGCTGGTGGTGGGTGAGCATGACATGAGTCCGCAGATGCGCCGGATCATGGAAGCAGCCGGACAGAAAATGCCAGCCACCAAGCCCACACTGGAAATCAATCCTGCGCATCCATTGTTGAAGCGCCTTGCTGCCCTGCCAGCAGGAGATGCCTTCAATGATCTGGCAACGCTGTTACAGGAACAGGCCATGCTGGCCAATGGTGAACAGTTGCCCGAACCGGCTGCATTCGTGCAGCGATTGAACCGGTTGTTGCTGGCTGACTGACAATGCAGCCGCCCTGAATCTGAATCGGATTCAGGGTGGCGTCAGCATTTGTCCAGAGGTGCGTCACTGATCCTGAGCGCACCTGATCAATCTGAGAAATTAAACTGAGTTCGGGGTTTCAGGTGAGCCCTGCTGACAGGCTCAGACAAGCCCGAATAGTGCGGAGAATAAACATGGCTCATCAGCCGCCCCTGCCCGAGGCAGTCATCATTCCCGGACCGTGCGGTGCTCTGCAGGCTATTGTTGAAGCACCGGATTCACCCACCGCCATTGCAATTGTCTGTCATCCCCATCCCTTGCACGGCGGCACCATGACCAACAAGGTTGCACATGCGCTGGCGCGCAGCTGCAATGAGTGCGGCATGGTGAGTGTGCGTTTCAACTACCGTGGTGTAGGTCAAAGTGCAGGCAGCTACGATAACGGTGCAGGTGAAACTGAGGATGCATTGGCAGCTGTTCGCTGGGCGCAAACACGCTGGCCCGGAAAGGTGCTGTATCTGGCCGGGTTTTCCTTCGGTGGTGGTGTAGCGTTACGTGCGGCGCTCCAGACTGATTGCGTCGGACTGATTACTGTTGCGCCTGCGATTGCGCGGGATGCGCCTCCTGCACAATTGCCGGCCTGTCCCTGGTTGCTGGTTCAGGGCGATGCGGATGATGTGGTGCCTGCTGCGATGGTGCTGGAGTGGGTTGATGCCCTATCTATCAAGCCTGAGGTCAGGATGCTGTCTGACGCTGGCCATTTTTTTCATGGTCGCCTGATCGAACTGCGCGAGATAGTGTGTGACTGGTTGCGCCTTCGTCTCTGATCAACTTAACACCAAGAAAAGCAGCATAAAAAAACACGGCCCGAGCTGTCAGACAGTCCGGGTCGTTTGCGTTACTGCGCAGTGCAGTATGCGGTTTTAGTTCACCATTTCCTTGAGTGACTTCAGTGCTGCGGCGCGCACTTTCTTGCTGGCTGGCTTGGCCTTGAAAGTGGTTTCTTCGCCGGTGAAAGGATTGATTCCCTTGCGAGCCTTGGTAGCAGGCTTTTTCACCACTTTCAGCTTCAGCAGGCCGGGCAGTGTGAATACACCTGCACCACGCAGGCTCTTCTTGATGATGCCGTTGAGTGATTCAAAAACTTCGCCAGCCTGTTTCTTGGTCAGACCGGTGTCCTTGGCAACCTGGGCCAGGATTTCAGACTTGGTCGGTGCTGCATTCTTCTTTGCCATTTCGTGCTCCTGATTGGTCAGTGTGTGTTGTAAGTCGAGTTATTGGAATAGAGGGTGTCAAAGTCGTGCGGAAAAATACCACAAGATTTACCGATGTATAAACTTTCCTGAAAAATATCTTTCTCCTGCCTTTATCGGGCTAAACAGGGTTTTCCCGTTGCGGCATCCTTTTCCTGATTCAGTCAGCGAAAAATTCTCTGGTCAATGTTGCAGTGATCGGACTGGTCGAACCGGATGGCGTTGCCTTGATGTCAAAAACAATCGTCTCGGTGCCACTGAAACCAATCTCTGCGATGTAGTAGATGGCCGTGTTTTCGTTGATGCGACGCAGCTGAACATCTTTCATCTGACTGTTGAGGTTATGGGCCGCAACGATCACCT
Source organism: uncultured Pseudomonadota bacterium (assembly GCA_903838705.1). Taxonomy (GTDB): domain Bacteria; phylum Pseudomonadota; class Gammaproteobacteria; order Steroidobacterales; family Steroidobacteraceae; genus CAILZL01. Next base: position 220,441 of record CAILZL010000011.1, read on the forward strand.
CTGCATCCACGGGTTCCGGGCTGCCGCTTGCTGCTTTCTTCAACACTGAAATATTCAACAAGACCTTGTTTTTACTGCGTTCTATGCCATATGAGCGCGCAATATCCGCAGTCAGCTGATCGGTGCGAACGGCGTTGTAATGCATCTCGTAATCGCCAGAGATCTGGAATGATTCATTGCCTGTCTGTGCAGGCTGGATCACTGCACTGGGCTGTCGGGTACAGCCGGCCAGCAGGAACGTGAAGCTGATCAGGCAGAGGGTGACGAGCTGGTTTTTCATGGTGATCCTGTTTGATGGCCAGAGCGGAAGGATGCGGAAAAGCAGTGTAGCAAATACACTATAGTCGAAGTCCCGGGGAACTCCACCAGTGGAATAAAGTTGAGTAAAGCTTATTATTCACGAGTTAATCCCAGCTGCAATAATGCTTCCGGAAGCCGTTCCGGCGCGCAAATGCGCAAAATTTTGTAGCGCCCGAGCTCTCCACGTTCGATCTGAATGTTGCTCTTGCTGATAGCAAAGGTATGCGCAATGAAGGTCAGAAGCGCGGCATTAGCCTTGCCGTCCATTGCCGGTGCATGGATACGCAGCTTGAGGTGATCGCCATGCATGCCTGCGAATTCACTCCGGCTTGCACCGGGCTGAAGCTTGACCTCCAGTAACAGATCCCTGCCATCCCAGCGATACCAGTGCATGGCTACCCGATGAGGATTTGCAGAGCCTGTATGGCGATCAGTGCAAACAGCACGGACAGATCCAGACCGGCGATGGGCGGGATATATCGCTGAAATGGCCGTAAAACAGGGGTGCACAGGCTTCTCAGCAGGCTGGCAGCCGGGCTGTAGTCACTGGGGGCGACCCAGCTCAATACCGCATACAGCATCAACGCAAACAGATAGAACTGCAGCAGCATGGAAATCAGCTCGCGCAAACTTGCAGCAAGAAACAGCAGAGGTGAATTGAAACCCAGGCCGTTCAACGTCCAGATCAGAGCAGTGCTGGCCAGCTGAATGAGCAACACGGATACCAGCGAGGCGGTATCCAGGCGTTTGATCGGTGGCAGCACTCTGCGCAAGGGCAATACCAGCGGATTGGTGAAGCGCAGCACTGCCTGAGAAAACGGGTTACGCGAGTCAGCACGACACAGCGGCAGCAGCAGGCGCAGTAAAAACACCATGATGACCATTCGTGACAATGCAGTGATGATGAAAATTAACGCGCTCATGTTCTATGTTGCTCTGGGTTGAAAGAGTGGACAGCAATTCTGGCACCTTGGAATTACAGCAGTTTCCGCCGCCTGTGGCTGCTCAGCATGAGTTCTATTGACCGCCGAGCATGATAGCCATTTCACCTGAACGATCCGCAGCAGCCTTCACGGCTGCACTGACGATATCCCGCAGTTTTCTCGACTCGAAAACCTGTAATGCAGCTGCGGTAGTGCCGCCTTTTGACGTGACCTGTTCCCGCAATATGGCGGGTGAGTCACTGGCAGCGTGCGCCATCATGCCCGCGCCATAGGCAGTTTCGATGGCCAGTGTGCGCGCTGTGGCTTCCGGCAGGCCCTGTTCAACTCCCGCTGCTTCCAGTAATTCCATTAACAGGAAAAAGTAGGCCGGTCCGCTGCCTGATACGGCCGTCACTGCATCAATGAGGGTTTCCTGTTCTACCCATACCGACTTGCCGACTGCATTCATGATGCGCCCGGCGAGTTCGCGATGAGAGTCGGGCACATCGTTACTGGCGTACATGCCGGTTACACCGCAGCCATTCAAGGCCGGACGGTTGGGCATAGTGCGCACCACGGGAATACCGATCCAGGTTTGCAGGTCGCTGGCACGGATACCGGCTGCAACCGAGATAATGAGTGGCCGGTGCTTTGCGATCGCATCGTGCATCTGCAGAGCTACACTGCGCAATTCCTGGGGTTTTACGGCCAGCACAATGATTTGCGCTGCGCTCGCCTCGGTATTGCTGGCGGTCACGTTAACCCCATATTGCGTTGCCAGCTGTTGACGCTGGCTTTCAACAGGCTCCGATACGGTGATCTGCTTTGCGGACAATCCTTGTGCGATCAGGCCGCCGATCAGGCTGCGCGCCATATTGCCGCCACCGATAAACGCCAGAGTCTCATTCAACATCATCGCTCCTCATTCGAATTCGTTTGCCAAAAATTGCTGTGCCGATACGGATCAGAGTGGCACCTGCGGCAATGGCGGCCGGGTAATCATCGCTCATGCCCATCGACAGGGTATCCAGTGACATGCCCTGTCCGTTCAGTTCATGCAGCAGACTGGTCATGCGCTGGAACTGCGCCAGTTGTGAGGGATAGTCCACCATCGGTGGTGGAATACACATCAGACCACGCAGTTTAAGCCTTGGCAGTTGTTGAATGTGCGCCACAAGTTCGGTGACCTGTTCCGGCGAGATGCCGCCCTTGCCGGTTTCTTCCATCAGCTTGACCTGAATACATACCTGTAACGGTGCAAGATCTGCTGGCCGCTGTTCATTGAGGCGCGTGGCATGCTTGGCGCGATCTACGGTATGAACCCAGTCGAACTGTTCAGCAATTTGCCGGGTCTTGTTGCTCTGTAACTGGCCGATGAAATGCCAGATCAGCTTGAGATCAGCGAGGGCCGCCCTTTTTTGCTGGGCCTCCTGCGCATAGCTTTCGCCGAAATCCTGCTGACCGGCCAGGGCCAGTATCCGGATTGATTCGGCTGGATGCTGCTTGCTCACGGCAAGCAACCGCACACCGGCGGGATCGCGGCCGCAGCTCAGGGCGGCAGTGCGCAGCCGCTCCCGTACCTGTTGCCAGTGGTGGATGATCTCAATTTGTTCAGTCATGACGCATGAAAAGGCTAGAACTGCGGGCCGGTTAACATATTGACCTTGATACTGCTCCGTTATACTGGCTTGGCCGTTGGCACGGCCGGTTCCCACGGGAGCTCGCGCTTTGTCAGCCATTCAATCTGGAGCTTCAATGGCCGTCGATATTGCTCAGCTGCTCGCGTTTGCTGTGAAGAATAACGCTTCTGACCTGCACTTGTCGGCGGGCGTGCCGCCCATGATCCGTGTAGATGGTGACATCAAGCGCGTCAATATGCCGCCGCTGACGCACAAGGAAGTTCACGGCATGGTGTACGACATCATGAACGACAAGCAGCGCAAGGCTTACGAAGAGTTCTACGAGACCGACTTCTCCTTCGAGATTCCCAAACTGGCGCGTTTTCGCGTCAATGCCTTCAACCACAATCGCGGTTCCGGAGCCGTGTTCCGTACCATCCCCTCAGTGATTCTGTCACTGGATGATCTGAACGCGCCCAAGATTTTCAAGGATCTGGCCATGCAGCCGCGCGGTCTGGTGCTGGTCACCGGGCCAACCGGTTCGGGCAAGTCCACCACTCTCGCGGCGATGGTCAACTATATCAATGACAATCGCCCTGACCACATTCTGACCATTGAAGATCCGATCGAATTCGTACATGAAAGCAAGCGTTCGCTGGTTAATCAGCGCGAAGTGCACCGCGACACCCTGGGCTTTACCGAAGCACTGCGCTCGGCATTGCGTGAAGATCCCGACGTGGTGCTGGTTGGTGAAATGCGCGATCTGGAAACCATCCGTCTGGCGCTGACCGCTGCGGAAACTGGTCACCTGGTGTTCGGCACGCTGCACACCACTTCAGCAGCCAAGACCATTGACCGTATTGTCGATGTGTTCCCGGCTTCGGAAAAGGAAATGGTGCGTACCATGTTGTCGGAATCGCTGCGTGCAGTGATTTCGCAGACCCTGATGAAACGTATCGGCGGCGGGCGTGTGGCGGCACACGAGATCATGATTGGTACGCCGGCGATCCGTAATCTGATTCGTGAAGGCAAGATCGCGCAGATGTACTCTGCGATTCAGACCGGCATGAAAGAGGGTATGCAGACGCTTGATCAGTGTCTGACCGAGCTGTTGCAGAAGGGCATTATCAGCAAGGAAGAAGCCCGCTTCAAAGCCCAGAATAAAGATGCATTCTGAGTGTTCATCTGAGTATTGATGGCCATAGATATAAACAGGGGTGCACATTGGAACGCGAAATAGCCATCAAGCTGATGCAGGACCTGCTGAAACGCATGGTCGACAAGAAAGGCTCGGATCTGTTCATCACCGCAGGCTTTCCACCCGCCATCAAGATTGACGGTGAAGTACGTGCGCAGGCAGATAAAGCGCTGTCACCTGAACAAAGTGCGGTGCTGGTGCGTGCCATCATGAATGATCGCCAGACACGCGATTTCGATTCCACCAAGGAATGCAATTTCGCCATTTCACCCTCCGGCATCGGCCGGTTCCGCGTCAGCGCCTTTGTGCAGCAGGGGCTGATTGGCTGCGTGGTGCGTCTGATCAATTCCAAAATCCCGACCATTGAGGACATGGAGTTGCCGGTGATACTCAAGGATGTCGTCATGTCCCAGCGTGGACTTGTGATTGTGGTGGGCGGTACGGGGTCGGGGAAATCCACCAGTCTTGCGGCGATGCTGGATTATCGCAACGAACAAAGCCGTGGACACATCATCACCATCGAAGATCCGGTCGAGTATGTGCATCCCCACAAAGGCTGTGTCATTACCCATCGAGAAGTAGGTGTGGATACGGAAAGCTGGGTAACGGCACTGAGGAATACCCTGCGTCAGGCACCGGATGTGATTCTGATCGGCGAAATCCGTGATCGTGAGACCATGGAATACGCCATCCAGTTTGCTGAAACCGGCCACCTGGTGCTTGCGACACTGCACGCCAATAGTGCCAATCAGGCGCTGGACCGCATCATCAACTTCTTCCCTGAAGAGCGCCGTGAGCAGCTGCTGATGGATTTATCGCTGAATATCCGTGCAATGATTTCGCAGCGGCTGATTCCGCGCGAAAACAATGTTGGCCGGGTGGCGGCGCTTGAAGTCATGCTGCACTCCCCCTTGATCTCTGACCTGATTTTCAGAGGTGATGTAGCACAGATCAAGGAAATCATGGCCAAGTCGAACCGGCTGGGCATGAAGACCTTCGATCAGGCGTTGTTTGATCTTTACGAGTCCGGCATTATCAGCTACGAGGAAGCCTTGCGTAATGCTGATTCGAAGAATGAAGTCCGTTTGCGTATCAAGCTGGAAAGCAAACGGGAGCTGAAACTTTCTAACGAATCAGGACAAACCTTGCGCATAATGATAGATCAGCCAGACTAGACCCCACTGGCTCGGGGAAGCCAACAGCGAGAAGATCATGAGCGCCAATTTGCCCGATGCAGACCTTGATGAAGGTGTAAATACAACCGGGCTGCTGGAACGTCCGGTTATTCTCAATACCAAGCCGCTGTTCAAGCTGATGGTGCAGAAGCAGGCATCTGACCTGTTCTTCACTTCTTACGCGCCTATCAAGATCAAGATTGAAGGCAAGATCATGTCGGTGAACAAGCAGATGCTGACCCCCGACGTGGTACGTCACGCCGCCTACGGCCTGATGAACCAGGATCAGATTGATCACTTCAATGAAGAGCTGGAAATCGACTTTGCCGTGTCCGAGCCCGGACTGGGACGCTTCCGAGTTAATGTGTTTCACCAGCGTGGCAACCCGGCCATGGTGCTGCGCTACATCACATCAGACATGCCACGTATTGATGATCTGGGACTGCCTGAACAGCTCAAGGAACTGGTGATGCTCAAGCGCGGCCTGATTCTGATGGTGGGTGCAACCGGCTCCGGCAAATCCACCACGCTGGCGGCGATGATTAACTACCGCAACGAGAGCAGTTCTGACCACATCATCACGATTGAAGACCCGATCGAATTTCTGCACTCCAACAAGAAGTCGATCATCAATCAGCGCGAAGTAGGTCTGGATACCAAGTCGTACGCACGCGCATTGCGCAGTGCCATGCGTGCTGCGCCCGATGTGATCCTGATCGGCGAGATTCGTGATCGTGAAACCATGGAATCAGCCATCATGCTGGCCGGCACCGGTCATCTGGTTATGGCAACACTGCACGCCAACAACGGCGCAGAAACCATGGATCGTGTGATCAACATGTTCCCGCGGGATCAGCACGCCCAGCTGTGTCTGGATCTGTCGCAATACCTGCGTGCTATCGTTGCTCAGCGACTGGTACCCGGCAGCAACAAGCGCCGTGTTGCTGCGGTGGAAATGATGATCAACACACCGCATATGCAGGAGTTGATCAAGAAGGGCGATGTTATCGGTGCCAAGGAAGCTCTGCGTACCAGCAGCGAAAAAGGCATGCAGCACTTTGATACTGCGCTGTATCAGCTTTACCGGGATGGACGTATCTCTCTCGAAGATGCGCTCGCCTATGCTGACTCGCGCACCAATCTGGAAGCGAAGATCAACTTCGGTTGAGAACATGCCCGGGACGGAGAGTAGAAGTGACAGATCTTGATGCCTACTGGATGCCCTTTACGGCCAATCGCGCGTTCAAGAAAAACCCGCGCATCCTGAGTTCGGCCAAGGGTCGTTATTACCGCGACACGCAGGGCCGCGAACTGCTGGATGGCTTTTCGGGCCTGTGGACTACCGGGCTCGGACATTGCCACCCTGACATTGTTGCCGCTGTACAGAAGCAGGTTGCAACGCTCGACTATGCGCTCGCGTTTCAGGCCGGTCACGAAAGAGTATTTGAGCTGGCGAATGAGCTGGTGAAAATTGCACCGCCTGGTATGTCGCGTGTGTTCTTCACCAACTCCGGCTCCGAGTCAGTGGATACCGCGCTGAAAATCGCACTCGCTTACCATCGAGCGCGTGGTGAAGGTACGCGTACTCGCTTCATTGGCCGCGAACGCGGCTATCACGGCGTCAATTTCGGCGGTACCTCTCTGGGTGGTATGCCTGCCAATCGCAAGGCATTCTCGTCTGCGATGTCGCCGGGTACGGTGCACATCCGCCATACGCACAGCCCGGCCGATATGGCTTTTTCACGCGGGCAACCCGGCTGGGGTGCGCATCTGGCTGATGATCTTGAAAGACAGATTCTGCTGCATGATCCCGCCAACGTTGCTGCATTGATTGTTGAGCCGGTTTCAGGTTCGGGCGGTGTACTCGTACCGCCGGTTGGATATCTGGAACGTCTGCGTGAAATCTGTACCCGTTATGGCGTGCTGCTGATTCTCGACGAAGTGATCACCGCATTCGGGCGCATCGGTCATGCCTTTGGCGCACAGCGCTTCAACATTGCGCCGGACATGATCACCGTCGCCAAGGGATTGACCAATGGCGTGGTGCCGATGGGCGCAGTGCTGGCCCGTGATGAGATTTATCAATCACTGATGCAGGGCCCGGAAGAAACTATCGAGCTGTTTCATGGCTATACCTATTCCGGTCACCCGCTGGCGGTTGCCGCAGGTCTGGCGACATTGTCCGTGTACCAGCGCGACAACATTTTTGCAGCGACGCGTGCACGCGAAGCTTTTTTTGAACGGTCGCTGCACAGCCTGCGCGGCGAGCCGAACGTAACCGACATTCGAAACATCGGCCTGATGGGTGCAGTCGACATTGCACCGCGTCCCGGCGCACCGGGCGCTCGCGGGATGGATGTATTTCTGCGTTGCTGGCAGGAAGGTGTGGTGATTCGTGCAACCGGTGACACGGTGGTGTTCTCACCCATATTCGATACCACGGATGCAGAGTTCGAACGCATCTTCAGCACGGTACGCAAAGCACTGCAATCGCTGGCTTGAAGTTAATCCGGAAAATAAACAGGCATTTTCGCGAATCCAGCCTTCGAAATCTTGAGATGCCACAGTGGTAACAGCACATCTGTTGCGCTGTTTGCGGGCCATAACAACTCATTCCTGACTGAGTGCTCTGTCTGCCCCGTTCATTAGGTACAAGCCGCAATCCATATCGCAGATATCGCGATACCTGCCCGGGCGCTGACACCCGAAACTTCTCCTCAGGCTTGCTGAATTTTTCAACAGTTCCCGAGGAGCATCTGTCATGTCTGAAACGCGAAGATACGATCAGCCACGATTAGTCACCATTGCCATCCTTGCATTGATGCTAGCTGCCTGCTCAAAGCAAGCATCGCCACCTGATCAGGCTACTGTGAGTGCTTCCGCCTCAAGTGTTGCGGCCAGCTCGGTATCGGCCGCTGCGCCGATGACACTGCCGATCAGTATTAATGCCGTCATGGTTGGGGCGATAGATCATGCGTCCGATCCGCTGTTCGGTGTGGGTAATGCGATGTTCGGCAGCGGCAAGTTACCCAAGACGGACGCAGACTGGCGTGAAGTACAGTTTCATGCCTATCAGATGGTCATTCTTGGCAAAATCATTCAGATGCCGGGTACTGGGCCAAGAGATGTTGAGTGGACATCGAAGCCTGAATGGAAGGCATTTGCAGACTCTCTATCAACTGTCGGTATGGACATACTGGCACTCACGGAAAAGAAGGATGCAGTCGGCTTTCAAGCTGCTGGGAACAAGCTGATAGACGTCTGTGAGGGCTGCCACCTTGCCTTCAAGCCTGACATTCCAACCATGAAGCTCCGTCACCAGACTTATCAAGGCGAGTCTACTAAGTAGAGTAGAGCTGTTCTGCAGAAGTAAAATATGGTGCGCAGTGGATTTAGCTGCGCGTCCTTAGTGCACGGCATTCCTGAAGGCATGTGCATCGTTCGCCTGAAAGTCTATAAGACGGATATCTACGTGTTGAAACTGTGCCGGGCCACAGTTGGCAAGTGATCGTGTCGGAATTCAGATTGCGTCTGAATTTTTCATGGTAATCATCTTCTGCGCGATGATAGCCTTGCTACTGAAAACGGGGGGACGTCGATGATGCGCGCATGTATTGTATTGGTGACGGCTGCAACTATTTCACTACTAAATGCAGGTTGTGCCAGTACGGCTCGACAAGGCTGTACTCCAGATGAAGGTGAGCTTAAATATCTGTCAATGAAGAAGGTTAAAGAGTTATTTGAAGGCACTGTTCCAACAAGTCTAATTATAGATGATCCACTTATTCTTAAGCATCAAGACGGTTACACGCTCATATACCACTTTGATCTACACGCTCCAGAGGGTTATGTTCTACTTGATCCAGACGAGGTTGTAGTTTTCCTTGATAGATGTGCGATTAAGGTAGTGAATGGTTATGTTGGTCCAGATTATTTATTACTTACAAAATAATAGGAGGCCAATTGGCAAGGACGTTGTCGCATGGCACCGTTTAAGACTCATTCCACTATTGTGCATTGACAATGATCCACGATGTGGTTGTAACGTTAGTGCTCGCTATGGGGGAGAGTGAAGATATAAATTCTTTCAGGGCATGGGTTGCAGCGACAACATTAACACTGCTGAATGCCGGTTGTTTCAGTACCTCGAGACAAGGTTGCGTTCCCGATGAAGTAGAAATGAAATCTTTGGCAATCCAAAAAATCGCTGATTTGTATGGAGGTACTATTCCTGCCGATTTGATTGTGGATAATCCAATGATCGCCCACGACTCAAGCGGATATAGCATCGTCTATAGCTTTTTTGTGACCGCATCAGAGCAGGAGGCATGGGATTTAAAGTTTGTGCGTGTCGATCTTGGTAAATGCGGCACGCAGGTTCTTGATTGTCGCGAGGAGAATGTGCCGAATTACGAAAGACAAAATCATGAGTAGTATTTCCTGACTATCATTGGAGCCACTTTCTTCTTATACGTGGCGGGCACGGTGTCAGGTCTTTATTTTTGCCTAACAATTTGATCGCGCAGTGACTGAGATCGTGTTTTGACCGACCTGCATGCGTCATGCAGAGAAAGAGCACGCTGCGAGCTGGCTGCGGCATCGGTCGCTGATACCTTGGCTGCTTTATCGGATGACAGTGTGTCGAGTATCCTGAATGCGGATGGAAGTACGCTGGTGAATGAAAACTTTACTGCTTATGGTGATCGCAGGGACCCGACCACGTGGAATGGTTCGGTCAGCAGCGATGATCTGTCGGCCAGTGCTGGCGTCACGCGTCAGGGATATACATGGCAGACGGCACTGGGCAACATGGGGCTGAATCACATGAATGGCCGGGTGCAGGATGCTGTCACGGGCGTGTTCCTGTCCCCTGACCCGTATATCACTGAACCGGGCAATCCCCAGAATTACAACCGGTATGGCTATGTCTATAACAACCCCATGAGTCATACCGACCCGAGTGGGTTTAGTGCTGCCTGTTTGTCTGATCTTTGTGACGGGTTTTACTTTCCGGGTGGTACGGGCAGTGGGCTTTGGGGCAGCAATAACGGATATTCGATAGACGGTGGTGCTGATGTATCAGTGTGTTATTCCTATTCGTGTCAGAAAACACAAACAGGGAAGTCAGATTACTATTGGATGCAATTTGATGCCTACGCTGATAAAAACACCAATCAAATTGTCAAAGTCACATCAAGGCTTATCAC
>CAILZL010000012.1 GCA_903838705.1 uncultured Pseudomonadota bacterium
ATGCCACTGGCCATTCAGGCAGCGGGCTGCCTGCTGCACTATGTGCGCGACACACAGAAAGCAGCTCTGCCGCATGTGCGTGGCCTGCAAACCGAAGCACGCGGCGACGCCGTGTTGATGGATGCGGCTACACGACGCAATCTGGAACTGGATATCAGTCTTGCTGATCGACCCGAATGCACACTGGCCGGGGTACTGGATCACACCGCCACCGCCATGGGCGGACGTGAACTGCGCCGCTGGATTCATCGTCCACTGCGCACTCGACACGCACTTGAACAACGTCTGCATGCCATCTCGACGCTGATCAATTCGCGCCGTGATGAACCCATCTGCGAATTGCTGAAACAGGTGGGTGATATCGAACGCGGCCTGGCGCGTGTGGCCCTGAAGTCAGCACGACCACGCGACCTTGCCCAGTTGCGTGATGCATTAGCACGTCTGCCTGAATTACAAACGCTGATGCAGGATCAGGATTCACCGCTACTGCAATCCCTGGCCGCACAAGCCAGCACACATCCGGACACTCATGCGCTCTTGAGTCGCGCCATCATTGAAGCGCCACCCGCACTGCTTCGCGAAGGTGGCGTCATCGCAACGGGTTTTGACAGTGAACTGGATGAACTGCGGCAGATCAGCGAACACAGCGATCAATTTCTGCTCGATCTGGAAAACCGCGAACGCGAACGGACCGGCATCAGCACCTTGAAGCTCGGCTATAACCGCGTGCAGGGTTACTTCATCGAGATCAGCAACACCCATGCCGCAAAAGTGCCGGTGGATTATGTGCGCCGCCAGACAGTGCGTAATGCCGAACGGTACATCACGCCGGAACTGAAATCCTTTGAAGACAAAGTACTCGGCGCACGTGACAAATCGCTCGCGCGTGAGAAGCAGCTTTATGACCAGCTGCTGGACTCACTGATCGCGCAACTGCCGCCACTGCAACAAACAGCCGCCGCACTCGCAGCCATTGATGTGCTGTGCAATCTGGCAGAGCGTGCCGTGACGCTTGGCTATGTACAGCCGGAGCTGAGCGATGACAACGTCATTGAAATTCATGCCGGTCGTCATCCAGTGGTTGAGCGTTTCATTGACTCTAACTTTGTACCGAATGACCTGCACTGCAATGACACGCGACGCATGCTGGTCATCACCGGCCCCAACATGGGCGGCAAATCCACCTTCATGCGTCAGACTGCCCTGATTGTGCTGATGGCCCGCATGGGCAGCTTTGTACCTGCCAGCTTTGCACGCATCGGGCCGGTGGATCGCATCTTCACACGCATCGGTGCGTCTGATGACTTAGCCGGCGGTCGGTCCACCTTCATGCTGGAAATGACGGAAGCCTCAAATATTCTCAACAACGCCACGGCACACAGCCTGGTATTGATGGATGAAATCGGTCGCGGCACCAGCACCTATGATGGTCTGTCATTGGCATGGGCCTGCGCCACGCATATAGCGAAACAGGTGCGCGCCTTTACTTTATTCGCCACTCATTATTTTGAACTGACCACACTGGCCAACGAAATCGATACCTGTGTGAACGTGCACCTGGATGCCACGGAGCATGGCGATCAATTGATCTTCCTGCACACCGTGAAAGAAGGCCCAGCCAATCAAAGCTATGGTTTACAGGTGGCAGCACTGGCTGGCGTACCACCCAAGGTCATCAGTGCCGCACGTAAATACCTTCAGGAACTGGAACGCCACTCAGCTGCGACACACGCTCCTGCCCTGCAACAGCAGCTTTCACTGACCATACCCGCAGAAGCTGAAGATCACGCTGCTGTTCAGGAACTACGCGAGTTAAACCCGGATGCCATGACTCCCAGAGAGGCGATGGATGCGCTGTATAGATTGAAGAGCTTATTGAAGTAACCCTGCACGAGACATGGAGTGCCAGCCCAAGTTTTGCTTTTTATGCTGCCATCCAATACAACAATCGAAATTCTAAAGACAACATGTCCAAATTTCGCAAAGCCAGTGGAATCATATTTTGGGCCAGCATCATCTGGCTAATATTTGCGGGCCTGATATTGATGACATTATGGCCATGGCACCCAACCTCAGAAATTGGTTGGACATTGTTTATTGTGTTTGCACCACCATTCTATCTTATTGGTGAATTCTTTGATTGGGTTTGGTCAACAAGGTTGGGTGTATTTGTATCGAAGCGTCCCTCGCCGGTTATGCGAATCACTCTTGGTGTCTTTATGCTGCTCTTAATTATTTTAATAATAATTTTCGCAGGGAATTTCCTGATAAAGCTTTTTGGCACATGAAGATAAGAAGTCGATGGACACCGACTGTCACAAAATCTATCTTCAATATCTCACTAACTTAGCAACCTGCAGAGTTACAAACCTAGTTATATGGCAACAAAAAGGCCCTGAGCCAGTGCATTCATATCACGTGTCTGCGCACAGAAACGAAGCCTGCCAGCAAGATTGACCGCCCTGCAACGCTAGTCCGCCTTCACCGGCAACTTCACACGCACATGCAGTTCCTTGAGCTGCGCATCGCTGACTTCCGTTGGCGCATTGGTGAGCAGGCACGCCGCTGTTTGTGTCTTCGGGAATGCAATCACATCGCGGATGCTGTCTGCACCTGCCATTAGCATCACCAGACGATCCACACCGAAGGCCAGACCACCATGTGGCGGCGCGCCGAACTTCAGTGCTTCCAGCAGGAAGCCGAATTTGAGCTCGGCTTCTTCAGGACTGATACCCAGCAGATCGAACACAGTGGACTGCATATCCTGACGATGGATACGCACGGAACCACCGCCGATTTCAGAACCGTTCAAGACCATGTCATAGCCCTTGGACAGCGCGGATTCGGGATCGGCTTTCAATGCGGCAGGATCATCATTCTTAGGTGCTGTGAACGGATGATGCAACGCGGCCCAGCGTTTACCATCTTCGTCCCATTCAAACATCGGGAAGTCCACCACCCACAGCGGACGCCAGCCTTCGGCCACCAGGCCCATATCCTGACCCACCTTCAGACGCAGCGCACCGATGGCATCATTCACAACCTTGGCACGATCAGCACCGAAGAAAATCAGGTCGCCATCATTCGCGCCCGTGCGTTCCAGAATGCCGCTGATCGCTGCATCACTGAGGAACTTCAAGATCGGTGATTGCAAACCGTCGCGACCCTTGGCTTTGTCATTCACCTTCACATAGGCCAGCCCCTTGGCACCGTAACGACCGACAAACGTGGTGTAGTCATCAATCTGCGAACGTGGCAGGGTGCCACCACCCGGCACATTCATGGCCACGACACGACCTTTCGCATCTTTCGCGGGACCGGCGAACACTTTGAAATCACAGTCGCGCACCAGATCAGCAATGTCAGCCAGTTCCAGTGGAATACGCAGGTCAGGCTTGTCCGAGGCGTAACGACGCATGGCTTCGGCATAGGTCATACGCGGGAACGGATTCGGCAATTCAATATTCATGACCGACTTGAACAGGTCACGAATCAGACCTTCCATCAGATCAGTGATCTCCTGTTCGGAAAGGAATGAAGTCTCAATATCCAGCTGAGTGAACTCAGGCTGACGATCCGCACGCAGGTCTTCATCGCGGAAGCAGCGCACGATCTGATAGTAACGATCAAAACCCGACATCATCAGCAGCTGTTTGAATATCTGTGGCGACTGCGGCAGCGCAAAGAAGTGACCGGGATGGGTGCGACTGGGCACCAGGTAATCACGCGCACCTTCGGGCGTGGCCTTGGTCAGCATCGGCGTTTCCATGTCGATGAAGCCGTTGCCATCCAGATACTGACGCAGCGCCATAGTGACGCGATGACGCAGACGGATTCGCTGCTGCATGACATCGCGACGCAGATCCAGATAGCGATACTTCAGACGCAGTTCTTCGTTGGTCTGTTCATCGTGATGGAACGGCGGCGTTTCGGAACGGTTGAGAATTTCCAGATCGGTGGCCAACAGCTCAACCTGACCTGAAGCGAGGTTGGCATTTGCCGTACCAGCCGGACGGGGACGCACCTTGCCGGTGACGCGAATGCAGTACTCGCTGCGCAGACGCTCGGCGGAGGCGAAGATGTCCTTGCGATCCGGGTCGAACACCAGTTGCAACAGTCCTTCACGATCACGCAGGTCAATAAAGATCACGCCGCCATGATCGCGACGACGATGCACCCAGCCGGCAACCGATACTTCCTGACCGGCCAGTGACTCGTTGACCTGACCGCAATAATGACTACGCATGGAAAAGACCCGAATAATGAGGCCGCGAATGTTACGGAGGCCGCCCTACCCTAGCAAGGCTCAGCCTCCGTTATTTGCTGTGAATCCGGCCGATCCGGCAGGGCAAGCCGGAACTGA
>CAILZL010000013.1 GCA_903838705.1 uncultured Pseudomonadota bacterium
TGGACACAGGTTGATTTGGTGGAGAAGCGGGCGTGGATTCATCCCGATCAGGCGAAGGCACGAAAGGCGATCCCCGTTCCTCTGAATGCAGAGGCGGTTAAGCTGATTCGAGCTCAGCTGGGAAGACATCACACCCACGTGTTCAGCTATCAAGGCAATCCGATTACGCAGGTCAGCACCAAGGCGTGGTACGCCGCACTGGATCGTGCGGGTATCAAAGACTTTCGCTGGCATGATCTTCGGCACACCTGGGCCAGCTGGCATGTGCAGCAAGGCACTCCGCTACATGCATTGCAGGAACTGGGTGGTTGGGAAAGTGTGGAGATGGTGAGGCGCTATGCTCACTTCTCAGCGGAGCATTTAGCTCCGTATGCAGATCGATTGGTTGCGCTTCGGGACGGGTCAGAAAGTGTCTATGGCACAAATATGACACACCCCGAAAAACAAACATGGAGCAGATGGAGCTAAGTGTTTGTTTTTAATGGTGCCGGCTGAGAGACTCGAACTCCCGACCCCCTGATTACAAGTCAGGTGCACTACCAACTGTGCTAAGCCGGCTTACCCTAAGGGTCACGAGGGTGACCTTCCCAGTGATGAATTACTGGGCGCGGGATTGTAGCGGGTCATTGGAGGAAATTCACGCTCTAATAAACAAAGTTCTGAATATTGCCCACTGACGGCACTTTCAGGGACCACCCCTCTCTTATGGGGCACTTGAGGCCGATGTTTGCGACATGACTTCCTGCGTGGCGACAGGGCAGGCCTTGGTCTGCAGGCGGACTATGTCGGTGCCGTCCGATTGCAACAGGGCTGAATCGATCTGCTGGCCGGGCTGCGACAGACTGACGTCCAGCCAGTGCTTCTCAACCTTGCGGGTACGATTCTGGAGCAAAGGCTGAAACCCCAGCTTTTTGATTGCCTCCAGACGTGCTTGAGCGCGTTGCTGCTCGGAGAATAAACCGAGCGAAAGCACGTTTGGCGACTGCTCCTCAGTAAGAATGTAGGCATCATTGAGGCCACCTGCATGCAATTGCTTCAAAGCCTTTTCGGCTTCAGCCTTGCTGGAGAACCCTTGCAGACTGACCCAGTACCCCGCGAATTCATCGCTGGCTTCCGTTCGTTCAACACTGGTGAAATTTGCGGCCTGCAACCGTTGCGCAAAAACACCGGCTTTACCCGCATCAGCAAATGGACCGACGCTGATACAACCCGCCTCACTGCTTCTGTTTTCTGCCACAGCGGGCTCGCTTCTCTCCCGCGCCAGCATCAGCGACGGTGCCTTATCACTATTGATAACAACCGGGCTGGTAACCAGCGTCGCTTCCGGAACATCTACATAGTGAGCCCAGAAGTACAGACAGATATTGGCCAGAACAAGCAACAGTGCCAGTGCGCGCATCATCTTTTCCGGGTTATTTCCTGACTGACAGCCAGTAGGCAGTGATATCAGCAATTTCAGCATCGCTGAGCTCGACTTTGAACTTGCTGTGTTTAACCTTGCCTGACACGACATCCCTGATCAGCGACGCAAGACTGCCAGTCGTCTCACCCAGCCAGTCAGCTGGCTGATGACAACTTGCACATCTGGCCTGCACCAGGACTTTGCCGGCATTGGTGTCCGCAGCCAGAGCCGCCTGGTTGGCAGAACAGATAACCATTATCAAACCAGCCAGAACTCGCAAGTTATTCTCCTGAACCGCAACAGCGCAGAGTGAATGATAACCGAGACACCCTCACCCGCAATGGGATAAGCCCTGCAGCACCAGATCCGGAATGAACTGACTCTCAACAGTTAATCTTTCCTGCAGCACCGCTGCTGCGCCACCGGTCAACACCAGCTGCGTCCTGCCCGGATTCAGATGCTGGTATACCGATTCAATCAGACTGCATGCCGCCCTGAACGATCCCAGCTGAACACAGGCACGGGTAGTGTTGGCAAAATAAGCCGCTATCGGCAGTTCAGGTACAGCGGATTGCTCAACACGTTCAGCAATATCACTGGTTTCACGTAGCAGGCTGTGCGTCATCAGATCAGGACCCGGCACAATCAACCCGCCCAGATGCTGGCCATGTTCATCCACTGCATCCAGCGTCATGGCCGTACCCACCGAGACCACCAGTTTCTTACCGGGCGATAGCGCATAGGCCGCCAGCATGGCGAGCCACCGATCGACACCCAGTTGTTGTGGTAGCAGATAAGCATTGCGCACAATGCGGCCCTGCACGCTGGCCTGCGCCGATGCCGTGACGAACACCGGGTCAAACTGCCAGCAATCTCGAACTGCCTGTCGCACCCGGCCGGCTATCTGCTCACCCGCAACATTGGCAACCAGCACAGCACTCACCCTGCCGCAAGGTGCAAACACACGGGCACTGAGCTGCGCGGCATCCAGATCCGCATGAACGATGGCCTGCTGTCCGGTAAGACCAGCATCACCCTGCAAAGCCCACTTGATGCGGGTATTGCCAATATCCAGTAACAATCGCATCAATCACGCCTCGCACGCAGACTTACTTCACCGGAGTTGAACTTGCGTATCCCATGAGGTGTATTCAACAACAGCGATCCATCCAGCGTGATGCCCGCAGCGACACCCACGAAGCACTGTTCGCCCTGCAAGACCTGCACTTCACTGCTGGCAAGTACATCGTAATACTGCCACTCGGCCATGAAAGACATGAAGCCGGATTGTTCAAACTGTTTCAGACAGGACATCAACTCACAGGTAATCGCAGCAACCAGCTGGTTACGGCCAGTACTATGCTCGCCCAATATCTCATGAAGATCACAGACCAGCAGCTGCTGTTCCAGTAACTGCTTGCGACTCGATTCAGACAATCGGTGATTCACGCCAATACCAATCACCATCTGCGCCTGTCCATCGGGTTCACCCCGCATCTCGATCAATACGCCGGCCAGCTTGCGACCACGCCAGAACAGATCATTTGGCCACTTGACCCCTACATCATACGCCCCCGCTGCCCTGAGCACGCGGGTCAGTGCCACACCGACTACCAGACTGAGCGATGAAAAATCCGGTGGCAGAGAGTCAAACAACCAGCCCAGGGACATGCAGATGCTTTCACCGAAGGGCGCCACCCAGCTCCGTCCCCTTCGCCCACGACCGGAATGCTGTATTTCAGCCACACACAGCACCGCATCGCCTGACTGATTTACCGGATGGCTGGTGACATGCGTGTTGGTGGAGTCCACTTCGAACAGGCAATCAATTTGCTGCAAACGTGATTCGTATCCAGCACATAACTGCCTCAGTCGCGCCGCATCATACAGATCCATTGCATGAGGCAGACGGTAGCCATGGTGTTCAGCCTCAATCATGAGGCCCATATCCTTCAAACCATGAATCAGCTTCCACACTGCCGCACGGGTTACATTCAGCTGAGAAGCAAGTCGCTCGCCAGAATGCATCTCACCGTCCGACAGTAATGCAAGCAGCTGTTCCCGACGGGAAACATTCTGGCCGGCTGGTTCGTTCATATCCCGATCATGCGCGCGGTCTGAAGAGCCAGAGTTTTTTTGCACGATTCTCCGTGCCACTTAACATGCGGCTGATATTGCTGCGATGAGTGAAAACAACAAACAGCATCATGATCACCCCGAACACGAGCAATGGCTGCTGATTGTCCGGCATGACCACTAACGTCCAGACACTGAACCCCGCCGTGGCCAGCATGGTACTCAGACCTACAAAGCCGGTGAGCATCAATACAACCAGCCATGTAACCAACACACAGGGCAAAGCTGCCGGGACAAGTCCGGCAACCACACCCACCAGAGTGGCGGCACCTTTGCCACCACGAAACCCGAACCAGACTGGAAACACGTGCCCTACAACCACCGCGAGTGCACAACCGATCTGCAACCAGATCAACGCTGTCGCGCTCAATCCGGTCATGAACCAGCGCGGCAACACTGCAACAGCCAGCCAGCCTTTGCCGATATCAATCACCATTACCCAAAGCGCAAATTGCCAGCCTTGAGTACGCAGTGCATTGGTGCCTCCGGCATTGCCGCTACCCTGCTTGCGGATATCCACACCGCCCTTCAGCTTGCCTACGATCAGACTGCCCAGCATTGAGCCAAGCAAGTAAGCCACAATGATTTTTATGATGATCTCAAGCAAGGTAGGCATTCCGTCTGTCGTAATACCCGTAATTCTAGCAGGCTGTTGTCAGTCAACCAGCAACGGATCGCGGCGGGAGAAAAATCTCGGCCAGCATACAGCGCACACTGCCGCCCCCCTCTTTTTCTATGGTCGGAATCGGTGCCACAATCAGCGAGCCGCAAAGATATTTAAGTCGCGCCCGCTGGTCATTGGTCAATGCATCATAGGCGCTTTGCGACATGGCCACACACAGTTCGCCCCCCGCTGTTTTCAGTTCAAGCATGTTTCCGGCAAACGTATGCATCTGCGCAGCGGTAAGTTCGATCACTTCATGTCCACTCTGTCTCAGCGCATGCAGGACTGCGGCGCGTTCCTGCTCAGCAATGACCTCAGCGCACACTGCCGCAAACCGGCTGCCCACACACATCAATACATTGGTGTGGTAGACCGGCACGCCACTGGCATCCGCCGCGTTGAAGCTGACCAGTTCGTAATCAAGCCGCTGCGCGAACTCACCCAGCACATCCAGATCGGTACGCGGCGATACACAGGCATATGCAATGTGATTGACCCGATCCAGCACCATGCTGCCAGTGCCCTCCAGAAATTTTCCGCTCTGTTCATGATGACTAAGATCTATGACCTGACTGATCTTCAAGCCTTGCGCACTGAGCTGCTCAAGCACATCCATACGACGCTCATCACGGCGATTCAGCGCCATCATCGGATACAGAACTACCGAACCATCAGCATGGAAACTGACCCAGTTGTTGGGAAAGATCGAATCGGGTGTGTGCGGCTCGGGCGTGTCATTGATCACCTGCACCTGAATACCTGCTGCTCGCAGACTCTCTACCAGACCATCAAATTCCAGCAACGCCTGAGCCTGAACACCGGCAACCTCATGCGAACCGGATTGTGACTGGAATCGATTCGATGCCTGAGTCTGAAGATTACCGGTAAATCCGACAGGACGGATCATCAGCACCCGGTGTGTTGACTGCGATTCATTCATTGTTATCAGCTGGCTAGTGACACATGGAGACGCGCCTGAGGCTGGATGGCTTCCACAACAGGTATCAGAGTTCGCAACTGCGCCAGCAATTCATCTGCGGACAGATTGGCAGGCACCCGCATCAATACTCTGCCGCTGGGCGACAACACTATAAAGTCATTGCTGTGATCCACAGTGTACCCACCCGGCAAGTTTGCATCATTGTGCTCAAGCGCAATGACACCAAAACTCTGCTCAGCCGCCTGAATGGCCTGAACTGAACCAGTCAGCCCGATTATCCGGCTGGAAAAATGCGCAAGATATTCATTCAATTTTTCCGGCGTATCCCGAGCGGGATCAACGCTGATAAATACGGACTCAATTTTTTCAGCTTCAGGGTCAAGTTGCCGCAATGCAACTGTCAGATTCGACAGGGCCAGAGGACAGGCATCCGGGCAGAAGGTGAATCCAAAATACAGTACCGCATAACGGCCATGGATTTTTGCTGCATCAAACGGCCGGCCCTGCTGATCCACCAGCTCCGACAATGCAGCAAGTGTATTGCGACCCGTAACTTGCGTTGCCGGACCGGATCTGAGTGTCGCAATGAACATGGTAACACCGGCTGCAACACCCAGCGTCATCACCAGTGCCATCCTGATGTACACAGATCTGCGCTTGCCTGCCCGGCTTGCTTCACGCATAAACAGAACTACGGCTCAGTGATGCATGGCGGAGTGATCCATTTTTGAATGATCCATCGTGTCCGTTGCTGCCGCCGCAGCCGCACTCACCTGAAACTGAATCGTTGATTCACATCCGGATGAATCCTTGAACTTGATAGCTACCGCATCGCCACTGCGCAGCCCCGGTCTGGGATTGATCAGCATGAAGTGCTTGCCACCGGGCACAAACTCCACCTTGCCGCCAGCTGCTATTTCAAGCTTATCGAGCGCACGCATCATTGCGATGCCATTCGCCATGAGAGTCTCATGCATCTCGATCCGGCCAAATGCAGCAGAACTTGCACTTACCACACTCAGGCCTTTGGAGCCTGCATTACTCAACACCGCATAGCCTGCCAGCGATGTTGCATTACTGGGCGCCTCACGAATCCAGGCGGATTCAACTTTAAGATCACAGGCCATGGCAGACATTACAGGCACTGCCATCGCCACGACCATCATCATTCTGCGCATCATATATTTCTCCATCCGATTTTCTGTATTAGTCAAACTATACACATATATCAGCCGGGCTTTGCCTTTCCGTCAGAACGAAAAGTGCATACCCAACGACAGGAACCGCCCCGGCTGCAATTGCAATCCATTTACCTTCTGATACACAGGCACTTGCAGGAAGCTGAACGCCTGGATGCGAGAGCTCAGAGCCACCGTGACACCGGGACTGAGATAGGCGAATGTAGCCCCGCTGTTATCATGATCAGAACTTGAGCCTGTCTCACGACCCTCCATCCGGACATTAAACTGCAACTGGGGAACGATGTTGCCCGCATGCAGATACCGCACACCAAAGTTTAGATTCAGACCAGTACCCGGCTTGAAACCATCATTTGAATTTAATGGCTGCTGCAGCAATGCCTGCGCGTAGTAACCAAGGTGCGCCCCTAAATTTCCAAAGTTATAAACCCCAAGCAGTACATCGGTCGTACCTGTGCCAGGCTGCAAGCCGCGATCAACCTGCTCACCAGCCTGAGGACCCGATTCAAACAGGACATCCGTTGCACCGGTTGGCAACTTCAAACCAGCCTGTATCCCCCAGCTCAGGTCTGGAGAAAAGCCCTGATAACGAGCCGTTAAACGCACATCACCAATACCTTTTGAATGTGAGGTTGATATCTCATCGTCACCTTCCGCAATGGTTGTATGGAATCGATTGTAATACGGCACCTCAACTCGCACCCCCCACAACCGTGACGGGCTGTAATCAAGCGCGGCTATCGTATTTCGATTGAGGGTACGCTGCTGAACCTCCTGTTCATTGGGAATATCGAGCGAGCTACGATCAACACTGTGAGTGCCGCTGCGCAATTGATCCTGGTCAAAGTAATCCTCACGAATATCCATACGTAGACCGGACGACACTGAATAACCCTGACTTGACCAATCAGAATTAAGCGTACAGCCACAACTGGAACACGCGTTTGCTGACGTCGGCCATGCACCCGCCAATAGCACGCTTACCATTACCGTTGTGCACTGAAGTGCACGCATAGAAACAATATTCATTTATTCAACCCTTATTAAGTATTTACAGCAGAACTGTAGTCGCAATTTCAGCAAGCCATAATCTGGCAGAACGACATCAACAACCATATAAGAAATCAATCTTTCCTCATTACACCTCTGACACTGACATGCTGACCTTACGAACACATATAACTTTTCATTCGGCAATCAACCCGACCGCAAAAAGGTGTAGTCGCATTCCTCAATTAACCGGAACCAGCTGGATTTTTCACCCATGCAGGCGGCATCCAGACTTGAACCTGTACTGACATTCATCACGACCAGTCATATTTCCAGGATGATATCCGCGCGGCCATGACCTTTTTCGCCTTGCGCTTGTGCAACCAGCGAATGACTCCGGTAACAAACAGAACAGGACATGCCAGTCCGCTGAGCATGACCAGTATGCGTCCGGCCCAACCAAATGCCTGACCAGAGTGCAGCGGCCATTGCCAGTACATGAACGTATCGCCTGCGGTTCCGGACGCTGCATCCGTCACTTGCAGGACATGTCCGGCATAGCTATCGATCAGTAAACACCGGGAATCGACCACACGTAACTTTAACGAAGGCACATCTTCATAACACGCGGTCAGACGGTGGGTATTTGGATCGGGCAAGGTGAGATAGCTAAGTCGACCACCTGGATAATCCTTTTCTGCGCTCGCCAGCAAGCGATCGATAGTGTTTGTGTCAGTTACTACGGCAGCAGTATGCGTGACAGATGCCGATTCAACTGTCAGGGGTGAGAATCGTTCGACAAGCCACTTGAACTGATCCGGCAAGTTGAAATAGATGCCTGATACCAGCACCGCCAACAACACCAGCAGCGAATAAAAACCCAGCGACTGGTGCAAATCGTGATTGAAGCGTACCGTACTGGCTCGACGCTTGATGCCGAGTACTCGTCGCCACTTGCCATCCAGTGGCCACCATAGAATCAGTCCGGTGAGCGCTGAAATGATCAGCAATACGCCCATCAAACCCACGAGCACAACCCCAGCGCTGCCAAATTGCTTCACATCCAGCAACATCGAGTAATGCAGCTTGTAGAAGAAGCCGATGAA
The DNA here is from genome assembly GCA_903838705.1 of uncultured Pseudomonadota bacterium. GTDB lineage: Bacteria > Pseudomonadota > Gammaproteobacteria > Steroidobacterales > Steroidobacteraceae > CAILZL01. Next base: position 8,438 of record CAILZL010000013.1, read on the forward strand.
ACAATGCTTGAGAGGGTTATAAGCGTGATAGAACACGCGCCGGCCCACCACCTCGCCTGTGTAAGGATCTACGGCAATATTGATCGACACACCGTCTTCAGGCGCAGGCGTTGGTTCACTCACCCAGTAAGAAAAAACATAGTTCTCATCCGCATTGCGTGGCAGAGAAACGCCTCCCGATTCCCAACCCCGTGGCGCTACGCTCATACCGATTTTTGTCAGCTCATCCAGCGATTTGATTCCTGCTCCATGAGGCGAATGTACCTTGTATAGATCAGGGTTAAGGGCATGATCCAGCTCACTCGCGAATACCAGCACCGCACCAGTAATACCGATGATGGACAGAAACAGCCCAAGCCCCAACCCCAACCACAGATGTACTTTCAGCCATCCCTTGCGACGCCGCTTGAGCGCCGCAAGGGTATTTACTGTCAGCCATGAAGGCGTAGCGAATGTCATGTCAGTACTTGAGCGCGATAGTTGCCATCACGCTGCGGGGCGCGCCGTATGAGGCGACACCCCAACCGATCTGGTCAAAATAATGTTTATCGGTGACATTTTTGACGTTGAGCTGCATATCAAGTGAAGCAGCATGCAGCGCGCGACGATAACCCACCATCGCATCAACGCGTGTGTAGCCCGGCATCTGCCAGGTGTTTGCGTTGTCGCCCTGTCGTAAGCCATCGTAGTAAACGCCCACACCGCATATCCATGCGGTCGACTCGCCACGCGCTGTGTCGAACTTGAGCCATGTGCTGGCTGCATTCAGTGGTGCGCCTGTGTAACGATGTCCTTCATTCTCTGGCGAGGTTGTGTCCCTTCTAATAGTTACCGGATTCCATGTGTAGCTGGCTTGCACATCCAGCAACCGATTTATCTGCCCGATGAAATCAAGCTCCAGACCACGACTGCGAATTTGTCCAATTGGAATTTGCTGACCATACGGATCGGCAGGATTAGTGCCGAGCACATTGCTCTTGGTCAGCTGATACACCGTTGCGGTGACCAGTGCCCGACCTTCCAGCAAGTTGGCCTTGGTACCCAGTTCATATTGCTCACCGATCTCAGGCGCTGCAAAACTTCCACTGGCCAGATAGCTGCTGTTGTTAGTGCCAAATGATTTTGAGTAGCTGACATACAGCGAGGCATCCGGGGTCAATTTGTAAAGCACCGCAGCGCGTGGCGAGAAACGATTGTCTCTGGGCCACGAACCCATCGGTTCACCAGAGCAGTCTGGATAGCACGCGGAACTGATCGATCCATAGGTTTCAGTGTAATGCTGATGGGCACGATCAAAACGCCCCCCGAACAACGCCTGCCACTGCTCCGTAATCTGCATACGATCCTGGAAGTACAGGCCGGTACCTGCTTCCAAAGTTCGCCACAATGTGTTGTCGAGAGATTCGTCTTTGAAGACATACAATTGTGCTGTGATATCGTCATGACCGAGATCAACCACGGGAATTGAAGTGTCGCCTACAAAACCTTTCCAGTAATCACTGTACTTGTAAGCATCCACGCCAATCAAAACATCATGCCTGATAGCGCCGGTCAGAAACTCGCCGCTCAAATCCAGATTGACGTTGTAGATGCTGCGACTGAGTGGATTGTAGATAAAGCCATAGGTTCCACCCCAATCGCCCAGGCCGGTCTGAACTTCATCCACATCCACATAGTGAGCACGCTGGGTAATGTTCCATGACCCGTTAATCCGGTACGTCCAGTCGAGTGAAATAAGCGTCCGTTTGACGCTGTCCGGGAAATCAGTCCAGATAGCGGCGCTGCTGCCCGATGCGCTTCTTGAGACGGACGAATCCGGCCTGTCACCCACAACAGGCACTGCCGTGTTCGGCCCGCGCCCAGAAGTGAGATAGTCGTAGTATTCAAGAGTCAGATTCGCATCGAAACGGTCAGATGGTGCAAAAGCTAACGCACCCAGTGCCGCCTTTTTGTTGTAGTGACCATAGTCAAAGAAGTAATCCCCTTTGTCGTAGTCACCGATGACACGAAAACTCCATACCTTTTGTTGATCGATGGCGCCCGTTACATCAGCAGTAGTGTGCCATTCATCCCAGCTGCCGACGCGCTGTTGAACTCTGGCAGTAAACTCCCCCTGCGGCTTCTTGGTCACAACATTGACGAACCCACCCGGTTCGACACGACCATACAACATCGATACCGGACCTTTGACAACTTCAATCTTTTCCGCGAATGCCATGTTTACCGCTTCGGCTATGCCTTCCAGTTGCAAGCCATCACGATAAGTCACGCCATAGCCTGAACCGAAGCCACGGATCTGGAACTGGTCATAAAACGTACCCTGCTGAGATTGCACACCACTGACATTCATCAACGCCTCCAGCGAGCTGGCGGCTGCCTGATCGTCGATCAACTGACTGGATATAGATTGAACTGACATCGGTGTCTCGATCACTGGAGTATCAGTTTTAGTGCCCGTCATCGAATGACGGATAACATAGCCTTCGTCCTCGGTTTCACTTATGACTGTTTTGCCGAAATTAGTATCGGCCGCCTGAGCCGTCCAGCAACATGCCGTACTCGCAACTAGTGCAGCCGCAATAATCTTTCTATTCACGATAATCTCTCCTCAAGTTATCAATTTTTATGTCTTAACCGATTCGCTGCATCGGAATAGTTTCGATACGGATATCGCTGATCACAGTCGCGATCACGATGACCAACACCAGCTGCAACAACATCAGCCAGGCGATGACCGGACGGATGCGCAACCTGTTAGCCAATGCGACGGATAAACGGAACTGTGGATTACTGTCATTCATTACTAACCTCATTTAATTTCAGTGACTTGTCGTTTGCGGTCTGTTTTTCATCACATGCTGCATGTCATATGCTCAGCGACGGTTGAGCACGAATTCGAAGGTTTGTATTGCGGTGGACTGCACTGCCTTGTCATCACGTAGCGCTGGCTGGCACCGCCAGCTGCGGATTGCCGCAACACCCGCAGAATCCAATCGCGGTGATCCGCTGCTTTGCTGAACATCAATGTCGCGGATAACACCTGCCTCATCGAGCATCACCCGCAATGTGACCTCCCCCTGCTCACGCAAACGCTTGGCCTGCAACGGGTAGGCCGGTGCCGGATGAAACGGGCAGCGGGTGTCAAGAAAGGGGACCACATCAAACTTTGGCAGTACTGCAGATGTGGGTGGTGTGGACTCTGCAGGGATAGCCACAGGTACGTCACTGCCCTCACCCGTGATGACCTGTGATGTTTGCACCTGAATGTCTGACGCTGGCGATTCTATGGCGGGTAATTGGTATGACGGTTTCGGAATCGCCAACGGAGGGACGATGTCGTGTGACGGTTCGGCAATCAGTCGTACTTCAACCGGGTCGCTTATTGATACTGTCGACAGCGGGTTTAAACGAAGCAGCACCAGTACAGCAAGGTGCATGACGATTACAGCTACCAACACCACACTGCGTAGTGACCAGTGTCGCCAGCACATCAGGAATTGTGGCCGTCCAGGCGCATCTGCAACACATTGCCCCGCAGGCATTGCATCGACAGATGGTTTGACAACAATGTGCAAGTTCATGGACCTGACTAAACACGTATTCGGTTACGAACGAAAACGCGTAGATCAGGGCAAGGCCCTGCGGCGAACAACGCAATGACGGCATTCACGCTTACCCACGCGCACCAACCCGCATTTCAAAGAAACGCAGACAGCAGCAGGATCAGGCGTGTGCGGGTGGACCCCGGTTGGTGATGCGCCGAGGTGGGCCGGCCGCATAATAGGGCGACTCGGCAGGTTGAAGAACTTCCGCAGAGGAAATGAAAGGAATGGCTTCGCTGGCACTGATGTCCAGTAGCGGTACAGCAGCCACTTGTGAGAACGGACAGGAGAAGTCGGCCTGTGTTGCACTGCCCTGATGGTCGGTGCTCTTGTCAGCAGCATGATCAGCCGCTGCAACCGTATTCAGAGTCTGGGCCATTCCGGAAGTGCAGAACACCAGCCTGAACTGGCCTTCTGACATCTGTGCCATGAACCCCACCGGCACCAGTGCGCGTGCTACCAGAAACGGCAGCAGCCACCAGACCCAGCATTGTGCGCGGCGAAATGTCATTGAACGTTCAGCAACTCGTACCACTGCCTAGACGGCAGCGGTGTGGATTCTAACCAATCGGATTCCGGCTGACCACAGGGAAGTGAACGGATTCCAAAGACCTGAACAGAACCGTCACTACCAAGGTGGTGTATATCCCTACCACTCATCAATAGATGGGAATCCAGATACAGCCATATGCCATTTGATAGCTGAATTTGAAAATTCAGTCATATGAATAGACCTGCTCTTTGGTGGCGACCTTCGACATATCTGCTTCAGTGAAAATGACTTCTATCTCTGAATTCCATTGAGTGCTCTTTGTTGTCGGCCCCTTTCCCTCTATCTCACATACGGCAAATTCCACAATTTTCTTATTATCAAGGAGATGACCACTGGCATACATCTGACCAAAATCAACGGTTGTCTCTATCAGCGGAGAAATCATAAATCCGCTCTCAGCCATTTCAGGTATGAACCTGTGCATCGTGATAGCCCCCGTGACTGACTTCGTCAACAGTACAACATTCGATGTCTTGTAAAAGAAATTAGCAAGAGATCCAAACAAGTTTCTTTTCATGATTATTTTTACAAATGTGGCGTCCTTTGAATTCGGCACTTGCACCGGCTCGCCGAATCGATGCATTTCACGGATCGCACCGCCCATGATAATAGGCGCTTCTTCTGTACGTTTTTTTAAATGGAGCCAATTTCTCTGTGAAAATCCGTACAACTCGTATCGGGACCAAATGACAGGCCAACTGATAGCGTCCTCAAGGGACGTGTACCTGTGGTCGATTGACTCTAAACTGAAAAGAATATTATCTGGCGCATGCCCCCCCAGCAGGTGGCGCTGGTTGATCTGCATTAATTCTGGGGTATATGCGGCATAACTCTGGAATACCGGACGTGGACTCCATACATTTCCCGAGGCGATTAAACTCGCCTGACCTACAGAATAAACATCAGTTGTACCCTGCAAGTATGGATATGCCCTCTCATTATTAATAATTCTATTTTTTGACAAAAACAAGGCCTGCAATTTTCCGCTATCATTAACCCGTGATGAGACGCCCTGCCACGCTGATGAATAGACAGCAATAACGCCGCTAGCAATCGACTTCGGACTCACTTTTTGGTTAGCGGAAATTATATACAACGCAGCCAATACAGACATAAGGCAGACAAAGGCGCTGACCTCAAAAAAGCCATACAGCCTGATATCAGTTTTCCCATAAAGCGCATACACAATAAATGCGACCAACAATAAAAACCCGGTGGCGAGCAGAACATGGGCATCATGACGCACGAAGCTTGCCTTGAAAATCAAGAACAAAAATCCAGAAAGAAGCAAACCAATGTATAGTTTTTTCGCATTCTTTTCTTTATGCAAAGCCATCACTGAAAGCAGAAATACTGAAGAAATTACATACAGAACAGGCTCCCATAAACGATCTGGAGCATACCAAGCCATGGCTTCCGTGTAACCGGAAGAGAACAAGAGAACATAATGGAAATAAGCCATCAGATTATCAATATCCTGACCTGACAGCAGCCAGAAAAGAATTGGCGAAGCAATTGACGTAACCAGAATCACGCACATACTTCTGTAATCTTTGATGGACAAGCAATACAGAATTGAAACCGTAGTCACCAGAATAGATGACGGCAATAGCGCACCCTTGACCAACGGAAGCAGCCCAAGTGGTGCGAATAAGATCGCCAACAGCCCATACTGAAGGATGGGCTTTGATTCTTCTTGATCCGTCCTCCTCACATGGTGAAGACAATATGCGCCAACCATCAACTGGTAGAAATAGAACAGGCCCGCAAGTTGATACAGATTACTCGCAAGCAAAATGATCAGCGTCACGAGCACGTACCACCCACACCGCATGAACAAGCGACTGAACAGAATGCAAAACGCAAAAGCAAGAAACAAAGCTGTCCATATCATTAACGAGTCAGTTGCAGGGCTATATAAATGCGTCTCGATAAATGAATATGGCCCATACGTGAAAATAATATCCTTACCAAATTGAAGCCCTTGCTCCATAGCCTGATTCAATCCAACCTCCCATGACGCATCCAGCGTAGCCGCAGGCATGTTCGGACTGAAGGGAATCACCACACTGAAAACCGTTATCCACAACAAGGCGAATAGCGCAGCCTGAACCAGTCTGTTGCGAGTAGATCCTGGCTTTTCTGAACCATCAGATAAATTATTCATTGGCACTTCCGCATCTGTTTTAATTTTTGAATTACTGATCGCGCACATGAATTATTGGTGACTAATGAAAACCATCACTCTGATTACCGGACAGGCTTGCTGGCAACAATGAGAAATTGCTTGCCGAGCAGCCTCCAGAAGAATGGCAGCTTTAAATACGCCCTGACCAGAAGCGGATGGGTGGGCAATGCACCCTTTGTCGTATAGGGCAGGAACTTATCTACGCAAAGATTAATTTCAAACCCCTTCAGCTGCAGCGCCTCAATAAGTGACTGGTGCGTCAAACCAAGATGGTGGTCGTAATAATCCCAATATTCACCGGGAAGATAACGCAGATTAGGACCGAGTATGATGTACTTGCCACCCGGCTTTAATGCGGTCTGAACCTGCTCAAGAAACACTTCCAGCGTATTTTTATCTGGCAAGTGCTCAAGAAAGTTTGATGTAAAAACAACATCAGCCCCTCCACTAATCACGGAAGAAAGACTGGTGGCCATACATTGGTAAAATTCAACATCGGATGCAAGATATTGACGGGCATCCAAATTCATATCGACCGCTAACTTTCTTGCGGCATGAATATTATTAAGAAACTCGCCGTAACCACATGCAACATCCACCACCGTATCTGACGGACGCACAGATTTCTGCAGATAATCACTGCAGATCACTTTCCAGATGGCATTTTTTCTTGGCAGCTCCGCTTCCTTGAAGCGATTTCTGTATAGCTCTGAAAGGTTACTTGTATCCACATCAGGCATCCTTAAAAGCAAAAGACTTGTAGATCAGAAAGGTGGCGAACATTGGCACTGATATCGCCACAGCATGCGCAAGTGCCTGTGCGTACTCTACGATACCCATCGAATGAAAAATCCGCTCCAGGCCGATCGAAATCACCCAGACAACAGGCAGAAATGAAAGATTAACTATAATGAAATCTTGCGCCTGCTTGCGCTTCGGTTTGTTTGAACCCGGAAAGACATATACAGCGTTCAGAGTGAATGCCACAGCCATACCAATCATATAAGCAAATACGACGGCCACCGAGAACGACATCCAGTGACTCAGAATGATTCGAGACAGCCAATGCAGGAAGGCGGCAAGCCCACCCACAGTAAGGAACCCCAGAAACTGCCTTGATAAAAAATGTTTCAGCACGCGCTGACTTCCCTTGCCAGCTTCCTGCCCAGACCGATGCTTTCTGAAATTCCCCTGTCTTCAGGATAGTAACAAGATGTATCGGCGACCCATAATCCAGCAACTGGTAAGGCAATGGGTGGGATTGCACTGAGATAACCCGGACTACATATCGGCTGGGCGTAGCGATACCGGCTTGCCCGGATATCTATAAAATCTTCGTCAGAAAGATCTGGATTTATTTTTTTAAGGTAGCTTCGTACCTTGTCAATAAATACCTGATCTGAATCACCATACTTCGGATGCTCTCCGGGCATATAAAAGGGCACATAGATAATGCGATCCTCAAGCGGCCGGAGGTTGGTGTATTCCACCAGCCCGGGAATATCCATCTCGGGATCGTTGGTATTCAACCAGAAGTTATCCGTAAGAGATCTGCCAAGCTTGGCTATCACACACACTACTGCGATGTTTTTAATTCCGCGGTACTTGTTAAGTATTTCTTCTGGCAAGTCAGGCATTATTCGCGGGACGTAAGGCAATGGAACCGTACTGACCACCTTATCAAAAGTTATAACCCCTGCTTCAGTCTGCACCCCTGTTACACGCCCCGCTTCGATTGCAACCTTGGTTACCCGGGTGCTAAGCAGCACCTGCCCACCACGATCTTCAATAGCCTTCTTCATAGCTTGCAGAAGCGTACTGGAGCCGCCCTCCAGATAGCCCAACTTCTCCCGGAAGAGATCATATCGAGAGCAACCTATCCGTCTAATACGGCTCCAGATCCATGCAGCGGAAATTTGCCCTGCGTAATCATAGAACTTCAGATCAAACAATTTTCTCCAGAGCACTTCATACGCTTCGTCCCCCACCCAACGCCTGATCCATCCTGATGCTTCGACATTGTCCAACGAACGCCAGTTTTTCCGCTTTGTCGAAAGGAACGCATGCAAGCCGTAGCGAATTTTCGGGATCAACCCAAGCCCTTTGAACTTCAGCAACGCAACTGGATTGCCCCAGGGTTGAATGCGGCCCTGATACCAGTAGCCCATCCTTGTTTCCACCCACCGCATTTTTCCTTCAATACCCAATTCACCTAGGATTTTCAAAAATGCATGATCAGAAATACAATGGAAATGGTAGTACCTTTCAATTTCCAGACCATTGAAATCGAAGCAGGCCGTCATGCCACCAACACGATCGTCGGCTTCAAACACAACCGGCTTATAGCCATCCAGCGCAAGCTGATAGGCAACTGCCAGCCCCATAGGCCCCGCACCAAGAACCGCAATACGCTGCTGATTTATCACCTGCATCAAAACTCCAGCGTCACCTTGCTGTATTCAGGATGATTGAATGTTTCATGAACAGCCTTGCGAAATGGTGTAAATGGAACCTTGAATATGTCGGGCCAGTCGATTAACTCAAACTCATCCTTGGCCGTGAGCGCCGCAAGCTGCTGGGTTGTGAACGGAGGATTACGATCAAACAGACTCCAAACCCAGAGCAGCGCATAAAACAAAGAATATGGAACAGGTACGATCAGGGCTCTTGATCCAGTGGCACGCCTGATTTCTCGAATAATATCGATATAGTCAATCTTTTCATGCCCGGTAATATTAAAAACACCTTCCCGGACATTATTCTCGATACAACTGATAATGATGTTACAGAAGTCGCCCACATAGAGCGGCTGGCGCATGTACTTTCCACTTCCGGGGATCGGAAATACAGGTGACTTGTTCATGAAGCGGGACAACCAGCCAAGATGCTTACGATCAAACCATCCGAACATCAAGGTAGGCCTTAACACAGCACAGGCAATGCCGCTTTCAAGAACCATGTTTTCCTGCATTATTTTTGTTCTGGTGTAAAAATCATCCGCGACCGACTCTACAACAGAAGAGCTGATATGCACCAGCTGTGGCACCTTGTATTGCCTGATGGCATTCAATATCAGCTCAGTTGATTCCACATTATTCCGGACAAACTCCTGATAATCGTTTCCGCCAATCTGAGCCTGAAGCATGATCACTACTGAACATCCTTCAAAATGGCGCTGCCAGTCCCCCGGCTCTGCAAGATCGGCATATTCCACCACTATGTCCGGTCGGCTTTTTTTAAGGACAGAAAGATTCGCCCTATGCTTGTCCAGCACGACAATATTCGCATAGCCTCTGGCCATTAACCTGGCAACCAGATTTTGTCCAACCAGGCCTGCACCACCAGCAAGGATTATTTTTTGTGTACTGTCCGACATCGACTCTCGCATCAGATCACTCAGTAAAGCCACATCTAACAAAGGAACCACAGCATCAAGCGTTCAGCGAATGCCACTAGATATTCAGCCTGTCAAACAAGACCTTCGGCATATGCCGTACAACATTCATAATCAATGCCCATTTAGCTGGCACATAGATAACCAACCGCCCCGCAGCAATGCCCTTCACTATATCCGCCGCAACCCTTTGCACTGGCGCGAGACGCGCGCCCTGCTGCTTCAGATGCAGTGTCATTGGCGTATCCGTGGGCCCAGGCTTTATAAGCACCGCCCTGACGCCTGTACCAGAAAGCCGATGCTGTAGCCCCTGCACATAGCGCGTAACCATACCTTTGGCAGCTCCGTATACGTAGTTTGACCTTCTGCCACGATCTCCCGCTACGGAACTGATGACCGCAATAGTGCCACTGTTATTTTTTTCCATGTGCCCGGCAAATGCCTCAGCAAACAGCACTGGTGAGATACCATTGATATCCAGTGCTTCACCGCATGCATTCAAGTCAATTTGACACTGCTGCTGATCAGGAAGCACTCCATGAGCTATCAAAACCAAATCGACAGCACCACCGGAAAATATTCGATCGGCAAGATGCTGTATTTTTTCCGGACTACAGAAATCCACCTCGATACATTCAACATTGGTCACAGGACTACGAACGCGCAGATCCGCAGCGACAACCTCTGCCCTGGCGAAATTACGACCCACCAGAATTATCTGATGCGGAGCCCCTGCTATCCAGAGCCGGGCGCACTGCTCAGCCATGGCAGACGTTGCCCCAATGATTACGATTCTTGCCCCGTTTGTATTCACTATCAATAGCCCATCAATCGTCGTGACATTGCTGATGAGACACCAGGATCACGATAGGTCAGAAATTCTTGAAATCGCGGATAGGTAGCCTCGAAAAACGATCTGGTCATTCGCGCATCTTTTGCAAGATAGAGTCGTCCGCCCGCCTCCCCGACGATAGCATCGAGCCGATTGAATAACAGTTCGGTATTTTTGCCTTTGTTAGGAAAATCCAGAGCCAAGGTCACCCCATGACAGGGGAAACTTAGCATTCCCTGGGATTCTCGATTACCAAATGTTTTCAGAACCGCGAGAAATGATCCCAGCCCCGATTTTGCTATTGCCTTCAATATATCGGCGATTGCTTCCTTAGCCGCAAGCCTAGGAACTACGCATTGATACTGAAAGAAACCCTTTGGACCATAAATTCGATTCCATTTCAGAATGCTGTCCAGCGGATAAAAAAATGATTCGTAATGAACCACAGAGCAGCCCGCTCTCAATCTGCCGATGTTGAAGTATCCGCTATTGAATGCACGAAGAGTCAATGCGTTGACCACAGAAACCGGAGGCAATACAGGTACCGATATTGATCGGCCTGACGGCTCCGGCCCACTCGACACATCCACATAGTTGCCACGTATAAACAATCCACGTCCAGCACCGGAAACACAGTCAAACCACGAGACAGTGTGCTCCCATTCAGAGCTTGATCCATCAGCAAGCTCAAAAAATTCATCCAGACTCTGGTAAGGAATTGTTTCCGCATTAAGCCAGGGGCCCGACACTCTCTGCAACTGAATTTCAGCAGTCAGGATGAGGCCGGTCAGACCAACTCCACCTACCGTTGCGCAAAACCATTCCCTGCGAAGATGCGGGCCACATTCGATAACTTCACCATCTGTACGCAGTAATGTGAGACCAAGTATGTGATCGCCAAATGAGCCACGGCTATGGTGGTTCTTACCATGTATATCATTCGCTATCGCACCACCCACTGTAACCAACTGAGTGCCGGGCGTTACAGGCAGAATCCATCCTCGCGCAATCGTCATTTCCTGGATATCGCGCAACAACACACCCGCCTCACATACCAGACGGCCCCTTTCGATATCAATGCGGATAAATCGATCGAGCCCTCTGGTTTCCCAGAGCACACCCCCTGGATTCAGGCAGGCATCTCCATAGCTTCGTCCCATTCCATAAGCAATACCCGGCTTTGTAGCCTTTATGACTTCTCCAGCATCAAATCGACTCCGCAGCGACGCGACCAGATGATCAGCAGATGAAAGCCTTCCCCATGAAGTAACCGCTACCATGGCAAACCGACAGCACCAATAATGATAGCCAAGGCAAACAACACACCAGTCACCAGACTGGTTCTGTCTTTAACCGCAAAAACCAGCGGATCATCATTCATCTTGCCTCGATGAGCCTGCATCCACGCCCAGTTAATCCAGAATAGCATTACCGTTACACTACCCCACATCCACTCAGGCGCACGGTAAAGCTTTACGACCGCCTCACTATTGAGATAAAGCGCAAGCACCAGTACCGAAGCGTAACCTGACGCAATGCCCATCGTTTGAATCAAAGGTGCATCAGCAATACGGTAGCCACGACCATGCAGTGATTCCTGACCACTTGAGCCCTGCAACCCTAACTCTGCATACCTCTTCAAAAAGGCCAGCGACAGGAACAGGAAAACAGAGAATGCTAACAGCCAGAATGACAAAGCATGACCCACGGCAGCTGCACCTGCAATAATGCGCAAGGTATAGAGTAGAGCCAGCGTCATGCAATCAATTAAAACAAGGCGCTTCAGCCCCCACGAGTAAGCACAGGTAACTAAAAAATAAAATATCAGCCAATTAATATATGTGCCAACTACAAAGCTTCCGGTAACAAGCCCAGCTAGCAGCAGCACCGGAGCCAGAATCACTCCAACCCATACTGGAACCTGCCCAGATGCAAATGGACGGTTTCTTTTGCGCGGATGAATACGATCATGCTCAAGATCCAGCAGGTCATTGGTTACATACACAGAGGATGCACACAGACTAAAGGAAAAAAACGCCACCGTGAGCGATGTCCATGCCTGCAAATTTCTGATTTCGTGTGCAGCCAGCAAAGGAACAAAGAGGAGTAGGTTCTTTAACCACTGATGCAGACGTAGAACACGCCGCCAGACTGAAAACCTGTTTACGCTTCTGGGAAACACCCGTTCAACCTTGCAGATATTTCTTACTTTGGCCGTCAGTTCGCTTGACGCGTTGACAACCACGGCATGATTGGCTTTCTTCCATACTGAAAGATCGGCATTTGAATTACCCACATAGTCAAAACCAGAGCCACCGAAGCGCTCCTCCAGCGCTTCCGCTTTTTTTATTCCTGCGAGATTTACACACCCATTACTGGCGATAACCTCATCAAATATTTTCAGATGCCCGGCGATAGATACCGCAATGGACGCATCCGATGCAGTGCATAAGACTATTTTTCTTCCCGCTGAATGCTGCTGCGTTAACCACCCGAGCAGCTCGTTATTATAGGGGAGTGACGCAGGCTCAAAGCTTGCGTACAAGGCAAGACTCCTTTTTAGCTCAGCCTTGCCCTTGATTAACCAGATCGGGATACCCAGAATCTTACCTGGCTTATCACGCAAGACACTTAACGCAGATTCATGGAGCATATCCGTAAGGATCAATGTTCCATCAAGATCTACAACAAGTGGTATGGTTTCCAAATGATGCCTCAAGTGGGTTAGCTAGAGACAGGGCACCCAGCCGCCCCGCTGCTAAGTTCTCATATTAATTATTAGCCCTGCGGCCCAATCCATCCGCAAGTACAGTCATGCGCCGTAGTACATACCAACTTGGATGAACCGGTCAAGGTCGGCATGTAACCGCAAGTCAACTTAGTGCACATAAGATTCAGGTGTATTCAATCTGGAGCACGCCGCAAGTGAAGATTACCTTCCCCTCGGCGATCCTGATTGCGTAAGCATCATTGCCATATGCCCAACAATGTCATGAATGCCATCAATCAACCGGCTGCACCCATTATGCAGAGCTCCATTTTCATTTGAAAATTTACGAGCTGTACTCTGTCCCTGCCCACGACTGCCCATTAAAACTCACGTTATTTCTGCCGCACATAAATCAGCTTGTCAGTATCGAAACCACGTTCTTTCGACATTCTTATGAATTTATCCATCACCTCTGAAACCACTGTCGGCGATCTTGACAACAGCCAAAGATATTTGGTGCTTGGACCGGACACAAATGCATATTGATAGCCTTGATGATCTAATTCAAAGACAACATAAGAGCCATAGAATGGGCCAAAGAAGGAAACTTTAAGATAGCCCTCCGATTCACCGTTCATGAAGTAGGCCTTACCCTCTGCCTGCTTCCACTTGCCATCCGATTCCAGATAACCACGATTGAGCACCCTGACGCCGCCGTCGTTTCTCAGGCTATATTCAGCGGTAACCTCACTCATACCTCTTTCAAACGAATGATCCAGCCGGGCGATCTCGTACCACTTGCCCAAGTACCTGTTCAACTCAAAGCCAGTTACCGGCTTAACTGATTCAGGCTTGGTGACGCAAGCACTGAGCATTAACAAACTGATGCTGAGCAGCAGGTTTTTCAAAACAGCCTCCAAACCTTTAACCACCAAATGATTCAGCCATACCAAGCCGATCCATTGTTAATCCCCATCATCCACTACTTTCCAGTCAGCGAGGGGAGTTGATAACCTCAAAAGATCGCCACGCAATTCTGCTAGATCAGTTTGGCAAATTTGTCAGCCGGCCAAGCTCGATATTGCGCCACAACCTTGGGGCCAAGCAGTCGGGGGTTCTATGGATAAAGGCCAGTCAAGCCGCCAATACACCAACCTGGTGGTGACGCGCCATAAGTTATTAGGGTTATTGGCGGACGGAAAATCAACGTTGATTATAATGGTGCGACCGGAGAGATTCGAACTCCCGACCTCCTGGTTCGTAGGAAGAATCAGGTATTGATAGGTTCAATTAATTCAATCACTTGCATCGCTTGCCAAGCCCGATCCAAGCCACACCATGTCACAGTTATGGCACAGTTAATTTGAGTGTGACACGGTTTGTTTAATTTCTAAGTGGCACTGAATTGGGTTCAGACTCACCCCAGCACATAACATAAGCCATTCCAGTTCTCAATTTTCAAAAAAATCATCCCAGTGTGGTTAATTCGTGGTTAAACCATGGTACTTTTCTGTTTCAGTTACGGAGGAAAACCTGATATGACCGCCACAGTCCACCGCATGCCCATCACCCCGTTGCGCTCGCTTACCAACCATATCGCCCGGACAGATCTACTGGGTCTTTTTGGTAACGGTGATAAAGTTGATTACAAAAAAACAGCCGCGCTGGTTCACCTCACCAAAGAAGATCTTAGCAGGCTGGCAAAGGTTCAAAAGACCTCTGTTCGTTATGACAGCCACATACCTACTGCAGTAGCCGAGCGGCTGCGCGAATTAGCCAATGTTGCCAATTTGGTTGCCGAATACTTTAATGGTGATGCTTCCAAGGTGGGACTATGGTTTGAACTGCCCAACCCTTTACTGGGAAATATCTCACCGCGAAATATGATTCGTGCCGGTCGTTACGAGCGGCTACTTAACTTTGTACTTGAAGCACGTGAAGCAGAGCAAAGCGCATCTGATGCAGCTGAATTAACCAATAGCCCACCCCTGCAGCGAAAATGACTTGAGCACAGTCGCTAATGAAGCAAAAAGGAAAAATCAAACCATCATTGAAGCCAAAAAAGAAGGCACGAATTCCTTCCCGTAAATCAGTCTGCATACTCGACCAATTCTCAGAGCAAGACCTAGACCATTGGTCCAGACATTCATTCAATATGCAGCTGTGCCATGATCGATTTTACTTCGATCTCGAGCGTCAGCGCGTCCAATCCCATGAAGAGCTTTGCGAATCACTACGCACTACGCAACATACCTCCTTACCTTTGGATCAATGGGTCAGGGTCACCGATTACCAGTGGTGCTTGCAGCCGCTTTCTGCACAAGGCAGCCTGAGCGGAATCGGCGGCAGGTTCAATATCGGCCGTGAACTGACCCGTGCGCGCTGGCATGAATTTCCAGCATTATATATTGCAGATAATTTTGATACCGCGATCAGGGAGCGTTACGGCGGACCTCTTGAAGAGGTGATCGGAAACCTAACCAGACAGGAATTTGCGTTACGACGACCCGGATCTTTCTCAACGTTCTTTATTCGTGGGCACATTGATCATGTTTTCGATTTACGTCACGAAGAAAACCTGAATGGCTTTGTTAACATTATCAAAACCTTTTCGCTGAGCAAGGACACTACCCAGTTCTGCCAGAAGTTTTCACTTAGTACGCCTCCCTTGGTTCGCACCACCAGTGAGCTATTAAAGGGACTGCTATCCGCTCCTGAAGAGTGGCGCAAATCACCAGACATGTTTGCCGCTCCCGCAGCCTGCCAGATTTTTGGCCAATTTTTACGTGATGCCGGTTTCGAAGCAGTGATATATCCATCACAGCAAGGAGGGTCATTGTGCGTTGCGGTATTTCCAGAAAACTTCCGTGCCAGCAACTCATGCATAGAGACAATAGGCACGCCACCCACTGGCGCGAGTTACACAGTACTTGATAAGGATCATTTTGATTAGCGCCATATAAAAACACAGGACCACAAGAAGTACAGTTTTCATTCACCAGCGTACTTCCATCTGCATTCAGAAAACTCGACACACTGCCTTGTTGATCAAACAGAAAGTAATTGGTTTGGGTATTACCAGTGATAACGCCAGAATCTGAATTCCTGACTTCTTTGGAAACCACCGCCACAGGCGCACTACCACTGCCACCATAAACATACTGTCGGTAGGTCACTTTATCCTGCCCTGCCAGAGCTAACTTCTCCATCAAGCCGACGTCTACCCCAAATTGAGTAGCACTAGTGATTAGAGTCCGATCCAATATGTATGAGGAGATCGGACATGAAGAAGCGATATTCGGAAGAGCAGATCATCGGATTTCTGCGTGAAGCGGATGCTGGTGTAGCAATCAA
>CAILZL010000014.1 GCA_903838705.1 uncultured Pseudomonadota bacterium
CAAGCCTGACGAATCGATCAAGGTGTATGAGCAGTGGTTGCAGCGTGAGCCGAAGTCGATGGTGGCGGCGAATAATCTGGTGATGCTGCTGCTGAACTACCGCAATGACAAGGCCAGTCTGGACCGGTCGGTGAAGCTGGCTGAAGGGCTGGTCAGTGCCACCGATCCTGCGTTGCTGGATACCCGCGGCTGGGTGAAGTACCGGGTGGGGGATTATCCGGGAGCGGTGAACCTGTTGCAGCAGGCCTCGAAGGCGGCGCCGGCTAACCGGACGATGAGTTATCACCTTGGGATGGCGCAGTGGAAGGCGGGGAATGTGGCGGAGGCGAAACTGAATCTGCAGGCGGCGGTGAAGGACAATGTACCGTTTGTGGGCAATGAAGAAGCCCGCAAGGCACTGGCCGCCATCGGTACAAAGTAAAAGCACCGCTTGGTCAACTGCGCAGATAAAGGCATACAAGATATTCGTGCAAGCGTTTGCACTCGCTGCATTTGAAATCGACATGGGTTTCAATGCAGCGAGTGCTTGAGTGATGTGCACATGAAGCAACCTTGCTTGCATACTTGGTGATGATGCGAACAAAGTTTGTAATAGCGTCATATCACGCCAACGATAAATTCGGCGTTTCACTCTGTTGGCAACATTTTGTTTCTTCGTGTATGATTTGCACCGTTCTGGTATCTGATGTCGTTGTTTTTATTGGAGCTTGGCCACTGTGCCAAAATGAGAGCGAGGCCTAACCTTGTTGTCTGGTTCCAGTACGATTAATGCAAACCCCGGTACTCCCGGGGTTTGGTGCATCTAGCAGGTCAATTTTGCATTTTGATGCAAAACGTTATGTTGATAGGCCAGGTGGCAGAGTGGTCATGCAGCGGCCTGCAAAGCCGTCTACGCCGGTTCGATTCCGACCCTGGCCTCCATCAACAATAAACAGGGAAACGATCTGCAAGACCTGAATCACCGTCCGGTTTCAATAGCGGCGGAATGACCACAAGGTAAGTTGATCATGAGCGAGCATCCCGAGAAGAATGCTGCGCCGGAACAGGCGCCATCACAAAAGACCGGATCAGATGATCCCGGCTTGTATATCGGCTATCTGGTCACTGGTGTGCGAACACGAATGATGCAGGAAATGGACTCCTGTCTGACACCGCATGGTTTGACCGGTGCCCAGTTCATTATCCTGAGGCGAATTGCAGAAGGCGTTGCGACGACTGCTGCCGATCTTTGTCGTGTGCTTGAATACGATACGGGTTCAATGACACGGATGCTGGATCGTCTGGAAGAGAAATGTGTCATCATCCGTGAACGGTCATCAGATGATCGACGTGTGATTAATATACAGCTCACCGCTCAGGGTGCAGAGCAGTATCCCAGATTGAAAGATGAAGTGAGCCGGGTATTCAACCGTCGCCTGGCGTCGCTGAATGAGCAGGAACTGATAGAGCTGCGCAGCATGCTGGAAAGGCTGGCCAAATAAAATCTGGCGGTTTGCATAGTTGTACGCCCGAATGCTGTTGTGGTCGATAGCGGGTTCCGTTCGGATGTTTCTCAAAATCAGCACTTATAAGCACCGGTCTGCCTTAAATTATTAATTTCTGATCTGGCGCATTTCCTTGCCAGCAGAATAGTCAATCAGCTGATTGAATTTGTCTATGAACTCACTGTAAGGTCTGTTGGTAATTGCCGGGTGAATGGCGTCAGGACGCGTAATAGTCTGAAGGTAACGAGAGACCGTAAGGCGTAATGATTCCACAAAATAAACCGGTGCTACTCGTTGCAGGTGAGGCAATCGCCCGCTATGGTTTTCCGGGTGGTCATCCCTTCGGCACAGACCGGCATGAGGTGTTCATGACGGAGTTGAAGCATGCTGGCCTGGAATCAAGGCTGCAGCACGCTGATCCACGAATGGCAACACGTGAAGAAATGGAGCTGTTTCATCATGCCGCTTATATTGATCTGTTGATCGAGCGTTCCCAGACCGGGATGGGATTTCTGGATACGGGCGATACACCTGCATTCAAGGGTGTATATGAAGCAGCAGCGAACGTTGTCGGTAGTACGTTACTGGGTGTGGAAGCGTTGATGGATGGCACAGCGCGTCGCGCATTTATTCCCATTGCCGGGCTGCATCATGCAACACGCGCAGGTGCGGCAGGTTTCTGTGCACTGAATGATTGTGGTATTGCTATCGAAGTGCTGAGACGTCGTTATGGACTGAGACGGGTGGTTTACGTTGATATTGATGCACACCATGGTGACGGTGTGTATTACGGATTTATTGATGATCCGGATCTGCTGATTGTAGATATTCATGAGGATGGAAGCAGTCTTTATCCCGGTACCGGTACGGCTAGTGAAACCGGTCAGGGAGAGGCAATCGGTACTAAGCTCAATATTCCCTTACCAGCAGGGTCCGGCGACAAGAAGTTCTTCGAGGTATGGCAGCAGGTTGAACGTTTTCTGGAAGCGAAACAGCCGGATTTCATCCTGTTTCAATGTGGGGCGGACAGTCTGGAGGGCGATCCGATCACTCACCTGTGTCTGACCGAGGAGGCACACGCACATGCCGCGCAGCGGCTATGCCAGCTGGCCGACAGAATGGGCCATGGTCGAGTGCTGGCTATGGGCGGGGGTGGCTATAACCGCCGCAATCTGGCGCGTGCGTGGACGCGGGTCGTGCAGGCGCTGGCAGCATAATCATTACAGGAACTGAATTGATTTCAGTTCCATCACGACATCAACTTTGCCCTTGCTGGTTCGTTCAGCACGTACAGGCAGATAACCCAGTCTGGCAGCGTACCAGTAGCGGGTAATGCGGCTGCTTCCAGCGCGCTCACTCTTCAGTACCACGGTATCGAATTCACCGGCTTGAGTGCGGATATGTTCGGTGCCCTGTCTGGTAATCATGAATTCCTGTAACTCGTTTTTTTCGAGCATGATCAGTTTGCCGGGTTCCTTGCCAGTTTGAAGGGCTAGCGAGGCGCTGAGCTGGATGCTTAACCGGTCCTGTACGCCATGTGGAACAGTCATGATGAAATCCTGATCTTTGTAATGACCTTTTACCTGATTGTTGTTCCAGTCAAAAATGTAGCTGATGTCATCTTCTGTTTTTTTACTGCCGTCTTCTGAATTGAAATGCAGTGGTTTAATGTCAACTCCATCCAGTATTAATATGCTGGTGTCTTCGGCCTGATCGCTGGTGAACAGGCTGCCCAGGAAATTTGGCAGGAGCCGTGAGCTGAAAACAAATTGATCTGTGTTTTGTTTATTCAGAGAAAACTCAATGTCGCCGCCACTCAGGCCGCGAAATTTCACGTTGTAAAGCGCTTTGTAGGGTTTAAGAACAGGGTTGCTTTGCGCAACTGCACCCTGCGATAACAGCAGCAGTGTGATTGGCAGCAGGGTTTTGATGTTGAATAGCAAGGCACTGCTCTTGGTTTAGGGTGTTTTTCCATTCATGACCTGCAACGGGGCATTCAGTTCCCTGTCATCCAGCCAGACCTTACCGGAACGCAAGCGCAGGCGACCTTCTGCAAACAGTTGTACTGCCAGCGGATAGATGTGATGTTCCTGCTGCAGCACTCGCTCGGCCAGTGACTCGGCACTGTCATCTTTCAGCACGGGAACCCTTGCCTGTATCACAACAGGGCCGCCGTCCAGCTCTGGTGTGACGAAATGCACGCTGGCACCATGTACCTCATCACCCGCATCAAGTGCCCGCTGATGAGTGTGCAGGCCGGGATACCTGGGCAGCAAGGATGGATGGATATTCAGCATTCTGTCAGTGAAACGGGATACAAACTGGCTGTCAAGGATGCGCATGAATCCGGCTAGAATCACAAGTTCAGGTTCATAGCTGGAGACCTTCTTTGCGAGTGCTGCATCAAACTCACTGCGTTGTGCAAAGGCCTTCGGGTTGAGTGATTCGGTCTTGATGCCCATGCCTGATGCCGTAACCAGGCCCTTGGCATCGGCTCTGTCACTGATCACTGCCCTGATTTCGATTGGCAGCTCGCCCGTTTGCATCAGCTCAGCCAGGCGGCACATGTTGCTACCCGTGCCTGATATCAGGATGACAACCGGCAGTTTCCTGTCAGTCACAGTCATTAACCCTGCACTACCACGCCACCATTACCCGCACGTACTTTACCGATGATAAAGGCAGGTTCGTTCAGTGATTTCAGTATGGAAAGTGCCTTGTCTGCATTCTCTGGTGCTACGCAAATGGTCATGCCCACGCCACAGTTGAAGGTGCGCAGCATTTCATGTTCATTAATGTTGCCCTGCTGTTGCAACCACTGAAACACGGGTGGCAGAGTCCAGCTATTGCGATCAATGACGACTTCAAGACCATCTGGCACTACACGTGGAATGTTTTCCAGTAACCCGCCGCCCGTGATATGGGCTACACCGTGTACCGGTACCTGTTGCATTAATGCCAGCACGCTTTTCACATAGATGCGTGTCGGAGCCAGCAGGGCGTCATATAACAATCCGTTACTGAGTTTTGTGTCGGGAGTGGCATGTGCACGCTCCAGTAATTTACGGATCAGTGAATAACCATTGGAATGCGGACCCGATGAGGGCAGGGCAATCAGTATGTCGCCGGCACTGGTTTTACTGCCATCGATGATCTGATCCTTTTCAACAATGCCAACACAGAATCCGGCCAGATCGTAATCACCAGCGGCATACATGCCCGGCATTTCTGCTGTTTCACCGCCAATCAATGCGCAGCCTGAAAGAATACAGCCATCCACGATACCCTTGATGACTGACTCGGCTACATCCACGCTCAATTTGCCGGTGGCGTAGTAGTCCAGAAAAAATAATGGCTCGGCACCCTGTACCACCACATCGTTGACACACATGCCAACCAGATCGATACCGATAGTGTCATGGCGTCCGGTTTCAATTGCCAGTCGCAGTTTGGTGCCCACTCCATCTGTTCCGGAAACCAGTACCGGCTTGCGATAACGATCCAGAGGTACTTCGAACAGCGCCCCGAATCCACCCAGACCACCCATGACTTCGCGGCGCATTGATCGTTTGACGTGCGGTTTGATGCGTTCGACCAGCGCCTCGCCTGCGTCAATATCTACACCGGCATCGCGGTAAGTCAGTGATTGTTGATCAGACATGAATTGCTCTTTTGCTCAGTACAATTGACAACGGGTTTTTGCAATGCTGTGCCCGGGAACGGGTGCAGCCGGCAAGGGGTGTGCTATTTTACACGCTAGGGCTCTAACACAGAATGCAAATCGCACCGCCACACAAGCAATCCTGAGCAATCGGCAGAATAATGCAGCAAATTCAAGCAATGGTTTCCGGGCTGGTCGGAAAATGCAGCGTAAAAATGTGGCTTTGTCTGATCATCATGGGTCTGGTGCCCGGCTGGGCGGCAGCCATAAATGTAACTGATCTTTATGTGGCCACGGTTCGAGTGACTGACCGGAGCGAAACGGCCCGTAACCTCGCCGTAGCTAACGCGTTGGGGGTGGTACTGGCCAGGCTTAGCGGTCAGCAAGAAAAGGCAACCCGGCTGGCGACAACACAGACTAATGCTGCACGTCTTGTTCAACGGGTTGGTTATGTGGCGGGTGGACAACTGGAAGTGGGGTTTGACAGTGCAGCGATTAATGCTCTGCTGGAGCAGGCGGGCTTGCCGTTGTGGGATCGTATCCGGCCTGCCACATTGATCGTGTTGCCTGCTGCTCTGCAGGCCATGACTGAAGTGCGTGCAACTGTTGAACAGGCTGCCAAAGATCGTGGCTTGCCGCTGGTCTGGTCAACGGCCGAAAGCAGTGAGCAATTTTCTATCAATAGTCTGGGCCAGTTGCAGACACTGGCCCGGCAGTATCAGGCCGAAACGGTGTTGCTGGTGCGCACCACGACTGGTGAGCCGGTGGCCACCAACTTGCGCTGGCAACTTGTATTCCGGGGTGCGAGCCAGGAAGTGAGTGGGGGAGTAGAAGAGGGTCTCAATTTCGCGGCCGATCAGATCAGTCGGTACTATGCGGTTGCAGGCAGACAGACATCAAGACAGATACTGGAAGTAGCAGGTGTGGATACTGTTGAGGCCTATGCCGGTGCTCTGAATTACCTCAACAGTATGCTGGTGGTGCGTGCTGTTTCAATGCAATCCTTGCAGGGTGATGTGGTGCGCTTGCAGGTTGATTTGCGCGGCAATCAGGAGACATTACGCCGGGTGCTGTCTGTGGAGCAGGTTCTGACTGCACAGCCTTCCTCTACAGCAGAGGCCAGCTCTACCTTGAGTTATCGTTACAATCATTAGGAAACAGCCGGGTCAACTGAAACCTTCTTATGAATTTGCGCTGGTTACCGAATGGTTTGTGTGTATTGCGGATGCTGTTAGTGCTGCCGGTGGCGTGGCTGTTGCTGCGCGGCGAATTTATTCTGACGCTGGTGGTGTTTTTCATTGCAGCAGTGACTGATGCCGCCGATGGGTTTCTGGCAAAGCGATATCACTGGGAATCCGAGCTTGGCAAAATACTGGATCCGCTGGCAGACAAGCTGCTGTTGATAACCGTGTTTGTAACCCTGGCAAATCTGCAACTGGTGCCGGTCTGGCTGGCAGCACTGGCTGTGCTGAGAGATTTAATCATTACTATCGGTGCCATTTTCTATCGAGTGCTGTATGGCCCTATTGTTGGTGCGGCTCCGACTCTGCTCAGCAAACTGAATACCCTGGTGCAGATCATGTACGTATGCGGTGTAGTTTCAGCTGCTGCATTGCATGGTATGGATATCAGCTGGCCGCCAGCCTGGCTATTAAATTCTGGATCCGGGGTGGTCGTATTGACCACATTGTTCAGCGGTTCTGATTACGTGCTGACATACAGCAAACGTGCTGCGCTGGCTCATCGCGAAAAACGTTTAACGCGAGGTCATTGAAATTTCATGGCCAGCAATCGTGATGTTTTGCGTCAGATTCCTTTGCCGATTCAGCTGCGCCCCGGTTCTGTATTCAGCAGTTACTATGCTGGTGCAAATCATGAAGCATTGAGTGTTCTGCAGAATCTGACTGGTACAGGTCCTAACCCCGTAATTTTTCTCACTGGTATCAGCGGAACGGGCAAGACACATCTGTTGCAGGCTGCCTGCGTAGCTGCGAGTGACCAGGCGCAGCAGGCGTGTTATCTGCCCCTGCGTGAGTTACATCATTATGGTCCGGAGTTGTTGCAGGGAACCGAACACATGAATCTGGTGTGTCTGGATGATGTCAGTCATATACTGCATCAGCCGGACTGGTCAAGAGCCCTGTTCAATCTGTATCGCGAGATGGAAGAGAAGGGTGGCAAGCTCTTGCTGGCGGATGCACAGGCACCAGTGGCATTGACGATTGCTCTGCCGGATCTGGCTTCCCGTATTCTGGCCGGGGCCATTCTGCGATTACAGCCTCTGGATGAGCTCGCCCAGACGGAAGCCCTGCAGTTACATGCAAGGCTGCGTGGTCTTATTCTTCCGGATGACGTGCTGAACTACATACTGCGGCGTCTGCCGAGGGATATGCACACACTGTGTGGTTTTCTGGACGACATGGATATTGCCTCCCTGTCATCGCAACGCAAACTGACTGTTCCTTTCGTGAAGCAGGTGCTGCTCGAAGCAGGCACCACTGCTTAGCGCGGTGCAATCAGTCATGTTTGCGATTGCTTTTTACCCAGTGTCGCTGCCGCTAACCCGCATGCAGCCAGTGTCCAGACAATGACTGCCCCTGAGGGCAGGTCAAGTACAGCTGACAATGATAATCCAGCAGCGTAACCCGTGACCCCGATCAGATAGGCCTTTCTATACCGGCTGAAGCCGGATAGCTTGCGCGTGGCCAGCGCAGGAATAATCAGGCTTGAGAACACGAGGTACACGCCCACGAGCTGTACGGATGCGGTCACGGCAAGGGCGAAGATGCCATAAAAACCGAACCGTCCCAGTTTCTGTACCCAGCCTTGCCACAGAGCCAGCAGGATGAATGCTGACAGGCCTCCCAGCCAGAACAACTGTGTGCTGTTCACCCACAGGATTTGCCCTACCAGCAGATCCTGCAAATGTTCGCCACCATGTGGGTTATTTGCCAACAGCAGAATACCGCCACATGCCGCCAGAATGAACATGACGCCGATTAATGCCTCCTGATGTTCTGGTACCTTGCGTTCGGTCCAGGTCAGCAGCAGTGCACCCAGCAGAGCAGCCACAATCGCGGCCAGCTGAACATACAGGCCACCTTCCGGTAGACCCAGTGCATCTGCCGCAATGACGCCCAATCCTGCAATCTGAGCAATGGCAAGATCAATGAAAACGATGCCACGGTCAAGTACCTGTGTACCCAATGGCACGTGTGTGAGGAGCACCAGCAGCCCTGCGATGAGCGCAGGGCCGAGAATTGCCCAGTCGAGAGCACTGAAATTCATTTGGTTTTTGCTCCGGCAAGGAGTTGTGCAAGGGTGTCGTCGAACAGGCCGAACAGATCTTTCGCTGCATCACTACCGCCTACGGTGAAGGGTAATCTGACTGCGGGAATTCCTCCGTTCTTGCTCAGCCATTCGGATGGTTTTGGATCCTGGTAGGCTGAATAGAGGGTCATACGAGCATGAGTGCTTTTCAGCGATGCCACTACCTCCTGCAAATGGGAGGCGGTGGGTTCAACACCCGGTTTGGGCTCCAGCACAGCTACTTCCTTCAGGCCCAGCCAGTCATACAGATAGACATAGGCCTTGTGGCGTGACACTACAGGCACGTCTCGTAATGGAGCGGCCATTGTTTTCCAGCGTGTCATGGCCTGCTGCCAGCGTTGCGAAAAGCTGGCCAGGTTCTGCGCGTATTGACTGGCATTTCCACTATCGATCTGTTGCAGACGCGCACCGAGTGCTGTGGCTACCAGTGCAATATTGCGTGGATCAGTCTGAATATGAGGATTACCAGCGGCATGGACATCACCCTGTGAACGATCAAGCTGAGTCGGTACTTCCAGCTTGTGTACATAATCAGCCGCTGCGAAATTTCCCGGCTGTCCAGTTTGTACTTTTGCATTGCCAGATTGCTGCAACAGTACTGGCAGCCAGCCTATTTCGAGTTCGGCGCCTGTGCAGACAACTAGGTCAGCATTGCGCACCCGGGCAATCAAGCTGGGCTTGGCCTGGATCTGATGCGGATCCTGTAATGCGCTGGTGGCTACCGTGACTTCCACCAGCTTGCCTCCGAGCTCCTGTGCCAGTGAGCCCCATTCGGGTTCGCAGGCCAGAATGCGCAGTGCAGCGTGGGCGCTATTACCCAGAGCGAAGAATGAAATGGCAGTCAGGCCAATCAAGAAATTCTTTTTTAACATGTGATGCTCCTGAATTTTAAATTGCAATCAGTAACTGTGAGCGCCGTGTGCGCCCAGGCTCATCTGATACTGCAAAAACATCTGATTATCGGCTGCATCGCCTCTTGCATAGTCCTTGGCGAATTGCAGACGCACGCGGGAAAATTCGCTGGGGCTGTAATCCAGCATAATCGTATGTTTGTGCGCCTGATCAGTTGAAATGACTACGTTTGCCTGATTGTTTCCGTAGTCTGGTGAGCCTGAATCGAGGCGTTCAGTGCGCAGGCCGACGCGCCAGCGAGGCATGAATTGATAAATGCCCTGCAGGTACCAGCCTGATTGTGTGACGGAGTAAGCGTCTGTCGAACTGGTGTTGTACGTGAAATCTCCGTCACGTTTGCTGCGCAGGTACTCGCCTTGCAGTTTAAAATTGGTGCGGGTGGCATTGCCATTGGGCGCCCATTTCCAGATGCCATCTGCTATCCATACATGCGTACTGCCAGTGAAGGTGTTTGTGACCTTTTTATCAGATGTGTCAACTGATTCAAAAGTCTGATCCGTGGCTTTTGCATTTAAAGCTGAAATACCGGCACGCCAGCTGTTGCTGTCGCCCACATCACCACCCGTATGTAAGATGAATGCAGTGGAGCCGGCACCGTTGCGGCTGGAGTCCGTACCAGGAAAACTCCGGCCACGCCCCAGCTCTATGCCTAATTGAATAAACTGATCTGTTGGTGCTAACAGGTTTAGTTGTATGCCGTCGTCGGCATATTGCGTACCCAGCATGGCCTGATACGCCAGTGGATTATCGACAAAATCCCACGTGTGCGAATGTTGTGAGTTCAGATAACCGATGCCTGAAAAAAAGCGTCCTGCTTTGACAGACAGACCATAGCCAAGTGAAGTGGTTTGGATAAAGGCTTCTTCCACTGAGACTGAGTTGTCGGGTGCCAGTGAAATATTCGCAGTTCCACGCAACCATGGGTCTATATTAGCACTTATACCCAGTTCAGACTCAGCGAGGCTGAAGCCACGTGAGCCAGGGCCGGCTTCTGCATCTGGAGGAAGATCAAAGCCAGCGATGTGATAGTTCACTGGATCCAGTGATGTATGGGTGTAGCCCCCTGATAAAATCAGTGACATTGCCGGATTGAATGCATTGTCAGAGACGGGTGCAGAACCTGTCGAAGTGGGCGTGTCGGATGCCGCTTGCGTGAGCGGGCTTAAGGTCAGGCCAATAGCAATGCCAAGACCATAGACGATAGAAAACTTCATGGATCTCCTCCAAACTTACTGGAATCAAATTCTGAATGACATGCGAACTCGAACCGACCTGCACGTTGCAGGCTGGATCGGGAGAATTCGTTAACTCAGAACTGGAGGAGGAGCCTGACTTTGATAGGGACGTATCATGCCTGCGTGTTCAGTCGAGTGTTCAATGAACAACGGGGCAGGATCAGCGGAAACGGTAAGAACAATCTGGGTGGTTGTGGCTAGTGGAGCTCCACCTAGCACCGTCTGAGCACTGGAGCAGAAGCTGCAATAGGTTGCGTGAACCGCATTACGGACCACGCTGTGTGCATTTTCTGACTGAGTGTGCTGCGACAGTGAATGGATCATCGCCATTGACTGAGCCAGCGGCAGAATCAGTGCAAGGCTCAACAGCCCGATACGCAGGCGTCTGGTGAACTTGTTGATTCTGAAAAGTCGCATTATTTCTAGGTTGTATCCAGTCAGCTTTTATGAGCGGCCTGAATTCTATGGTTAACCTGATTGGGTTTATTTGATCTTGCGACAGAAAACAGTCTAATTCAATACTTTTCAATTCTTTAACATCAGGTTTGCTTGCCCTGTATGAATTCAGGCGATTATGCTGCGCTATGTTCAATACTTGGAAATATTTTTTCGCTGATTAAGTTCGGCTGCATGGTCTAAGAAATTGAGAGAGATTCATTTCACACAGACAGGGGGATAACACTATGGTTTCCAAGACGCCAAAGGTTCCGCGTGAGGCGGTAGAACTCTACGATCAATTTATTCACGGACATATCACTCGCCGTTCGTTTCTGGATGGCGTTCAGAAATATGCCATTGGAGGATTGGCGGCTTCTGCAATTGTTGATGCGCTGATGCCAAATTATGCGCTCGGCCAGCAAGTTCCAAAGACCGATGCCCGCTTGAAAACAGAGTATGTAACTGTGCCCTCGCCGCAGGGGAACGGGAGTATCAAGGGCTACTTCGTTCGACCTGCTAATGCGGGTAATGCGAAGCTGCCGGGTATCCTCGTTGTTCACGAGAACCGAGGGTTGAATCCACATATTGAAGATATCGCGCGCCGGTTTGGACTGGCCAATTTCATGGCCTTTGCGCCGGATGGCCTTACATCTGTCGGTGGTTACCCGGGTGACGATGAAAAGGGTGGTCAACTATTCACAACAGTTGATCGTACCAAGATGGGCGAGGATTTTTATGCTGCGGCACTCTGGTTGAAGAATCGTCCGGATTGCACAGGCAAGATTGGTGCAACCGGTTTCTGCTTCGGTGGAGGTGTTGCCAATTCGCTGGCTGTCAGGATGGGATCAGACTTGGCGGCCGCAGCTCCTTTTTATGGGGCTGCACCTGCGACTGCCGATGTACCGAAGATCAAGGCTGCGATCCTTGTTCATCATGGAGAGATGGATACGCGGCTGGTTGCTGCCTGGCCGGCGTTTGACGCGGCGATGACGGCCGCAGGCGTAGTCCATGAAGGGCACATCTATCCCGGGGCAGTGCATGGCTTTAACAATGACACGACTGCTGAGCGCTACAACAAAGATGCAGCCGACAAAGCTTGGGCAAGCACGATTGGCTGGTTCAATAAATACGTACGTGGATAATTGAAAAAATAACGGGACATCCCTGCAGATGTCCCGCTCTGTGCTGTGGTTCAGGATAATAAGTTTGGCTGACTAACCTGAATGAGCGATCTTGATTGTCAGAGTGTATAACTACGGTCTTGCTGCCTGCATGCCCTGACCCTGTTGTGGTGCGCTGGAGTTTGAACCTGAATTAGTTCCGGTCGTGCCATTGCCAGCTGCTCCCATGGCATTTGCACCGGGATTACCAGTGCTGCCTGCACCATTACCGGCGGCGCCCATTGCAGCATTTGGCGCAAGTGCACCACGCAGGTATGTGACATCCAGATAGGTGGATGCGAGTACCTTGCCCTGAATGGCTGCGAGTAATTGTTCTCTTGTCGCCATGCCGGGTGGTGCATCTATTTTGATTTCAGGTACGGACAGCGCAAACAGTGTGGCGGTATAAATTTTCGCGCCACCACCACCTGAGCACGGAGGCGTATAGCCTGATTCCTTTTTACGCATGGTGTGCTGCCCCCAGGTGCCTATGTCCTTTGAGCCTTCAGGGAGAGCTCGAACATTTCCGGGAATATTGTAGAGTACGATGTACACATGTTCGGCTTCATCGCCGGGTGGAATGTGATGCATGGTCAAAGCGAAGGACTTGGTGCCCGCAGGTGGTTCATTCCAGGTGAAGGGCGGCGAGATGCTTTCACCATCGCAGGTATATTTAATCGGCAAAGCTCCGCCATTATTCGGGACTGCTGGACTTTTCAGCCGGAAACGTACGGGACCGGGTGGTGAACCGATCTGTGCCAAGGCAAGTCCGGTCAATGACAGCAGGCTGGCCGTCAGAAGAGCGAATCGAATTTTACTGATGCTTATCTTCATGGATATGATCCCCTTGTACTTGTTACGCTGAGCGAACTTCGACTTACGTATTGATACTACGTTGCCTTGAATTGAATGTCGTGTGATATTGCGTCAATTTTTATTTACTGCTTCCGGTTTTCTGTCTCGGAAGTTGCTGGGGAATACATTTTGGTTAGGTCATCTGAATGTCGAATTTCTCCAAAAAAATTTGTCTGCTGATAAGGCTGGGGGATGTATGAGTAAACTGACTTTCAGTATTTATGGGTTGTCATCGCTGCTGGTTTTTAGCAGCGGGATGTTCAATTTGCAGCAGGCAGCTGCTTCCGAAAAAGTTCTGTTTGAGAATGACCATGTACGTTTGATGGAGGTAACCCATCTGCCCGGTGAGACCTTCACCACGCCAGCGCAGAAACTACCCACCATCGTGGCTGTGGACGCTGCCCAGCCTGAGATATCTATCCCAAGCTCTGCGAAACAGACTTCTGTTGCTATGGGGAATCGTGGAATTCCTCCGCTGGATCGTCCCTATCCATGGTGTCAGGTTCAAGCAAGCAAGCTGGCACAGACAAGTACGGTTAAAGGGGATTTTGCGCTTCACTATTATCGGATGGAGTACAAGCGAATCGATGGAGATGCATTCGCTGCAAACTGGCAGAAGTGGTATCCATGGGTATTGCAGGCACCTGTAAAAAAACAGAATCTGGGCACTCAGCCTCAACCGGGTGAGCCTTATTCCAGGGACTTCCCATATCCTATCGTTTACGATGCCCTGACTGCTGCTCCCGCTAATCATTTCCTGCGCTACAGGGATGATCATGTTGAGCTGGTGGAAGTATTTATCCGTCCCGGGGAAAGTGAGAATTTCCATGGCCATCCGCTATCGTCGGTGTTTTTTGATGATGGGGGAGGCTTTTATCCAGCAATCGAAGCCACCAACAATTACTTGAATCCGGATACTCCTTTGCCACGTGGAGCTGTAGGTAATCCGCCAGCGGGGTCTGTTTATCCAAGCTGCTATGGCGCTATACCTCAGTGGCCGCATTCGGTTACGGTGACAGGCAAAGTGCCGCAGCATTTTTTCCGGTTACAGTTCAGGCGTATGGATGGCGAGGATATCCGTCAGCAATGGAGGCAGTTATATGCACAGCCTAAATCATCAACTTAATTGATCATTTGATTTCAGATGAAATAAAGATTTATTAAATTCAGATTGGTTTGAAATAGAAAACCCCGGAAGCTAAAAGCTACCGGGGTTTTATTTGCAGTACCCGTAGAGGACTATTTTGCTGCTTTAATGGTGTAGGTATCTGCCACCATTCGGTTCTTTTGAGTTGCGGTTTCCTTCGAGGGCGTCCAGGTTTGGACGTAGTCTGTCTTGACCTGATCTGGTGATACGGTCACACGAATATAGCCCACGCCACCCAGTACGGTGCCATGGACGTAATTGTATTGCTTACCGCGATTTCCCAGGTTTGTGTTAGCGGCACTTGGTTGTGGGCCGGCTTGATAGACGATGCCATCAAGATCCTGCTTGGCATAGGTGTGGTCGTGACCGTGGAAGAAAATGGTGACTTTGTTATCTACCAGCAGTTGATGGATTGGCTTGCCCCAGCCTGGACGAGCTTTATCAAATCCGTAGGTGCCATCAAGATTATAGCCACCCCATTCAAGGTACTTGGCGGCCTCAATGCCACCACGCATGGTGCCTGCCATATCCAGCCCGCCAATCAGGTTGTGGGAGAACACGAACTTGTACTTGGCCTTGCTGGTTTCGAGAGTTTTCTTTAGCCAGTCATATTGTTCTTTACCCAAAGTCAGGTTCCAGTCACCTGACAATTCAGGTGCAGTCGGCTTGTTCCAGTAGGGATCCAGTACGATAAACAGTGCATCGCCCCACTGCCAGGCAAAGTTGGCTTCTCGTACACCCACAATGTCTTCGTTGCGATTGCTACCAGTGTAGAAGTCGTTAGGAAACGGGTTAGGAAAGTAACGCTTACGTTCGAGGGCGTTCATGATGCCGATGTTGTTGATGTTGGCCGGACCCTTCTCACCTTCGTGATTGCCTAAGCCAAGGTACATCGCTGCGGAGTGGGTGAGCAGGTCAAAATAAGAGCGTTGCAGCTGAGCGCGTTGCTCTACCTGCAGACGAGAAGCATCCATTCCTAATTTATCAACAAACGTATTATCACCTACGTCGATGATGAAATCAGGTTTATCAGCCTGCATGTTGAGCAGACTGAGCTTATAGGCTTCTTCGTCCGTTACTTCATCAAGGTGAGGATCGAATTGCACCGTGAAGGTGTAAGTGCTGCCTGGTGCACGTTGAGTCCAGAAGGAATGTTCGGCACGAGCGGTGAAGGCTTGTGTACCTGGTTCGCGATAATTAAGACGATAGAAGTATTGGGTATTACCCTTGAGGCCTTCGATGGTTGTGTCTACAGGTTCAGTGGCTTTATGCAGCACGACAGGCGTCTTGCCGGTATAGCTGCCCGACTTGGTGCCATATTCATAGAATATTTCCAGATCTTTGCGAGGTGCCACATTGATTGTGATGGATTTGTCAGTAGGGCGACCGAGCATTTCCTGCGCAATGAAAACCGGAT
The DNA here is from genome assembly GCA_903838705.1 of uncultured Pseudomonadota bacterium. GTDB lineage: Bacteria > Pseudomonadota > Gammaproteobacteria > Steroidobacterales > Steroidobacteraceae > CAILZL01. Next base: position 15,640 of record CAILZL010000014.1, read on the forward strand.
CATTAGTGGCGCGCTGGCGGTTACCCAGGCCGCTGGTTGAGCGTGCAGGGTTATATACCGCAGCAGGATCGGCAGCTTGCTGGAATTGTCCACCCATACCCTGAGCTGCCCCATTTGCACCGTCTGCGGGAGCTTGAGCGGCCATGCCACCTCCGCCCATGCCGCCTGCACCCATGCCTTCGGCCGATTGTGATTGTGCACCTGTATCCTGAAAAGCGATGATCGCGCCGGCGGCGAGTGCCAACCCTACAAGAAGGCCGTGGTTTTTAACTTTCATAAAACTCCTCAACTGAATGTCATCTGGTCGCAGACTGGTTTATATGGTCTGTTTCCTAGGGAAAACGAAATGAACCTGTATGTGTGAATTTTAACTGAGGTAACGGGTTGATAAACATTCATAAAGGCCAAAATAAGATGAAGAAATCATAATGACCCTTGTGCTGGGTGACGGCTCAGCCGTTTGGATAACGCTGGCGAGTAGACCCCGACTATATCAACCGGATACGAATTCTGGCGCTCAGAATCGTGTAATTACATTCAGTCTTGGTCGGGCGGGTGCTAACTGTTGTTTGTCAAGGCTATCCACCTACCTGGATATGAATTGGTTCAAGGCCGGCATGGTAGCGTTCATGCATTTGCTGGTAAACAGTTTCGATGTGTTTTGTGAATCTGGCTGTATCAAACAGGCCTGTGGTTGTTCTGTTGCGTTGCATTTTCTCCTTGATGGTGCGCAGCAATTCTGGATTGTTCGCCAGTTCAATCGCACGAGCTTCATACTCTGCCTGCGATCTTGTGATCAGTTCTGGCAATTCAATGGCATTGAGAAGGCTTGCTGCAACCCTGGATGGAAAACTGTTTCCCAAGTGAGTTAGCACTGGTAGCCCGCTCCAGAGTGCGTCGCTGGCAGTGGCGCCTGCATTGTAGGGCAGTGTATCAAGGAAAAGATCCATGGACTTATACCTTGCCAGGTATTCGCTGTATTCGAGCCGTTCGCAAAAGATCAATCGGCTAGTATCTACTTTCCTCGCTGTTGCTTCTTTCTGCAGGTTATTCTTTACAGTCTGATTGTCGGTATAGAGCATCAATACGCTGTCAGGGACTGCTTTCAGAATGTTCATCCAGCTGTCGAATACAGTGGGGGTGATTTTGTAAGGGTTATTCAAGCAGCAATACACAAATCCTGTTGCTGGCAAATTGAGTTCTCCTCTGGAGAATGTTTTATCTGATGCAGGTCTTTTAGAGTCGTTTGCCTGGTAGCTTGGTAGGTACGCAATTTTTTCAATGTAGGATGATTGAGATTCGTCCGGAATAACAGTTTTGTCAGCAATCAGGTAATCGTAATAGCTGGCACCCATTGTACCAAGGTAGCCAAGGTAGCTCACCTGGACTGGAGCCGCTCTGTAAGAAAAAATGCCGACTCTTGAGCCATTGGTATGGCCGCCCAGATCAATTGCGATATCAATATCAAGCTGCCTGGCCAAGGATGCGGCGTCCATGTCTGACATATTGCTGATATCGATGAATTGATCGAATGAAGATTTGACTCTCTCGTGCAATGAATCCCCGGTTTCAGGCCCGGATGAAAATGCAATCAGTTCAAATCTGGCTTTATCGTGAGTTTCAAATAGCTCGGATAACAGTCTCGAAACGGGGTGATGCCTGAAATCGGATGAAAAATATCCCAGTTTTATTTTGGCTGATTTGTTGTGTTTAAGGATGGGGCCCAGCGACGAATTATAAGGGTATTTGTCATTCACCCATATTTCGGCGGCTTTGCGATGCAGGCTTGAATCATCTGTCAATGTCTGTACGGAAAAGCTTGAAGCGCATTTCTGATTGTTCTGAATTCTTGCTTTAAGTTCCGTGATGTTATGATTAAAATTATTCCAGCTGCATAGCCTCATGTTGGTATGCATCATCAAGCCAAGCATGTAGTCGTAATCAGGCTTTATTTCCAGTGTCTTTTTAAATAAAGCTGCCGCATCCTCCAGTTTTTGCAGGGCAAGCAGGGCAGTGCCGCAGCTGTGATATGCATCCGCATATTGCGGATCAATGCCAATCGCTGTGTTAAAGCTTGCAACGGCATCTTCAAGTTGATGGAGGCTAAGCTGGGCAGTGCCTCTGCCGTAATATGCTTCTGCGTAATCAGGATAAATGCTGATTGCATGGTTGTAGCTGACTATTGCCGAATCCAGTCGATTCATCAATTGAAGAACGATGGCCTGACTGTAGTGAGCTTCCGGGAGGTCGGGCTGTAGTTCTATTGCCTTGTTGTAACTGGTCAGGGCGGTTTCGAGTTGGCCGAGTTCCTTCAGTGCGTTGCCATGATTGATAAAAAGGGCAGCAACATCAGGGTTGATGGATATTGCTTTGGCTATCAGGTCTACTGCACGCTGATAGTTACCGGTTTGTGCGGCGGCGACACCTAGAAGATGCAGTGCATCGAGGTGATCAGGACTGATGGTCAGTATCGATTGGTATATCGCCTGTGCTTCTGGGATTTTGCCTTCCTGATGAAAAGTTAAGGCTTGGGCGAGTTGGTTGTTGTGGTCCATATTTTTTATAGGTGCTCGCTATTGATTTATGGTGATATGAGCCGGAGGTAAGCCGGCCAGTTGGCGTTCATGTATCTGATTATATGCGGCTTCAAGGTGTCGGGTGAATCGCCTGGTGTCAAACAGTAGTGATGTTTGTCTGTTGCGTACCAGTCTTTCCTTAATGGCGTTAAGTTTTTCAGGGTTGGTCGCCAGTTCAATGGCCAGTTTTTCATAATCTTCCTGTGAATGTGTGATGAGTTCTGGTGACTCCATGGCGTTGAGCAGACTGGCTGCGTACCGGCTGGCGAAGCTCTCTCCCATGCACGTCAGTACAGGCAGACCTGCCCAGAGTGCGTCACTGGCTGTGGCGCCTGCGTTGTAAGGCAGTGTGTCAAGAAACAGATCCATGCTGCGATAGCGGGCCAGATGGTCACTATAGGCAAGTGAAGAGCCGAATATGATTCTGTCCGGATTGATGCCTCGGGCTCTGGCTTCATTTTTCAGATTATTTTGTGCTGTTGTGTAATCGGCAAATAGTAAAAGTACGCTGTCAGGCACTGCTGTCAATATTCTCATCCAGCTGTCAAATGTGGCTGGCGTGATTTTTATCGGGTTGTTGAAGCAGCAGTAGATAAATGCATTATCGGGCAGATTCATTTCTTCCTTTGTAAATACCCTGTCAGAAGATTGTCTTTTGGAATCATTAACCTGGTAACAGGGCAGGTAAATTATCTTTTCTGAATAGTGTTTTATGGCGTCTTCTGGAATGAGGGTTCTGTCGGCAATGAGGTAGTCATAGTATTGCGCGCCCATTGTGCCGAGATAGCCGATGTAACTTAATTGTATTGGTGCAGCACGGTAAGAAAAAATGCCCATCCGGGTGTCAGAAGTGTACCCGCCAAGATCGATGGCAATGTCAATCTGGTGTTGTCTGGACAGAAGTGCTGCTTCTTTGTTCGAAAGTTGATTGATGTCAATGAAATGGTGGAAGGCGGATTTGACCCGCTGTCGCATTGGGTCAGATGTGTCGGGTCCAGAAGAAAAGGCAAATAGCTCAAAACTGTCTTTATCATGAGATTCAAAAAGACCGGCAAGTAATATTGAAACAGGATGCTGGCGGAAATCAGCGGAAAAATAGCCAATTCTGATTTTCTGTTTCCTCGACCTTCTTGTGATGTCTCCCAGGGATGCATCGTATGGGTGTTTGTCTGCTGACCATATTTCAGCAGCTTTCCGATGAACGTGGGGGGCATCACTGACAACAAGCATGGTAAAGCTTGAGGCCATTCTCTTGTTCGCAATGATGCCATCGATTAGATGGCTGCATTGACTGTCAAACCCTCGCCAGTCACATACCTTCATCCTGGTATGGAATATTGTGCCGGGCAGGTATTCGAATTCAGGAAGTAACTCGAGAGCGGATTTGTAACTGGTTATTGCTTCCTCAAACTTGTTTTGTGATTGCAGGGCGTTGCCCAGATTGAAGTAGGCAGATGGATAGTCAGGCTTATAACGTACGGCCATTTTATGGCTGTGTTCTGCAGCGGCATATTCATGCAACTCCGTTAGTGAGCTGCCGCGGTTGTTATATGCCTCTGCATAGTCACTTTTGTGAAGGATGGCTTGGTCGAAGCTCCTTACTGCATCAACAAGTCTTCTGAGTGCTGCAAGCGTGCTGCCTCTGTTGAAGTGAGCTTCCGCATAATTGGATTTCAGCTTGATCGCCTGATCAAAGTTTTCAAGCGCCATCTCAAGATTACCGAGTGATTGTGCCGCAACACCCCTGTTGGAGTAGGCCTCTGCGTAGTCAGGCTTGAGGATAATGGCCTGATCATAGCTTGCAATGGCCTTGTCGAGCAGGCGTGATGCCTGTAATGCGTTGCCTAGATTGTAATGAGCTTCTGCATACAGCGGGTTGATGTTAATGGCCTGGTTGTAACTGGCAATGGCCGCGTCCAGCCTTTTCAGTGATTGCAATGCTATCCCTCTATTGCAGTGTGCTTCGGCGGAGGTGGGTATCAGCCGGATGGTATTGTTATAGCTGTCCAGTGCTTCTTCATGTTTTTTTAGCTTCAGTAAGGCATTTCCCAGGTTGAAATGGGCTGGGGCGTAATCAGGATCTATGCTGATGACGTTTTTATAGCATGGTATGGCATCCTGCGGTCTGTTGAGTTCCATTAGCACATTGCCGCGATTGTATTGTGGCTCAATATACTGAGGGTTGGCTCTGGAGGCGTGTGCATAGCTGGTCATGGCTTCATCAAATCGTCTGAGTGCTTGCAGGGCATTGCCGCGGTTTGTATGAGCCTCCACATAATCTGCTTGCAGCGAGATGGCGCGTTCATAGCTTGCTATTGCTTCCTCAAGCCGGTTAAGTGATGCGAAGGTGTTGCCAAGGTTATTGTGATACATGGCATTTTCGGGATTAATACCAATCGCCATTGAAATTAATTCAATTGAGCGTTGAGTGTTCCCGGTTTGTGCTGCGATCACACCAAGAAGATGCAGCGTGTCACTGTTCTGAGGGTAGAGTTTGAGGATTGCCTCGTAAGCTGCCCGTGCTTCCAATAGCCTTCCCTGCTGATGTAGCATGATGGCGTTCATTAGTTTTTCTTGCACTTGGGCAGGTCCTCAAAGGTCAGCAGGTTGGATGCTTGCGTAAGTATCAGTATTTTTGAGAACTGCTGGCAAGAGAAAGTAGACTTCATGAGGCAATGACGGTCAAGGAATGCCTGTTAATATGCGCTGCAATCCGGCGGTAAGATTATTAATGGCGGCAGGTCTTCTGTGAAGTCGCAAGAAAGTCGGATATCAGCTGTCTTGAGTTAATCTAAGGCTGGGCGGGCATAAGTTACAAATGAAAATCAGATTTGTGGTTGCGACAAGAGCCTCGGAGACGGAGTTCTTCACGCATACGGCGACCGGCCGCACATTAAAAATGATACAGGCCTCCGAGATGGAGTTATGTTTATTTCCGAATAACAGAGAGAGCTTGTCGACCATCTATAATGAGGTAATCAGGCAGTCACTGAGTGAGCAGATTTTGCTGGTTTTTGCACATGATGATCTGCATTTCATGGATTACTACACATGCAGTCGTATCATGGAAGGGCTTACAAAATTCGGGGTGCTGGGGATTGCGGGCAATCGACGCCGGCTACCTCGACAGCCATCATGGAATTTTATCGATGCCAGTCACACCTGGGATAGCCCGGAAAATCTGAGTGGTGTGGTTGGGCATGGTAATAGTTTCCCACCGGGGAATATCAGCGTATTCGGGCCTCCCCGACAGAAAGTAGCATTGCTCGACGGGTTGCTCCTCGCATGTGATAGCAGAACGTTGCTGGCTAATAATCTGTTTTTTGACGAAAGATTCGCGTTCCATTTTTATGATGTGGATTTTTGCCGGCAGGCAGAGATGAGGGGTGTTTCCTGCGGCACATGGGATCTTTCAGTCATACATGAGAGCAGCGGTGGTTTTTACAATGACGGATGGCGGAATGCATATCAGCTGTATCTGGAAAAATGGGGTGAGTAGGTTGTCGGGCCTGTTGCCTTTGCTTCAGTGGGTTCAACAAGTAATATATTAAGCTCAAGCAGGGGAAAATTATTTGTTTTGATTGGTGGGCAGGTTGGGGTGACGGTATTTCCTGAAGTTTCAGATTGGTTGCCTCAGACTTAACAGAATAGAAAGGAATCGCTGGAATTCACAAATTTCAGGAGGTGGGGTACCATTCGCAAGAACGGAGAGAACATGAATTATTATAATGTCCGTGTTTTGCTAACCCTGTTATTGCTCGTCTCGCTTGCAGGGATTGTCCCGGCCAATGCACAGGTTGCTTTTACTGTCGGCGGACAGGCTGCCAGTTCAGGTGGACTTTCCGGGCTTGCTCCGGGAAAGACCGTTATTCTGGTCAACAATGGTGGCGATTCCTTGCCCCTTGGTACCAATGGTGATTTCACTTTTCCGACGCCGCTGGCTTCAGGTTCAAGCTACTCGGTGACCATCGCCGTACAGCCGGGCGGCCAAGTATGTGCTGTGACTAACGGTTCCGGCATTCTTAACGCAAATGTCACCAATGTCGGTATCAACTGTGTCAGCACCTATACGGTAGGTGGCTCAATCACTGGGCTTGCCGTATCTGGTCTGGTGCTCAAGCTTAATAATTCCACAACCAAGATCATCGCCAGTGGTGCGAGTGGCTATGTATTCTCGACAGCCCTGCCTGCCGGCACAAATTATACGGTCAGTGTCGGCATCCAGCCTGCTGGCTACAGCTGTACGCTGATCAATGGTACAGGCATGATTTCAGGTGCGGTTACTAACGCAAATGTAAGCTGCTCCAAAACCTATACGGTAGGGGGCACAATTTCCGGCCTTACTGCATCAGGGCTGATTCTCAAGCTGAATGGAAGTGGTTCAAAGATTATTTCCAGTAGTGCAAGTTCGTATGTGTTTTCGACTGCGCTGATCTCTGGCACCAGCTATGCGGTTACCATCCAGAATCAGCCTTCAGGTCTGATCTGTCTGGTATTAAATGCGAGTGGTACTGTTGGTCTCGCCAATGTCGTGGATGCCAATGTGTCCTGTGCTCCCATTACATACACTGTGGGCGGGAGTGTGACTGGTCTGGGCAGTGGCAAGTCCGTGACGCTGCTGAATAATGGCAGTGATGCATTATTGATCTCGGCTAATGGGCAGTTTAATTTTGCCGCTGCTCTGCCTAATGCGTCGACTTATAACGTGACGGTGAGTGCTCAGCCGACTGCTCAATTCTGTTCAGTGACTAATGGAGCCGGTAGCATTGCCGGAGCCAATGTTACAGGAATTAGTGTGGTGTGTGTCACTGCCTATTCGGTTGGTGGGACAATCTCCGGATTGACGGTTCCCGGTCTTGAGCTTTTATTGAATGGCGCCAGCACTCAGACCATTCCGGGTGGTGCATCATCATTTACATTCAGTAACGGGCTGCCGACAGGTGCGGCCTATGTTGTGTCTGTTGGTAGTCAACCTTCAGGTCAGGTCTGCTCAGTTACGAATGGTGCCGGAAATATCAGTAATGTGGCAGTCACCAGTGTTCTGGTGCTCTGCAAAGCATCTTATTCGCTGGTGAATGGTGATATAGGTATGGTCAGCGATCCGCTTGTTAGCCAGCAGTGGCATCTCCTGAACACCGGGCAGACGGGTTACTCGGATATATCCGGTATTGCCGGAAGCGATATCAATGCCAATCCTGTTTACAAGTCTTACGGATTTGGGGGGAAGGGTGTCACTGTTGCAGTAGTGGATTCTGGCCTGGAAATAGCCCATGAGGATCTTGCGGCAAATGTAGTGCCGGGTGGATCCTGGAATTTCACTAACAGTACAACCGATCCGACCAATACAGTCGATACAACCGGTGATCATGGAACCAGTGTAGCGGGGTTGATTGCCATGGCACGTAATACGGTTGGAGGAATCGGTGTTGCATCGGAGGCAAGGCTCAAGGGCTTCAATTATCTTTCGACACAGACAACTGCTAATCGTATCGCTTCTCTTGGAGGATCTTCCTCCAATCCCACCAGCAATGATGTGTTCATATTCAATCAGAGTTTTGGTTCATACAACACCAGCGACACGGTCATCAGTTCTACCGTCGAGGCGCAATACGCATCCGGTGTGACAAATTTGCGGGCTGGCAAAGGTGCCATATATGTGAAGGCATCCGGAAATGGATTTAACGCGTATGGGACGGCGGATTGTTCGGCCGCAAATAACTTGGCTTTAAGTTGCGATAATTCGAACTTTGACCCGTACAACACGATTCCTTACCAGATAGTCGCCGGGGCAGTGGATGCTTCTGGCAGCAGTTCCTATTACTCGACAGCGGGATCGTCTCTATGGGTAAGCGCACCCGGTGGTGAGTATGGTTTTAATGCGTCAGTTGCTCCTGGATATCTCGGGGTGGCGTATCAGCCTGCTATGGTCACAACGGATCAATCCGGTTGCACTAACGGCTATGCTCGTAATACGGCTGCCAGCAGTACCTTCAATCTGGGCGGTGCAAATAATTCTGGTGAAAATGCTGAATGTAATTATACAAACACATTCAATGGCACTTCTTCAGCGACGCCAGTCGTATCAGGCGTGGTTGCCTTAATTCTTGAGGCGAACCCTGCGTTAACCTGGCGCGATGTGAAATACATTCTTGCAAAGACATCTGTCAAAGCCGAGCCGAATCTCCCCGCCAAGTTCATTTCGCTCTCTAATGGATCCTATGAGGTAGTGCCTGCCTGGAAAACCAATGCTGCAGGATTCAATTATCATAATCGTTATGGTTTCGGAGTGGTGGATGCGAAAGCTGCGGTTGATCTTGCTCGTAATTACTCTTCAGGACAGTTGGGTGCATTCGCCAATACAGGCTGGATAGCCAGTTCCAACATGTCCTTGGCTATTCCAGATAACAGTGTCACAGGTGTAAACAGTTCGTTGAATGTTTCAGTGCCGGCAGTTGGTGTGGTTGAGGCTGTGCAGATCAGGGTGTCAGCGACGCATCCTAATACGGGGGATCTTGCCATTGAGCTTGTTTCGCCTTCTGGGGCACGTAGTGTGTTGAAAACAGGCGCAGATGGGTTCACGTCCAATGCAAATCTTTCAAATATGGTGTTGCTAAGTAACGCCTTTTACGGTGAATCTGCCGCAGGTGCATGGACAATCAAGCTGGTAGATGTGGCCTCTGGCAATACGGGAACTTTTACCCGCTGGTCGGTTCGTATCTATGGCCATTGAGATGTGGGCGAATTTCAGGGTGGATGCAATGAAAAACCGGATGATTGCTGCATGTATGTTGCTATTCAGCTTGCCATGCATTGCGCAAATGGCAGTCTCATCAGCAGAACAGAGAGCGGCACTGATCCATAGTCTTGAGCGTGGCAGGGTAACGAACGTAAATGGCGAGCAGTATCAGCATCTTCCAGGCGTGCTGGCAGTAGAGCGCCAAAGGCACGGCCAGAGTGCAGATCAGCTGTTGGCGCTTGTGGGTGCGGACTCTGGTGCTTTCATCGAGAATAAAGGCGAATTCGTGTTGTTCCGCTCCTCGCGAGGTTGGCAGACGGCCACGCTATCTACGTCGGGTGCAGGAGTGGTTTATCCGGCTGTACTCAATACGCGTACTAACACAATTGGATTGCTGCTGGGCACCCTGGAGGTCAAGCTCAACAACATGTCGAATGTTGAAGCAATTGCAACTGCCCATTCGCTGGAGCTGGTTAAAGCATTTCCGCATCTTGGGACTGTCTATTACAGAGTAAAAGCCGGTTCGGATGTGCTCGATGCGGCCGCTGTGGTCGGTTCTGATTCCCGGGTTGTAAGCGCAAACCCTGAGATACTTGAAAGCGTTCAGGTCCCGTTTTGAGAGGGTTCAGTTTGTCTGCTTAACATAGGAAGGTCATGCGAAAGACATTAACTATGCTTTATGGGTGTTACTTGACACTATCAAATCAAAGAATGCACTCTTGGATTTTATCGGGGTAAGCAGAAATTTATGTGGCTGTATTTAACATGGAGGTTGAGGGTTGAATGGAAGTAAGTGAGCCGGAGGATCTGCCGCTAAGTTTGTGCATGACTAAATGAATCACACTGCGCCCCTGAGTACATTCAATCAGGGTGATCAGGTTAATAATTATTGTGCGGGGGAGAATATGAATAGGTTAGGCCGCAGCTTGCTGGCTCTGCTGGCGTTTGCACATTTGATGTGTTTATCTGTTGTAGAGGCGCAAGTCACTTATTCCATTGGAGTTAATCTCAATGGGCTTTCCGGTGGCACAGTAATCCTGAAGAATGGCAGCGACACCCTGCCTCTTGGTACCAATGGCAGTTATTCCTTCGCTACTCCTCTTGCGTCAGGGTCACCTTACGCTGTCAGCGTGCTGATCCAGCCACCCAGCCAGACCTGTTCTGTATCCGGTGGCGATAATGGAAATGGCTCCGGAACGGTTGCTGGGGCAAGCGTTATTGTCGGCGTCAATTGTGTCAGCGCCTATACCGTGAGTGGCACTATTTCTGGGCTGGCCGGCTCGGGGCTGGTTCTAAGATTGAATTCCACCAGTCTGATCGTTGCCAATGGTGCAAACAGCTTCAAGTTTGCGACGGCCCTCACTGACGCGGCACCCTATCAGGTCAGCGTTGGCATTCAGCCTGTTGGATATACCTGCCTGGTAACGAACGGTTCAGGCAACATTGCTGGTGCAAACGTCACTAATGTGTTGGTTGCCTGCGCGAAGACCTATACCGTGGGTGGTGCGATTACCGGACTTACCGGGTCAGGTCTGAGACTCGCATTGAACGGTGGTGCAAGCAAGCTGATTGCCAGCAATGCAACTTCGTATGTTTTCTCAACGGCATTAACTTCTGGCACAGCCTACTCAGTCGCCATACAGACTCAACCTTCAGGCCAGTTCTGTTCAGTATCAGGTGGTGACAGTGGGACTGGATCAGGTGCGATTGCCAGTGCCAATGTCACCAATGTTGGAATAACCTGTAGCAGTGTTCATTCTGCGGCTATTTTGGGAACTGTTTTCTATAGCGGTACTAAAACGGGGCGGGTGTACCTGTCGGTGACAGATCAGAGTTGTGCATGTACCGCCGCCGGAACCAGCATTGTATTAACGGGATCGCCCGGCAGTTATAGTGGCAACTATGTAATCAGAGGGATTCCTGCTGGAACAACTCCGACCAGTTATACAGTGACTGCTTTGCTGGATACAGTCGGATATGGGTATGACAATGCTTCAGATCCAGCTGCCACGAGTCCTGTTACAGATTTAATTGCCGGAAATAATAGCACTGGGTTGAATTTGAATCTTGTAGAACCGGCTACACCATTGCCATTAACGCCTGCAATCTCTTCAGTCAATGCTGGTAGCGGTTTTGCCATGATCGAGTATGACACTCCATACAATAATAATGGACAGGAACTGGCCACCTCGTACAAGGTTTACTGGGGTACCGACGCAGCTGCTTCGAACGGTGGATCAAAGGTGATACCCGCAGGTGCTTACGATTGTTTTGTGGGTGGCCTTACAAATGGTACCCTGTACTACTTTAAAATGAGCGCTTTAGTGGGCGGCACGGAAAGTGCGCCATCGAAAATTGTTTCGAAAACGATCAATGCAGGGACTGGCGGGCGCACCGTATCCGGTACGATTTCATTTGCAGGTGCTGCAAATTCCGGGGCTCCTCTGTATGTGAACGTGGTGAATAATGTTACAGGGAAAATCTATGTGACCAGAGTGACAGGACCTTTAACCAGTCCGGTGGCATATACAATCACCGGCGTCCCCAATGGTTTCTACTATGTTCAGGCATTCGTCGATAACAATTCGGATGGCACATATGACGTAGGTGATTTCAGTCTCACCTATAACATTCAAAATGTACCCATGGTGGCAGTGAATGGCAATGTCAATATTGGCAACATTGCTATTCCATCCGGGAATGCTGATATCAGTCTCACTACTTATACCTATACAGATACGCCGAATATATTTTCACTTTATATGCTTCATCAGGACGAGCTGAAACACGCTGTTGGGTTGACGCTGATTTCCGGTCCGGGCGTTGACGTACCGTTTGATATTGGTTTTGATAACTATCCGTCCGGTGATGGAATTTCCATCCAGCTGGGAGATGGAAGTGGCTTGGTCACACCGGCGGTCAATGACACCTATATATTTAATGTTACTTATTCAGATGGGACTTCAGAGAATCTGTCTGCCAAAGTGACGGGTGTATTGAATATCAGTAATGCAGTCACGAGTGTCACAGTGACAGGAGGGGCGACTCCCTTGGTTCCAACTATTTCATGGTCAGCTCCTCCGTCATTACCTGCGGGTGGGTATTACGTTGTGAATCTGAGTGGCAGTGACGGAAATAGCTGGACTTCCAGTCCAATCAATCTGACCAGTGTGGCGTATAACTTCGATGGGTATGCAGGCAGTGCGAGTTTGACAGCAGGCCAGAGCTATTCGGTATACATTACTGTCTATGATGCTTATGGAAACAGCGTTGATTCAACGGCAGAAGCGATTTACAACCCCTAGGTAGTTGAACTGACCACGTGTTCACGTGTTAAGGGTTGATGAAGTCAATTTTAAGATCCGTAAGGCTAAATGTGTGAGAGGCACTCGTTGCAATATACGACGAGATAGGCGGCGATTCCTCCGAACAGGGTGGTATTTGGAAAGTTGGTTAAATGAATAGACTGCATCCAAAAAAACTGCTGAATACAAAGTGGACGGCTGTTCTACCGGTCAATAAGGAAAGGCACTTTATTGTTACCAAGGTGATCGATCCTGATAGTCCCGACGAACAGGTAGAACGACTTGAGATTGAGGCTGTGTACTCACGGCGCATTAAAAGTATAGCCTGGGAAGAACTGCGGAATACCAAGATATGGAAACGGGGTTGGGTATGAGCTTGATAATGGAGGGGCTGTCCTGGCTGTATGCATGTGACTTATAGTCGTGGCTGAGCAGGTTGATAAAGCTGGAGTTGATGTGGATCAAAGTCAGGATAATCTGGCCAGTGTTTCAGATGAGGCCATACAGTTAAGCCGTAAATCCTGGACGGCTTATGTGGGTATGATCGTTCGATTGCTGGTGTTGCTGGCGCTGGCTGCTGCCGCTATGTACTGGCAATCCAGGTACTGGTCCATCATTGCAATGGTGATTGTTATTCCCCTACTGCTGGTCGGGTATCAGGTCTGGCTGCTAAGTAGTTACAAGCTTTACTACGATGAAGCAGGTGTATGGGTGTACTCAGGGGTCCTGCCGTGGAAGCGTGGCGTATCAGGTGTCAAGTGGCGTGATCTGGATGAAGCGGTTTTCGTCAATAATTTTTTGAGCTGGATGACAAATTCCTACACGGTGCAATTAAAGCATCGCTTCACCAAAGCCATTGAGATTTCAGAGCCAAGTATGGCGCAAGGGAAACGTGTGGCAATTCTTATTAATCAGGAGCAGCGTAAGCGATTGGGATATATGGATTAGTAAATGTTGCAGTGTAATATTTTCTAAGCTCGGGTGATCGCTATTGTCTTGTACTGACAAGTAAGGCAAGTGTTCAGTGTTTTTCAGATAGGTGTCTCTAAGAAAGCGGGTTTAAAATGGTATTGATACGCGGACTAATACTTGGCGGGTTGGTGGCATTGTTGGCTGCTTGCGTCAATACAATCACAATTGTGCCAGATGTGACAAAAATTGAACGCAGCTCGCCATCGTCTGCGCGTATTCCTCTCAATGTGGGATATTTTATTCCAGAAACATCAATTGCTGCGCCTCATGTAGATGAAAATAATCTCCGGTATTTTCCCTACCGTGATATAGAACTTGGCTACCAGAAAATGCTATCAAATGTATTCAGTAGTGCCACAAGGCTTTCCTCTATGCAGGATCAGGCGTCTATGGCTACAGGCCATCTTGACCTCATCATTGTGCCTGAAATATCAACGCGGTCAGGTGGTAGTGATTTCATGACGTGGCCACCTTCCAGCTTTGTTGTTGATTTAACGAGCAATATTAAAGATGCGGCCGGCAAGCCGATTGCGACCCCGATAGTTGCTGGTATGGGAAGCGCTAATAGTGGAGAAAGGCTCAAAATAACAGGCATTGCTGGCAGCCGTGCTATGGAGGATGCGTTGTTGAAAATGCAGTCTGCTCTGCTTGCAACCAGCTATGGCGATGGGACCGCTGGCGCAGCTCAGTCATCGTCCGCAGCCATACCAGCAAAAACATTTAGTGAGCGTCTGATTCGTCTTAATGAACTGAAAGATAATGGACTAATAACGCAGAAGGAATATGATGATAAAAGGAAGGAGATTCTTGATGCGTTATAGTCAATAAGCTGATGCTTGATAGGAAATCTGATTTTTACATATTAACTCATTTTCTATGGCTGAAGGGTTTCCCGGCTTTCTTGATTTTGCTTCACTATTAATGGCTGGGATGTAGCTGGTTAACGCTGCCGATTGGCGGGTTCATGCCCACTATAATGATTGGTCTTCCGAAGTGGTGATGACTGCTCTGCCTCAAGATTCATGCTTCTGTCGTTTTGTGTTACCGATACCCATGCGCGCCAATTCGGCGTCACCATCGAGGTACTGATGTTTTAATGCACCGAGTATGTGCAGGAGTAGCAACGCGGTGGTAAGAAATGCTCCCATCGCATGCCATTTTATGAACTCATCATGCATGGCTTTCTGTAGTGGAATACCTTCCGGTGTCGCACCGAGGTGCTGGAGTATTCCGATTTCCGGCAGAACAATAATGCCCCAGATCATTCTGGGGCCAGTACGCGATGCGCGCCGGACTTCAGCATCACCGCCCGGTAACCCCGCCCGCTTTGCCACGACCGATGCTGCGCCAGCTGACCCGATGGGCGGGTTAGCGGATATGATGGATAAGCCAGTGAGTGGCATCAGTACCATTGCCATATAGAGCGCAAAATGTGCCAGCGTTGCGGCATGTTGTTCCCACGGTTTCATCGATGCCGAATGAGGTGGCGGTGTATGAGTCAGTCGCCAGAGCACTCGCACTATCGTGAGAGCCAGCACCGTCATGCCTGACGATAGATGGAATGCAATAGCACTGCTACGCAACGACCCTGTCAGGCCTTCCATGTAAAAGCCGACCACCAGGTTGGCAAAAATCAGTGCTGCAATAACCCAGTGCAGAATTATTGCAACGCGGCTGTAGCGGTTGCCTTTATTCTCCGTTCTCTTCATGCTGCCTCCTAATATTGTTCATCAATGAATAGCAGATGATACTTCAATAGTCTGAAATCTTGGCGGTCTGCTGTTAGTTTTCATTGATAAAAATGCGAGATTTGTCAACGAGGAAATGCGGTTATGATGCTCAACCCTTCTCCAGGTGAAGTGACAACGGCTGAAACTGACACAATGATTTTCGTTGAATGCTTGATCATCATTGCAATTCTGTCTCGCAGAGTGTCGGTGGATCGATTCAGGAACAGGCTCTGGTTCTGGATAATTGTCTTGCTGGCGTTTTCATCACTTCTTGGGGCGATCACGCATGGCTTGGTAATTCCGGACTCATTTCGTAACGGACTCTGGAAGCCATTGTATTTGTGCTTGGGATTTGTTGTTGGCCTGTTTGTCGTTGGCGCGGTTTATGACTGGCAAGGGCGTACCGTTGCCATTCGGCTTTTACCGTGGATTATTGGCGCAGCACTTGTCTTCTATGGGTTGACTGAGGTATTCAAAGGCGCATTCCTTGTGTTTTTGCTATACGAGATCACAGGTATGATTGCCGCATTATTGATCTACCTGTTTCTGGCGGTAAAACGAAAGATTGTCGGTGCTGGTGTCATGGCAATAGCGATATTGATGACCCTGCTGGCTTCTCTGGTCCAAGCGAGTAGTATTTCGCTCACTTTGCTGGTTTACTTCGATCACAATGGCCTGTTTCATCTGGTGCAGATAGTCGCTTTAGTCGTACTGGCGACTGGATTACGGATGATTGAAGGCGCCGTATAGCTCAATACATTTGTGAGTATGGACAGGTAACAATTATATATTGAGTTGGTTGACTAATGATTACCCATGCGCCGGCTACGTTCTGCATATTATTGCTGACCGCCATCATCAGTCTGTTAGCACTGAAGTCAAAGCCGCAGCTGATCCCACTGTGTGCATTTCATCCTTACGAGCTGCAACGTAGAAAGCGTTACTACACCTTGTTGAGCAGCGGTTTCGTGCATGGCAGTGTTATCCATCTGTTTTTCAACATGATGACTCTGTATTTCTTCGGGCCGTCCCTGGAGCAAACCATTGGTGCTGCATCATTTCTGGCACTGTACATATTGGCTCTGATGCTGAGTGAGGTGCGAACCTTTTTTCAGCAGCGCGATAATTATTATTATTCGGCTATAGGTGCTTCAGGTGCTATAAGCGCTGTCCTGTTTGCCTCGATCGTGTACTTCCCGGGTCAATCCATCATCATTCTGCCGATTCCTGTACCAATACCTTCGCCCCTGTTTGCTGTCTGCTATCTGTTGTATTCGTGGTATGCCGCCAGGCGTGGAGGTGATGGGATCAACCACACCGCCCACATTGATGGTGCCATTACAGGACTGTTGTTTGTGGCGATCACGGATTGGGCTGCTTATCGCAGTCTGCCCGGATTGTTTGGCGGGTCATGATGGTTACTGCCTTACAAGGGAGGCTTGTTGTTCCTGTGTGAAAAAAATTCAACATTCGGCAGGCTTTGTGGCTAGCGGCATTGACTTGAGGTAGCATCCGGGACGATAAGTGCGAGCAATAGCCCGGTGCGTGGGTGGTTTGTGACAATGACGCGCGATAATGACGGTGCTGTGATCATCGGTTGGATTTGTCCGGAGGGGGAGTAAATGCAAAGAGCGACCTTGGCGATACTTGCTGCGCTGCTGAGCGGCGTTGCGTTGTCCGCAAATAATGACCAGATTGGTGAGATGGTCAGCATCAAGGCTGGCGAATTCATGATGGGTGATAGCGTGGGCGATGGCTCGCGAGAAGAAAAACCCGTCCATAAGGTTCAGATCAAGGCATTCAAGATGGGTGCCAGAGAGGTCACCTTTGATCAGTACGATGCCTATGCCCGTTCCGTGGGTGATGCGGCCTCGAAGAATAACGATCATTTGAATAGTAATCTTCCGGATGATAATGGCTGGGGTCGAGGCAAGCGGCCGGCAATCAATATCAGCTGGGAAGAGGCACACATGTACATTGAGTGGCTCAACAAGCAGACCGGCCAGAAGTTCCGCCTGCCCACCGAAGCTGAATGGGAGTATGCCGCCCGTGCGGGAGCTGCAACCAATTTTCCATGGGGCAACAAATTCTCCGATACAAATGCCAATGGCAGCAGTGCCAGTCCGCTGGGGAAGACCTCAGAAGTTGGAATATTCCCGCCGAACAAGTTCGGTCTGTATGACATGATTGGCAATGTCAATGAATGGGTTGAAGACTGTTATCACGACAGCTACGTGGGCGCGCCCGCCGACGGTTCCGCGTGGGTCGTAGGCGAGACTTGCAGTGGCCGGCGTATCAGCCGTGGCGGGTCCTGGTATAGCGACTTCACCAATCTGCGTGTGTCGCAGCGCAACGGAATCAACATTACCTCTCGCAACGGGAATCTGGGCTTTCGGCTTGCCCAGGACGAATGACGGATCCGAAAGTGTACGCAGCAAGAACTGAAGCAGGAAACTACATCATGAACAGACTACGAAACTACTGCACCGCTGTCGTCCTGATTCTGACCAGCATGGGTGCGAATGCGCAGAACGGGCTCGGTCCACATGTACGAGGGAGTGATGATCCATTGTTCATCGCCACTGAAATGCTGGGACGGCCAACAGATACTTCGATCACGGTCAATGCGGCAGCAAAAAAGAATCTGGAGGCCTACTACGAGTACGGCACCAAGGCTGGTACCTACACAGGCAAGACCGACATCGTGCTGTTTCAGGCCAATGCAGGTGTCAATGTTGAAATCAGCAAGCTGAAACCAAATACCCGCTATTTCTACCGCATGCGTTATCGCGAACCCGGTACCACGGTTTTCAGTTCCCGTCCGGAGTATTCGTTCATGACGCAGCGTACTCCCGGCAGCACTTTTACCTTCGTGGTGTCGTTTGATGATCATCTGGATGACAACTCGGATGACGCGACCATGAAGCTGACCATGCAGAATATTGCTGCCGAGCGGCCGGATTTCTATCTCTCTGTGGGTGACAACTTTTTCACGGACAAGCTGAATCCGGTGACCGGACCGGCAGTTGAGGATCGCGTGCAGTTGCTGCGTTCTTACTATCAGCTCATGAATCACTCCACCTCCATGTTCCTCACACTGGGCGGACATGAAGGGGAGAACCCCGGTCGTCTGAACGGTACGCCTAACAATCTTGCCGTATGGGGTACGCAGTACCGCAAGAAGTACATTCCGAATCCGGAGCCGAACGGCTTCTACACAGCCTCTGGCAAACCTGAGCCATTCATGGGTTTACGGCAGTCCAATTACGCCTGGACCTGGGGTGATGCGTTGTTCATCGTGCTGGACCCATACTGGAACAAGCCTGTTGCGCCGGAGATTGGCAGTGGCGATTGGGGCTTCTCGCTGGGTCGTGAACAATATGAATGGATGAAAAAGACTCTCGAAACCAGCAAGGCCAAGTACAAATTTGTATTTGCTCACAGTCTCATTGGTGGACAGAAGCTTCCCTCTGGTGGAGCACGCGGCGGCATTGAGGGGATGAAACTTCTGGAGATGGGCGGCTACAACACCGACGGCACCTGGGGTTGGGACAAGGCTCGTCCGGGCTGGTCGAAACCCATTCACAACGTACTGGCCGATAACAAGACCACCATCTTCTTCAAGGGTCACGACCACACTTACGTCAAGCAGGAGCTGGATGGCGTGATTTATCAAACCGGCCCACAGCCCAGTGCCAGCAACGTAGAGCTCAATGACCGTGCCCGTATCTACAATTACGAAAGCGGCACCGTTAAGGGTGGTACCGGCTATGCTCGCGTCACCGTATCACCAGAAAACGTCAAGGTTGAATACGTTGAGACTTGGCTGCCTGCCAAGGAAACCAATACACGCAAGAACCGGATGATTGCGGATTCCTACACGGTTAAGCCGCGATAGTAGTGGGAATGTTGGAATGAGCGCCGCGCTCGCGGCGCGCTTGATCGATTCTCTGAGCATGCTGGTAAAGGATGGGAGAGAGTTGCTAACAGACTGACAATGGATATTGGTGCATGAAAATAATTAAGAACCTTGCCAATGACAGGGTTATGGATGCAATCAAGCCAAACTTGAAGCATCGTTATCAGTTTGATTGCATCACGTCGAAGTTTTCCTTGTTTGCTTTTGAAGAACTAAAGGAGTCGCTTCAAGGTTTAAGTGCTGCCAAGATGATTTTACCGGGCGAAGAGCAAAACCTGAATTTGCTTGGTGGCGACGGGGACCGCTCTGCCAGAAATCGACTGCAGGCCAGGTGGCTGGCTAATGAGTGCTCTAAGTGGATCACCAGTAAAGTCGACGTTCGACAAGCCACGGGTCCGGTACCTCAAGGTGCTGCTGTACTACGTAACGAGTTAAGCATTCCGGAGCAAGTAGTACTTGGCTCGTTTGCGTTCAGTACGGATGGGCTCGGAATAACACCCGGAAATCCACTCAATCTCATTCATGTGTCGGAAACGGCTGATGAAGCGGGTCAACTTGCTCAGTGGTTCGATCAGCAGTGGGCGCGGTTCCACAATAAGCCAGATGTTCGCGACTGGTTTATCAAGCAGCTCCGGATGCTTTCTGACTTCCAGGCTCCCTTTACTGTTTATGCCCTGATTCTTAACCATGTTTTTGGCGATAGGGATGACACCTTTGATGAGGAGCGCATCATCAAATCTGCCACCGGTATCCGCAATACTGTGGTTTGGAAAAAGCTCTTCAAATTTCAGCGAGATGGTGTTGTTGGCGCTATTGATAAGCTGGCGCGATTCGGCGGCTGCATCATCGCGGACAGCGTGGGTCTAGGTAAAACCTTCGAAGCATTGGCGGTGATCAAGTACCACGAGCTACGTAATGACCGTGTGCTGGTGCTGGCGCCTAAGCGGCTGCGCGAAAACTGGACTCTCTACAAAATCAACGACAAGCGAAACATCTTGGCGGCTGATCGATTTAACTATGATGTACTGAATCACACCGACTTATCACGTGAAAATGGTCATTCTGGCGATATTGATTTATCGCATGTGAATTGGGGTAACTACGATCTGGTCGTTATCGATGAGTCCCACAATTTTCGTAACAAGGCCGCTAATAAGGGAAAAGAATCCCGCTATCACCGTCTGATGCGGCAGATCATCAAGGAAGGTGTGAAGACCCGAGTGCTGATGTTGTCTGCCACGCCCGTAAATAACCGCCTGGCTGACCTTCGCAACCAAATTTCCTTTGTTACCGAAGGTGATGATACGGCCCTTCAGGAGCATGGCATCGCTAGCGTTGAACAGACTACGCGCAAGGCGCAGCTACAGTTCAATCGTTGGCTGGATCTTCAGGAACAAGACCGAACACCAACTCGTTTAGTTGAGATGCTAGGCTTCGACTACTTCACTTTGCTCGATCATTTGACCATTGCCCGCTCGCGTCGGCACGTTGAAAAATACTATGGCATACAGGAAACGGGACGCTTCCCAGATCGCTTGCGGCCCATCAATATCAAGTCCGACGTGGATCTGGCGGGGCAGTTCAGGGCTATCAAAGACATCAATCTGGAAATCCGCCGACTCAACTTGGCTAGCTACGCTCCGCTCCGCTATGTGCTGCCAAATAAGCAGGCTGCCTACGACGCCAAATACAGCACCGAGATTCGTGATGGCGAGAGCTTCTTCCGTCAGGCGGACCGTGAAGAGAGCTTGATCCATTTACTGCGGGTTAATGTGCTTAAGCGGATGGAGAGTGCCGTGTCTTCGTTCTCGCTGACTGTGCGGCGCCAGCTCAAGGATGTAGAGGCCACGCTCGCGCAAATCGACAGTCACGTGGATGGTATCGAAGAGCTGGACATTGCTGATGTTGATATTGATGACCCTGCATTCGAGTCACTGCTGGTCGGCCGCAAAGTGAAGGTGCTATTAAGTGATGTGGATATGATCCGGTGGAAGCAGGATCTCATCGAGGACCGCAACCGCCTGGCTACATTGTTGGCTGCCGCACAACTGGTAGATGCCAGTCGCGATGCCAAACTCGCCAAGCTGCGTAACATGATTCAGCAGAAGTGTGCTAACCCGATCAATGCTGGCAATCGCAAGATTATCGTCTTCACCGCATTTTCAGACACGGCGCAATATCTCTACGCTCAGCTCGCCCAATGGGCGAAATCCACCTTGGGCATCGACGCGGCGTTGGTTACGGGTGCGGCGGGCATTCAGACCACATTGCCGGGTCTGCGCAAGAATATGAGCTCTGTGCTGTCGGCTTTTGCGCCTCGCGCCAAGGAGCGGCCTGCAGAAATGTCAGACGAAGGTGAAATCGATCTGCTTATCGCCACCGACTGTATTTCAGAAGGTCAAAATCTCCAGGACTGTGACTGGCTTATTAATTACGATATTCACTGGAATCCTGTACGCATCATTCAGCGCTTCGGTCGAATTGATCGAATTGGCTCGCCCAACCATAGTATCCAGCTCGTCAATTTCTGGCCCAATATGGAACTGGAGGAATACATTGGCCTGGAACAGCGTGTCAGCGGGCGCATGGTGCTGCTGGACGTGTCTGCCACAGGTGAAGAAAATCTCATCGAGCAACAGTCTGGCGACCCCATGAATGACCTGGAGTACCGACGTAAGCAACTGCTGAAGCTGCAAGACACCGTGATCGATATGGAAGATCTGTCCAGTGGTGTGTCCATCACCGATCTGACATTAACTGACTTCCGTATCGATCTGGCTCAGTACTTAAAAGAACACCCCGGCAAGCTTGAGGCCTTACCGATGGGTGCTTATGCGGTTACCACTAGCATCGATGCCGACATCGCTCCCGGGGTTATCTTCTGTCTGCGTGCGGAAGGTTCTGCGGCAGCCAAGGGCCAATCTTCCGATTACCCATTAACGCCTATATACCTGGTGCATGTTGGCGACGATGGCTCTGTACTTCTGCCCTATACCCAAGCCAAGCGAGTCATGGACCACTTGAAGCGATTGGCGCTGGGCCGAGAATTGCCCGACGACGGCGCCTGTGCCCGGTTCGATAAGCAGACCCGACAAGGCCAGGACATGAGCCACGCGCAGAAGCTGTTGGCTGCTGCAGTGGCCTCAGTGGTGGGCAAGAATGAGGAGCGGGCTGTCGCGAGTTTGTTCTTGCCCGGTGGTACACATGCAATGAAAGGCGAATTCGCTGGAAGCGGCGACTTCGAAGTCATGGCATTCATGGTAATTCTTCCCGGAACGCCAGTGTAATGGTGCTGGTATTGCGAGATGCACTTCTGGATGCCTTGGGCCTGCCCGAAAGTTGCCGGGTGGACCAGCGCGTGCCGAAGAAAATGTTGGTTGAGTATGGGGCGCCAACCACCATTGATAAGCGCTTGCTGAATGATGCCATCGAAGAAGTAAGATGGGTTGCTGCGCTCAAACCTGGCAATATTGCTGTGCCGGCCTATCGAGATGAATCGCACGAGTACCTTGAGGTTGCGGTGCTGGTCGTGCAGGTTCGGCTATCTCATAGTCGAGAACCTCAGGTTCAGCGACTGGCGGAGCTGGTGCACCGTGCGGTACCTTATCCGGTGATACTGATGCTGGATGGGCCGCAAGGAGTAACAGTATCCCTGGCTCACAAGCGTGCAGCTCAGAACGAGGCAGGCAAGGTCGTGTTGGATGGCGACGTGCACAGCGTGGTCGTCGAAACGATTGCGCCATTCGAGGAGGCGTTCTTTCGAGCGCTTGCGCTGGATAAGCAGCCGCACGCAAATTTGATGGCCCTATATCAAGGCTGGATGGACTGTCTGACTGCTGCCGATGTTGCGCAGGTTACGGGCCAATTTAAAGTGTCGGTAGATGCCGCTACAGCTACTGCACGCAGATCGGCCCTTCAGGAATATCAGCGCCTTGAGCAAGAGGCGGCACGATTGCACGCGATGGCGAGCAAAGAAAAACAGATTGCAAAACAGATAGATTTCAATCTAGCGTTTAAAAGGGCTCAGACCGACTTGGCCGCAATACAGGATCAGCTGAAGGAAAGTCCATGAAGGCAACAGAAGCAAACTTACTCAAGTTCCTGAGAAAGTCTCCGCAGTTTGTCATCCCGATCTATCAGCGAAACTATTCGTGGACAGCAGAGCAGTGCCGGCAACTATGGTCTGACCTCATGCGTGCGGGGCGTGACGAAAAAGTCAATGGGCACTTTATTGGTTCTATCGTCTACGTGGAACGAGGGCTGTCTTCTGTCACTAGCCAAGAGGCGCTGTTGGTCATCGACGGACAGCAACGCCTGACCACCAGTACTCTGCTTATTGAGGCACTGGCCAAGCACTTTGAGGAACAAGGAATAGGCGAGTTGCTGGAGGCCTTCTCCAGCAAAAAGTTGCGCAATTACTACTTGCTGAATCCGGATGAAGACGGCGAGCGACATTTCAAACTGCTTCTGTCCGAAACAGATAAAGACACTTTGTTGGCTCTTTTGCAAAATACGCCCATGCCTGCTGAGGCGAGCAACCGCATCAATGAAAACTTCACCCTGTTTCAGGAGTTGATCGCCACCCACAAGAATGAGCTGGAGGTAATCTGTCAGGGTCTGGCCAAGCTGGTTATCGTGGATGTATCTCTGGATCGCACTCAAGACAACCCGCAATTGATCTTTGAGAGCATGAATTCCACGGGGCTAGAGCTCAGTCAGGCCGACCTCATTCGCAACTACATCCTGATGGGTCTGGAGCCCAAGTTGCAAACCGAGTTGTACAAGGTCTACTGGCGGCCCATGGAGCGGTCGTTCGGCCAGGCAGCCTACGTGGTTCACTTCGATGCCTTCATGCGCCACTACTTGACAGCCAGGACGGGTGAAATTCCCAACGTGCGTGAGGTGTACGTAGCCTTCAAAAGCTTCGCACGTGGCCTCAAGGGCGACACTCGTGACCTGGTTACTGATATTCATGCTTATGCTTCGTATTACTGTGCCATGGCGCTGGGTACCGAGACGGATACTGCACTCAAGCAAGCATTTCACGACTTGCGCGAGTTGAAGGTGGACGTTGCCTATCCTTTCCTGCTCGACGTCTATCACGACTACAAGCAAGGTCGCTTGGCTGCCGAGGAGGTGTTGCAAGTCGTGCGGCTGGTTGAAAGCTACGTGTTCCGACGGGCTATTTGCGCCATCCCGACGAACTCACTGAACAAGACCTTTGCCGGCATGGGGCGCACGCTCAAGAAAGATCGTTATCTGGAAAGTGTACAGGCGGCATTCCTCATGCTGCCCTCGTATCGCCGTTTCCCAACCGACGACGAGTTTGAGCGTGAAA
Source organism: uncultured Pseudomonadota bacterium (assembly GCA_903838705.1). Taxonomy (GTDB): domain Bacteria; phylum Pseudomonadota; class Gammaproteobacteria; order Steroidobacterales; family Steroidobacteraceae; genus CAILZL01. Next base: position 40,216 of record CAILZL010000014.1, read on the forward strand.
TCAAGGTCCGCGACCTGTACAACTTCCGTAGCCGCAGCTACTGGTTACGTCGCCTGGAAAACCACGGCCGCAAAGAGCGTGTCGTAGTGGAGGATTACACCATAGAGCACATCCTGCCGCAGAATGAAGTACTGTCGGGTGAGTGGCAAACAGAGTTAGGTGTAGACTGGAAGCGCATCCAGCAAACCTGGTTGCACAGCTTGGGTAACCTCACTTTGACTGGCTACAATAGCGAATACCGCGATTATCCCTTTGCGTACAAGCGTGACAAAGTTAACGACAGGGACGGCAACCCGGTTGGATTTGCTCATAGCCCGCTCAGGCTCAATGCCGGGCTTGGTCAAGTCAGCACCTGGAACGAAGCGGCTATCAAGTCACGCGCTGATCGCCTTGCCACCGAGGCAGTCAAGGTATGGAGTGCACCACAACTGGCAGCAGATGTGCTGGAGGCTTATCGGCCTACTGATTCTGGTTTCATGATTAAGGAATACAGCCTCTCAGACCATCCGTATCTGGCCTCTGGTCCCATGCGTGAGCTGTTTGAGTCCCTGCGCGAAACAATACTCGCGTTGGACCCGTGCGTTAGTGAAGAATTCAAGAAGCTGTATGTCGCCTACAAGGCCGAGACCAATTTTGTTGATGTGGTGCCGCAAGCCAGGCGTTTGCGGTTATCACTGAATATGCCGTTTCACGAAATAGACGACCCCAAGGGAGTCTGTGCAGATGTCACCAATCTTGGTCGTTGGGGTAATGGCGATGTAGAGGTCGGTCTGAGCCGCCCGGATGAACTGCCCTATGTGCTGGGTTTGATTCGTCAGTCTTTCGACCGTCAGATGGGCGGACCTCAAGACGCCTGAATTGTCTGAGCAAAAGAACGCGAAGAGATAGCAATACATGACCATGCAGAAGATCGAAGCAAGCAGCCCTGAATCGCAGTCGGCAGATTTGGTGTCTGGAAACATCGAACAGCTCAAGGCGCTATTCCCGGAGTTGATCACCGAGGGCGAACATGGCGCAGCGGTGAATGTGGATGTGCTCAAGGCGCTGGTGGGCGACCAGACCATCACCGATGCTGATGAAAAGTATGGCCTGAACTGGCACGGCAAACGCCGTGCTCGCCAGCTGGCGTTGACCCCTAGCACGGGCACGTTGCGCCCATGTCCCGAAGAGAGTGTGGATTGGGATACCACCCAGAACCTGATGATCGAAGGTGACAACCTTGAGGTGCTGAAGCTATTGCAGAAGAGCTATGCCGGAAAGGTGAAGCTTATTTATATCGATCCGCCATATAACACCGGCAAGGATTTCGTTTATCCGGATAACTTCCAGGACAACATTAAGAACTACCTGGAGTTGACTGGTCAGGTGGAAGGCGGACAGAAGATCAGCAGCAATACCGAAGCCAGCGGGCGGTTTCATACCGACTGGCTAAATATGATCTCCCCTAGACTAAAGCTAGCAAGAAACTTGCTGCGCGAGGATGGAGCGATATTTGTATCTCTTGATGATGGTGAGGTTGCTCATCTTCGGATCATCATGAATGAAATATTTGGCCAAGAAAACTTTATTGCAACTGTAATTTGGGAGAAGAAATTTGCACCCCAGAATGACGAAAAATACTTCTCAGAGCGACATGACTTCATTATGGTGTTCGCAAAAAGCAAAGAAGAATGGCGAAGGAACCTGCTTCCGAGAAGCGAGGATGCGCAGGCACGTTACAAGAATCCAGATAATGACCCACGCGGGCCTTGGGCGTCTAGCGACCTACTTCGGATAGAGCATCGTGACAACTGTGTCTACACAATAATTTCACCTACAGGTGCAAGGTGGGTGCCTGAAGCCGGTACAAGTTGGCGACATCCCGAAGATGAAATGATGCAGCTTGTTCGGTCGGGTCAAATTTGGTTCGGTGCGGATGGCAGCAGTAAACCTAGGCGTAAGAGATATTTAGCCGAGGTAAGCGAAGGTGTTGTGCCTGAAACCATGTGGTTCCACAAAGATTGCGGCCATAATCAGGAGGCAACTCAAGAGATAAAAACTCTCTTTAGCGATGTCGGCGTGCCATTCTCAAATCCCAAACCTGTTCGGCTTCTAAAGAGGGTTTTGGAGGTGGCTACTAATCCAAGAGCAGACGATATTGTTGTCGATTTTTTTGCTGGGTCTGGCACTACTGGGCATGCGCTTTTAGCTAAGAATGCAGAAGACGGAGCGAATAGGCGTTTTATCTTAATACAACTTCCGGAAATGCTGGATCCAAGTGTTAAGGAGCAGAGATTTGCTTCGGAGTGCTGCTCAAATCTAAGTAAGCCGCTAAAGATATCTGAACTGACCAAAGAGCGCCTGCGTCGCGCGGCTGCCAAGGTCAAAGCCGACAACCCGTTGTTTGCCGGTGATACTGGCTTTCGCGTTTTCAAACTCGATACCTCCAATATTCGAGCTTGGACTCCGCAACCCAAGGTTCTGGCGCAAGCGTTGCTGGACCACCAAGATCATTTGCTCGAAGGGCGTACAGAAACTGAGTTGCTCTATGAACTGTTGCTAAAGCTCGGTCTCGATTTGTGCGTGCCAATTGCTAAACAAGATATCGCTGGAAAGGCGGTTCACTCAGTGGGCGGCGGCGTGTTGATGGCCTGTCTGGCAGAAAAAATCACCGCACACGAAGTCGAGGCGCTGGCCAATGGCATTGTGGCCTGGAATAAGGGGCTGGCGCCGGCCGGTGACACCACCTGCGTATTCCGCGACAGCGCCTTCGCCGATGACGTTGCCAAGACCAACATGGCAGCAATCCTGGAGCAGAACGGCATCGCTAACGTGCGGAGCTTGTGAGGAACCCAGTATGAGCAAGGACCTGACTAATTCGCCGGTCGACCGGCAGAACATCCTGAACAACCCCTATGCACTGGCGGAAATTGAGAAGGCGGCCGGTATTCAGGGCATTCCCTTCGAGGGGAAAACGGTGGTGCTCAAGGAGCAGGTGGCGGCGTTTTTTGAGGTTACCGTCCGAACCGTGGAAAACTACCTGGAGGGCCACGCCGAAGAGCTGGCTCGCAACGGCTATGAGGTGCTGAAGGGTAACCGGCTGAAAGTATTGAAAGAATCGATTCAGGGGCTGTATGTTCCCGAAACCGATTTCGGGAACATCGCCAAGGCCCCCCAGCTGGGGGTGTTCGACTTCCGGGCTTTCCTGAACCTGGCCATGCTGGTGTCCGAAAGCGAGCGGGCCAAGTTGTTGCGCCAAGCCATTCTGGACATTGTGATCGACACGATCAACCAGCGCACCGGCGGGGGCACCAAGTACATCAACCAGCGGGACGAGGACTTCCTGCAATCTGCTTTCGTCGAGGAAAACTACCGTAAGCAGTTCACTGATGCGTTACGGGACTGCGTGGCGATGGGCAACTTCAAGTACGCCCTGTACACCGACAAGATTTACGTCAGTATTTTTCGTGAGCAGGCCAAGGAGTATCGCAAGGTGCTGCGTCTGGAACACACCGACAGCGTGCGATCTACCTTCTATGCCGAAGTGCTGGATCTGATCGCTGCTTATGAATGTGGGTTGGGCGATGCGCTGCAAAAAGAATTGACTGCCAAGGGGCATAAGCTGAGTTATGCCGAAGTGGATGCGGTCTTTCTGGCGTTTGAGCAGCAGGCGCACTGGCGACCGCTGATCGAGAAAGCACGCCTGAAGATGGCCAGTCGCGATTTGGCCTTTCGTGATGCCTTGCATCTGCAGCTGAAGGAGTATTTAGCTCCGATACAGCGCGACGACTACGAACGCTTTCTAGGTGAGCGCAGCAAGGAGCTATCTGAGCGCCTGGAAGAAGCTAAGGATGTGATGAAACGTCTGAAGGAGCGTGGCTAGTGTTGCTGGTTTATCTGACCCTCGATCAAGCCATCGATATTCATGCAAAGACGGTCGAAGTCAGTGGTGGCGGTGCGCTGGGAAAACTGGACATAGGCCTCCTGGATGGAGTTCTGCAGAACATCCAGAACGACGTTTACTATCCAACCATCGAAGATAAACTTACTCATCTGTTTTTCAGCGCCTGCAAGTTCCATTGTTTTCAAGATGGTAACAAACGGATTGCAATTACATTGTGCGCGCAGATGCTGCTATTTAATGGATATCTGTACTGTGTTTCCAGTTTCTTGAGGGAAATGGAAAACATCAGCTATCACGTCGCGGCCGGTAATATTGATAAGGCGTTGTTGCACGAAGTGATCACCGCACATTTGAACGAAGCATCGGACAATGAAGAATTGAAAATGAAGATTTGGCATGCCATGTCGAGGAGCGCGTAGACATGAAGCTGCATTTTGAGCCAAACCTGGACTACCAGCTACAGGCTATCGAGTCGGTGTGCGACCTGTTCCGCGGCCAAGAGGCCTGCCGAACCGAGTTCACCGTGACCATGAAGCGACCTGATTCAAGCGGTCCGCAGCAATTTTCGCTGGGCGTGGCCGACACCGACTTAGGATTGGGCAACCGTCTGACACTGCTGGATGATCAGTTGTTGCAGAATTTGCGCGACGTGCAGTTGCGTAATGGACTTGCGCCGGCCAGCGTGCTGGCATCCGGTGACTTCACCGTAGAAATGGAGACCGGCACCGGTAAGACCTATGTCTATCTGCGCACGATTTTCGAGTTGAACAAGCGCTACGGCTTTACCAAGTTCGTCATCGTGGTGCCGTCGGTGGCCATTAAGGAGGGCGTCTACAAGTCGCTGCAGATCACCGAAGAGCATTTCAAGAGCATGTACGCCGGCGTGCCGGTGGACTTCTTCCTGTACGACTCCAGCAAGCTGGGTCAGGTACGCAACTTTGCCACCAGTGCCAATATTCAGGTGATGGTGGTGACCGTGGGCGCTATCAATAAGAAGGAGGTGAATAACCTCTACAAGGATAGCGAGAAGACCGGCGGCGAGCGACCCATCGACTTGATCAAGGCCACTCGCCCGATTGTTATTGTGGATGAGCCACAAAGCGTGGATGGCGGTCTTAGTGGTGCCGGTAAGACGGCGCTGGATGCGATGAATCCACTTTGCACGCTACGCTATTCGGCAACCCATGCTGATAAACATCACATGGTGTATCGCCTGAATGCGGTGGACGCGTATGAGCGCAAGTTAGTAAAGCAGATCGAAGTGGCGGCAGCCACGGTGGAGGACGCATACAACAAGCCCTATGTGCGGCTGACCGGGGTGAGCAACAAAAGGGGCAGCATTACCGCCAAAGTAGAATTGCATGTTCGAACGGCCAGTGGCGTTAAGCCGCAGGAGCTGACTGTTAGTGATGGTGATGATCTTGAGCAATGGGCCAAGCGTGCCATCTATGCCGACTTCCGCATTGGTGAAATCAGCACGGCCAAAGGCAGTGAGTTCATGGGGCTGCACTTTCCCGGTGGTGAGGTTTATCTGGCGATCGGTCAGGCGCATGGTGATGTAGATGCACTGGCTATACAGCGGCAGATGATTCGTCGCACGATCAGGGAGCATCTGGAAAAGGAAAAGCTGCTCAAGCCAAAGGGCATTAAGGTGTTGTCGCTTTTCTTCGTTGAATCAGTGGCTCGCTACCGCCAGTACGATGCAGATGGCAATGCAAAGAAAGGCGACTATGCGCGAATCTTCGAAGAAGAGTATCGGCACGCAGCTAAGCTGCCGACATTTCAGGGGCTGTTCGACAAGGTTGATCTGAACCAGGCGGTCGAAGAAGTGCACGACGGCTACTTTTCTATCGACAAGAAGGGACGCTGGGCTGAACCTGAACTCGACAAGGACGGTGCCCTGAAGAACGAAGGCAGTCGAGCGGACGCAGAGCGCGGCTACAACTTGATCATGAAAGAAAAGGAAAAATTGCTGAGTTTCGAAACGCCGCTCAAGTTCATCTTCTCCCATTCGGCCCTGAAGGAGGGCTGGGATAGTCCCAATGTATTTCAGATATGCGCACTGCGTGAAATGGGAAGCGAGCGCGAACGTCGGCAGACGTTGGGTCGTGGCTTGCGCCTGTGTGTAAACCAGAACGGCGAACGGGTACGTGGCTTTGAGGTCAACCGGCTGACTGTCATCGCCATGGAGTCCTACGAAGAATTTGCCGAGAATCTGCAAAAGGAAATCGAAGCCGACACCGGCATTCGTTTCGGCATTGTCGAGCTGCATCAGTTCGCCAACATTACCGTGACCACAGACGGCAAGATGACACCTTTGGGCGTGGATCAATCCAAAACTCTATGGGACCACCTGAAGGCTGCCGGCCATATCGATGCTAAGGGCAAGGTGCAAGACTCGTTGAAGCAAGCCCTGAAAGACGGCGCGCTTGTGTTACCTGAAGCTTTTGAGCCATATCGCGGACAGGTCGCCGATTTGCTGCGCAAGGTGACGGGTCGTATTGAAATTAAAAATGCCGATGAGCGCCAGCCAGTTGCCTTGCGCAAGAGTGCTGATGGCAAGGCGATTGTCTTGAGTGATGACTTTAAGCAGCTATGGAATCGCATCAAACACAAGACCACCTATCGTGTTCAATTCGATAACGCCAGACTCATTAAGGATTGCACGTTTGAAGTTGCGAAGGCCCCGGCCATCGCCAAAGCACGATTGCAGTGGCGTAAGGCTGACATTGCGATTGGTAAGGCTGGAGTCGAAGCGATTGAGAAGGCAGGTGCAGCGACCATAGTGCTGGGTGAGGCTGATGTTGAGCTACCAGACTTGTTGACTGACCTGCAGGATCGCACCCAGCTGACGCGACGCACGCTGGTGAGGGTGCTAACCGAGTGCGGACGCCTCGATGACTTCAAGCGAAACCCGCAACAGTTCATCGAGCAAACGGCCGAAATCATCAATCGCTGCAAGCGTATGGCATTGGTCGACGGCATCCGCTACGAAAAATTGGGTGACGATCATGTCTATGTGCAGGAGCTCTTCGAGCAGGAGGAGCTGAGTGGTTACTTGAAGAACATGCTCCGCGACACCAGGAAGTCAATTTACGAGCATGTGGTTTTTGATTCGTCCATCGAGCGCGACTTTGCGGATGCGCTGGAAAAGAACCAAGATGTATTGCTGTACGCCAAGCTACCGGGCTGGTTCAAGGTGCCCACCCCATTGGGTAGCTACAACCCTGACTGGGCTGTGCTGATCCAGAAGGACGGTATGCAACGGCTCTATTTCGTGGTCGAGACCAAGAGCAGCCTATTCACTGGTGACATGCGTAACAAGGAAAGCGCCAAGATCGAGTGTGGTAAGGCGCACTTCAAAGCGCTCGCGGTGGGTGAAAATCCGGCGCGTTATGAGGTTGCCAGATCGATCAATGATTTTATTGTTTGATGGCTCTGTTGGCAGGTTGGTTGAGACTGGAGCTGGCATTGCGGTACGGGACCTAATTCTGACTTGGATGATGGCAGCGTGATTTAGCGTAAAATATGTCTGGAAGCGACACAGTCGGCGCTTCTCGTTTTGTCTCCATACATATGGTTTTGACTGCCTTGAATGGTAACGAAGTTATTGGTTTATTGGTCGGGGTGACAGGACTTGAACCTGCGACCTCTACGTCCCGAACGTAGCGCTCTACCAAGCTGAGCTACACCCCGAAGTAAACCGGATGCGGGATATGGTTGGATTAATCAGTAACCGCGATTCACTGCAAATTCAGCAAGGCCAGCCAGGGCTTTTTTGTATATCGAGTCGGGCAGAGCAGCGAGTGATGCAATAGCAAGTTCTGTCTGCTGTCGCGCGAGACGGGCAGTGTACTCAAGGCCTCCAGTCGATTCAATTATCTGTGTGACGTCTGCAATTGAATCCAGACCACCATTTTCGATGGCGGTGCGGATCACCTGCTGTTGTTCTGTAGTGCCATGCTTGAGTGCATAAATCAGCGGCAAAGTAGGTTTGCCTTCTGCCAGATCGTCGCCCAGATTTTTACCCATTTCTTCGGCGCTGGCGCGATAGTCAAGCACGTCATCAACCAGCTGGAATGCAGTGCCCAGATACTTGCCATACTGGGCCAGTGCCTGTTCGTGTGCGGCATCTGCTTTGGCAACGATGGCGGCAATCTGTGCGCCGGCTTCAAACAGCTTGGCGGTTTTGCGATAGATCACTTCGAAATAGCGTTCCTCGGTTGTGTCGGGGTCATGTGCATTCATCAGCTGCAGCACTTCACCTTCGGCGATCTTGTTGGTGGCACTGGCCATTACGTCCATGACGCGCATGCTGCCCAATTCAACCATCATCTCGAACGCGCGTGAATAAAGATAATCACCCACCAGTACGCTGGCCTGATTGCCCCAGACTGCATTGGCTGTATCCTGACCCCGTCGCAGCTCGGAACCGTCCACTACATCGTCGTGCAATAAAGTGGCGGTATGAATGAACTCGACAACAGCTGCAGTACTGGCCAGTCTTTCGTCGGAAAGGGAATTGCCCGTGAGGGTACAGGCTTTACCGGCCAGCACCGCAACCAGCGGTCTGACCCGTTTGCCACCTGATTGAATGATGTATTCGGCCACCTGGTTGACCAGTACGACATCGCTGGCCAGCCTTGCGCGAATCACCTGATCTACGGACGCCAGTTCAGCTATAACGGGTTGTTTGATCGAATCGAGACTCATGAGCTCTGTTTCGGGCCAAAAGGTTGGCAATAGTAGCTGAACAATACGCATTTGGCGGCAACTGCTGATCCTCTGCAGAAAATTCTGTCAAGGCATGGTCTTGAGGTGGGGAAGGGAACTGGTTAAACGTTTGGGTGCTCTGCTGAATGCTTCGTACTGCAATCTGCAGGTTGATCGGAGGATAATCTGCCGATTGATTTTTCAGAAAAATCCTTGCTCCGACGGGCGCTTATCCGTAAACTTCGCGACCTTTCGCCGGGCGTGTACCGGTAATTCAGTCTGATGCCACCCCGGTTGGAGTGAGCAACAGGTTATTCGGAGTGAGTTCAATTATGTACGCTGTGATCGCCACTGGTGGCAAGCAGTATCGGGTCAGTGTAGACACCGTGCTGCGCATTGAGAAGCTGGATGCCGAAGCCGGTTCACCGGTAGAGTTTGACCAGGTATTGCTGGTTGCCAATGGTGACAAGATCGCCGTTGGTGCTCCGCTGGTAGCAGGTAGCAAAGTCACCGCCACCGTGCAAAAACATGGTCAGGGCGACAAGGTCTCGTTCGTGAAATTCCGCCGTCGCAAGCACTACATGCGTCGTGGTGGACACCGTCAGCAGTACACCGAAATCAAAGTCACCGGCATCACCGGCGCTTAATTTTAGAGGGCTTCAGCAATGGCACATAAAAAGGCAGGCGGCAGTACCAAGAACGGTCGCGACTCAGAATCCAAACGACTGGGTCTGAAGAAGTTCGGCGGCGAAGCAGTGGTCGCCGGCAACATCATCATCCGTCAGCGCGGCACGCAGTTCTGGGCTGGCGACAACGTAGGCATGGGCACAGACCATACCTTGTTTGCCAAGGCCAATGGTCGCGTGGAATTCCGCAAGCGCGGTCCATCTCAGCACACCTATGTATATGTGGTGGCTGAATAAGGTTCACCCTTAAGGGTATGAAAAACCCCAGCAAGGCTGGGGTTTTTTTTGCCCGGGTGATTTGATTACGTTTGATTGTATGGGCGACAAATAACTGGTCGCTGTCATGCGTGTCGCGTGATAATGACTGACAGTTTTTTACAGCATCTCAATACCGGCTGTGTTTCATGAAATTCGTCGACGAAGCGATCATTAAGGTTCAGGGTGGAAATGGTGGGTCTGGCGCCATCAGCTTCCGTCGCGAAAAATTCATTCCCTTCGGAGGTCCGGATGGTGGTGATGGCGGTCTCGGCGCCAGCATCTATCTGGAGGCGAAGGCCGGTATCAATACCTTGGCAGATTTTCGCTATAACCGCTCTTACCGTGCACAGCATGGTACGGCCGGCAGTGGTAATGACTGCACGGGGGCGGGTGGTGAGGATCTGATTGTGCATGTGCCGGTAGGCACAGTGATTTTCGATACCGAAACAGAAGAGCAGCTGGGGGATCTGACGGAAGTCGGGCAGCGGGTGCTGGTGGTCAAGGGTGGCAAGGGAGGCTGGGGTAATGCGCGCTTCAAGAGCAGCACCAATCGCACCCCGCGCAAGGCCATGCCGGGTCTGCCGGGTGAAAAGCGGGAATTGCGTCTGGAAATGCGGGTGATTGCCGATGTGGGGTTGCTGGGTTTGCCCAATGCGGGTAAATCCACCCTGATCCGGGCGGTATCGGCAGCCAAACCCAAGGTGGCGGATTATCCCTTCACCACCCTGCATCCTAATCTGGGGGTCGTGTCAGTAGGGCTTCATCGCAGTTTCGTCATGGCGGATATTCCAGGAGTCATTGAAGGCGCGGCCGAGGGCGCAGGTCTGGGTTTGCGCTTCCTGAAGCATCTGCAACGCACCCGGGTTTTGCTGCACCTGGTGGATATCATGCCGCCCGATCCGGAGGCTGACCCGGTCAAGGATGTGCGGGTGATTGCTGCCGAATTGAAGAAATACAGTCCGGCTCTGGCCAAGAAGCCGCGCTGGCTGGTGTTGAACAAAATTGATGCCATGCCGGAAGACGAGGCTGATAACCAATGCAAGGACATCGTGCGCCGGCTGCGCTGGAAGGGACCTGTCTATCGGATTTCCGGCCTGGCCCGTATCGGCACTGAGCGGTTATGCCAGGACATCATGAAGCTCATTGAAGAGATGACCGAGCAGGAACGGCAAGCTGCGCTGGATGAAGAAGCGCGGAATTAAAGCCTGAAGCGCTTTGAGGCGCTGATCAGAGGGGGCCGGGATTAAGTCTTACTGAAGAGCGTGGCAGTTTTAAGGGCCATTCGCTTCTTTAAGGGGAATCTTCAGAGAGGCCAGACAGGAAGGGCGTCTGGCCTTCAATAGCGGAATGATTATCCGACCAGTGCTTTCACACGTGCATTCAGCTGGCTCTTGTGGCGAGCTGCTTTATTGCGATGGATGATGCCTTTGTTGACCATGGCATCAATCACCGGCACGGCGATTTTCAGGTTGCTTACGGCTGCTTCCTTTTCACCAGCTTCGGCCGAAATCAGCACGTTCTTGATGACGGTACGCAGACGTGAGCGGGCAGCCATGTTGGCAGAGCGACGCACGATGGTCTGGCGGGCACGCTTGATTGCAGATTTGATATTGGCCACGGGCGCAGTGACTCCAGAAAAGGGGACTCAAAATGAGGCGCGAATTCTGCCGATGCAATCGGCCAAAGGCAAGGGGTAGTCGGCTGTTTCCTCAGGATTTCTCCATAAAAGTCTCGACTCGGGGCTATCGGCTTGTGCACGCTCCCGATACCATTGCCGGTCTTTGTGGCAACGGTTGTTTCAGACACACATGAGTCGACGCATTTTTCGCAGCATGAGCGTGTTTGGGATGATGACCCTGCTGTCACGGATCACGGGGCTGTGGCGTGACGTGGTCTATGCCAGTGCTTTTTCGGTGCTGGTCACTGATGCCTGGCTGACGGCATATCAGATACCCAATTTCCTCAGGCGGTTATTTGCCGAGGGCGCGTTTTCCCAGGCATTCGTGCCGGTGGTGTCGGAATATCGAACCAGAAATACCAACGAAGAAACCCGGGATCTGGTGGATAGCGTTGCAGGCACGCTGGGTGGGTTTCTGCTGGTGGTGTCCCTGCTGGGATCATTGTGTGCGCCCTTGCTGATCTGGATCATGGCGCGTGGATTTCCGGTGGGTAGCGAAAAATTTACCATCGCAGTCGAAATGCTGCGCTGGACTTTTCCGTATCTATTTTTTGTATCCATGACCGCGCTCGCCGGAGGGGTGCTGAACAGTTACGGCAACTTTGCGATACCGGCATTCAGTTCGGTGTTGCTCAATGTCGTGATGATCGTGGCAGCGTTGTGGGTGTCGCCACATCTGCAAAAGCCATACATGGCATTGGGTGTGGGTGTTTTCATTTCGGGGATTGCGCAGGTATTGATTCACTTGCCGGTGTTGTTGAAATTGAAGTTGTTGCGCAGGCCACGCTGGAATTTCAGGCATGAAGGTGTGCAGCGTATCGGTAAGCTGATGCTGCCTGCCATTGTCGGTTCCTCCATGGGGCAGATCAGTGTCATGATCAGTGCTGCCATTGCGACCTGTCTGGCAGAGGGTAGCGTCACGTGGCTGTATCTGGCCGATCGCATTGTGGAATTTCCTTTGGGGATCTTCAGCATCGGACTGGCAACTGTCATTCTGCCCAGCCTTTCTGCACATCATGCGGCTGAATCTCCTGAGCGTTTCACAGCAACGCTGGATTGGTCCCTGCGTCTTATATTCCTGATCGTGGCGCCTGCTGCGGTGGCGTTATTTGTACTGGCGGGACCGATGACGGCACTGATGTTTTATCGAGGTAAATTTTCCACAGCCAGCGTGAGCATGACGACACAAGCCACCATGGCATATGCAGTCGCGCTGATGGGCTGGTCTCTGGTCAAAGTGCTGGCGCCGGGATTCTTTGCCCGGCAGGACACCCGGACACCGGTTCGCACCGCCATGTGGTCATTCGGGCTGACCATGACCATCAATCTACTTGCGATCACTATGCTGTTGATGACCGGTCGCAGGCTGGAACCCGGAATGCATATTTTACTGGCGCTGGCGACCGCAGCCGGTGCCAGCCTGAATCCCTGGTTACTGTATCGCGGCCTGCGCAGGCAGGGGGCGTATCGTCCTGCACCGGGGTGGCTGGCGTTTCTGGTTCGTATCCTGATTGCCTGTGTTGTGATGGCTGTATTTCTGCATTACCTGGCAGGCGATATCCAGCATTGGCTGCAAGTGGGTACTGGTAAACGGATCATGTGGATGGCTGAGTTAATTGCTGGCGGTGCGGTGATGTACTTTGCCAGTCTGTGGCTGTCCGGATTGCGACCTGTTCATCTGAAGCATTGATGATGGAGCTGATCAGAGGTTTGCACAATCTACCTGATGCAGGCACCGGCTCCGTGAAACCCGGGTTGGTGGCTACGATCGGCGGCTTTGATGGCGTGCATCGTGGTCATCAGGCTTTGCTGGCAGCCCTCAGGAACAAGGCTAATGAGCTGGCATTGCCTGCAACAGTGATTTCATTTGAGCCCAGTCCACGTGAGTTTTTCATGGGTAAGTCGGCGCCCGCGCGCCTGCAACACTTTCGCGAAAAATTCGCTTCTCTGGCGGCCTGTGGTGTGCAGCGTTTCGTTTGCCTGCGTTTCAATGAACAGCTGCGCAGATTGACTGCGGCGGAGTTTGTCGAACAGGTTTTACGTGATGCACTGGGCGTGCGTTGGCTGGTGGTGGGACACGATTTCAAGTTTGGCCGGGGTCGGGAAGGATGTGTGTCGGTTCTGAAAGAGATGGGACCACGTTGTGGCTTCGGCGTGGATGAGTTCGCGCCGCACCTGCTGGAGCAGGAACGGGTCAGCAGCACGCTGGTCAGAGAGGCTCTGGCGACCGGCGATCTGCTGCGCGCAGAGCGTTTGCTCGGCAGACCGTATTCAATTTCAGGCCGTGTAGTTCATGGTCAGAAACTGGGTCGCACACTGGGATATCCAACTGCCAATATGCGGTTAAAGCGACGGGTCATTCCACTTAATGGCATATTTGCAGTGCGCGTGACGGGTGCTGGTCTGAAATCGGCTGCGGCAGTGGCCAGTCTGGGTACCCGGCCCGTAGTGAATGGCGTGGAACCGCTACTGGAAGCACATGTATTCGACTTCGATGGTGACCTGTATGGTCAGCAATTACAGATAGAATTCATTGCTCGTCTGCGTGATGAGCGATGGTTTCCTACTCTGGATGCACTGGTTGATCAGATGCATCTGGATGCGGCGCAGGCACGCAAGATTTTAAGTGGCTAGATTCATAGATTTAACGACAGGCTTTTTTGATGACTATCGATTACAAGCAAACCCTCAATCTGCCCAGTACGGATTTTCCGATGAAGGGCGATCTGGCGCGTCGTGAGCCGGAGATGCTCAAGGCCTGGCAGGAAGGGCAGATTTATCAGAAGCTGCGTGCCAGGGCCAAAGGCCGGCCGCAGTTCATACTTGCCGATGGTCCGCCGTATGCAAATGGCTCGATTCACCTTGGACATGCTATCAACAAGGTGCTCAAAGACATCGTGGTCAAGTCACGATCACTTGATGGTTACGATGCACCTTTTATTCCGGGATGGGATTGTCATGGCTTGCCAATCGAACATCAGATAGAAAAAGCACGTGGCAAGGAAGTGAAACATCTTGAACCGCGCGTGTTCCGCCAGGCCTGTCGTGAATATGCTGCTGAACAGGTGAATGGTCAGCGTGAAGACTTCAAGCGACTGGGCGTGATGGCAGACTGGGATAATCCCTATCTCACCATGCAACCCGGATTCGAAGCTGAGCAGTTGCGAGCCTTTGCGCAGATTCTTCGCAATGGACATCTCTACAAAGGCCTGAAGCCCGTGCACTGGTGCATGGATTGCGGTTCGGCTCTGGCTGAAGCCGAGGTTGAATATGAAGACCGCACTTCACCAGCCATTGATGTGCGGTTTACGATTACTCAAAACCATCTCCCGGGCTTTTTGGGATTGTTAGATGAGCAAAGTCGACTGCGCATTGGTTCCAAGCCAGTTAGTATCGTGATCTGGACCACAACACCGTGGACCTTGCCGGCCAATCAGGCGGTCGCGCTGGGTGAAAAAATTGGATACGGCGTATATGAACTTACAGATGAAGTACTGATTGTTGCAAAAGAACTGGCAGTCAGTTTCTTTGAGCGCATCAAGATTGATATGCCAGTGCCTTCATCAACCTTATTTGGTTCGATGCTCGGATGGGATATCGAGACTTTCCCATTGGAGACGAAAGCAGATCGATTGCATTTGCAGCATCCATTTCTGAATCGCACCGTACCGGTCATTCTCGGCGATCACGTTACGCTCGATGCCGGTACCGGTGCTGTGCACACCGCACCCGGGCATGGTCAGGAAGACTATGTGGTGGGGGCGAAGTATGGTTTGCCGATTGATAATCCAGTGGGCGGTGATGGGCGCTTCCTGCCGAATACTGAATTCTTTGCCGGCGAAAAAGTATTTGATGCCAATGCTAAAGTCATCGAACTGCTCAAGGAGCGTGGCAAGCTGGTGCATCAGCAAAAGTTGCAACACAGCTATCCGCATTGCTGGCGGCACAAAACGCCGGTGATTTTCCGTGCGACCCCGCAATGGTTTATCAGCATGGAGCAGGCCGGACTGCGTGCGGGTGCATTGCGTGAAATCGACAAGGTAAAGTGGATGCCGGGCTGGGGGCAGAACCGGATTGGCAGCATGATTGCCAATCGTCCTGACTGGTGTATTTCGCGTCAACGCATGTGGGGCGTACCCATTGCCCTGTTCCTGCATAACGTGTCGGGTGAGCTTCATCCAAAGTCAGCTGAGTTGATTGAAGCGGTCGCCAGACTGGTTGAAAAGCAGGGCATTGATGCGTGGTTTGAACTCAATCCAGTTGATCTGCTGGGTGCGGAAGCAGAGCAGTATGAAAAAGTCACTGACATTATGGATGTGTGGTTTGACTCGGGTGTGGTGCATCACTGCGTGCCTGCGCTCCGCTCTGAAATCGTTGCACCGGCTGATCTGTATCTGGAAGGCTCAGATCAGCATCGTGGCTGGTTTCATAGCTCATTGCTTACGTCGGTAGCCATGCATGATCGCGCACCATACAAGGCCGTACTGACGCATGGATTTACCATTGATGACAAGGGTCGCAAGATGTCCAAGTCTCTGGGCAATGTCATTGTGCCGCAGAAGGTTGTGGGTACATTGGGCGCCGATGTATTGCGCCTGTGGGTGGCTGCTACGGACTACTCCAATGAAATGAGCCTTTCGGATGAGATCCTCAAGCGCGTGACGGATTCCTATCGTCGCACCCGCAACACAGTGCGGTTTCTGCTGAGCAACCTCGCTGGCTTTGAACAGTTGAAGCATGCAGTGGCAGTGGCGGATATGGTGGATCTGGATCGCTGGGCTGTCTGGCGCACGCAGCAGCTGCAACAGGAAATGCTGGTAGCCTATCGTAATTACGAGTTTCATCTGATCTATCAGAAACTGCACAACTTCTGCAGTGTGGATCTTGGCGCCTTCTATCTGGATGTGCTCAAGGATCGTCTTTACACAACCAGAGCAGATAGCCATGCGCGTCGATCAGCGCAAACTGCCATGCAGATCATTGTCGAAGCGATGGTGCGCTGGCTGGCACCCGTCTTGTCATTCACTGCGGATGAAATCTGGAAGTACATGCCCGGTCAGCGTGAAGAATCTGTGTTTTTATCTGGCTGGTACGAGTTCCCTGCTGTGTCGAATCCGGGAATTGAATGGAGTCAGTTGCTGGAATTGCGGGCTGCGGTGTCACGCGAGCTGGAGCAGCTGCGAGTAACGGGTGCCATCGGAGCGCCGCTGGATGCAGGTGTAATTCTGTATGCCAGTGAATCGGCATATTCGTTGCTGCACAGGCTGGGCGATGAGCTGCGCTTTGTCTTCATTACCTCTGAAGCGCGCGTGTTGCCGGCAGCGGATCGTCCTGCAGATGCAGTGCCCGCTCAGGCTACTGAAACTGCTGTGTGGATCAAAGTGCAGGCGCTTGATCATGGCAAGTGTGTGCGTTGCTGGCAGAAGCGTCATGATGTCGGTGCGAATGCGGCTCATCCGGAATTGTGTGGACGCTGTGTCAGCAATGTGGATGGTGCGGGTGAGGAGCGTCGTTATGTCTGAGCCCGGTAACGCTGATAACAAAGCTGATAAATCCTGGCCTGTCAGAAGCTGGTTTACGCCCACCAGAGGCGCGACGGGCTGGCTGTGGTTATCAGGGCTGGTTATTCTGCTTGATCAGATCACCAAGGCGCTGGTTGCCAGCAGTCTTGATCTATATCAGAGCATTGAGCTTTTACCCGTGCTGAATCTGACGCATCTGCATAACACAGGCGCGGCGTTCAGCATGCTGGCCAGTGCCACAGGCTGGCAGCGCTGGTTTTTTACGGTGCTGGGTGTGATCGTCAGCATTGTGCTGATGATCTGGCTGCGCCGTATCAACAGCAAGGAACAGACTTTGCTGGCACTGGGGTTGTCACTGATACTGGGCGGTGCGCTGGGAAATGTAATTGATCGTGTCTGGCTGGGGTATGTGATCGACTTCATCCATGTGCACTGGGACAGCATCGGCTTCAGTTTTGCTGCGTTCAATGTAGCGGACAGTGCGATCAGTATCGGTGCCGCCTGCCTGTTGCTGGACTCCTTTTTTGAAGGCCGGAAAACCAGTCGAACTGAGCCGGAAGGAAAGTGATCTGATGCAAATCCTGCTTGCCAATCCGCGTGGCTTCTGTGCCGGTGTTGATCGTGCTATTGAAATTGTCGAACGCGCCATTGAGCTGTTCGGTGCGCCAATTTATGTGCGTCATGAGGTGGTGCATAACCGCTATGTAGTCGATCAATTGCGCAAAGCCGGTGCCGTGTTCGTTGAAGAACTGCGTGATGTACCCGACAACTGCCATGTCATATTCAGTGCGCATGGTGTTTCACGCGCGGTACAGGAAGAAGCCAGAGGGCGCGGCCTCAAGGTTTTTGATGCAACGTGTCCGCTGGTGACCAAGGTTCATATGGAAGTGACGCGCTATGCGCGTGAGGCGCGTGAAGTGGTATTGATCGGACATGCCGGTCATCCCGAAGTGGAAGGTACTATGGGGCAGTTTGATGAAACCTTCGGTGGGCACATCTATCTCGTGGAAACGCCGGAGGATGTTGCGAAACTGCCGATCCGTGACGCATCCACGCTGGCCTTTGTCACACAGACAACCTTGTCAGTGGATGATACGCAGAAGGTTGTGGATGCTCTCAGGCAGCGGTTTCCGACACTGAGCAGTCCACGCAAGGAAGATATCTGCTACGCCACTCAGAATCGACAGGATGCAGTCAAACGTCTGGTGCAGCAATGTGATCTGATTCTGGTCGTGGGTTCGCCCAGCAGTTCAAATTCAAATCGTCTGCGGGAAATTGCAGAGAAAGCCGGTATCCCCGGTTATCTGATCGATGGCCCTGAAGATTTGCGCGAAGAATGGTTTACCGGCAAACAGTCTGTGGGCTTGACCGCGGGCGCTTCGGCACCCGAAGTGCTGGTGCAGCGCGTGGTGGCGAAAATCCGTGAGTGGGGCGGCGAGTTGCCGGTTGAAGCAGAGGGGCAGATTGAGCGGGTGATGTTCAGCCTGCCGCGTGAGCTGCGACCGAATCAGTCGTAGCCGCAGATTGTGCGACACGCAGTACATAGCTGGCTGTACCGGTTCGCGGTTCAGACCAGCTGACAATGATCACGTATTGCGCCGGCAGGGTGGTTCGATCCAGCGAAATACGCGCGCTTCCGTTGGTGAGATCCTGTTCAACCTTATCCTGCCAGCAGGCTACTATTGAAGTGGCGGTTGAGGGCTTGGCCGCTTTGGGGTCGCAGTTCGCACCCAGAACCGTTTCGTAATTGCGCCTGGTGTTGGTATCGCTTCTTATCTGGCCCGCCATCTCCTGAGCGAGTTGCACGGCACGTTCATGCAGTCGTCCGCCGCGCACAATGTTCTGACGTTGCGTGTACAGAGTGGCAACACCAATCACACAGCTGGCCAGAATCAATACGGCAAAAATTCCCTCGATCAGGGTCAGGCCTGATTGCTTTGAATTCGGTTGGATTTGCTGGGTTGGGGGCATACTGGTGTTTATTGAATCAGAACCAAGCTTACACGCAGTCAGCTGACAGAAACAGGGCAGGTCAGGGCGTGATTGCTGGCATCAACCGTAGATTGTCGTGGTCGTCCTGTATGGCTGATGATAATGGCGCGAGCCGCGCTGCTGCCGCGACTGTCACAGAATACGATGGTGCCGTTCACAGCGCCCTGGGCAAACGGCCTGAAACTGAAATTGTCGCGGTTGGAGCGGATGCTGATGCCACGAGTGGGATTGTAGTTGTGCAGTACCGGTTCGTTGCTGTCGCGTTGGGCGGGTTCATCGTGATCCAGATTGTCAAACACAATCCAGCCCGCTGACCATTCTTCATCGGTATTCTGGCAGGTCTGTCCATCAATACTCTTGCACAACACCACTACACTGTTGCGCTTGATGGCCTCATTGCGCGCCAGAAAAATCGCATGCCAGTAATCATTGAGTGCAGTGCGGCGGATCGAGTTCTGCCGCATTTCTGTAAATGACGGTATCGCCAGCCCGAACAATATCGCGACGATTGAAATCGTGATTAGCAGTTCAATCAGCGTGAACCCGATCTGACGATGATGATGTGCGTCCATAGTGGCTCCTTGCCACAGCAACCTGAATGCCGTGGTGGAAGCATCTTATGAGCGCTACCTGATATGCAGATTGTGCATTTCTGGTGGTTCAGCCCGGAAATGCAGTGTGTGATTAGAACCAGTTGTAATTGAAGCTGATGCTGATGCGCTCGGTTTTAACGGGGTTGGGCGCCACTTCATGACGCAACCAGCTTTCGAATAGCACCAGTTTGCCGGCTTCGGCGGGCACAATGAACCAGGGGCGCTGCTCAGGTTTGCAGTCGCTGCGGCGAGGCGGTGCAGCCATGAAGCGATCCAGCCGTGGGTCTTCAAATTTGATGGCTGAGCAGCCTTTGGGTGTCTGCACGTAGTAAGTCCCGCTGATGGTGGAGAGCGGATGCAGGTGCAAACCATGCACCACCAGCTGCGGCATGATATTGACCCAGCAATCCGTCATGGCGAGCTGCCGCCCCTCCAGATCAAGAGCCAGGGCACGGGCATAACTGGCCACATGCCGGTTCAGCTTTCTTTCCAGTGCGGCAAAAGTCGGCGACATCTGCTGCATGCGGCATACCGAGTTGTAGGAAGTGTAGCCGCCCGGATAGTTTTTCGCGGACCAGCGCTGGCCAGCCAGATCATCATGGGCTAGTTGGTGACACTCACTCAGTAACTGCCGGTTGAAGGCAGCCCAGTCTTTGTCAGCCAGTCTGGCGGTGTGAATGAGGGTAGGAAACAGGGATTGTGTAGGCATTCCGCAAGGCTAATGCTTCGCTGCGATGCTGGGAAGTCTTGCAGCTGAATCAATTCGCTTTTCCGTCGCCCCCCGAATCCGTATACTGCGCAGCCTCACATACGTGGTCCCCGGCCGGTGTAGCTCAGCTGGTAGAGCAGCGCATTCGTAATGCGAAGGTCGTAGGTTCGACTCCTATCTCCGGCACCATTAGCACTTTCGAAGACGTCTAAGAGCGTTTGGTCAATCGAAAAAATCAATAGTTTAGGTGCGTTTATTGTCAGAGGTTGTCTGGCCTGCCACCGATTTCGTTGACACCGACTTTAGCCTGATTGCCTCTGTTGTTCATGCTCCAAGGGACTCAGGTAACCCAATGTTGAATGCCTTCGTTTAGGATTGTAGAAGCACTCAATATAGTCAAACACATCAGCCCTTGCTTCATCCGGTGTCCGATACACCTTGCGGCTGGTTCGCTCGGTTTTCAGTGTCGAGAAGAAGCTTTCCATCGCTGCATTGTCCCAACAGTTGCCAGACCGACTCATGCTGCACGTTACGCCATGTTCAATCAGCAGGTTCTGGAACTGCTCGCTGGTGTACTGACTGTCCAGATCCGAATGATGCAGCAGCGCCGTACCAGGCTGACGCCGCCAGATGGCCATGAGCATGGCATTCGTGACCAGTTACGATTTCATCTGTGATTGCATCGACCAGCCCACGACATACCGTGAGTACAAATCGAGTACTACGGCAACATACAGCCAGCCTTCGTTCGTCCACAGGTATGTGAAGTCAGCTGCCCGAACGTCGGTTCGGTTGGTCCGCCTGGAACTGCCGATCTAATATATCGGCTGCGATGGTCTCTGCATTGCGCCAGCCGGTATCGAACGGCATGCGCTGCCTTCGGTGACGTGCCGACAGGCCTGCCTGCTGCATCAGCCGCGTCACACGATGGATGCCGCAAGGTTCGCCCCATGCGCGCAGATCGCGACGTACCCGACGGGCGCCATAGGTCTGATCGCTCTCAACAAAGCTACGCCTGATCGGCACCAGCAACTGCTCATCGCGCAGCGATCGTTGGCTGCGCGGCCGCCGCAGCCACGCGTAATAACCACCCGGCGAGACATCGAGCATCTCGCACATCCACCGTATCGGCTAGATCCCTCGATGCTTCGCCATGAATCCAAACCTCAGTTCGATTCTTTCGCGAAGTAGGCCGCAGCTTTTTTTAGGATATCCCGCTCCGCCTTGAGCCGGACAATCTCGCGCTTAAGTTGCTCAATCTCAGCCTGATCAGCCTTCATCTGGCCCTGACCGGGAAATGCTTGTAATGGATCCGCCTGGTTCTCGCGAACCCAACGGTTCAGAATGTTGGCCCTCAAACCCAGCTCACGCGCTACCTGTGCACAGGGAATACCACGATCCAATACCTGCTTCACTGCCGCCTGCTTGTACTCGCGGCTGTACTTCTGTCGCTTCATTTAATACCGCGTTACACATCATCGCTCTTAACAAGGTGTCAACGAAATCGGTGGCAGGCCACAATGATGGCGCACTTACTGTTGACGAGTTCACCTCAATGGTAGAGAAGATAAGAGAATCAGGCCGGTCTGGCGGTGGCATGGGAGCGTGATTGAAGTAAGCATCCGCCCTGGATGCATTGGATTTGCGACGCATCGCAATCCCAAGCTTAAAAATAATTAAGCCTCCCGATCGCGCTGGGCAGGTGTGTGGGTTGCCTGGGTACCTGGTAACTAGACCCCTTAAAAATGCCAAGCAGTTCAACATTTCATTACCCTTAGTGTCTGTTATGTCGGGCGGCTGGTAAAGCGCTGCCTCTGTTCATCTAGCATTCATCAATGCTTGGTTAAAGTCATTCCATCCCTACTTCTACTGACTATATCCTTGAGGTATCTCCAATGAATGGTATCGGCACCTGCAAGCCGCAATATGCAATCGGTGTTTCAATGAAACAAACCCTCATCGCCATGCTTTCCATATTCATAGCATTCATTCTGAGTGCCTGTGGTGGTTCTGGTACGGGTTCTACTACTTCAAATCTGGTGCCGATGTCCTGTACAGGCACCAACTGTGGCGGTGCTCAATTGTCGCTCACGGATGCGCAGGGTGATTTCCTCACGTATACCGTGGATGTGGCTTCGCTGAAGCTCAACCGCATAGACGGTACTACAGTCGAAACGATTCCAATGTCGACCAAGGTCGATTTCGCGACCCTTGTTAATCTCAGTGAAGTTATCGGAAATGGTCAAGTGCCCGCTGGCAACTATTCCAGTGCCACTATCACGCTCGACTATTCAAACGCGAATATAGTGGTTGATGATGGCAGTGCCAGTGGCCTGGCCGTTTCCGCCATAGACAGTAATGGCAACCCGATTACTCAGATCACGCTTAATGTGCAGCTGGATGGGAGCAACAGACTGGTCATCTCACACGGTAGAACTTCACACCTCAGTCTCGATTTTAATCTGCTGGCTTCTAATTCAGTTGATACTGCGACAGCGAAGGTCACTGTCAATCCGGTACTGGTAGCAAGCCTGGTGCCTCCTGCTTCCAAGCCATTCAGGATACGCGGTCCTTTGG
Organism: uncultured Pseudomonadota bacterium; assembly: GCA_903838705.1. Classification (GTDB taxonomy): domain Bacteria; phylum Pseudomonadota; class Gammaproteobacteria; order Steroidobacterales; family Steroidobacteraceae; genus CAILZL01. The sequence continues at coordinate 62,827 of CAILZL010000014.1, forward strand.
TGAGCGTTGATACGGCAGCGGCAAGTTACATTGTCAATGTGAGGCCATTCCACAACAACAAGGGTGAGGGCGGTCAACAGGTCGTCAGCACAACCAATAGCACGACTTATTCAATTGACGGCGTGACGTACTCTGGTAGTGCCGGTCTGACGCAACTGTCTTCTGTCGCGCCAGGGGCCTTGGTAGTGGCCTATGGTCAGATTTCTACCTCTGACCATTCTTTCACCGCCACAAACGTACTGGCCGGTACCAGTGTCGTTCAGCCCCATCAGGACAGCATTGAGGGTGATGTCATTGCCCGCACTGGCAATACACTCACCATTCGTGGGGTCACCTTCAGTCGTGAGGTTTCTGGTAGCAATGAAACAGAGCCGGACTATGCGTATCAGCGTGGTGATGTCACAGCAACCATCGGAGAGGGCACTCAGGTCACTAAAGATGGTCATACGGGCGCGCTGAACATCGCAGATATATCAGTAGGTCAACACGTTGTGCTGTTTGGGACTGCCACGATTACGGGCAGTGGATCTAGCTCATCCTCCTCTTCCTCTTCCAGCAGTTCTTCACTGCCTCCCATTGTTCCGATGTTTGCCCAGCTTTACCCACAGAATTCTATTGTCACACTGGATGCTACGGCCGGTAGAGCACGGTTGATGGCGAGTTCCATGTGGGGAATAGTCACCTCTAAGGCAATCGGTACGATTACCATCAATCTGAAAGCGCTTGATGGCCGGACCCCCTCTGATTTCAACTTCTCCGGAACCGGTCTGAGCAGTGCAACTGATGCCAACCCTGCTTCATATATAGTCAATACAGGTAATCTGGATCTGACTGATGTGAACCTAGGTACTGCAGTGAGGGTTATTGGTTTTGTTGAGCCCTTTGGCACCGTTGCCCAGGGTGCGGATTTTGATGCCGAAACACTGGTTAACTTCACCGCTACAGAGGCGAGGTTACTGATTCAGTTTGCCCGTCCTGGACTGGTCTACCCGTTCACATCAGTGGACAATTCTGGTCTACTTGTTTCTCAAAGCGTATTGGCAAGTAGTCCGGTTCACACTTTGATGATCGGTCCACAGGCGGTGGATGTTTCCTTACAGCCAGCGGGACTACTGATTACATCCAGTACATCGCCGGCAGCGGGTTCCTTTGTGATCAACCATCGCGCTAGCCGCAGGCTGGAGTCCTTCGACACGTTTACAGACTTTGTAGCTGGATTAGGTGCAGGCCTGAACGGTACAACTATGGATCAGTCTGTTGCAGCTGAAGGTGCTTATAACAGTACCAGTGGTGTGTTCGTGGCAAATCAGATCATTACTTCACTGAATGACTGAAAACCCGAGCGTGAAGAGAGAATAAACAGAAGGCCCGCTTTTGTGGGCCTTCTTGCAAGGTTTAGAACCGTGTCTTGATGCCCACAGAAAGTCCGTCCGGTAAAATATCAACCAGCAAACTGTCTTTTCTATTGTGTGAATGCACACCTATCGCAGTACCTAAAGCGATGCCCGCAATCACATCACTTTGCCAGTGGCCTAGAGATTTGACGCGTGCCACTGCGTCATAAACCGGTAGGGCAGCCAGAGACCAGATAAGTGGGTGGTCTTCAGAATATTCAGCAATGAAGGGCACAACGATAGCCGTGATATGAGTTGCCTCGCCACTCGGAAAGCTGCTGGCGTCTCGGCCTTTGAACCAGGCATCTGGCCCCTCTCCTTGAACGGGGCGCTTTCTCTGAAAAACCAGTTTGGCTGTCGAAGAGGCAACCGCACCCATCACCATCGAATCCATCGACCTCCAGAATGTGTTACCGAGTCGGGAGTCGGAACCTTCCCACAGCGATCCACCTACTACAGTGATGGCAGAGCCTAATTCGAGTGCTAATTGATTATTCCGTGACCAGATGCCTGTGTCTGATCTATTGACCTGGTGATCCAGACCTAACAGGCCGCCACCGGCATAACTTGAAAAAGGAAGAATCAGACAGGCTGCGCAGAGGGCTAAACAAGTAGCGAGTTTGATTGACATTGTTTGATGTACCTTTGGAGCTGGTATCCGGATTTGACAAGCGAGTTCTATGGAATGAATCTGGCAAATCTGAATGGCCAAACTCGAGAGCCTATCAAAGTAAAGCTGCGGTTGTCACAGCACAGACAATATCAATCAAGTCCTCCGATGTCTGTCGCTTGCAACGATCGGGGCGACCCAATGGCTTGCATTTGTTTGTCGCCGGTAGGGAAAATCAGGCCAAGCACAACAAACCTGTTGTACTAACAATCAGGTTGGATCGATGCGGTTCAATTCAGGTGGCTTCAACATTAACAAAAGGTTGCATAATCTTAATGCTGCTGCAACTTGTTCAGTCTTACCATTGCAAATGGAATTGAATCCTCTCACCTAGACTTAGGCATATGCTTAAAAAAATCACTTTCAGTCCACTCATCACCTTCTTTCTGCTGACTCTGGGTTTGGCTGCAAATGCTGCGCCTGAGCCTACGGTCCATGAGATTTATCTGGCAGCACAGGCAGGACACATGGCGCAAGCGGAGGCCATGATCGATGAGGTATTGCGTGCGCATCCAGACAGCGCAAAGGCTCACTTCGTCAAATCAGAAATATTGGCCAGAGAAGGAAAGTTGGCAGTTGCCCGAACTGAGTTGTCCAATGCTGAACGGTTACAGCCAGATCTGTCGTTTACTGAACCTGCAGCCCTTAAATCCCTGAAGTTGCGTCTTTCTGCTCCCTCAATGGCTGCCCCAGCACATCGAGTGACTACAAACAGTTTTCCGTGGGGCATGCTCATTGTCGGTGTGGGTGTTGTCTTATTTGTGATCTTTGTGGTGCGTAATCTGCTCGGTCAACGTCAGGCTTATCAAGCCAGTCCCAGTCCGTTCGGAAACGCGCCAGTGTCGGGATATCCTGGACAGCCTTACGGACCTACGGGTGGGATGGGTGGCAGCATTCTAGGTGGGCTGGCGACGGGTGCGGCAGTCGGTGCCGGCATGGTAGCCGGTGAAGCGCTTGCGCGTAACCTGATGGGGGAAAGTAACGCTACCGCTGCCGATCGTAGTCCCGATATAAGTGCTGATAACAGCTTCGATCCTAATAGCAACATGGGGGGCGAGGATTTTGGACTGGGTGACAGTTCATCCTGGGACAGCTCTTCGAGCGACTTTGGCGATGTGGGCGGTGATTGGAGCTAGCGCTATTACAGGTGGGGGCAGGGTAATGAACAGAATAGTGTGTGCGGCCTTCGGATGTCTCATGCTGAGTCTGCAATCGCAGGCGGCAAGTGTGCTTTTTAATTTTGACGACGTACCGCAGTACTCATCCCTTCCATCCACTTTAACTGTCGATGGGCTGACTGCCCAGTTCGCAGCGACAGGGCAAGGGTTTTCAATTCAAGCTGCCAATGTCCTGGGCTTCACGACAGTTGGGTTCTCGGGCAACATCATTTATCCGAATAGTATTTATCAGGCTGATCTGCAGGTCAGCTTCTCACAGTCGCTTACCAGCTTTTCCATTCTGTATTCACCGGAGGAGTATGGAACGGATACCTCTGCGACCATGCGGGTAACTGCATTCATGAATGGCGGTCTGGTGGGGACCAATACTGCCTCGATCAATTGTGATACGCAGGGCGGTGCCTGCACCTGGGCTACAGGAACACTGGGATTCAGTTCTGTATTAGCCTTCAATAGCGTGCTGGTGCATTACGACAAGACGCCTGCTACCGGTGGGGATTATGGACCAATCTTCATGGCTGACAATATGAACGTGACGGAAGCGCCCGTACCTCTGTCTGCCTCAATTTGGTACCTGTTGCCGGCGCTTGGTGGCCTGAGAATGGTTTCCAGAAAGCGTAAGGTCTGAGCATTACTCAATGAGAGTATGACAGCCCCACGAATGTGGGGCTTTTCGTTTGTAGGGTAATTACAGATAGATATGGCAAGGAACACGAGGCTGTCACCATCGTTCTGGGTGGGATTGCACTGGGTAATGAAATGGATTGCATGGTTGTCCCATAAGATGATCAGGGGTGCCCGAATACAGCAAGCGGCAAGCCCTTATATCCTCACCAGCCATACCTGCTTAAGTTAAAAGGTGGCTGTATATCTATGTATGTCAGCACATGTCTCATTCAGTTTTGTGGCCGCCCACTTAAGAGGTATTTCAAATGAAAAGGATACTCGCGATCGCTGCATTAATAGCTATCTTGCCATTGGCTGCCTACGCGGCCGAGGGATTTTACGTTGGTGCCGGACTCACAAGCACCAGTGTTGAGTCATCAACCTACATCGATTCTAGTTGTACACCTGACCAGAATGTTTCAAATGGTTGTCCAGCATTTAAAGATAACGGCAGTAGCGGCTACCGAATTTTCGGTGGAGTGCAACTGACCAAAGCGGTAGCACTTGAAGTTGGCTACGCCGATTCCGGCACCTTAAAAAGTTCATATGATTATACTTTTAACTGTGAAGGGACTTGCACAGCCAAGCTAGGGAATCTCTGATTTATTTCCCCGTCATCATAGAATGTCGCCACTGAACTGATAACAGGTGAAGTGGTGATGAAACCGACGCAGCAGAGTTTGGCCACGGCGGGGTTTGAACGCTACCGCAAGCGCACGCGTC
>CAILZL010000015.1 GCA_903838705.1 uncultured Pseudomonadota bacterium
CAGGACGCCGATGGAGACCTTCAGGGATGGCAAACAAATCTGGCAGGACAAGTTGATCAACTGAATTTGACCTGACAGTCACTACCACAAACTCAGTAACTGTCAGATCAAGTCGAAACTTCTACAGATAAGTCCAGCTCAACAGTGATACACCCACCCCTCCAAAAACCTTTAGATCCAGCCAGAACAGCAGCTTGGCGATTACAATTCGATGTTCGTTATGCTGGGCCCACAGCGAACTCCAATCACCTTCTGAAAACCTCAGGTAGAAGCCCAAAGCGCTATCCCAAACATCCCAATAGGGCATTTCAGAGTATTGTTTTACAGTGCCTACCAGTGCGGTACCCAGCATCCATAAAGCAAATGCACCAAACAAAGCCAATTCAATCCAGAATTTCCCAGAACTGTTGTGGAACCACTTTCTTTTGCTTGTTGTATTCATTAAATCGCCAGTCAACTGAGCTCTTCACATCATAGCCGAGATAAGACCAGAAGCAGACTTGATAGAAAAGGCATCACTCGTTCAGCTCTGTCTTACCCGCACCTCTTCATGATTTCGGATGCTTAGCTCTCAGGTTTGTCTGACTGATCAGATCATCACCTGATCCCGCAGTGCTCAGGCTGGACCCTGCTGAAACTGTGAGCAAAGTAATCACCTGCCATCGGGAGGGTCCCGAAGCCCCCCCCCTTTGAGGCCACTTACCATAACCCACCGCATAATCAATTGACCCTGCATTGACACCGCCCGCGGCACAGGCCTATTTTCCGTCATGCACTGAACTATCAAAACTGGTGCCAGAACCACTGCTCGCTCTTTGACCTCAGCAAGGGATATTCAGCATGACCACACCTGGAACAAATACCGCTTACACGCAACGCTCAAAGTTGCGCCGGTTCATACTCGCTTTATCCCTTTTCAGCCTTGCCTGCCTCTCAAACAGCGCTTCTGCCTATACGTTGCTGTTTGGCAAATGGGATGACCCGACCCGTGGCACCGGTGCTACCGTGTCATGGAGTTTTATTGCTGATGGAGCGGGCGTAGACACCAGCAATTATCACGATGGCAATCTGACGGGGCTAAGTTCGATCGGCACTTTGCGCCTGTCTATTGATTCCACTTATGGTACTGGTGCATTCGATGCAGCAGTCCAACGTGCATTCAACACTTGGGCTTCGGTGGCGAACCTGCATTTCAATCATGTCACGGACAATGGTTCACCTTTCGCGGGCACTACGGCAATTGACATCCGCATCGGCGCCTATGTCTTTGCGTCGGGCTTTGCGGGTGGTGCAGGCTATGGCCCGCCCGGCAATGATCTGTTCTTTCCTGATCCACTGGCCGGCGATCTTGCCCTTTCAGCTAACAACAATTTTCAGATCGCACCCGGTGCCGAAGGCGACCTGCTGCCAACTCCGGGCGGCGCGTATTTCAATGACCTAGAAGGACTGGTATTGCATGAACTAGGACACACACTCGGTCTAGGCCATTCAACCAACCCTGACTCAGTGATGTGTGGCTATGTGGACAGCAACTTTGATGGCAGCGCCTGTCACTACGAACTCATCAACCGGCAACTGGATGCAGATGACATCGCCGGCATGCAGTTTCTTTATGGCCCGGCCACTCCACCCTACACAGTCGGCGGCAACGTTTCTGGGCTGGCCAATAACAAGTCAGTCACGCTGCTGAATAATGGCAGCGATATCAAAGTAGTTAGCAGTAATGGCGGCTTCACCTTCGCCAACGCACTGGCTTCCGGTACCTACACCGTGACGGTTGCAGTTCAGCCTGCCGGTCAGACCTGCACGATCAGCAATGGCAGCGGCACCATCAGCAATATCCACATCACCAATGTGAGTGTGAGCTGTACCAACACCTATACCGTTGGCGGCAACATTTCAGGGCTGGCTGCATCAGGTCTGGTACTGAAACTGAATAGCACCAATCTGATCATTGCCAATGGTGCAAACAACTTCAAATTTGCCACTGCGCTCACCACGGGTACCGCCTATACGGTCAGTGTGGGTATCCAGCCTGTTGGTTATCTGTGCACTGTCATCAACGGCAGCGGCACCATCAGCACCACCAACATCAGCAATATCTCCATCAGCTGCGCCAGAAGTTACACCGTAGGTGGCGGCATCACCGGACTGACCAAAGCCGGACTGATACTCAAGCTGAACGGCGGTGCCAACAAAATTATTCCCAGCGGCGCCACCTCGTACACATTCGCCACCAGCCTCATTTCAGGCACACCCTACACTGTCACGTTTTCCGCGTTGCCTGCCGGTCTGAATTGCACACTTGGCAATAATCCCGGTGTGATGGGCTCTGCCAATATCACCAATGTGAATGTATCCTGCACTCCGCAGTAGCTTTTTTCTGGACGATAGAACAAATTTTAAAACTGGATTTAGTTATGGACAGGTACGGAATCATCATGAAGCAAGTTGCCCTGGGTTTGCTGACTTTCATCGCCAGCCTTGCATTGGCTGGATTTAATCCTGCTCAAGCACAAGCCACCAGCAACCCCAACATTCTGCTGGTGCTGGATACGTCAGGCAGCATGAATCTGACCGCGAGTAGCTCGTCACAAGTTGCGCCCTATAACCCCAGTACTTCTTACCCTGATAATGGTGCCAACTGCAGCAGCACCAGTGTGTATTACTGGCCAAAATCAAAAGGCGCTGCACCAACTTCCTGTTCAGCGACAGGCCTGCTGTCATTTAACCGCAGTTCATATCTGAACTGTAAATCAGTAGTCAGTGCGCTGGATGGCCTTGCAGGCTACTACGGCACGAATGATTCTTTCATCCGCCTAAGTAGAACTGGCAGCAACTATATCTGGGTCAGTGACATCAGCACTGCAACTCTCAATGTTGAATGTAAAGCCGATAATGGTGTGTATGGTCAGAGCATGACTACCGCCGATAGCAAATACCCCAAAGCCGGCAACAATGGTAGCGTCACCTCTGCCTGGACCACTTCCTCCGGCAGTCAATGGTGGAGCGATACCAATGTGGGCGGGCAGTATTATCTGTTCAGCCCTAACTATATCCGCTATCTGCATGCTCCACCCCTTGTCACCACCCGAGCATCACGGCTGAATGAAGTCAAAGCTGCGGTATCCACGTTCTTGAGCTCCATTTCAAATTCCACTGTCAATGTTGGATTGATGCGATACGACAGCAACGCCCACGGCGGGATGGTTATTCAGCCCATCAAACCACTGGATGATGCGTATGCCACCACCTTGACCAATTCAGTGAATGACTTCCAGCCGTATGGCGGCACACCGCTGTCCGAGACGCTTTATGAAGCCTATCAGTACCTGCGCGGCGGGCCGGTGACCTATGGCAACAGCTCACAGGTCTGCAGCTCCATCTCGAATGCCAGCTCCAATGCCAATGGCAGTTGCAGCGGCTCCCTCGTCAACCTGTTCAGTACTGCCAGCTCGCGGGTGGGCGGAATCGCAAGCAGCAACACCTATAACTCACCACTCGTTAATGCATCAGCAGCCACTGCTAACAATCTTATTATCTTCCTCACAGACGGCGAGCCCACCAGTGACATCGAATCAAACTCAGCCATCAATACTTTGACAGGAGCAAGCTGCTCTACTGATGGTGCATGTCTAGATGACCTTGCCAATTACATGTTCAATCACAATCTTGTGAGCGGCAGTAACTCCACCGTAAAGACGCACTTCATTGGTTTTGGTAGTGACATCGGTGGCAACGCCACAGCACAGGCCTATCTGCAGGCCGCCGCCACCGCAGGTGGTGGATGGCTATATCTTGCCGACAGCAATTCTTCACTGCGTGATGCGCTTGATGCCATTCTGGCCGATGCATTGGGCAGCGGCATCAGCTCCTACACTCTCAGCGGCACTATATCCGGCCTCGCACCAGGCAAGGCAGTCACGCTGGTTAACAATGGCAATGATGTACTCACACAGGATGTGGATGGTGAATTTATGTTCTCAAACCAGCTCGCTGCGGGCGCCAGTTACTCTGTCACCGTCGCGATTCAGCCCAGTGGTCAGATCTGCACAGTGAATAACGGCGCCGGCATCATCAACGCCAACATTACAAACATCGGTGTTAACTGCGTAAGCACTTATACCGTGAGTGGTTCGCTCACCGGCCTGTCTGCATCGGGACTGGTGCTGAGACTGAATTCAGCCAACCTGATCGTCGCCAATGGCGCGACCACCTTCAAATTTGCATCCACCCTGACCAGTAACAGTACTTACACAGTGAGCGTCGGCATCCAGCCGGCCGGATATATCTGTTCCGTAGTGAACGGCTTCGGCACCATCACTAATGCAAACATCACCAATGTGTCTGTTGAGTGTGCCAAAACCTACACGGTGGGCGGCAGCATTACCGGCCTGACCAAAGCCGGACTGATACTCAAACTGAACGGTGGCGCCACCAAAATTGTGGCGAGCGGCGCAATGTCTTATACCTTCTCTACCAGCCTCACTGCAGGAACAGCTTATCTAGTCACACTGCAATCACCGGATGGATTGATCTGTACCGCAGCCAACAATTCCGGTGTGATGGGTACGGCCAACCTGACCAACGCCAATATCGCCTGCACAACGCAATAGAAATTGCCCGGCACAGATCAGTTGCAAGCAACCTGTGGGCATTGTGATTCTTCCAGACTCCACCTTTAGTGTCTGAAAGAATTACAGGTCAGACCCGGGCTTTGTTCAACCTGCGCGCCTGACGATGCTGGGGACTTCACCGGCCAGTCCCAGTGCCCGCAACATCAACGAGCGTTTAACGGGTGGCAATTTCTGCAAGGTCGCCAGTCCGGTACGACGCAGCAAGCCGGCACCTGGCTGCTGATTACTGAACAGGCGATTGAGTGCATCAACCAACCCCAGTGCAGCCGTGTTCTCCGTCTTGCGCCATCGTTCATAGCGCCGCAACACGGCACGTTCACCCAGCGCATCAATAGTTGCGCCCGCCTGTCGTGCTTCAGCCAGCACCTGCACCAGTGAAGCGGCATCCATCAAACCGAGATTCACACCCTGTCCGGCAAGCGGATGGATGCTGTGCGCAGCATCGCCCACCAGCACAAAGCGTGGCCGGCAGTATTCATCCACCTGCGCCAATTGCAACGGGAACGCAGCGCTTGCTGAGACGACATGAACTTCACCCAGTACGTGATCAGATGCCGTGGTGATCGCCGCTCCCAATGCAGATTGTTCCATCGCAAGTAATTGCGCTGCATGCTCAGGCGTGGTGGTCCAGACAATTGAACTCTGTCCATCGTTCAACGGCAGAAAAGCAATCGGTCCATCCGGCATGAATCGTTGCCAAGCAGTAAATTGATGACTGCGCCCGGTTCGCACCTGCGTGACCAGTGCAGTCTGCTGATACGGACGTATGCGCGCCTGAATGCCCGCACACCTACGACTGCGACTGCTGGCACCATCTGCACCAATGACCAGTCGTGCGGTAAAGCGCCGACCATCCTGCAAGCCGATCCGGGCATACTCATCCAGTAATTCAATGTCATTCAATTCAGCAGCAAAGCAGGTCACGCGTTCATGACGGGTGGCATCCAGTGCTGCCCATTGCAACCAGTTGTTGGCAATGATGTAACCGAGATTGGGTTCACCCAGCGCGCTGGCGGCGAAGTGCAATGCAGACTCACTGTCAGGCTGATTGTGGGCATCCCAGACGCGCATCTCCTGATAGGCACAGCGCATGGCAGCCGGGAGTGACTGCCACGCACCGGCGCGATCAAGAATGCGCTCGGATGCACGTGAGATAGCTGAGACACGCAACTCCACACCCGCTGCCGGTGGCTGTGCCGGCATGTGCGCTTCAATTAGCGCTATACGCAGATCAGCAAGGTCAGGCTCGTTACGCAGCAAGCCAGCCAGTGTTGCTCCCACCATGCCGCCACCACAGATGGCGATATCAAAATCGGGAACCATTTTCACAAGGGCGCTCCCCGTGCCAGACGCGGTATGCGTGTAGACGCACCCATTGATAACTGCGCCATTGCGTCCTTGGCACCGGTCATGAGATCAAAGGCCAGCAGTCCTGCATCGCGTGCGAACTTGAGCAAACCAAGTCGCTGATTGAACAGCCGCACCAGCGTATCGGTAAAGGTCACAATGCGTTTGCTGTCTTCCTGGCGCCATGCTGCGTAGTGACTGAGCAATTCATCGCAGCCTGCATCAAAGTGTGTATCGGCACGCTGCGCATCCGCGAGCAGCTCTGCCAGGCTGGCTGCATCGCGCAATCCCAGGTTCAGGCCCTGACCCGCGATAGGATGCAGCATCTGTGCAGCATTACCCAGTACCGCCACACGCGGCGCGTAATGTTGCCGGGCGCGAATCAATGACAGGGGATAGGCATGACGCGCACCGACTTTCAGCATGCGCCCCAGACGGAAACCGAATGCCTGCTGAAAGTTCGACAGAAACATTTCATCGCTCCAGCCCATCACCGTATCAGCCTGAGCGCTGGCCACTGTCCAGATCAGACCGACACGTGCATCAGACAAAGGCAATACTGCCAGCGGCCCGTTTGGCGTGAAGCGCTCGTAGGCTACATGGTCATGAAAACGTTGCGTCAATGCATTACTGATGATGGCTGTCTGTCCGTAATCCACTTGTGTGCTGTCGATTCCCGCCGCTTCACGTAACAGCGACTGTGCACCATCTGCGGCCACAATCAGGCGAGCACTGAGTTCACGGGTCTGGCCATTCACCTCGATGGTCACACGCCGTGTGCTCTCAGCAGCCGATAACTTTATGACCCGTGCGGGCGCGATGACTTCAATGCCTTCTTCCTGCAGGCGCTGCCAGAGTGCAGCACCCATCTGCCAGTTGGGTACCACATGTCCGAGTGCAGCCAGTCCCTGTTCTTCAGCAGAGAGTCGGGCGAATCCGAACCGCCCCTGATCGGAAACATGAATGCGCCTGATAGGCGTCGCCGTTCGTTGCAGCAACGGCCAGACACCAATGGCTTCGAACACCCGTCGGCTGCCATTGGCCAGCGCCGTGGTACGTTCATCAAAGCTCGGATGCGCAGCACCTTCAAACTTCACCGCTTCAATCAGCGCCACGCGCAGTCCAAGCGGTTTGAGCATCAATGCCAGACTGGCACCCACCAGCCCGCCGCCGCAGATCAGCAGGTCATAAAGTGAATTTTCAGATGACGCGTTCATTGACCAATCAGGAAGCCATCAGGCGCTCAATGTCATCCGGCTCTTTGACCAGTGCGCCGGTGAGCACTTCACATCCTGTTCTGGTAATCAGCACATCGTCTTCAATACGAATACCGATATTCCACCAGCGTTTCGGAACGCCCTTGCTGCCAGCAGGAATGTAGATACCCGGCTCGACCGTCAGCGCCATGCCGGGTTCGAGCACACGCCATTCGTTGCCAACCTTGTAATCACCCACATCATGCACATCCATGCCCAGCCAGTGTCCGGTTCGATGCATGAAGAATTGCCGGTAGGCGCCGTCCTTGATCAGCGCAGACAGCTTGCCCTTGAGCAGACCCAGTTTGATCAGGCCCTGGGTTATTTCGCGTACTGCGGCATCATGAGGATCATTCCAGTGATTTCCCGGTCTGGCGGCAGCGATGGCTGCGTACTGCGCCTGCAATACCACTTCGTACACGGCGCGTTGCTCCGGACTGTAACGGCCATTGACCGGAAACGTACGCGTGATATCCGAGGCATAAAATCCGGATTCGCAACCGGCATCAATCAGCAGCAGATCACCATCCATCAGCTCGGCATTGTTTTCGTGATAGTGCAGGATGCAACTGTTCGCACCGCCTCCGACAATGGGATGGTAGGAGATATCAGCGTTGTGGCTGTGAAATTCATGGAGCAGTTCGGCCATCACCTGGTATTCCATGCGACCCGGCTGAACGTAGCGCAAAGCACGTTCATGGGCGCGTACAGCAATCGCAGCAGACTGACGCATCAGCGTCGCCTCGCCTTTTGATTTGTACAGGCGCATGTCATGCAGCAGGTGATCCAGCGCGACAAATTCCTGTGGCGGACGCACGCCGGCACGTGCCTGTGCCTTCAGACCATTCACCCAGCCGATGACCCGCTGATCAAAATCGGCATTCAGACCCATCGTGTAGTACACGCGGGAGCAGTTCTCCATCAGGCCCGGCAGGATCTCGTCAATGTCATTGATGGGAAAAGCATCATCAGCAGAGAAATCCCGTACTGCACCCTCTGGCCCCGCGCGCCGGCCATCCCAGGTTTCACGCAAGGGATCACGCTCACGCACGAACATGATGAATTCAGCCTGCGCACGTCCCGGAATCAGCACGGCAACAGACTCAGGTTCGTTAAAACCAGTCAGGTACTGAAAATCGCTGTCAGGGCGGAAGTGATAATGCACATCATTATTGCGCTGCTTCTCCAGCGCAGTCGGCAGGATGGCAATGCCGCCCTTGCCAATCATTTTCAGCAGCTGCTTGCGACGACGCTGGTATTCATCAAGGCGCATGGTTGGCTCAGAGGTAGCTGGAATCGGGATAACTGAAAGAGCTGCTCACAGGTCAGTGCGGCAGGGCGCTGGCCTGCTCGCTACGCAGACCCGCCAGCTCATCATGGATCAATTGCACGGCAGCGCGCAGGTATTCAACCAGTTCGGTGTAAGCCTGTTCTTCTTCATCACTGCCGCTGGTTTCGGTTTCACTGGCGCGCGCTATCTCGGTCAGATCCTTGAGCACTTCGCTCACCTCATCAGGCAGCGAAGCCATCGTTACAGCCGGTGCGCCGATACCGAAACCATACAGAAATCCCTGTGACCATTGCGCCAGCGCAGCAATGCGATTGTTAAGTGGCAACTCATCATCGGGCAGCAGTGGCGCGAAGGCCATGTCCGCTCCACGCAGCGCATCGAATGTATCGCGGTAAACGCGGTTGAGTACCTCAGCGACGTCAGCGCCCTCGGTCAATACTTCACCTTCGGCAGGGTCGGGCAGCAGCTCGCGTAGCCAGTGCCGGGCGGAGAATTGCGGCATGGCACACAGGGCGCCACATAAACAGCCATGCGCCTCGGCTACCGACACCGCAGCATCGGCGCTGCTTAATGCCTGTTCTATTTCAGCAAAACCGTGTTGATTCATGCAGCTATGCTAGCGGTTGCGTGTGCGCTATTCCACCCGCATCATTAACTGCGGCAGCCCCGGCTCTCCCTTATTATTTAAGTTTGACCCTGCGGAACTCGCCAACGCATAATTTAGCCATGAGCACCACCACCCCAAAATCTGCCATTGAGCAGGAATACCGTCGCCTGGAATTACGGGTGGCGGAACTGGTCACCACACTGGCGCAGATCAAGGAAGAAAATTATGCCTTGCGTCAGCGCAATGAACTGCTGGTTGCTGAACGCGGTGGTCTGCTGCAGAAGAACGAACAGGTCCGCACCCGGGTTGAAGGCATGATCGGCAGACTGAAATCTCTGGAGCATGGCGCATGAACGACCGCACTTCCCGCGTGAGCATCCGCATCCTTGAAAAGGAATATCAGGTCGCCTGTCCGATAGAAGAGCGTACTGATCTGCTGGATGCAGCCGAGTACCTGAATGGCAAGATGCGCGAAATCCGCGAAGCCGGCGCTGTGATGGGTCTGGACCGTATCGCAGTCATGGCCGCACTTAACATGGCCAATGAATTGCTCAAAGCAAAAAAGACCGGCGGCGTGGGATCAGATGTTGAAACCGAACTGGTGGACCGCATGCGCCTGCTGCGCGAACGGGTGGAATCTGCCATTACGCGCGGCAAGCAGATGGAAATCTGAACAGCTGGAGTCGATTCGGGAGATGAATATGTCGCCCCGTTCCGGATTCCCCTATTGTTTATTGCCTGACTTGTTTGCGATGATCTGCTCTGGCGCTGCCTGCGGTGTTCGACGTATGGTCGGGTTACCTCTCGACCCTAATGTAAAAACCCTCGGGGCTATGGTTCGCGGCAACACTGTGCATGTCCGTGTCATGCGGAAAGCCTTATGTGTCGTAACTTGGTCCCACCTATTGCTCCGCGTCGAGAGCAATGGCCTATGACGGCACAGGCGGGTAGCGCCTCCTCTCTTTCTGATACTTCGCTCAAAGCCGAGCGAAGCATCCTGCGCCAGCAACTTCGACAACAGCGCCGCTCCATCTCCAGACAGACTCAACAGGCGGCAGCACGCCAGCTGGCTATTCAGTTCGATCGCTGTTACCTGCTAAGACCGGGTCTGCACATCGCGGTGTATCTGGCCATGCCGCATGAGTTTGACCTGCATGCTTTCATCGCACGGGCTCAAGCCCGGCACTGCCACATCTATATTCCGCATATCGATAACAAGACACGGCGGCAAATGCGATTTGTACCGCTGTCGCGCAATGTTCGACTCACGCGTCACAGCTGGGGCATGCAACAGGTACAACAACCACCGAGACAGGCTATCGGCCTTCGCCAGCTGGACATGGTGCTGGTACCCACCGTGGGCTTTGATGTTCATGGCAATCGCCTGGGCATGGGTGCCGGCTTTTATGATCGCCACCTTGCCTGCCTGCGCCATAGTCGCTGGCAAAGACCCCGACTGATCGGTGTGGCTTACGCTTCGCAGCAAGTTGAACGCATACCTGCACTACCCCATGACATCACCCTGCCCCGGGTCATGACGGAGCAAGGGCTGATCCACTGCCATCAGCAGCGTACGTAAACCTTCGCCTTCAAGTTTGTTATACCAACCCGTTTCCGGAGCAATAAATGCAGCACTGGCTGTTCAAGTCTGAACCCGCGACGTTCAGCATAGATGATCTGGCTACCGCCACAGGCAAATCCACCTGCTGGGATGGCGTACGCAACTATCAGGTCAGGAATTTCATGCGTGATGTCATGCAACCCGGCGATCTCGGCTTTTTTTATCATTCCAGCTGCGCTGTTCCCGGTATTACCGGCATCGTCAGCATCACGAGTAATGCCTATACCGACAACACGCAGTTTGATCCCGGGCATGTTCACTACGATGCCGACAGCAAACCAGAGTCACCACGATGGTTGATGGTGGATGTGAAGCTGAAACGAAAACTGAAACGCATCATCACCCTTGATGAACTAAGAGAGCATCACCATCGACTGAAAGAGTTACTCATCCTCAAACGTGGTAACCGACTGTCAGTAACTCCCCTCAGCAGTGATGAATGGAACTACATCCTTGGTCTTGAGTGATCATTGAATGAGTGAATCGAGCTCATCGAGTGAACCGTCATCGATGAACGAGCGTGAACTCGCTCACAGATAAATTACACCCCCCCCCTTGCGAGACAAATTAGTTTTATGTATATACTGCGCTCGGACTAACTTGATTTAACCCTTAATCGGAGAATCTTAATCATGGCAACTAAAGCAAAGAAAGCATCCAAGAAGAAAGTAGCGAAGAAGAAGGCAGCCAAGAAGGCCGCCAAGAAGAAGTAGTTTCTTCTGAGGATGTAACCTCATCAACTGTGCCCGCGAAAGCGGGCACAGTTGTTTTTAACGCTAGAAAAACAGATATTTCCTCACTTACCCTTAAACAGAGATTCATGCGATGAGTAACGATGCCGGTAAGCAACGCGCAGCACTAGCCGCCCTCAAGTACATTGAGGAGGACACCATCATCGGTGTCGGCACCGGTTCGACCGTCAACTTCTTCATTGATGCACTGGCTGCGCAAAAGTTGCGCATAAGGGGCGCAGTTTCGAGTTCAAACGCCTCTACGGAGCGTCTTCGGGGTCATGGAATAGAAATATTTGAACTCAACGCAGTCGGCGATATTGATGTCTATGTAGACGGTGCTGATGAGTGCGACCCGCATCTGCGACTCATCAAAGGTGGTGGTGCGGCGCTCACTCGCGAGAAGATCGTCGCCGCTGCATCACAGCTATTCATCTGCATTGTGGATGAAAGCAAGCAGGTCAGCGTGCTGGGCCGGTTCCCTCTGCCAGTAGAAGTGATACCTATGGCACGTTCCTACGTTGCCAGACAACTGATCAAACTGGGTGGTCAACCCGTATGGCGTGAAGGTGTAATCACTGATAACGGCAACTTGATCCTGGATGTACATGGACTGAGCATCGTTGATCCATTGAGACTGGAATCACAGATCAACCAGATCGTCGGTGTAGTAACGGTGGGTCTGTTTGCACATCGTCCGGCTGATGTACTGATCGTTGGCAGCGCTGCTGGCGTAAAAATCCTGCCGTAATTTCTCTTCGCCGTGCTGTCCTGTTACATCAGGTCAATGCGGCGGCTACTTCCCTGATCAACCCCGGCCCGCGATAAAGCAGGCCGGTGTAGATCTGAACCAGATCCGCTCCCGCCTGGCGCATCGCCAGCGCATCCGCTGCCGAACTGATACCACCCACACCGATGATGGGGAATGATTGACCGAGCCGTTGCCGCAGCGTGCTGACCGTGGCCAGCGACAAGGCATGAACCGGGCGTCCACTTAACCCACCTGCCTGATCTGCCAACGACCCGAGACCTGCCGGACGACTCAATGTGGTATTCGTGGCAATCACACCATCCATTCCAACCTCAGGCAGCAGATCGGCCATGCCATGCAGTTCATCTGTCGTCAGATCGGGTGCGATCTTCACCAGGATCGGCAATGATTTACCAAGTGCAGGCAGCAGACGCGCGCGCTCATCAAGCAATGCGACGAGCATCGGCCGCAACTGAGCTACTGCCTGCAAACTGCGCAAGCCAAGCGTATTGGGCGATGAAACATTAATGGTGATGTAATCCGCATACGGCGCCATACCGCGCAGACAACTCAGGTAATCCTGAGTCGCATTCTCAAGCGGAGTGCTGGCATTCTTGCCGATGTTTACACCACAGATAGCGCGATGCTTGCGTGCAGCCACACGCGGCGCAATGGCTTCCATTCCCTCATTGGGAAAACCCATGCGATTGATCAATGCCTGTGACTGAGGAAGACGAAACACACGCGGGGCAGGATTGCCTGCCTGCGGGCGTGGAGTGACCGTACCGATCTCGACATGACCTGCACCAAGTGCACTCAGCGCATCAATGCAAACAGCGTTCTTGTCGAGACCCGCAGCAATCCCGACCCGGTTGGGAAACTGCAAACCCATCAACTTCACCGGAGCGACCTTCGCTCCAGAAGCAATCATTGAAAGCAATCCGCATTGCTCCATACGCTGCAAGCTGCTCAATGTCAGCGAATGGGCACGCTCAGGTTCTAGTCTGAACAACAGATTCTTGAGTAACGGGTACAACATCTTTATCTATCCGATTATCCAGTGAGAATTAGCCGATCACCAACACCCAGATACAACAAAGCCCGCATTCGCGGGCCTGATGTTCTGGCTGGGGGACTAGGATTCGAACCTAGGTTGGCGGAGTCAGAATCCGCAGTCCTACCACTAGACGATCCCCCAATAAGCTTGAAGGCAACTGCTGTACAGCTTAAATCCCGGAGTGGTAGTGCGCGACACAAATGACGCGCACTCAGAATCAATGCAAATGCATTAACGCTTGGAGAACTGGGTACCGCGACGTGCCTTGCGGAAACCGACCTTCTTACGTTCGACTTCACGGGCATCGCGGGTCACAAATCCACCATCACGCAGCGGCTTGCGCAGAGTTTCATCGTATTCGATCAGCGCGCGGGTCAGACCGTGACGAATCGCGCCAGCCTGGCCGGTGATGCCACCGCCAGCAACAGTCACATTAATGTCGAAGGTTTCTTCCATGCTGACAGTCTGCAGCGGCTGACGCACGATCATGCTGCCGGTCTTGCGGCCGAAGAACACATCGAGGGGACGGCCATTCACGGTGATGGTACCGGTGCCCTTTTGCAGGAATACGCGGGCGGTAGCCGTCTTGCGACGTCCAGTGCCGTAGTTAGTCGAAGTCGCCATAGCTTACTCTGTCTGTCTTATCGAATGATGTGAGGGTAGATAACCGGAATATTCCTGAATCAGGAAATGACCAGCTCTTTAGGTTGCTGAGCAGCGTGCGGATGTTCAGTACCTGCAAACACGTGCAGCTTCTTGAACATGGCGCGACCCAGAGGATTCTTGGGGAGCATGCCTTTTACTGCAAACTCAATGACGCGTTCCGGGTGCTCTTTAAGCAGCTTTTCCAGATTGATGGTCTTGAGGCCACCCTGCCAGCCGGTGTGGTGGTGGTACAGCTTGTCGGACAGCTTGCGGCCGGTGACATGCACCTTGTCCGCATTGATAACAATAAGATTGTCGCCGGTATCCATATGCGGGGTGTAAGCAGCCTTGTGCTTGCCACGCAGGCGCATGGCCAGCTGGGTTGCAAGACGACCCAAGGTTTGTTCTGCGGCATCTACCACATACCAATCCCTGCGAATGGTGGACGGTTTAGCGAAAACGGTCTTCATCAAAGACTCCGAAAGACTTCAAGACTGCGGCGAAAGGCGCGCGATTCTAATGGACGCCCCCCCGCTTTGCAAACCTGTAAATGACCTGCCTGCGACTCTGCCGGCCTGTTCCGCACCATATATATGTGTCCAACCCGCTACCGGGGGCCGCGAGACGCCAAAAATTGCCCTCAACCGGGTGACCCCCGCCTGCCTTCGGACCATAATCCGCCCATGAAGACTCTCACCCAGCCCGAGCGGCAACGCCAGTTCACCCCCGGCGACGGCATCATTTTCAAGCTGGACAAACTGCTGAAATCCGCCCTTGGCCCCCATGTTGCGGGCCGCCCGTACCCTGCCGAACATCTTGCTGAAACCGTCAAGGATGCAGCCACCAGAAACAAGATTGCGGGTCTGATGCGCGTCAATCACGCCGGAGAAATCTGCGCTCAGGCGCTGTATCACGGCCAGGCCGCCACGGCCAGAAAGTCCGGGGTCAGTGAATCAATGGCACAGGCAGCACAGGAAGAAGTCGATCATCTTGCCTGGTGCGCACGCCGCCTTGATGAACTGGGTTCACGACCCAGCCTGCTCGATCCGTTCTGGTATGCCGGTTCATTTGTCATCGGCGGTATAGCCGGCATCAGCGGCGACAAACGCAGCCTCGGGTTTGTCGCCGAGACTGAGAAACAGGTAGTTAATCATCTGCAGCAGCATCTTGCACAACTGCCGGTGGAAGATGCGCGCAGCCGCGCAATACTGGAACAGATGGTGAATGACGAAGCCCGTCATGGCAATGAAGCACTGCACCAGGGTGGTGAATTGCCGCCCGGTCCGATCCGGACATTGATGAAAATGACCGCAAAAATAATGACCTTCACCGCACAACGAATCTAGTTCACCCACCTCATCAAAGTGTTACGGCACTTGCGATAGCGCGAATACTGTATTAAAACGCTGTCTGGTTTGCGTAATATGTCATGACGCACACAAAACAACGACAGGGGTCCTGAAATGGATGAAGGCGCTCGGCCATTGAGTGAAGTACCGGCGATCAATCGCTTCCTAAGCTATTGCCGCATTCGAACCATACCGTCAAAGACGGTCATTATTCATGCAGGCGACCTGCCTGACGTGCTGTATTACATCGTAAGCGGCTCTGTCGAAGTCATGATCGAAGATGAAGAAGGCAACGAGATGGTGCTTGCCTACCTCAACAAGGGTCAATTCTTCGGCGAAATGGGCCTGTTTTACGATCAACCCACCCGCAGTGCCTGGGTAAGAACCCGTCAACAATGCGAACTGGCAGAAATGACCTATCCGCGTTTCAGACAGCTCGCTTCCGAAAGTCCCGGCCTGGTATTTGAACTGGCCACTCAGCTGGCCACCCGCCTTGACCGCACCAACAAGAAACTGGGCGACCTGGCGTTTGTGGATGTGACCGGACGTGTAGCCCACTCCATCATGGATCTGTGCAGTGAACCCGATGCCATGACGCATCCGGAAGGCATGCAGATCAAAGTCAGCCGTCAGGAGCTGTCCCGCCTGGTGGGATGCTCGCGTGAAATGGCCGGCCGCGTGCTGAAAGTGCTGGAAGAACAAGGCCTGCTGCGTGCCACCGGCAAGACCATTGTAGTGTTCGGCGCAAGACCCAAAGTCAAAGCCCGCCCCGTGCTCGCCACCCGCACCACACAGAAAGCGCGTGTCACCGAAGACGATGATGAATAGCCGATCAGTTTGCTACTGATGCTAAAGAAAAAGCCCGGTATTTCCGGGCTTTTTCGTTTCAGATAGCAAACAAACTCGCTTACTTGCCCGACTGATATCCCTTGGCAATCTGCGCCCGCAGTGCATCAATGGTGGCGCGATAATCTTTAGTACCAAAAATCGCTGAACCTGCCACGAAGGTATCCACTCCGGCTGCTGCAATGGCGGCGACGTTATCAATCTTCACGCCACCATCAATCTCCAGACGAATGGCTTTGCCTGATTCATTGATGCGGCGCCGCGCTTCCACAATCTTGCTCAGCACGCCCGGAATGAACTGCTGCCCGCCGAACCCCGGGTTCACCGACATGAGCAGAATCATGTCGAGCTTATCCATCACATGATCCAGCCAGTTCAGCGGTGTGGCGGGATTGAACACCAGACCTGCCTGACAACCGCTTTCCCGAATCAGACCCAGAGTGCGGTCAATATGCTCGCTGGCTTCAGGATGGAAAGTGATGATGCTGGCACCGGCTTTGGCGAAATCAGGAATGATGCGATCCACCGGCTTGACCATCAGATGCACATCAATCGGCGCCGTCACACCATGCTTGCGCAATGCCTCACACACCAGCGGGCCGATGGTGAGATTGGGCACGTAGTGATTGTCCATCACGTCGAAGTGCACAATGTCGGCACCCGAAGCCAGCACCTTAGTGACCTCTTCACCCAACCGGGCAAAGTCAGCAGACAGAATGGAAGGGGCAATCCAGGGGGTTAACATCTCGGCTCCGGCAAGGCTTGGCAGGGTGCGTACTGTATCAGCCCACCCACCTGCTTCGCATCAATGCCTGTACAGTGGACACATTGCTGCTTGAATGCCCGTCAAAGGCATTCTTGCCAATTGCTTTTATCGCGTGCTACAAAATCGCCACTAACTAAAATAAATGGAGACATTGGAATGGCTGGGAACGCATGCAGCACTAAGTCCCGTTCTTCAAGGGACATATGGACCCATATTACCGAGCTCTATTTCTAGTTAGGCGTTTTTCATGCTCGACAACACACACCCTTGTTTTTCGCCACCCAAATCGAATTGCACGCTTTGGCGCTACATGGACCTGACGAAGTTGCTCAGCCTGCTCGAAAACAGAAAGCTGTTCTTTCCAAGGGCTGATCAGTTTGAAGATCCCTACGAAGGAAGCTGGTCTAAAGCCGGTGTGGCGTTGATGCGTGATCCTGCAACAAACGGTGGCGCGCCTCCGGAGATGATTAATCAACTGCTTCAAGCGGCTGAAATGCAAAGGCGCCAGATATATATCAGCTGCTGGTTCATAAGTGAGCACGAGTCTGCCGCCATGTGGAAGCTGTACCTTCAAAGCCCGGAAGGAATTGCGATACGTAGCGACCACGATGCACTCGTGAGCGCTCTGGAAGCATCGCCTCTAAGAGCGAGAACTTCATCTGTCACATATATCGACTACGACAGAACGCCAATTCCGTTCGGCAATTTGTTCTTCCCGTTTCTCCACAAGAGGCTCAGTTTTTCGCACGAGCACGAACTCAGGGCCGTTATCTGGTCGAAGGAAAATATAAATTTATCTCAAGTATCTGACGACGCACTCTCGGTAACAGTGGATGTTGTGCCAGAAGACCTAATCAAAGCGGTTCACGTTTCACCTACGGCGCCGAGGTGGTTTGGTACGCTAGTTGAGCAACTGCTTACTCGCTATGGCTTGGCATGTCCTGTAGAAAGATCTGGGCTTTATGAGCGACCTTCATTCTAAAAATGGATTGCCAATGCAAGTGCAACACCATAGGCCTAACCCCACGTTCAACCGGCCTTACTCCGGCGTAGCTGCGCTGGGTTTCATTTCATTCTCACCCAGCTCCGCCACTCTGTCGCAAGCCGGTTAACTATTACGTTACCCGCAATACACATCTTTGCTGCCACTCAACTGCGAACTTACTTGATACCCCGCGCTTCGCAGATGACTTCATAAGCAGCACGAATGTTGCGGGTCTTTTCCTGCGCTGCTTCCAGCATGGATTCGGGCAATCCTTTTGCAACCAGTTTATCGGGATGGTTCTGATTCATCAGGCGACGATAGGCCTTGGTGACTTCCGCATCGGTGGCGGAGCTGTTAACGCCGAGCACCTGATAGGCCTCGGACAGTGAGGATGCACTGCTGCGCTGCGGGCCGCTGCCGGTCTGGCCGTGCATGTGCAGCATGGATTCCAGTTGAGCAAACTGCTGGCTGGAAATACCCAGGGCATCACAGACACGAATGAGAATGGCGCGGCTGGCCGGATTAAGACCGGCACCGAACAATGAGGTTTGCAACTGTATCTGTACAAACATCAGGCGCAGATCGATTCGCCCTGCCAGTCCAGCCGACAACTCGCGCAGGCACTGGTTCAGCGGGAAGTCGCTGGCCTTGCCCTGAGTAAACAATTCGATAGCTCGACGCACATCGGCTTCAGACAGACGGAATTGCGCCATCACACGACGTGCCGCCATGATTTCCTGTTCAGAAACCCGCCCGTCGGCCTTGGCAATGTGCCCCATCAGCTGGAAGGTGGCGCGGAAAAACAGCGCCTGAATGGACTGCGCACTGCGACCGCCGCCCTGACTACGCTCCACATCAAACAGATGGCCGATGAAGGCACCGATCATTGCGCCGGCCAGTCCGCGCCCGATCAGCAGACCCAGCACCGCGCCAATTACTTTTCCGTACCACATCGAACGTTAATACCTCATTACAGACTTGCCTTGTACAGCAGTGCTCGGCACTGCCAGAATTGCGCCTTTCTCAAACTGATCGACCTATCTCCATGCCAAACCTGCTGCCCGTCTCGCCACCCATGCGCGAATCAAACCTCAAGAGCCTGACGCGTCTGCATCAGGGCAAGGTGCGCGACCTGTACGCAGTGGATGAGAACGCCATGCTGATCGTCACCACCGACCGCCTGAGCGCATTCGATGTAATTCTGCCTGATCCGATTCCGGGCAAGGGCCGGGCACTGACCGAAATATCGAAGTTCTGGTTTGCGCAGACTGCACACATTGTGCCTAATCATCTGACGAATCGCGATCTGAGTGAGATTATCAGCGACCCGGCTGAGCGGGCATTGATTGCCGACCGCAGTCTGATCGTGCGCAGACTCAAGGCACTGCCGATTGAAGCCGTGGTGCGCGGCTATCTGATCGGTTCAGGCTGGAAGGATTACCAGCAGACCGGCAGCGTATGCGGCATTCAGCTGCCGGCTGGTTTGCGACAGGCGGATAAATTGCCCGCCCCCATTTTCACGCCAACCACCAAGGCACCGGTCGGCACACATGATGAGAACATCAACTTCGATCAGGTGGTACAGACCGTTGGTGCAGAACTGGCCGGGCAGATACGCAGCACCGCCATTGCGCTGTACGAATTTGCTGCTGCCTATGCACTTGAACGCGGCATCATCATTGCTGATACCAAGTTTGAATTCGGTGTTGATGCAGCAGGCAGGCTGGTGCTGATTGATGAGGCGCTGACACCTGACTCTTCACGCTTCTGGCCGGTAGATACCTATCAACCGGGCAGCAGTCCACCGAGCTTTGACAAGCAATTCGTGCGTGATTATCTGGAAACGCTGGACTGGAACAAGCGTGCGCCCGGCCCGAAACTTCCTGCTGAAATACTGCAACGCACCAGCGAAAAATATCAGGAAGCGCTGCGACGGCTGATGCCCGCCTGAGCGCATATGCAAACTGCCGCCAAGCCGCCTGTACAGATTCAGCACATGCCGGCTTCGCTTGCGCATGCAATCGGACATGACCTGCGTGCACCAGTGCGTGCGATTTGCAGCTTTGCTGATGCCTTGCAGCAACATGCAGCGGGCAAACTGGATGCAGATGCAGAACATTACCTGCAACGCATCAACTCATCTGCTCAACGTCTGAATACCATGCTGGAAGGACTGGCCAGACTGCTGCAACTGGCACAGACGCAGTTGCAGGTAATGCCTGTTGATATCACCGCCCTGTGCCGCTCTCTGCTCGAAGAACTGAAAGTACGGTATTCACACTGGCCTGCACAGATCAGCATTGCACCGGGTTTACATGCAGCAGCTGACCCCGCACTGTTGCGCATGGCACTGCATGAATTGCTCGACAACGCGTGGAAGTATTCAAGCGGCAATGGTGCTGCGCTGATCGAGGTCAGCGGGGTGCAGCACAATGATCAACTGCAACTGTGCATCAAGGACAACGGGCTGGGCTTCGATCTTCAATATGCAACGCATCTGTTTGCGCCCTTCCAGCATCAGCATGCGACCAGCGCACTGGATGGCCCCGGGCTGGGACTGGCGCGGGTACAGCAGATCATCCACCTGCATGGCGGACAGGTATGGGCAGAAGCCCGCCCGCAGCAAGGCGCGGCGTTTTACTGCACACTCCCACTGACGGCTTAAACGAACCCATTACCTGACACAGACATGCTGTATCCCCTATCCAGTCGACTCCAGTCATGGTTGTTTGAGACACGCGCCAGCAGCGTGGGCAGAAGCATGCAGCCGTTGCTGAAATTCCTGCGCTACCCTTATGCGTTGTTGCGCGACATCGCGCATGGCGAACTGACGCTGCGCGCCATGAGTCTGGTGTATTCCACTCTGCTGTCGCTTGCCCCGTTTCTTGCGCTGGCATTTTCGGTGCTGAAAGGTCTGGGCTATGACCAGGATCTGGAAGTGGTGCTGTATCAGTTCCTTGAACCGATCGGCAGCAAGGCCACCGAACTGACCGCGCGCATCATGGGCTTTGTTAACAGCGTGCGCGGCGGCGTACTGGGGCCCATCAGTCTGGCGTTCCTGATTTATACCGTCATTTCCACCATCCAGAAAGTTGAGGAGTGTTTCAATTTCATCTGGCAGGTGGAAAAGCCGCGCAGCTGGTCACGGCGCTTCAGTGAATATCTGAGTGTGATGGTGATCGGTCCGGTATTTATTGTTGCTCTGGTGGCGCTGCTGAATTCCGATCCGGTAACCAACCTCA
This sequence comes from uncultured Pseudomonadota bacterium, assembly GCA_903838705.1. Taxonomy (GTDB): domain Bacteria; phylum Pseudomonadota; class Gammaproteobacteria; order Steroidobacterales; family Steroidobacteraceae; genus CAILZL01. Next base: position 21,132 of record CAILZL010000015.1, read on the forward strand.
GTCATCTGTCGCCAGTGGCGTGGCTGCTGGTGCACACACGACAACTCGGTACGCTGCTGATGGTCAGCATGGTCATGACCTTTCTGTACCGTTTTATTCCGAACACACACGTGCGTTTCGGGGCGGCGCTGGTGGGCGGAGTCTGCGCAGGCACAGCATGGACAGCAGGTGGATTCTTTTTTACCCGGTTTGTTGCCAGCTCAACCCAGACTGCACTGATTTATGCGGGCTTTGCGATTGTCATTCTGGCGCTGATCTGGATCTATGTTTCGTGGATGATTCTGCTGCTGGGCGCACAGATCGCTTTCTACGTGCAGCATCCGCAATCATTACGCGCCGGACATCGTGACGTTCATCTGGGCGCGGCACTGTGTGAACGTCTGGGCTTGACGGTGATGTATCTGGTTGCGCGTGACTATCAGCAGGGCACACCACACTGGACACTGAATGATCTGTCGGAACGGTTCAATGTACCGGCCTCTGCGCTGAAGCCGGTGATTCAGTCGCTTGAATCAAACAAACTGCTGGTGACCACCGATGATGAACAGTACCTGCCCGGGCGCGATCCCGGCACCATATTATTGACCGAGATTTTCGATGCGCTGCGTCAGGAGGCTTATCTGCCCGATGCGCCTGATTCAAGCAACGAGACCGTTCCGGATGCCGTAATCAGAACCGCAGCAGAAGCCTTTAATCGCAGCACTGGAAACCGCACTCTGGCAGAGATGCTGGTGAGTGAAGCGCAGCAGTGAATCGCATGAGCAGCCACTGAATAACCATCGCCGGCTTTTCCGATATAACTTAGCCGCCAGCTACTGTCATCGACTCCAGCAGAATTGAGCCGGTGCGTATCCCGCCCCGAACATCCACATCGCTGCCAACCGCAACCATGTTGTGGAACATATCCTTCAGATTACCGGCTATGGTGATCTCGTGTACGGGATAGGCCATCTGTCCATTCTCAACCCACACACCAGCCGCGCCACGTGAGTAATCACCTGTCACTCCGTTTACGCCGCTGCCCATCAACTCAGTAACGATCAGACCGCGATTCATCATTTTCAGCAAGGCATTGAAATCGTGCTCGCCAGTAACTGAGCCGGGCTGCACCAGCAGATTGTGTACACCACCGGCATTGCCCGTAGTTTTCAGGCCCAGCTTGCGTGCCGAGTAAGTGCTGAGCACATAGCCCGTCACCACACCCTGATCCACCAGTTGCCGGTCACGGGTTGCCACTCCCTCTGAATCAAACGGCGCACTGCCCAGCGCCTTCATCAGATGGGGTCGTTCCATGCAGTTGAACCACGATGGAAATACTTGCTTGCCCGCGACATCCAGCAGAAAAGATGCACGCCGGTACTGACTGCCACCCCGTATCGCACCCAGAAAACTGCCGATCAAGCCGCGCGCAAGTTCCGGCACAAACAGGACAGGCACCACACGCGTAGAAAGTTGCTGAGCACCAAGGCGCTCCAGGGTGCGCCGTGCCGCCGTGGCACCGATGCTGGCGGCACTCTCAAGATCACGGTAATCACGGACCGAGCTGTACCAGTAGTCGCGCTGCATTTCGCCGTTCTGCTGTCCGATCACGGCGCAACTGAGACTGTGCATGGTGCTGGCATATCCCGCCACAAAGCCAAGGCTGTTGCCGAATACGCGCAAGCCCTGATGACTGGACAGAGTCGCACCTTCGGAGTTGCTGATACGTGGATCAAACTCCAGTGCCGCTGCTTCGCAGCTGATGGCGAGATCGCGTGCTGCATCCGGCTCGATTGCCCAGGGATGATTCAGATCCAGATCGGGAATGTCGCGGGCCAGCATGTCGGCATCAGGAAGACCGGCACAGGGATCTTCAGCAGTGAAGCCGGCGATGCTGAAAGCCTTTGCCACCGTCTCACGAATCGCCTGTGCGCTCAGATCGGCAGTGCTGGCCGAGCCCTTGCACTTGCCGCGATACAGCGTCACGCCCATGCCGCGATCCCGGTGATATTCCAGTGTTTCCACATCCCGCATGCGGGCCGTTACCGACAGGCCGGTATCGGTGCTGACTCCGACTTCGGCTTCGCTGGCGCCGAGCCTGCCCGCTTCCGCCAGTGCCAGTTCGACACAGGATTGCAGATCAGCTTGAGTCATCGTGCGCGAAGTGGCCATAGGATTCCGTCAATATTGCGGCAGAAAATTAGGCTGAGTTTACCAGCCGCATGACGCTCCGGTGTTAGCATGTGCGCCATGAAGAAATCCTACGATACCTACAACCTGGACGATGATGATCAGGATGACGGCCCCAGCAAGAGCCTGCTGAAACGGCAGAGCACTGAATTGCAGCAGCTGGGCGAATCACTGATTGAGCTGGCGCCACAGGAACTGGATGAGTTACAGCTCCCGGAAAAGCTGCGCGATGCCATTGATGTGGCCAAACGCATTACCGCGCATGGCGGTCTGTATCGGCAAAAACAATTCATCGGCAAACTCATGCGCAAGATTGACGTTGAGCCGATTCGTGCCGCTCTGGAAGCCAGACGGCAGCTGCACCGCACGGAAGTACTGCGGTTACGGCGCGTCGAACAATGGCGCGACCGGCTGCTGGACGGAGATGCAGCCTCTCTGGTAGCGCTGCTGGAAGAATATCCCGCTGCCGACCGCAGCCAGCTGGAACGATTGATCGCCCGGGCACTTCATGAACGGCAGCGCAAACAGCCACCTGCCGCTGCTCGCGAGTTATTCAGTGTATTGCGGGCGGTAATGGAACCGGCCTAGCCTCATACCCGTTGGATAGCCCGAACGCGGACAGAATCCAACATTCTGGGCGATTCAGCCCATACTGCTGCTAAAATTCATCAATGAATACACCACTTGTTGGCATCATCATGGGTTCCAGTTCCGACTGGGAGACAATGCAACCCGCTGCAGACACCCTCACCCAGCTGGGTGTAGCGCATGAAGTAAAGGTCGTCTCGGCACATCGCACCCCTGATCTGCTGTTTGAATATGCAGCCACTGCGCGTGCGCGCGGAATTGAAATCATCATTGCCGGTGCCGGAGGTGCAGCACATCTGCCCGGCATGTGTGCTGCCAAAACCACATTGCCCGTACTGGGTGTACCTGTTCAGTCCAAGGCACTGAACGGCATGGATTCCCTGCTCTCGATTGCACAGATGCCCGCCGGAATCCCGGTGGGCACGCTTGCGATTGGCAAGGCCGGCGCGACCAATGCCGCATTGCTGGCTGCGGCCATGCTGGGTAACAAATACCCTGAAGTACATGCTGCTGTTGCCGCTTTCCGGAGCGCACAAACTGACAAGGTACTGGCCCAACCCGATCCGCGTACCAGCGCGCAGAGGAAGTGATCCGTACATGAGAATTGGCATCATTGGCGCAGGCCAGCTGGGACGCATGCTGGCGCTGGCAGGCTATCCGCTGGGTTTACGCTTTACCTTCCTCGACCCTAATCCTGATGCGTGTGGTGCTCAGGTAGGTGAATGCATTGTCGGTGCCTATGACGACCCGGCTAAATTGCGTGAGCTGGCTGACAACGTAGATGTACTCAGCTTTGAATTTGAGAATGTGCCGGTCGAAACGTTGACTGCAATTACCAGACGCCGGCCCATGTATCCTCCGGTTACAGCACTCGCCGCCTCACAGGATCGGCTCACTGAAAAAACTCTGTTTCGCAAGCTGGGCATTCCAACACCCGACTTTCATGCAGTAGACAGTCTTGAAGATCTGCAAGCGGCGGTCGCTGAACTGGGCGCACCGGGCATCCTGAAAACACGGCGACTGGGCTATGACGGTCGCGGCCAGTATCGAATCCGCACTGTGAGCGACGTGATCCCAGCCTGGCAACAACTGGGCGGCGTGCCACTGATTTATGAAGCCTTTGTGCCTTTTACACGTGAAGTTTCGATCATTGGTGCCCGCAGCAGCAAGGGCGAGACTGCCATCTATCCACTTACTGAAAACACACACCAGAACGGTGTGCTGCATCTCTCCAAGGCACCTTACAAGAATGCAAAACTGCAAACCCAGGCTGAAAAATACCTGAAGAAACTATTCAGGCATTTTGACTATGCAGGTGTACTGACCATTGAATTTTTCGTTCTGCGCGGCCAGCTGATCGCCAATGAAATGGCTCCACGCGTTCACAACTCGGGACACTGGACTATTGAAGGCGCAGAAACCAGTCAGTTCGAGAATCATGTGCGTGCCATTTGTGGCCTGCCACTGGGCAGCACGGCTGTTCGCGGCCATGCAGCAATGCTGAACTTCGTGGGTCAGATTCCAGAACAGGCAGCGGCCCTCAAGCAAACGGGGTTACACCTCCACCATTACGGCAAGGAAGCACGTCCGGGCCGCAAGCTCGGACATGCCACTATCGTTGCAGACACAATCCAGACCCGGGATCGGTCGGTGAAAAAAATGCTGACGCTGCTGACAAAGGCCAGGAGCAGATGAATCCTGTCTGACCAGTGAACCGCTTCACGTAGTAGAGTCAGGAAAGTTCGCTTGTTGGCGTTCAGAGATTAGACTACGGTTCTGCACTGGATTGCCGGAATAACGGGATTCGCCATTCACTATGTATCTAGAACTCTTCAAGCTGACTGAACTTCCATTCCGTCTTTCACCGGATCCGGAGTTCCTGTACCTGTCGAAGAATCATGCACGCGCCAAGGCGTACATGGAATCCACCATCTGGTTTACCGATGGCTTTGTCATCATCACTGGAGAAATCGGCGCAGGCAAAACCACGCTGATTGAAACCTTCCTGAGCGAACTGGAAAAGGATGTGGTGGTAGCCCAGATCAATCAGACACAGCTCACCCCGGTAGAATTCCTGCAATCAATCCTGGTGCAATTCGGCTTCGAGCCATATCAGATGAAAAAGGTGGAGCTGATGTCCACCTTGAACAACTTTCTCATTGAACAGTACACGAGTGGACGTCGTGTGCTGCTGATTATTGACGAAGCACAAAACCTTTCCCTGAAAGTACTTGAAGAAGTAAGGCTGTTATCCGGCCTGGAAACCACCAAGGACAAGGTGATGCGGATCATTCTGGCAGGGCAGCCTGAATTGAATTTCAAACTCGACATGCCGGAGCTGGCGCAGCTTACCCAGCGTGTGCGCCTGCGGTTCCACCTTACATCGCTCTCAAGAGTTGATACCGAGCACTATATACAGCATCGACTTGAAGTCGCCGGCTCAAACGGTCGTGAGATTTTTTCACCGGATACATACGACGTTATTTTCCGGTATACCGGTGGCGTGCCGCGACTGATCAATACTCTCTGTGATACCGCCATGATGGCGGCATTCACAGAGGATCGGGAGATAGTCGGTCTGGATAGCCTGAAAAATGCCATCGCTGAGTTGCGCTGGGAAGAACATGCAGCCCGCTCTGCAAAACTGCCTGTATATCGCCCTGAAAACCTGGCTAAAAACAGGAATGACAACACTGACAATGACATCCTCGGTTATCTGCTGCTCTCTCGTAAAGGCGAATCACTGGGTGATTTCGAACTGAAGCAGGGTCGCTTCCTTATTGGCCGCACTCCTGAAAATGACTTGCAGATCGACAGCAACTACATCAGCCGTCATCACGCTCAGATCATCAGTACCCAGAACAGCTGCATCATTGAAGACCTGAACAGCACCAACGGCATTGCGCATAACGGCAAACGGATTCGTCGCCGGGTTCTGAATGATGGTGATGTTCTGCAAATGGGGGAACACGAACTTGCATACATGGATGAACGCAATTCCAGGTTACGGCCTAATACCTCGGCAGTAGATGATGCAGTGCCGATGCTGTCAGACACTGTAAATCTGACAAAGGTCGAGAACCCGGATACTAATTTCGAAGCCACACTGGTAAAAGAATAATCGGGTGTGTAGACCGATCACCCCCCAGATACCCACTATAAATTCGAGTTACTCTGAGTTCAGTCATCCAGTGATCGACTGTTGTACTCACTCTGACCACGCCGATAGTCGCGCCGTCTGAGCCAGAGCACAGCGCCCAGTATCAGCAAGATCACACCGAGGAGCAGCAGCAAGTTAGTCCATTGATGACTGACAAAGCTGGCACTGCCCAGAAACAACACACCCATCACTATGTAGAGATAGGGAAGCAGTTCATACACTGGTCGTGACAGCCACATCATTCACCTCGACCCAGTCAGTTTATTCAGTTGCCGTACCACCTACGGTCAGGCCATCAATTCTCAAGGTCGGCTGACCGACCCCGACTGGCACATCCTGCCCATCCTTGCCGCAAGTACCCACACCTTCGTCCAGTTTCAGATCGTTACCAACCATGGATACACGGGTCAATACATCCGGTCCATTTCCGATCAGGGTCGCACCGCGCACCGGTGCGGTAATTTTGCCATCTTCAATCAGATAGGCTTCGCTGGCAGAGAACACGAATTTGCCCGAGGTGATATCCACCTGACCGCCACCGAAATTGTGGCAATACAGGCCCTTACTGACCGAGCGGATGATCTCTTCCGGTTCATGCGGGCCATTCAGCATATAGGTGTTGGTCATGCGCGGCAGTGTCATGTGCGCATAGGATTCACGACGGCCGTTACCGGTAGACTGCACACCCATCAATCGCGCATTGAGTTTGTCCTGCATGTAACCACGCAGGATGCCATTTTCGATCAGCGTTGTGCATTGCGTGCGTGTACCTTCATCATCAATGTTCAATGAACCACGACGATATGCCAGCGTGCCATCATCCACTACCGTGCAAAGTGGTGAGGCAACCTGTTGCCCTACTTTTCCCGTAAAAGCCGAAGTGCCCTTGCGATTGAAGTCCCCCTCAAGACCATGCCCGATGGCCTCATGTAACAGGATGCCGGGCCAGCCCGAACCCAGTACTACCGTCATCTGACCTGCAGGTGCCGGTATGGCTTCAAGATTCACCAGCGCTGAACGCACCGCCTCCTGCACCAGCCTGCGCCAGCGTTGGTTATCAATGAACTCCATGAGTTCATAACGACCACCGCCACCACAGTACCCTTGTTCACGACGTCCATTCTGCTCAACAATCACCGACACATTCATACGCACCAGTGGCCGGACATCCGCAGCCAGTGTGCCATCGCTGGCCATGATAAGAATGGTTTCATGTACGGCTGCAATGCTGGCCATCACCTGCGTTACGCGAGGATCCAGCTTGCGGGCTGCGGCATCCACTTCACCCAGCAAGGCCACTTTCTGCTGATCGCTTAATCCTGCTACCGGATCTTTCACCGCATAAAGCTGTGGGGCCTTCTCTGATTGACCGACTGCCACCTTGCCTGTACCTGTGCCACGCGCGATAGCGCGTGCTGCCTTCGATGCTTCAATCAAGGCTGGCAGTTCAATTTCATCTGAATAGGCAAAACCGGTTTTTTCTCCTGCCAGCGCGCGCACACCCACACCTTGCTCGATGCTGTGCGCCCCTTCTTTCACAATGCCATCTTCAAGTGCCCAGGATTCCTCACGCGAAACCTGAAAGTACAGATCCGCATAGTCCACTGCTGCACCCATTACGGTACCCAGCGCCTTGCTCAGGTGCTGCTCATCAAGCCCGGATGGCTCAAGAATGGTTTGCCGTGCCGAACTCAGAACTGATTCACCTGCCACGGCCTTGCTGGCAGGTTGCAGATTCAAGGCTGACAGTACAAACGTATCTGAGTCAGGTTTTTGCAGGGATGGAATGGACATCTTGCTCACAGAAAATTAGAAGACAGAGACAAGCCTAACCCTTACAGGCGGCGATGCGCCAGCACCGGAAATTTCCGGCGTTGCTCATACAGTTTTTCAAGGTCAATGTTTGCGGTTTGCAGCCCGGGTTCAACTTCCTGACAGGCCAGCACCGCACCCCACGGGTCAATGATCATCGAGTGCCCCCAGGTTTCCCGGCCATTGGGATGCAACCCTGTTTGCGCGGGCGCGAGCAGATAACACAGATTTTCAATGGCACGGGCACGCAGCAATACATCCCAGTGCGCGTGTCCGGTAGGGATAGTAAATGCGGCAGGCAATACGAATAACTCCGCTCCCGTAGCACTCAACTGGCGAAACAATTCAGGAAAACGCACGTCATAACAAATCGCCAGACCCATTCTGCCTACCGGTGTATCAACTACTACTGGCTGATGACCGGGCGACATGGTGGCGGATTCCCGATAACTGCCCGTCGCATCATCTACATCCACATCGAACAGATGAATCTTGTCGTAACGTGCCACGCGTTCACCCTGGGCGTTCACTACCAGACAGGCAGCTGCAACTCTGGACTCACCCGGAATCCTGATCGGCAGTGTACCTGCCACAATCCACATGCCGAGCTCACGCGCAGTTCGGGCAAGCCAGTCCTGCACGGGTCCTTCGCCATCAGTTTCAGCAATGGCAAACTTCTGCTGTTCGCTCATCCCCATCAGCACGAAATTTTCAGGTAATGCAGCAAGCTGTGCGCCCTGTTGCGCTGCCTGCTTCAGGAAATGATAAGCCGACTTCAGATTGTCATTGAGGTCAGCACTGGACGTCATCTGAATAACGGCCGCCACACTCATGGTGCGACACCCGACTCAGCACCTGAGATGGATGCCTTGCCCACATCTGCATCAATACGTTCGACCTTCGGTTCATCCCAGCTGCCACCGATGTGATAGTAAGCACGGGCCACACCCTTCAGCGGTTCCTTGAATACCTGCGAGAACAGCAGCAATGCCGCACCGGCTACCGGCACACCTGCCACAACCGCAGCCATTGGCAACGCACCAGTCACATTACCTGTCACCACCGCGGTCTGATCATAGTCACGCGCCCCCAGCCCCATCCGTCCGACAATACCTATCTCGGCTGTAGGGCCACGCAAAACAAGATTCTGGGTACGGGCATCACCACTGGTGACATTGAAGTTGGCATGCACGGAATCGAATGCCAGTCCCTTGTCGGTCAGATCACGGAAATCCAGTCCCAGCCTTCTAGGCAACGCAGCAATACTCAGCAAGCCCAGCACTCTTCCGGCACCGGGCTCCACACTCAGCAACTGTCCTTCATCCACCTGTACTTCGAGCGTGCCTGAAGCACGGCCCAGAATTTGATCATCAAGACCACCCGGCCAGTGCAGATCCGCTACCAGCTTGCCGCGCTTCCCGGAAATATAATCACCGTAATTGAATTGACGCAGCGTAGTTCGCACATCCGAACTGTCCAGCGTCAGTGACAAGCTGCTGGATTGTCCATTTGCAGATTGCAGCCAGCTGCCCTTACCGGCTCCGGTGAAAGAACTTCCACCGATGTGCAGTGTGTCTACCTGCAAACCTTGCGCAATGCGAGTTGCTGTAACCTGCAAGGCACCGAAGTCATGCTCACCAAAACGGAAGTTTTTGATGTCAGCACGTATTGCGGGCAGGTCACGCGGATCTACTCCAGTCCTGCTATTCGAGCTGGTTGAATTACCTTCTGCTCCGGTGGTGAGTTGTAAATTATCCATATTCAGCGTTAACGGACTGCCGGTAACAAAGGTATAAGGCACCATCACCTGACCGGTTGCCTGATCACTGGCCACATCCACTCGCCAGCCGCCATCAGTAGCTTGCAGCACAGCTCGCAATGAAGGCCATTCAAAGCCATACAGTCTGAAGCGATCAATGGTGACATTGGCAGCACGCAGAATATCCTGCACACGTGTGCCTGCTGTTACTCCCGTCTTCGATACATTCTTTACATCAGAACTGTTATCAAGGCGTAACCAGTCATCCAGCGTAAAACTGGCAATACGTCCTTCAATTCTCAATCCTGAGTGAGCCGGCAAGGCGGCGACCACACCATCTGCACGCAAGCCGGCCCGATCAAACTGCCACTTGTTTCCGGCCAGCTGCAAACGTACCAGTGTACGCAGATCACCCAGTGAACCACGCAGCTGCATGGCATTGTCAGCAGGCATGTCTGCATCCAGACGCACAACGCGTGCAGTGCCGGCACGTTTATTCACGGGCTCAGGCAGATCAATTTGCAGACCTTGCAGATCACTTGTAACGCTGTACAGATGTCGCGTGCCGGCAGAGTCGCGCTGCGCGTACCCCGGCATGGTGTAACGATATGCTGTCGCGCCACTGAGCCTGATCCATGCCGGCAGGTTGAGGAACTCCGTCAAGGGTTGCGCCTGCAACTGTCCATTGGCAACAAGGTTGTAGTGCCCGCCGGCAAGTGACTCAGCATTCATCCTGAATGCACCCTGCAGAAACTGACCCTTCAGATCCGCGCCTGTAACTTCATTGTTGAGAATATGCAGCGAACCTTGAATCTGGGTTGCCTGCTGCTGAATCTCAGCAAGACTGACCGTTGAATTTGCGAGGTTCACATCGATATCCACCTTGCGCTTGTCAAACTGCTTCAGTGGCAGATCCATCGTGACCTTCGCCTGCAATGCGCCCTTGCCTGAGAGTCTCTGGAATAACTCACCGATGGCCGGACCCACTGGGCTTTTCTGAACAAAGCTTAATCCCTGACCGAGATCACCATGCGTCAGTGCCTTGATGAAAAATTCGGAATCACGGTAGTCCCTGATACTCCCATCGGCATGATCCAGATACAGCCCGTTGACCCGCCCGGATGTCGCCACTGCTTTCAGACCGGCGTTATGAAACTCTGCAGCAACTGCCAGACCGGTGGCAGGCATCCAGCCTTGCTGATAGTTCATCTGCAAGCCTTCAATTTGCGCCTTGATCAGAAACTCCCCTTCCTTCTTGCGGAAAGGAAACTTGCTGAGCGGACCCTGCAACACCGCCTCCGCCAGTTTGACCTTACCGGCAGGAAATGCTGAATCAAGCCAGGTCAACACATGTTCCGGCATGATGCCTACCGGCAGATAGCGCGGTGTCGCTGCAACTTCAAGCTCTGTACCGGTAGCATGCATGTCGATGACTGCGGAGCCTTCTGGCGGAATCGTCAGCGTCAGATTGGCCTGTGCCTTGCCATCGGTATTCTCGATCACCAGATCATCACTGCGCAGTGCAATGCCATCAGCACTACGAGTCCAGTCAAACTTTCCGGTCAAGCGATCCGCAGGCAAAGGTGTACGGAAGATGCGCGGCATGGATAACGCCACGTTAGTGCTATCAAACTGCACAGAACCGTTTGCTTCAGTAGCAGTGACCTTGCCCGTCAGGCCCGTGACCCCGGGCACTTTACCAACAGGCGCCAGCCCAACCTGCTCGAACTCAAGCTGCAAGCCAAGGTGTGCGTCATCCGTGCCTGTGTCTGACTGCGAACCATGCTCATAAGTAACTTCAAGATTGTGCAATCGACCAGTGGCCTGTATGGCACGCCAATGCGCATTGCTTTCACTCTCAGGCAGATAAGCCAGCAACGGCCATAGATTATCCAGCACCAGTGTCTGCGCTTTCGCCTTGAGTGCTGCAACAGAACTGGAACCATCATCCTGTTTTCCGAACTTCAGCAGCACGCTGGCATTGCCTGCGGGCCAGGGCGATTCATCACGTGCGAGTTGCACATTATCGAAGCGGGTCAACCAGCCCTCAGGTGTGTTCTCACTCGTAAAGCCCACGGCAACTTTCGAGTATTGCCAATCTTCAGGTTCAGCGGTGACTGGCGCAGAAGTGATGCTGGTGTCAGGACGTTTGGCATCACCATTCTCATCAGGATGCTGCAATGGATCAGCCTGTGGCAACGGGATGTTCCATACCGGTAACTTGAGAGCAACCTCCGCAAAGTCCACCTTGCCATTAAACCGTCTGGGTTGATCACCCGTGAATGAAGCATTCATCTGGAATGATCCATGACCGCTTACCGGTGCGGGCCAGTCATCCGGCATGACCTGTTTCCAGCCAGTCAGATCAATATTTGTACCGCTGACAGTTGCCTGCCATTCCAGTTGTGCAATTGAATTCAGATTGCCATTACCTAATGCAGTGAAACTCAAATCCTGCCCCAGTCCGGCTGGAAGGTTGGCACGACCCGTCACGCTGAACTGCTGCGCATCGCGGTTAATATCAAGTGAGATATCAGAGAGGGTCCATGGCCCCCGCCCTGTTTTCAGGTCGCGGAAACTGAACCTCACTTTACGAATGGCCAGCGTGCCTACCGGAAGTGAGTCCAGCTTGAACGAACTGTCAGTTTCATACTCAGGCCAGTCAGCCTGACCGATAAACTCGAAGCTGCCATCCTGATTGCGTTGCAGCTTCAGCTCGGTTCCTTCCAGCGTGAAGCGCGCGGCGATCAGGCGTCCAGTGCGTAATGCCTGCCACAGATCGAATCCCACACTGCCCCGCTCCGCAATCGCCACCACCCGCTTGCGGTCAATACTGCGCAAGGTCGCCTGAGTGAACACCAGTTCCGGACCATAACCGCGCCAGCCCGCCCGCAGGCTGTCGAACTGGATATCGAGTCTGGCCCGCTCACTGATCCAGCCCTGCATCTGCGCCCGATACGCAGGCAAACGTGCCATAACCAGCGTAAAAGCACCCAGACTCAGGCCGATCAGCACCACCACGGCCAGCAAGCTGACCACAGTCGTCCGCACCCAGCGTTGCAAGGTCGTACGTGCAGTAATTGGCTCTGATGATGGCGACGTGGAATTCATTTCACTTCCAGTTTGCCTGATATGTTCCCCGAATGATCAACGAAATCCGCGCCAGAATTTCCGACGTGGCGCAGGCGCATCGGCTGATTTGCACCCCCACCACCTGAACCACTGTCGTCGCTGATATTACCGCTGCCATGATACTTGCCCCTTGCTTTTATGGCGTGCTAATAGTGACCTTCTAATAAAAAATTAAAGGAGGCATTGGAATGGATGCAACATACGCAGCACCAAGCGTGGATACAGCATGGTTTCAAACTATATGCCAATATTAGGATCATGATTCAAGAGTCACAACACTGGAAGGCTCCACTCAAGAGAGCAGCCCGTTGGATAGATCTCCTCGTAATTCCCAGCGCCAATCCGGATAAGACTCTCGTGCGACTAGAACGCGAGCTGTTAGTTGGGTTTTACTCTATCCGCAAACTACTAGAAGCACAAAAATGCTCCACGCAAGTTCGAGACGCTAAATTAAAATTGCAATGGCATCCTATAAACGATGGGATGGTTCCGGATCACATCAATCGGGATCGCGTCCCGAATCTTTATGACTTGAATGCTACTGAAAGTGAGACACGAGATCTCAAATTTATTTGTGACCAGTGGATTCACAGCTATGTATTAGTGCCGGTTTTTGATACCGACGGTAAGCTGATGGGAACCTATCTAGCATCTGATATAACAAGTCGCAATAAAGTCTACTTCATTACTCGTGCGACTATCGTTAATGTATTCAGGACCGTAGCAAACGACGACCAACGTGAAGCTCATTTTGTTCGTGATCCAAATACCCGCCGGTATGTTCGAACGGTATAAGGACTTAAGTTCATTAGGCTGCAATGCTGTCAAAGGCAATCCCAGCGTTAAGAAACCAGCATGCTGGGATGAAATCCCAGCCTACCAGGTCAATAAGAGCAGCAGTCTTTCCATCTGAACCCGCTTTCTTTCGCATCAAGTGATTATTAAATCACTACAACAATGCTGCCTGCGCTGCGGGCTTTCTGTCAGCCCGCGCATGGCAAAGTGTTTAAGCATTAACAAATCACATCAACACTACGTCATACTGATCCTGCTGGTACAGCGCTTCGGTTTGCAGACGGATGGGCTTGCCGGTATGCACTTCCAGCTCTGCCAGTGCTGCTGATTCTTCATCCAGCAGTCTCTCGATTACATCCTGATGAGCCAGCACCATCAGCTCCTGAAAACTGAACTGCCGCGCCTGCCTCAATATTTCCCGGAAAATCTCATAACAGACCGTCTCGGTGGTTTTGACAAAGCCGCGCCCTTCGCAGGTGGGGCAGGATGTACACAGCATATGCTCCAGGCTTTCGCGGGTACGCTTGCGCGTCATCTCCACCAGACCCAGTGGTGATACAGATGAAATGCTGGTCTTGGCATGATCGCCCACCAGTGCTTTCTCCAGTGCATGCAGCACCTGGCGACGGTGTTCTTCTTCTTCCATATCGATAAAGTCGATGATGATGATGCCGCCCAGATTGCGCAGGCGCAGCTGTCTGGCAATGGCCACCGCTGCTTCAAGATTGGTGCGGAAGATGGTTTCTTCCAGCGTGCGGTGTCCGACATAGGCACCTGTGTTGACATCAATGGTGGTCATCGCTTCGGTCTGATCCAGCATCAAATAGCCACCGGACTTGAGCGGTACTTTGCGATCCAGCGAGCTTTCTATCTCTTCTTCAACACCATAGAGATCAAAGATCGGCCGGTCGCCCTGAAATAATTCTATGCGCTCCGCCATCTCCGGCATGAAGGTGCCGGCAAACTCCAGCATGGCGTGATAAGTCTCTTCATGATCAACCCTGACTTTGGTCACGCCACTCAACACCACATCACGCAAAACCCGCACCTGCAAAGGCAGGTCCGCATGTACCAGTTGCCCCGGCTTGGCATATAGCGTCTTTTCGCTGAGCACACTCCATAGCTTTTGCAGGTACATCATGTCGGTACGCAGTGCCTCGATTTCGGCACCTTCAGCAGCAGTGCGCACAATGTAGCCACCGGCATCCTGCGGCTTGATGAAACTCATCATTCCATCGCGCAGACGATGCCGCTCCGCTTCATCTTCAATGCGTGATGAGACTCCGACACCGCGCCCTTTGGGCATGAAAACAAGATAGCGGGAAGGCACGGTAATAAAAGTGGTCAAGCGCGCACCCTTGGTGCCGAGCGGATCTTTCAGCACCTGCACCAGGATGTCATTGCCTTCGGATACCAGCGCCTGAATATCGCCACTGCTTTCGTGTTTCTGGCCACTGCCTTCTACATGCTCAGCGTCAGATGGCGTGACAATATCGGATGCATGCAGAAAGGCGGTGCGTTCCAGACCGATGTCAATAAACGCCGCCTGCATGCCCGGCAGAACGCGCGACACGCGCCCCTTGTAGATGTTGCTGATCAGGCCGCGCTTGTTGGCACGCTCGATATACAGCTCCTGCAATACACCCTCTTCCACCTGCGCAGCGCGCACTTCGCGCGGACTGACATTGATCAGTACTTCAGCAGTCATGCTGACTCTCCCTTATATGCTTCTTCGTCGATGGGTTCATCGGAAGCCTGCCGTAACGACCAGCCAAGTAATGACAGCAGCTGCGAGGTTTCGGCCAGCGGCAAACCCATCACACCCGAATAGCTGCCCCTGAGTTGAGTAATAAATGTCGCAGCCAGTCCCTGTACTGCGTAGCCCCCGGCTTTATCCTGTGGTTCACCACTGTTCCAGTAGGCAAGGCATTCGGCAACTGACAGGGTGCGCATCGTGACTTCACTGACGCTCAGAGCATGCTGCAAGCCACCCGCGTGAAAAACAGCTACAGCGGTATAAACCTGATGGGTACGTCCAGACAGCTGCTGCAACATGGCCACTCCATCAGCGCGATCATGCGGCTTGCCGAATATTTCATCCTCCAGCGCCACTGTGGTATCGGCAGCCAGCACCGGCCTGCGTTCCTCCGGATTGAGACGATCCCAGACACGCTGTGCCTTGGCACATGCCAGACGCACCACATATTCTGCCGGTGTCTCACCGGGCAAGCGGCTTTCATCAATATCGGGAATCAGAATCTGGTGTGGAACAAAAATCTGTCTCAGTAATGCGCTGCGGCGGGGCGAAGCTGAAGCAAGATAAATAGGTTGCATAGTCATGCCGCAAGCATACCGGAGGATCAGGCAATCTGGCGCCGGAATCCTCTCCCGGAATTGATCAGGCCGTTCATTCGATCAGGACATCTCTTATTACATCCGGCCGGCCCGGATCATGGGCCTCAGTATTGAAGGCTGCGAGAAACATCGGCTGAGTGCCCTCATTACGGAACGCGTGCGACACGCCCGGTGGAAAGGTAAATCGCCATACTTCGGCTTCCGGTACAAGCTGCGTCATTACTTGTCCCGCCTCGCGATATCTCACCAGAGCCGGCCCGGAAATACTGCACACCTCTGTCCCTGCCACATGATAGTGATTCCCTCGCACCGCCCCGGGAATTGAATACACCACATGGACGTTTCCATAGCCACCCAGTGCTGCCCCGTCCAGCGGCTCGAACACGTAGCCTCGCGCATCACGTGCGCTACGCAGGATTTCAATAACGACGGCTGACATGGCAATCTCTCTCAAGTAAAAAATAAAAGATATCACGCCCGGGTAGCAAACAGGCAGCAGTGACATCATGACTCAGCTGGCCGATCCTGGTTTATGCCCTGCATCGAACATGCAGGCAATCTTCGGGCAATAAACATAAAATCAGAGTCCTTCAGGTCATGCTGGAAGGCTGATCGGTTATTCTCCTGTCTTTAGTAATTACACTCTTCATTCACACTGAGGTATCAATCAATGCATGTAAAAAAACGGGAAGATGTACAGCCCTATGTCGCACCCAAGCACCACGGCATGACTGCATTCAGATTGCAGGGACAGGAAGCCACACCCACGCAAGGCATGTGGGTAGGTTATTCCATCTTCCTGCCCGGTGGCGGCGCAGAAACCAGTGCCAGCCCGATCGAAAAAGTCTATGTCGTACTGGAAGGCGAAATCACTGTTGTTACCAGGGACCGTACCGTCACGTTAACTGCGATGGATTCCTGTCTGATCGAAGCCAATGAAGAGCGCAGTGTCGAAAACCGCGGCAAGGACGTTGCGAAAATGCTGGTGATTTCACCCAAGTGAGCAACTGATACGCCGCTTGCAGCGTTAATTACTACTCGGATTCATAGCTCGTCTCCAGCACACGATCGCGCGGATAGCGAACCGAGTAGTAATGACGCAGTGTAGTGATCTGCTGTGGCTGGGCATCGAACTTCCACAGCATGACGCCAGCCTTGCCATTCAGATCACGGGTGGTTGGCTCAGTCGCCCCTTTCAGTATCTCCACCTTCACATCTGCATTCCGGCTCACCGGGATACGATCAATGACCTCTACCGGAATGACGGCAGGGTGATAACTGGTGATCTCGAATCTCTGCCTGGTTTCTCTGGTGACCAGCTTGCTCAGAACGCCGGTCTCGCTGGATTTTGCTGTTTCATCACGTACCGCAACCTTGATGCGTTCATCCACACCGAATGGCATACGCACTTCCGCACCCGGCAGGAATGCCTGTGTAGGTGCCTCACCAACAAAGGCCCCATCACGATATAACTGCAACTGACCTGCTTCAATTGGCGTATCACGTTCGTATTTGAAGGTGGCTTCCAGATGCGCACGCCGGCTTTCGCCGGGCATGACGCGCGCAATGATATTGGTATCGAATGATTCATCTGAAATCGGGTACATGCGCATCTGACGATCAGCATTCAGACTTACACGCGCAGGCACCTGATATTCAACCAGATACTGCGTTGCGCTCACGCTGGCGACTTGCTTGTTCTCCACCACCGCAAGCTCTTCCATAATTGGTGCATTTGCCATCGCCACGCCTACCTGAGGCATCTCCATGCTCCTTCGCACCATGGGCTGAGGTGACTGTGGCAGCTGCAAATCGAGAAACTCAGCTGCAACAATCGGTGTGCTCACATCATCTTCCGGCTGTGCCGTAGTCAGCGTCAGCTTCACATTGTTCCAGTCTTCGCCACTGCCCTGCTGCACCTGTCCCTGTCGTTCCAGAGTGAGTTTTTTCCTGCTGGTATCCAGTCTTGCCTGATATACCCAGCCCCAGGCTGCATCGTTGATGCGATACGTCAGGGTGACCGGCACTGTCACTGCAGCGCTGACATCCATGGCTGCCGTGACTTCCGTGGTCTGTCTGCGCTGCGTAGCGACCTTGGCAAGCTCGGCCTTGAGCGTTTCAATTTCAGTATCCAGCTTGCGCTGGCGCAACCTGGCATCGCGGACCTTGTTGCGGGCTGTCGTAGCACTTGACCCTATCGTGCCCAGCACTGTCACCAGATTGGCACTACTCACAGCACTGTTGCTGTTTCCGGTTCCCGCAGGATTGGCAGCCAGCGAGTCAAGCAACTTCAATTGTGTCTGTGCCGTATCAATTTCATCCTGTATGACAGCACGCTGATCTGTTTTTGATTCCAGCTGGCCACGCAGTTCCCGCTCCTTGCTGGTCACGAACTGCCCTTCATTTACAGTCGTCACTTCAATGCTGCCCAGCCGCACTGCGTTCGAGCCGACCTCAACCCGCAACAGGCGACTATCCAGTCCCGCAGGCAGTTCACGCACGATGAGTCGATGTGATCCGGCCGGCATGGTGACCGATCCAGTACGCGTCACCATCGCACCCTGTACATACACAGTGACCTGATCAATCCGCAGCTCAGCGGGAATGTCTGCTGCCCAGACTGAACCAGAGACTATGGCGAGCAACAGCAATGTATGACTAAAACGCATGGAAGTTTCCGTGAAATGACTGGTCACCCGGCAATTAACCTAGCAGAGCACACATGACAATGCACCCTGCAATCAGGCTCGATGGTAGGGATGCCCCTTGATCACCATCACTGCGCGATACAGCGCCTCGGCAACAATCACTCTGACCAGTGCATGCGGCAGAGTCAGTGGTGAAAGCGACCAGCGCAGATCTGCCCGCGCATCGACGGCACCTGCCAGACCTTCCGGTCCGCCGATACAAAAGGCCACATTCCGTCCATCACGTGCACGTGCCTCAAGAAACTGCGCAAGCTGTCCGGTACTGAGTGCCTTGCCGCCCACCTGCAATGCGACGACGTATGGATTGTGGGTCATTGCCGCCAGCATGCGTTCACCTTCCTTTTCAGTGGCACGTACTGTGTCGCCACCACTACGCTGGCCTAACGGGATTTCTACCAGCTCCAGTCTGTAATCCGGTCCCAGTCGTTTTGCATAGTCATCATAACCCGCGTCCACCCAGGCAGGCATACGTGTACCGGCGGCGATCAGGCGAAGATTCATGAATCAGCCAGTTCCCGTCTCTCATGCATTTACTGCACAGAGACACTGTTACTACGCTTTGGTGCCGTCGGGGCGTGTGGCACTGACATCCCACAAACTTTCCAGCCGGTAGAACTCGCGCACACGGGGCAGCATGACATGCACAATGACATCGGTCAGATCGACCAGAGCCCACTCACCATCACGCTCGCCTTCCGTACCCATGGCACGAAAGCCGGCCTTCTTCGCGTCCTGCACAACGCGCTCGGCAATTGACTTCACATGCCGGTCCGAATTTCCGCTGGCAATGATCATGGTGTCTGCTACATCAGTCAGACCACGCACATCCAGCACGGTAACATTAACTGCCTTCATGTCGGCCAGTGCGGCCTCTACTACTTTCACCAATGGCGTTTTGGCACTGGCGGGGCGCTGTACGGCTGCACGGCGGGTAGCGACCTTTTTGGCTGCGGATTTTTTGGCAGGCACCTTGCGAACTGCTTTTTTGACCGCCTTTTTCCCCGCTGTCTTTGCTGCTGACTTTTTAGCAGCACGCGGTCTGGTTACCTGTTTTGTCTTGGTGGATTTCTTCTTGGCAGTCGCCATGCTGTCCTCGGTGTAATACCAGTTGTGTGCGAATTATTTAGTGCGTGTATAGCACGCGGATTGCTGAATCAGATCGCGCACTGCATCGGGCATCAGGTAACGCGGATCACGGCCTGAGGCAATCAGATTACGTACTTCAGTGGAAGAAATTTCCAGCTGCGTCACCGCATGAATAAAGATGCGACCGGCCTTGGCTTCATGCAGATCATCGACACGACCGGTACCGCCATCCACCAGCAACTCGCCCAATGGTCCCATGGTCGGCGCGCGCCAGCCCGGACGATGCGCCACCACCAGATGCGCCAGCTTGAGTATGTCCTGCCAGCGATGCCACTTGGGCAAACCGAGGAAGGCGTCCATTCCCAGGATCAGACATAGCGAACGATCGGGCATCTCTGCACGCAATTCGGCCAGCGTATCCACGGAATAGGAAGGGCCGGCACGCCGCAGTTCACGATCATCTACATTGAAGCCGGGCTGCTGACCGATGGCTGCCCTGACCATTTTCAGACGCTGTTCCGGGCTGGCGATAGTGACGTCACGATGCGGCGGATCACCGGCCGGCATGAATCGCACTTCGCTCAGGCGCAGGGCTTGCAACAATTCAAATGCGCTGCGCAGGTGACCATAGTGAATCGGGTCAAAAGTGCCGCCAAATATTCCAATCGGGTGCATTGAGTCCTGTTATCAAAAAGACGAAAGCGCCTAGTGTAAGAAAACTAGCGAGCCCGTGTCGCTAACATTTGTGATCCGGCCCCTGAAAACTCAAGCCAGTGCACTCAGGCCAGCCGGGGCCGCGCCAGCCGCACCCCTGACAAACGCGCCACCAGTCCGCGCAGCTCAAGCCACGGATCGCGTCGAATTGCGCCTTTGATCGCCGCATCCGCCTGCGCTGCATCCACCAGCATGGCACGCAGCGGCGTCAGTTTCAGACGTGACAGCGCCTGCTTCATGGCTGCGTGACGGGGCCGCCAAGCGCCCGAGGCCTGTATCGCGGCATCCACGGTCTGACCACGACTGATGCCGAATGCAGCGCGCGACAATGCCTGCAGGTCTTTATGCAGCCCCCACAGTATCAGGGTGCTGGCTATGCCTTCTTCCTTAAGACCTTCAAGAATGTGCAGGGCGCGCGATGCCTGACCCTGCATGGCTGCGATGCCCAGCTGCAACACGTCATAGCGTGCGCTGTCGGCCACTGCATCCATGATGTTCTCGACCGTGAGAGTCGTTGCCGTATACAGCAACGCCAGCTTGTCGATTTCCTGTTGAGCGGCAAGCAGATTGCCTTCCACCCGTTCGGCAATCAGCGCAGCCACGCCTGACTCGGCCGGCAAACCCGCACGCTGCAGACGACGCTCAATCCAGGCAGGCAACTGCACCATGTCAACCGGCCAGACCTGCACCACCCAGCCATGCTTCTCAATTGACGACACCCACTTGGTGGACAGGGAACGGGGATCGAGCTTGTCTGCAATCACCATGAGCAGAATGTCAGGCACCCCCTGTGCGGCAAGGTCGGTCAGCACTTCGCTGCCCTCATTACCGGGTCCGGTGCCGCCCAGTCGCACTTCAATCAGCCGTTGCTCGGCGAACAGGGACATTGCCTGTGTCGAGGCGCGCAACTCCTGCCAGTCAAAACCACGCTCGACATGGAAGACCTGCCGTTCGCTGAAGCCACGTTCTCGCGCAGCAGCACGTACAGCGTCGCATGCCTCGCCGAGCAGCAGCGGCTCGTCACCCGTCATCAGACAGATGGTAGGCAAACCCCGCTTGATTTGTGCAGAGAGATTGTCGGAATTGAATTTCATCGCACGACCGGAATGATCAGACGCTCATCATACCGGTCGTGACCGGCGCATACCACGCCTCACCCGCCTGCTTTCATCGCTACACTAGGCAGCACCCTTAGCGATTGACAACAAATCACCATGCCCAGCCCTTTACGTACGCTTTACCCCGCGATTGAACCTTACGAATCCGGCTATCTGCGCGTTTCCCCAGTTCACGAAATCTACTGGGAGCAAAGCGGTAATCCCAACGGCAAGCCCGCCCTGTTCGTCCATGGTGGACCAGGTGCCGGAGCGGGCACGCAATCACGTCGCTTCTTTGATCCACAGGCGTATCGCATCATTGTGTTTGATCAGCGTGGCTGCGGCCGTAGTCGCCCTGTGGCGAGTCTTGAGGACAACACTACCTGGCATCTGGTCAGTGACATGGAGGCATTGCGTACTCATTTGCAGATCGATAAGTGGCTGGTGTTCGGCGGTTCATGGGGCTCCACACTGGCACTGGCATATGCACAGACGCATCCTGAGCGAGTCTCAGAAATGGTATTGCGCGGTATATTCCTGCTACGCCATTGGGAGCTGCAATGGTTCTATCAACAAGGAGCGAGCGCACTCTACCCGGACCGATACGCGCAATATGTTGCGGCCATCCCAGAAGAAGAGCGGCACGACCTGATCGGTGCCTTTTATACACGCCTGACCAGCAGTAATTACAACGAACAACTGGCCGCAGCTAAAGCCTGGGCCATCTGGGAAGCTGCAACCAGCTTCCTGATAGCCAACGAAGCCAATATCAACAACTGGGGAGAACCTGACTTCGCCATCGCCGTATCGCGCATCGAGTGCCACTATTTCATCAACAAGGGATTCTTTGACAGCGAAGACCATCTGTTGAAAAACATGAATCGTATCCGTCATATCCCCGGCGTGATCGTACAGGGTCGTTACGATGTAGTCTGTCCCATGCAAAGTGCCTGGGAATTACATCAGCGATGGCCGGAAGCACAGTTTCATGTCACGCCAGATGCAGGTCATTCAGCCTATGAACCGGGCAATACCGATGCGTTGATTGGTGCGACGGATGGATTCAGATAGTAACGAGATGAATATAGGCAATAGCAATTAATCGCACCGAAGCAGCATCGTGCCACTCCAGTGCAATCATGCAGGCCTTGCTCAACTATTGGGGATGGCGCCACCAGGCGTCATCTTGTCCACCGCCTGAGGCAATATCTGCGCAAGCTTCTGTGCAAGATCCTGTGGATTGAGCCCGAATTTGGCTGCCAATTGAGTAACGGTAGTGCTACCCAGCACCTGGTGAATCTGATCCGCATTCACCGGCAGATTGGCACCTGTGCCCACCCATGATTGAACAACATGCCCAAGTCCTTGCTGCTCGAATTGCGCAACCAGTCCGGACACACCGCCATGACGCTCAATCACCCCGCTCACCAGCGAGGTGAGCTCAGCACCTACAACACCACCTAAAATACCATCGAGAAATCCCATAGCTCCTCCTGTATGGTAAAAACAAACTTGAAGTGCAAGCATAAGCCCGCCACATCAGAGATACCAGAATCTTCAACACTCAAACGAATCATCACTAGACATTAAAAATCTCGCTCTCTACTTACGATCACGTAATCAATAGGTAATAGACCGAATGTACCTGCATAGGCGACCAGACAACACTTGTCGCCCATGAACATCCGCATCCTTTTACTTGGTGTTGTAGCCGCTTCATGCCTCGGCTGCGTCAACCAGCAGCTGAGCCAGCGCAGCAATGCGCTCGAATATCTCTACTCAGCAGGCACCGAAGCGCGTGCCGCAACGGCAGTCAAAATACAGACACCGGTTCGTGTAGGCCTTGCCTTTGCACCCACCGGCTCTACGACCAGAGAAACCTTCACGGAAAACCAGAAACAGGAACTGCTGCAACGACTGGCAACGAAATTCGCCACACGTAAAGGCATCGAATCGATCGAAATCATTCCCGGAAATTACATCAATCCGAAAGGCGGCTTTGATGAACTCGACAGGTTACGCGCCAGCTTTCGCATTAATCAGATTGTACTGCTGTCCTACGACCAGGTGCAGTTCTCCGAGTCCGGCGGCCTGTCACTGACCTATTGGGTGACGTACGGTGCCGGTGCGTATATAGTCAAAGGCGAGAAAAACGAAACCCGTACGATGATGGATGCTGTCATATACGACATTCCATCACGAACCATGCTGTTTCACGCTGTGGGACAAAGCAGCATCAAAGGTAGTTCGACTTTGATGGGACTTACTCAAGCCATGCGTGAGCGCAGTACTGCGGGCTTCAGTCAGGCAACGGATGATCTGATAACGAACCTTGATACAAGATTCACCAGCTTTGTAGCATCCATCAAGGAAGATACCGTAACCGTTGAAGCGACTCCTGCCATCCCGGCTTGGAATCCGACAGGAAACAGCGCCTCGTCGTTACCCACCGCAACCGTGCCTCCGTTAACATCGACAGCACCACCCAAGGTCATGGGCGGTAGTGGTGCGACGAATCCAGTGGAACTGGTGTTGCTGCTTGGCGCGGCGGCTGGTCTTGGTTCGAGGAAACACTGGGCACGTTGCAGCAAACGTCAATAGCGAAAATTGATATCTTTCAGCCAGAGCTGTTTGTGGCTCTGGAATCAAGCGGCACAGCCGTGAAGGAAATTTGCAAACAGAAATAAAAATGGACTTACAGAAAGTAATATCCCGAGGCTATTCCCGGCATACCCAGGTCAATTGACTCTCTGAACTCAATACGCCTTCACGCTGTAACCACTGCTTTGCTTCATCTGCCTCCTGTTCAAACCAGGCGCGCGACGAACCGAGTCGGAAGGTATAGCCCCAAGCATCCATATCAGTCAGCATACGATCGCGTCCGAAATCACTTATTCTGTCAGACAGAATAATTTGCAGATAGCACACTGCATTCTCTTCATCGAAGTCACCGCCTGCATCCCTGTTCAGGACTGAACGTCTTTCTGTATCCATGCAGATGAAGTGACAGGCCTCGTGCAGTAGTGACTGCAACGGTGTATCAGGACGGCAATAAATATGATTGCCGATCAATCCTGCTTCGCTTTCACCCCAGTATGAACCGGGAATGGTGTGTGCTGGATCGACCATTTTCATCAGCAGCCCGAAACGCAACAGCAATGCGCTGATCTGTTGCGCGTCGGCATCCTCCACCTGCATGACTGCTTTGGTCTGCACATCGGCAGCAGACAGGGAGGAAATCACATCAGACATCAGTTCTGATTACTTTTTGCATCCTGCAATGCAGATTCAAATTGCTGCATCAGAATATCTATCACAGACCAGCCTTCTGCATCTGGCGCAGGCCCGATCTCCTTGAATGTGGTTTCCAGCCTGCCGGCCACCTTGCTCAGATCAAGAAAGCCAAGCATGGCGCACCCGCCACAGACGCGATGCGCAATTACGCCGGCGTCAGTCAATGCAGTAGCATCGCCGTTTCTGGCTCTGCCGATAACCTGGTGCATCAAAGCGATCTCTTCCTGAGTTCGCTCAAGGCATTTTTTACCGAGTTCCTTGAATTTGTCATTAAACATGGACTGATCCGGTCACCTGCAAAAGGAAATTTATACGCTGATCCACTTCACTATCCTTTCACTGTCCTGAGCTTACCGCCACTGAAACGCTATTCAAGTGACGCAGTACCTGTTGCGTCAATTCCTTCGCCAGCAATTCCTCCACGGCTCTTTGCTCACGTTCCTTCGCCAGTACCAGTGTGCTGTCATAACTCATAGTTCGACTGACATTAAGCAGTTGCGTCGGTATCAGGGTGACAGGTGCAGCACCGGCCGATTCCTGTGCGATTTTGTCATGACGATCGAAGCGATATTCAGCGCGATAATAAATCTGGTATTGCTGGGGCTGATTCAGGGCAGACACCGAGGTCACCTCCCGGCCGCTCTGATCATGACTGACCTGCAGGATTGAGCCGGCACTGGCCCGATCCAGCGTGGTCTGAATTTTTCCGGTGCGCAGCGATTCGCGCAGACTGCGTGCAAACAGGGATTGCGTGTCGCTCAGATCAAGATAAACCGGCAACAGCACCGCCGGCATCGGCCGTACCGTCTGCAATTGCCAGCCACAGCCACCCAGTAGCATGGCCAGCGCCACAAATCCGATCCACTTGCGCATGCCTTGCCTGCTCACAGCTACACAACCACGTTGATGAGCTTGCCGGGCACATAGATGAACTTGCGCACCGGCTTGTCTTCCACCCAGCGAATGACATTCTCATCGGCCAGCGCAGCAGCGCGTGCATCAGCCTCACTGGCTTTGGCCGCAATGGCTATCCGGCTGCGCAATTTACCGTTGACCTGCACCACCACTTCGATTGTGTCCTGTTGCAGGGCAGCCGGATCAGGCTTCGGCCATGGATGATCAATGATTGCTTCTTGATGTCCCAGTTCATGCCACAGGGTGTGACACACATGCGGCACGATGGGTGACAGCATCAGTACGATCTGCTCAAGGGCCTCCTGCACCACAGCACGACCCTGCGGGCTGCTGTCGTTGAACTTCGCCAGTGTGTTCATGAGTTCCATCACGGCAGCAATGGCCGTATTGAAAACACGCCGCCGCTGAATATCATCCGTCACCTTGGCCAGCGTCTGATGCACGGCACGGCGTAGATCTTTCTGTGCGACGCTCAGTTCAGCCGCATTCAAAGCGTCTGAAACCTGACCGAGCCGGACATGTTCATACACGGCTCGCCACAAGCGCTTCATGAAGCGATGCGCACCCTGCACACCTTCATCGGACCATTCAAGCGTCTGCTCCGGTGGTGCGGCAAACATGGTGAACAGACGCGCTGTGTCTGCACCGAATTCCTCAACCAGTTTCTGCGGATCCACGCCATTGTTCTTGGACTTGGACATGGTACCGATGCCGCCGAATTCGACGGGTTGCCCATCGGCCTTCAAGGTCGGATTGGTTCGTTGCCCCCTGTCATCACTCTGCCAGTCAATCTCGGTCGGGTTGAAATACTGGATACGACCTGCCGCAGGTTTGCGGAAATAGATTTCATTCAGCACCATGCCCTGAGTCAGCAGGTTGGTGAAAGGCTCGGCCACATCAACGAGTTTCAGGTCACGCATCACGCGCGTCCAGAACCGTGAATACAGCAGGTGCAGAATCGCGTGCTCGATACCACCGATGTACTGATCCACCGGCAACCAGTAGTTCACCCGTGCATCAACCATCGATTTGCCATTGTCAGCACAGGCATAGCGCAGGAAATACCAGGAAGAATCCACAAAGGTATCCATGGTGTCAGTTTCGCGGCGCGCATCACCGCCACATTTCGGACACTTGCAGTGATAGAAAGCAGAGTCCTTGCCCAGCGGGTTGCCACTGCCATCCGGCACCTTGTCTTCCGGCAACACCACCGGCAGCTGATCATCCGGCACCGGCACATCGCCACAGGCCGGACAATGAATGATGGGAATCGGGCAGCCCCAGTAACGCTGCCGTGAAATACCCCAGTCGCGCAGACGCCACTGAGTCTGTTTGTCGCCCAGGTCCAGAGCTTTGAGGTCGGCTGCAATTGCGTCAATGGCTTGCTGGTAATTCAAACCATCGTACTTGCCGGAGTGCACGCACCTGCCCTGCAGTTTGTCGCCATACCATTCCTGCCAGCGGCTTGTAGTGAAGTCTTCAGCATCAGCAATTGCAATCACCTGCTTGATTGGCAAGCCATACTTGTTAGCAAACTCAAAATCACGCTCATCATGTGCCGGCACCGCCATCACCGCGCCTTCGCCATAACCCATGAGCACATAGTTGCCCACCCATACTGGAACTTTTTCATTCGTCAGCGGATGGGTGACGAACAGACCGGTCGGCATACCCTTCTTTTCCATCTGCGCCAGTTCGGCTTCCTGTGAAGTGCCCTGTTTGCACTCTTCGATGAAAGCGGCAAGTGCCGGATTATTCTGTGCAGCGTGTGTGGCCAGCGGATGTTCGGCAGCCACGGCACAGAAAGTCACCCCCATGATGGTGTCGGCGCGGGTGGTAAACACCCACATCCTGCCGTCGCCAATCAGTGTGCCATCACTGTTCCTGATGTCATGAGTGAAGGCAAACCGCACACCGACACTCTTGCCGATCCAGTTCGCCTGCATGGCACGCACGCGCTCGGGCCAGCCCGGCAAGGTATCCAGTGCCTGCAACAGATCATCTGCATACTGCGTGATACGCAGGTAGTACATGGGGATTTCGCGCTTCTCGACCAGTGCACCGGTGCGCCAGCCGCGACCATCGACAACCTGCTCATTCGCCAGCACGGTCTGATCAATGGGATCCCAGTTGACCGTACCGGTTTTCTTGTAGGCCACGCCCGCTTCGAGCATGCGCAGGAAGAACCATTGATTCCAGCGATAGTACTCCGGCCTGCATGTGGCCACTTCACGTTGCCAGTCAATCGCAAGTCCCAGTGACTGCAACTGCTTTTTCATGTACGTGATATTGTCGTAGGTCCACTTGGCCGGCGGTACGCCATTGATCATCGCTGCATTTTCAGCAGGCAGACCAAAGGCATCCCAGCCCATGGGCTGCAAGACATTCCTGCCCTGCATGCGCATGAAACGCGACAGGACATCGCCAATGGTGTAATTGCGCACATGCCCCATGTGCAGCCGTCCGCTGGGATAGGGGAACATCGACAGGCAGTAGTATTTTTCCTGACCGGGCTGGTGAGCGCCCGTTTCTTCACGGGCTGCGAACGCCTGATTCTGATCCCAGTATTGCTGGGCGGCGGGTTCGATGATGGACGGTTCGTACTGTTCTTGCATGGCAGCTATCAATGCGGCTTGGCCGGTTCCGGCAAAGCCGCAAGGATACCCAATGTTCATGCACTTGTAGTCCGGATTTGCGGACTAAATCTGCTTCACCCCTTGTCTGCGCAGTGGCTGATTTGCTCAGCCGCCAAGGGCCGCACGCAAAGCCGCCATTTCTTCGCGGCAATCAGCCAGAACCTGGTTAAATTTCTGGTTATTGAATCCGAGCCGGCCGCAGGCGCGCACACCCTGCATGTTCAGTTCAAAATCGATTTCCTGCCCCTCTCCCTGCTTGCTGTTGCCGTGCTGATCAACATAGCTGGACAGTAATACCGCAAGGCTCAGCACATCTGTCAGGTCGGGATAACCCTTCACCTGATCAAAATCCATCTGGCCGCCGACAGCCTCAGCAATATTCGAGGCAAACTCCCAATTCTCCACCACAGCCTTGCCTACATTGGTCTGCCAGTCGCTGATGACAGAATTGATCGCCACAGCATCAGTAAACAGATCCGGATATTTATGGGCGCGAGCCAGGATGTAAATCTTGCCGACGTTGTGCAGCAACCCTGCCAGCAGGGCTTCATCGGCATTAATGCCGGTACTTTGTTTGGCAACCAGATGTGACAGCATGGCCACCAGGGTCGCATCGCCCCAGAGTATTTCAAGCTGTTGCTTGATCGGACGCAATTCTTCGGAATACCGCAGTTTGGCCAGGGCAAATGCCATGGCAGCCGTGCGCACATTGTTGTGCCCGATGCGGCTTACCGCGCTCTTGAGTTCCGACACAGTCTTGCCAGCGGGATTCAGTGCTGCGGAATTGGCCAGCATCATCACACGTGCCGCCAGATCTGCATCAGACCCGACCACACGCGCAATCTGTTCAGGCGACACATTTTCATTCGACAGCACCTTGCGCACCTGATTGGCCACATCAGGAAATGAAGGCAATTCAACGCGGCCTTCGGAAACTTCCGCAGCCAGATCAGCAACGAACTGGAAAGCCACAGCAGAGGAAGGGCTCGGCGCACTGGCTGCTCCGGCTTTGCCTGTTTCTTCTTTCTCTACAATGAAGCTACGTTCACTGGCGATGGAATTGGCTGCTGCAGTCATTGTTCTATACCTCAAGCCACGCGCAAATCAGTCCATGCATGCGCTGGATCACACAAATTGAATAAGGGCAGTCAGGCCAGATGCCTGCTTCCCTGCTTCTATCGGCATCAGATTTGCCGACTTGAGCCTGAGCGATGACAAATTCAAGTAAGGCACTGCATATGCCGATAAGAAATATGTCAACTCAACCTAGAGAGCTTTTCCCGGCAGGGACAGTAACTGTTATGCGACTCGACATATTGTCGATGAATGATTCCCGCCCGGCCGTACAGACCCAGTCACGGCCTTTATGGCAGGTGGGCGCCATTCTGGAAGCCACTGCAGTACGCGACGTGGCCAGCGGTCAATTGTGGCTGCAGATCGGGCAACAACGTCTGCCCGCCCGGCTTGCTTCAAATCATAACCCGGGACCGCTGGAGGGTGAAAAACTCAAGCTGAAAATAACGGGCACCACTCCGTTGCTTGCGATGGAAACCGTGGATGCCGCTGAATCCTCTGATTCAAACCTTGAGGCATTACGCCGGTTTCTGCCGCGACAAGTGTCACCTGCGCCTTTACTGGCCAATCTTGGCTGGCTGATGCGGTCACCTGAGCAGTTGCAGTCACTGCCAAAGCCCATACAGCAAGGTATTCTGCAGCTATGGCAGACGCTGCCCGACTTTCATGTGTTGCAGGATGCAGAGCAGATACAGCTTGCATTACAGCACTCGGGTACTTTCTTGGAATCGCTTCTGGCGGGTCAAAATCCGAATGAACTGAGACAGGACTACAAGGCCAATCTGTTACAACTCAAACAGCTTTTGAATGGAATGCAACTTGAAGCAGTGCATGCCTATCTGCCGCCCGGTCCCCTGCCGTCATTAACGGCAACACTGACTGCAATGAATACCGGCCCTGCCAGCATGGCGATGCTGGATGTGACTGCAGAAAAGCTCTCGGAACTTCAGCAGCAAGTCGAAGGCAATCTGGCACGCATTAATTCAAACCAGTTACTGAATGATCAGATTACCCAACAGGGCTTGCTGAGCTGGCTGATCGAACTGCCATTCCTGCGTAACAGTCACCCGGAACTGTTGCGTCTTAAAATCAGCCGCGATTCAGGTAATGCAAACAATGTCAGCGCCATGTGGCGACTGGAAATGGCGCTCGACCTGGGTTCAGCAGGCCAGTTGCATGCGCTGATTCTGCTACAGGGAAAAAACCTGAATATCCAGCTGCGTTCCGAATCAGCCACACTGGTCAACCAGTTGAACCAGAGCCTTAAAAAGCTGACATCTGCACTGAAGCGAGTGGGCCTGGTCATCAGCCGTATCGTCTGCCTGCATGGTGCACCAGTCGATCCTGAAGGATCACCGCTGAATCATCTACTGGACCTGCAAGCATGAATTCACCTGATCACCCAATCGATGGCCAGATGATCGCGCTGCACTACACCAGAAAGGAAAGTGCAACAGCAGAGTCATTTGATGACACACCGCTGACACAGCGCATCATGGCATTCGCCCGGCAACAGGGCATGGAACATGCGATTGACACCGAACTGACTACCCGACTGGCAAGAGGGTCACTGAGCCCGGAAATCCCTGTGGAACTTTATCAGGCAGCCGCTCAGGTACTGGCGTTTGTCTGGAGCACCAGCCAGTCATCATGAAGGGATTGATAAGCGAGTGTATTTGTCTGAATTAACCGGCCACTGACAATCGTGGTCGCGACTGGTCACGGCCTGTCAATTTAGCTGCCGGCTTGCCTGCCGATGGCTGAGCATTCAGACGCAACAGCAGGGTCGCTTCATGACGTGACAAGCCACATGCATGCATCAGCTCTTCACAACTGGCCCCACCACGCGCAAGACGGGCAGCCATTTCATAGGCACGTGGTGCTGAAGCATTGATCTGTGGCGTACGACCCGGCTCAGACAGCGGTGTTGCAACCTGAACATGGCTTGCACCGGCACTGGGTGCTGCACTGGTGAACTCCTCTGACAACATGATCAGATCGGTTCGCACCAGATCCAGCTGTTCAAACAAACGCTGCACATCCTGCTGCTGACTGCGCCACTGGCGCGCGTGCATCCGCATCAATGCCACACCGATGCCGATCGCAATCAGCAAGGTAATGATAATTGAGCCGAATTCCAGTATCGACAGGCTCATGAACTCTCTCCAGAAAATGGTTATGCATATTCGCCATGCGCTGTCAGTTTATTGACTGCATGATTGATCTACAGATTCAGGAGCAGCTTCCATGCCATAAATATGGCCGAACTGAGTGGCGAGTAAGAAGTCGTGAACGAACTCACACTTCAGGTGACAGATTAAATGCCTGGTTGATTTGCAGGATCAGCAAGAGCCTCTCCGTTGATGGCTGGCGAGCCGTCAGGAGCTGTCCCCTTTTCGGCTTCATTTGCATTTTCAGCCTGAAGCCCATTATTGAGAATCACAATCATGACACGCCGGTTCCGGTTGCGACCTTGCGCGGTACGATTTTCTGCTATCGGCCTGAACTCACCCAGTCCCACCACGGATAAATGTGTTGCATCAACGCCACGCTCCATGAACAGATGCACCACGCTGGCCGCCCGTGCTGATGACAATTCCCAGTTGGAAGGAAAGGCCGCTGTATTGATCGGCACATTGTCAGTATGCCCTTCCACCCGGATGGGATATGGCAGTGGTTTTAATGTCGTTGCCAGACGCTGCAATATACCAATGGCGTTACCTGACAGCAGCGACGAACCGCTTGGAAACAGCACATCCGAACTCAGCTCGATTTCCACTCCATAATCTTTTCTGCGGACTTTCAACGACTGATCAGTGATTACATCAGCCATGGTATTTTCCACATTGCCGATCACTTCATCCATCACGCTCAGCCTGGCCGGATCCTGCGCAATTTCAGCCTGTAACTGGCTCTTATGCTCTCCTATCAGCAATCCATTTTTCTCAATGGCTTCATTGCTGCCGCTGCGGGGCGCTTCAGCGCCGGCCTGTACCGGAGCAATACTGCGTGGTGCTCCATTGAATGCCGAATCCAGCGAATCAGCCAGCACACGATACTTGCCGACATTGACGTTGGAGATGGAATACATCACAACAAAGAATGCCAGCAACAGGGTAATCAGATCCCCATAGGGAATGGCCCATGCTTCATGGTTTAAATGTTCTTCCTTACGTTTGCGGCGCGACATGGCCTTATTCCAGATAACCGCGCAGCCGGGTTTCCAGTGTGCGGGGGTTTTCGCCCTGCGCAATCGCAATCAGTCCTTCGATAATCATCGCCCGTTGCTTGCTTTCTGACTGAATGACCTGCTTCAGCTTGTTAGCCATGGGCAGGAAAAAAAGATTGGCCAGACCAATGCCGTAGATTGTGGCTGTAAAAGCGGCTGCGATGCCCTTGCCCAGCTTGCTGGGATCGGCCAGATTCTGCATCACTGCGATCAGGCCCAGTACAGCACCGATAATTCCCAGCGTTGGCGCGTAGACACCCATGCCTTCATAGACGCGCGCTGCACGCAGATCGGCATGTTCACGAAAATCCATTTCGACTTCCATGATGTTGCGGATATCTTCCGGCTCGCCGCCGTCCACGACCAGCTGCAATCCTTTTCGCAGGAATGGATCATTGACACTGCGCAGCATGGCTTCCAGTCCCAGCAATCCCTGCTTGCGGGCAATGGCACTCCATTCAATGAATCGTCGAAGATGTTCCTGCTGCCGGTTCTGCGGAGGCTGGATGATCCAGCGCGCCATCTGCAGGGCATGCATCATCACCAGCCAGGGAGTCTGTACACAGATTGCAGCAATGGTGCCCAGCACTACTATTGTGAATGCCGCGCCGGACAGCAACGCAGTTATACCTGCGCCCTTGAGTACTGCACCCACCAGCAGGGAAGCCACGGCCAGCATCAGGCCGGCGATGCTCAGAACATCGAATTTACTGCTTGGTTTTGCCATCGTGGACTATTTATCGTCCAGCGCAGGCAAAACTTGCGCGCATTCTGCTCAGACAATCCAGCCTGGAAATGCCGCATTTTTGTGGGTTGGTTCACATACAGAACCAGTCCCAGTGAATTAGTCAGTCCGCGCAGCAGCCCGATCAGCTCAATGTTTCAACCAGACAAGGCACCATCAAGCTAATAGCTACGATGCAACTCGCTTACGCCCGGGCCAGAACCTGACGGCCAGCTCGCTTCGTCTTGTCCTGCTTCTGCTCTTCCCGTTCACTGAATTCACGACGATCCCGCCAGTCCGCAAGACGGGCCTTCAGACGCACCAATGCCTGACCATGTAACTGACATACACGCGATTCAGTCACTTTCAGTACGGCACCAATTTCCTTGAGGTTCAGTTCTTCATCGTAATAAAGAGACATGACCAGTTTTTCCCGCTCTGGCAGATCTTCAATCGCCAGAGCCAGTGCCTTGCGGAAATCCGCATCGACAATCTCACGGAATGGATCAGCCTTTTCATCAGTCATGCGAGTCAGCGGTGATTCTTCATCACCCGCAGTTTCATTCAAACTGACCAGATGGCAGCTGGTTGCGTCCTGCACAACCTTGAAGTATTCATCCAGAGATACGCCCATGCGGGCCGCGATCTCGGTGTCCTGAGCTTCACGCCCCGTCTCACCTTCCAGCTCGCGTACTGCATTGGCAGCTGCACGCGCTTTGCGATGTACTGAACGTGGCGCCCAGTCCAGTTTCCGCAAGGCATCCAGCATCGCGCCTCGAATGCGGATACCCGCATAAGTTTCAAAACTGGCACCACGGTCAGGACTGTAGTTGCCTGCTGCTTCCAGCAAGCCCAGCATACCGGACTGAATCAGATCGGCTACTTCCACTGAAGCCGGCAACCTGCCTGCAAGATGGTAGGCAATACGCTTGACCAGTTCGGCGTGTCGACGAACCAGTGCATCTGTACTCTGCGCAGGCAGGCAGGCCGCATATGCAGTTACTCCGTTCATCGCACCACCTCAAGATGTACAGCAGGCCGCCTGACCAGACGTTCAACAAAAAACTCCAGATTGCCACGCGGCCCCTCCGGAATGGGCCATTTATCTGCTTGAAGCGCCAGCTTCTTGAATGCCTGCGCCGCAGGACTCACCGGATACGCATCAATCACCGGGCGTTGCTCACGGATCGCACGTTTCAGCTGACGGTCTTCCGGAACTTCACCGGCATATTCGAGAACCACATCCAGAAAGCGATTGGTAACCCGCTCCAGTTTCTTGAACAGACTCAGGCCATCGCCCGGTTTACTGCACTGATTACTCAACACCTGGAAGGTACGCACACCATGCTGGCGGCTGAGCACTTTGATCAGCGCGTAAGCATCAGTAATTGAAGCCGGTTCATCGCATACAACAACCAGTACAGACTGTGCCGCCTGGGAAAACTGAATCACGCTGTGCGCGATGCCCGCTGAGGTATCGACGATCATCACATCCAGTCTTCTGGCCAGATTGCTGAATGCCTGCACGATATGCAGATGTTCCTGTGCAGACATATTGGCCAGTCGGGCAATACCTGATGCACCCGGTACCACATGAAAACCTGACTCCGCTTCGACAACCGCCTCTTCAAGTGAACAAGTTCCGTCGATAACCTGTGCAAGGGTATTCTTCGGCGTCAGGCCAAGCAGCACATCGACATTTGCCAGCCCCAGATCACCATCGAGCAACAATACCCGCTTGCCGGATGCGCTCATGGCGCTGGCAAGATTGATAGCGACGGTTGTCTTGCCGACACCACCCTTGCCACCCGTGACAGCAATTACCTGAACCGGCCCGGGCAGCAATGAACGCTGTTCTGTCTTATTGTTGATGCGTCTAGGCAAGGGCATGCGCCACTCCTCCAAATCTCATTGTTAATAGTTCAGCGTCCGTGTTGGCACCACTGCGTCGTGCCAGCTCGACAGCCCGTGCGATCAGACGATGTGCACGGGCCGGCAACAGATCTTCAGGGATGGATTGACCTTCACTGGTATAAGCCAGTGGCAACCCATGCTTCACCAGTACTGATATCGAACCACCCAGACTGGTGGCCTCATCCAGCTTGGTAAGTACACATGACTTTGGATTCAGCACGGCAAAACCGTGGAAAGTTTCTTCCAGCGATCCGGCCTGAGTACTCGCTGAAATCACCAGCGAAACTTCCAGCTGTGAGTGCGCTGCGGACAGTGACTTGAATTCAGTCACCAGACGCTCGTCCCGCTGACTGAGACCAGCGGTATCAATCAGTATCAATCTGCGTTGCGAAGCATGATCACCGGCACTCAGGTTGTTCAGTACAGCAGGCAGATCCGCAATACGGTCCAGACAGTAGGTCGGCACACCCAGCAGGCGTCCCAGATTCTGTATCTGGTCATGCGCACCGATACGCACCGTGTCGGTTGAAATCATCACCATATTCGCCGCACCGTTCTGCAATACCCAGCGCGCTGCCAGCTTGGCAATCAGGCTGCTCTTACCGACACCGGTTGGCCCTACAAACGCCACCATGCCGCCGTTATCCAGCCAGCGCTGCTCATCAACACGGATCTGCTTTGCAATCATGGCCAGGGCCATGCGCTGTGCCGCCTGCCATTCCAGACGCGCAGGAATTTGTGACACCACATCCAGCACCAGCGAATGTGAAAAACCCAGCTGGGTCAGCTCTTTCAGCATCGCAGTCTGCAAAGGTGCACGTCGATTCAGATCATTCCATGCCAGCGTGGCCAGCTGCGTTTCAAGCATTCGGCGCAACGTAACCAGCTCGGAACTCAACTCGGCGTTATTACCAGCATCAGAGTGTGCAGCGAAATGGGTGTCTTCGCGCTGTGTCAGCCAGCCATGAGTATCAGAACTGGCAGCAGTTGCGGTCTGCACAGGTGATTCCGAATCAAAATCCACCGCAGCCACCACCTCAACACCATTATCGGTACGACGTGATGACATGATGATGGCATCAGGTCCCTGTGCCTCACGCACCTGCTTTAAAGCCTGACGCATGTCTTTCGCATAGTAGTGACGGATTTTCATGGGCAACCACCCATGAATCCGCTGCGTGGACGCATGCCGGAACAGATCTGATCACATACTGCAATCGTTGTCATAAAGGACTTGCTCAATTTCAATTCCGTCCTACCGTGCCGATCAGCCGCACCTTGCGACTGTCAGGAATTTCATTCCAGGCCAGAACATGCAGACTGGGTACTGCCGAGCGAACAAATCGCGACATCGCCACTCGCAGCTGCGGTGGCACCAGCAGAACCGCAGGCTTGCCGGCGGTTTCTTGACGCTGCGCACTCTCCGTCAAACGACGCTGCAATCGTTCAGCCAGACCGGGTTCAAGCCCGGGATTGGCCAATGCGGTGGTGCTGTCGGCGCCATTCATGGCGCTGCTCAACAGCTGTTCGAGGTCTGAGTCCAGCGTAAATACCGGCAATTCCTCATTCATGCCGGCAATGTCCTGCACGATCTGGCGACCCAGCGCCACGCGCACCACCGACTGTAATATCTGTGGGTCCTGTGTCCGGCTGGCGTGTTCCGCCAATGTTTCGACGATTGTGCGCATATTTTTGATTGGAACTCGTTCTTGAAGCAGTAGTTGCAATACCCGTACCAGAACGCTCAGGGACAGCTGTTTTGGAATGAGATCTTCGACAAGTTTTGGCGCAATTTTGGCCAGCGTGTTGAGCAGACTCTGTACTTCCTCATGACCGAGCAATTCATGGGCGTGCTGTTGCACGATGTGACTCACATGCGTAGCAATCACGGTACTGGCATCCACTACGGTATAGCCGAGCGAATGGGCCTGATCCCGCATCGCAGGTTCGATCCACACCGCTTCCATGCCGAAGGCAGGATCACGGGTCTCTATTCCGGCAAGCTTGCCGAACACCCGTCCCGGATTGATGGCCATTTCCCGATCTGGATAAATTGTGGATTCACCCACCGGCACACCGGCCAGATTGATGCGATAGGCATTCGGTGCCAGTTCCAGGTTGTCACGGATGTGCACGGTGTGCACCAGGAACCCCAGATCCTGAGACAGCTTGCGACGAATGCCGCGAATCCGCGCCAGCAGATCGCCGCCCTGTGTCTTGTCAACCAGCGGCACCAGTCGATATCCGACTTCCAGTCCGATCATGTCTACAGGCTGGACATCATCCCAGCTCAGTTCACGATTCTCTGGTGAAACAACAGGCGCAGGTGCGGGTTTGGCTTCCTTATCATCCAGCAATTGTGCTGCAGGACGATGCTTGATCCGCCATGCCACACCGCCACAGATGGCGGCACCCAGCAGGAAGGCAAAATTAGGCATGCCCGGCACCAGACCCATGACGCCCAGCAAGGCAGCAGCCACCATCAGAGCACGTGGATTTCCGAACAGCTGTTTACCCAGTTCGCCACCCATGTCCTGAGCCTTGGACATGCGGGTTACGATGATAGCAACGGCAGTTGACAGCAACAGTGCCGGAATCTGTGCTACAAGGCCATCACCAATACTCAGCAGTACATAGGTCTTGGCTGCTGACGACAGATCCATACCGTGTCCCAGCATGCCGATAGCAATACCGCCAATCATGTTGATGAACAGAATCATGATGCCGGCAGTAGCATCACCTCTCACAAACTTGCTGGCACCATCCATGGAACCGAAGAAGTCAGCTTCTTCGCGCACTTCCTGACGACGTTTGCGCGCTTCATCCTGAGTAATCAGGCCGGCATTCAAGTCAGCATCAATGGCCATCTGCTTGCCGGGCATCGCGTCCAATGTGAACCGCGCACTGACTTCTGAAATTCGGCCGGAACCCTTGGTGACTACGATGAAGTTGATGATGGTCAGGATCATGAACACCACCAGACCTACGGTGTAATTGCCGCCGATTACAAATGCACCAAAGGATTCGATCACCTTGCCGGCTGCACCGCCGCCTGTATGCCCATTAAGCAGCACCACGCGGGTTGAGGCGACATTCAGCGCCAGTCGCAGCAGGGTTGCCAGCAGCAGAACACTGGGAAACACACCAAACTCAAGAGGACGGGCCACATAGAACACCGCCATCACTACCACCAGTGACAGCGCAATGTTGAATGTAAACAGTACATCCAGCAGAAACGGCGGCATGGGAACGATGACCATCGCCAGTACGGTCAGCACACCCAGCGGCACACCCAGTCCACTGCGTAACAGATCCTGAATGGAGAATGCCTTGGCGGAGGTGGCGATAGCGTTCATGATGTGCCTTATCTGCTGAATGACGACATGATCTGGTTATTCCTGTACTTCAATGACAGGACGTTCCGGACGGATTGACTGGCCTTTATTGAAGGCACGCAGCTGGAAGATATAGGTCAGCACCTGTGCCACTGCGGTATACAGCGAAGCAGGAATTTCCTGACCGATATCCACACTGCGATACAGCACACGCGCCAGTGGCGGCGCTTCAAAAATAGGTACTTTGTTTTCAGTGGCGATCTCACGGATACGGGCAGCGACCAGATCGGTACCCTTGGCAATGACAATCGGTGCACGATTGCGCTGGTCGTCATAACGCAATGCCACGGCGAAGTGCGTCGGGTTGGTGATGATCACATCCGCCTTGGGCACATCAGCCATCATGCGCTTGCGGGCCAGATCCTGTTGCATGCGACGGATCTTGCCTTTGACTTCAGGAGAACCGTCGCTCTCCTTCATTTCTTTCTTGATTTCCTCACGTGACATACGCAACTGTTTTGCGTGCTGCCACAGCTGAATGGGCACATCAATCGCGGCAATCAGCAACATGCCACAAGCCAGCATCAATAGTGCATTGACACATAGATGGCCCGCCGTCTGGATAGAACTGGACAAGGTGTTGTTACCCATCGAAAGCAGATCAGCTGCATCCTTGCGTAATACTTTGATCGCGATGGCGGCAACTAATACAAACTTGAGAATGGACTTGCACAACTCAATCAGTCCATTGGCAGATACCATGCGCTGCAATCCCGCCAGGGGATTCAGCCGCGAGAATTTCGGTGCCAAAGCTTCTGTACTGAAGTTCCAGCCACTCAAAGTCATGGGAGCAAGCACCGCCGCAAGGAATCCTGCTGCAAGCACCGGCATTACCACCATAAAACCGGCAAAAGCTGCGTCCCCCAGAGCCGGCAGCATGGTCTCGATATCCATGCCGGGTGCAAACTTGAGTGACAGACTGGAACGCATCAGGTTTGCAAATCCGGAAACCATTCTTTCGCCACACATGGACAGGGCAACACAGCTGAACAATGTGACTGCTGCGGCATTCAGGTCCCTCGAACGTGGTACTTCACCCTTGCGCCTCGCTTCCTCGAGGCGCTTGGGCGTGGCACGTTCGGTACGTTCTTCCTGGTCTGGTTGATCAGCCATGTGATGCGCCTTGTTCCTTTATCCCTGATTACTGACCAGCGAGGTGATCATCATCATTGCTGCATCGACCAGATGCATGAAACCATTCTGTACCGATGACAGCCCCAGCAATATAACGATCAGTCCGAGCGCAAGAGCAGCCGGGAAGCCCACAGCAAACAGATTCATGGTAGGTGCAGCGCGACTCATGACGCCGAAACCGAAGTTGACAATCAACATGGCCGCCAGCCCGGGCAAGGCCAGCATCAAGGCCCCTGAAAACAGGGTGCCGCCGAAATTAACCAGCATCCACAAACCATCATGTCCCAGGCCCGTCATGCCGATGGGCAGTAAGCTGAAACTCTGGGTAATCGACTCAATCAACAGCAGGTGACCATTCAGTGCCAGAGAGGTGAGCGTCACCATGATTGTGTAGAACTGACCCAGCACGGGTGTACTGGTACCGTGCAAGGGATCAACGCTCATGGCAAAAGACAGACCCATGCTGTTAGCCAGCAACTGACCCGCCATCTCCACTGCATCAAAAATGATCTGCAGGGTAAAGCCCATCGCTGCACCAATCAGCATCTCCTGCAAGGTGACAACCAGACTGCCACAAGAAAACAGCTCGACCTTTGCAGGTACGGCAATCAGCGGAGCAAGCAGCACAGTAAGGGCCCCGGCAACAACCAGACGCACCCGATGCGGAATCAGTTTTGAACCGAATACCGGCGCGAGCATCAGGCACGCTGCAATGCGGACGAATGGCCAGAAGTACGTACTGATCCAGAGTGAAAACTGTGCGGCTGAAACATTGACCATGACAATCAGCCCAGCATGCCGGGAATGCTCATGAATAATTCACGTGTGTAGCCGGTAATCAGCTGCAACATCCATGGACCGGCAATCAACAGCGCCAGAGCCACACCCACCAGTTTTGGAATAAAAGACAGCGTGGATTCATTGATCTGGGTGGCCGCCTGGAAAATGCCTATCACCAGACCAATGATCAGTGCCGATAACAGCAATGGCATGGCCAGCAGCAAGGTCACCTGCAAAGCGTGGCGCGCCAGTGACATGATTGTTTCTGGTGTCATGGGCTCAATTCCTATCGGTAAAAGCTTGATGCAAGGGTACTGACTACCAGCGTCCATCCATCCACCAGCACAAACAACATGATCTTGAATGGCAGGGAGATCATCATCGGTGACAGCATCATCATGCCCATCGACATCAGTACACTGGCCACCACCAGGTCGATGATCACGAACGGGATAAAGATCATGAAACCGATTTGGAATGCAGTCTTGAGTTCACTGGTCACAAAGGCCGGTACCAGAATGCGCAAGGGGACTTCTTCGGGTGTGTTATAGGCCTGCTGTCCCGCAATGCGTACAAAGGTCGCGATATCAGATTCGCGGGTCTGTTCCAGCATGAAGGATTTGAGTGGCGCCACCCCTTTTTCGAGTGCAACTGTTCCTTCCAGAGTACCTGCCATATAAGGCTGTACTGCATCAGTATTGATACGATCAATCACCGGCCCCATCACGAACAGAGTAAGGAACAGGGCCAGACCGATCAGCACCTGATTAGGTGGCGAAGTACCCGCACCAATCGCCTGTCGG
Organism: uncultured Pseudomonadota bacterium; assembly: GCA_903838705.1. Classification (GTDB taxonomy): domain Bacteria; phylum Pseudomonadota; class Gammaproteobacteria; order Steroidobacterales; family Steroidobacteraceae; genus CAILZL01. Next base: position 62,405 of record CAILZL010000015.1, read on the forward strand.
AGCAGGGTCAGCACGATCACGATACGAGTGAACGAAGTCATCATCAGTACGATGGCCGGCAGGAAAGTGATTGCCGTCATCAGGATAAGAACCTGGAGAGTCAGCGAATAGGACTGGCCCTGTCCGGTTCCCTGCACAGTGATTGCAGGCATCCCGCTGGCCGCCCATACATCACTGACATTCAATACCAGCAGCAACAGCACACAAGCCAATTGCAGCAGCGATCTGCAAGTCATCCGGCGCATCATGACATCCCCATGCTGCGCTTGAGCAGTGCCTTGAATGAAGGTGTTTCCTGTACATCACTTGCAGCAACACCCTCGTTACTGGCTTCAGCCTGATCATCAGCCTGATCATCAGCCAGCTCAGTCAGCAGACTGACCTGCCCGGGTGCAACGCCGAGCAGCAGACGACGACCTTGTACCCGAATCAGCACAGCCCGCTCTTTCGCACCAAGACTCACTCCCTGGACTACTTCAATGCTGGCCTGACCGCGCTGATGAAAGAATCTGAATTTACGCATCGCCCAGGCTGCCGCAAAAACCAGCATCAGCACGACCAGCATGGCAATGCCGACATGAGTGATACCCGCAGCACCTGAACTCGCCACAGCAGCCGATTTATCCGGGTCAGCAAATTTTCCAGCACCGGAAACCGTCTGTGAAAACCCGGGATTGATGGCGAGCAATCCGGCAATAATCGTTACGACTCGCATCATTTACTTCAACTTGAGAATGCGTTCTTGTGGACTGATGACATCGGTAAGACGGATACCGAACTTCTCGTTCACAACCACAACTTCACCATGCGCAATGAGCGTGCCATTGATGTAGACATCCAGCGGCTCACCTGCAGCCCGTTCCAGCTCTACAACTGAGCCCTGATTGAGTTGCAGCAGATTCCGAATCGGAATGCGGGTACGCCCGATCTCCATGGACAAAGTGACCGGCACATCCAGAATGACATCCAGATTGACATCATGTCCGGTGCTATCAGCAGCGTTATCGCGCCGTCCCTCAAGCAGGGAGTCAGCACGCATATTTTCCATCTGTGCTACCAGAGCCTCTTCATTACTACTCATGATCAATACACCTTCAAATGCTCAGCGATATGTGTGTCGGCAGAATCTGTCTGCGGCAATTCAGAGAAAAATCAGAACTGACTTCCAGATCCGTCATTCCTTACTGCATTACGAAGGAGGTGAAATAAACTGCCTCAATTTTTTCAGGCTCTTTTCCTTCTGATTTCATCACAGCACGCACTGCTTCCAGTGCCTTGACACGCAGCTGTTCCTTGCCTTCGGCAGTAGATAGCGACTCGGCTGTTTGTTGACCGAACAAGGTCAGCAAGGCATCGCGGATTGCAGGGCTGTTACTCTGCATGGCCTTTTCAACGAATTCGTCACGGGTCATGGCTTGCACGGTGACCTGCAGGAACTTGGCCGGACCACCGGCAGGAAAGTTCACAACGAATGGGGGTTCAAAGCTGACATAGACTGCAGCAGCTTTGGCTTTTTCTTCACCTTCCTTCTTCGCGTCTCCATGTTCCGCCGATCCCGCTGCATCCTTGCTGGCCGCCTGCTTGCTCAACATGACATACATGCCACCCATGCCTCCCAGCATGAGAACAAACATGGCACCCAGCATGATGAAGATCATCTTGTTGTTACCGCCGGCTGCCGATGTGGCCGGTGCTGCTGCTTCTGACATGGCAAAACTCCTGAGTTAATTGCGTCGTTCGATACGACATGCCATGTAAAAGCAAAGCTCATGCCACCCTGCGCCACCAGAAGCTAAGCTATTGATCAGATTATGAATTATGTTTTTTTCAGAGTGTGAACCGGATCACATGAAACAGATGTGCCGGAATATTGGCGCCGTGTCTCCCGGCATATGAAGGTGTCCTTGCGAGGATCGCCGGCTATCAGCCCCCCGGGTCAGTGACAGGCACCATCACGCACCTGTCACGCAATACTCATCCTTACAGATGAGTTTTCCGGCTGATAATTTTCAGAGTCAGTTCATCAGGCGTAAGCATCGAGCATCGACAGGCTCACCCTGTGCAGAACCGGACTCTGTTCCATGAACTCGTCTTTCCTTTCCTGTTCGCCGCTGAAAAACCCGGCGCTGCTTCTAGTCTGAGATGACTGCTGGCGGGAACGATCACCAAATACTCCGGCATCGGTGAGCGACATGCCCTGAGCAGTGAACATCTCACGCAACCGCGGCAGAGATTGCTCAAGTGCGCTGCGGGTTTCAGGATGTTCAGCCGTAAACCACACACTTGCCTGACTCTGATCCATCTGAATTTTTACCTGTACCGGCCCCAGGTCTGCAGGGGTCATATAAAGCGTGGCGGACCGGGATTCCTTGCTCGCCAGCATCGTCAGTTTGTTGCCCAGCTCTGTCGCCCAGTGGTGGCTGCCAACCTGTGAATTCAATTGAATATGCTGCTGACCATCGGGTGCATAGACCTCACCGGCCTGCTGTGCTCCCCTGACATTGAGTACCGCCGCACCCAGCATATTCACTGCATTATTTTGATCGCCTTGCGGCAAGCCAACCTGCTCAAGCTCATCACGTGCTTTAAGTTGCGACCTGACACCCATTGATGAGAGCTGACCCAGCATTGCCTGGAATGCGCCGGGAGTTGATATCTTTGCATCATCGGCAGCTTGCAGCAGATTTGAAAGGCCCTCAGTCGAATCGACATGAGAAGCTGATTCCTGCTTGGCAGTCGAATTATTCGCAGTCGTGTCCAGCATCTTCTGTCCCGCCGCTTGCAACCACTGCATATCATCTCCGGCAGCTGATGAGCTCTGTGATTCACTCAGCGACAACTTGCCTGCAACCATGGCTGTGGCAGCTTTTTCATCAAGAGATGAAACGATTTCTGATTCGCGTGCAATCAGTGCGGGTACTGGAGATTGCGGTTGCGGTACCAGCGGATTGCTCAACAATGCCAGCAGATCGGCCGCCACATCAGGCTGTAAGGCCGCATCGCCTTCTGCATCGTCAGACAATGCAGTTGAATCAGACAACAGTCCTGCCATCGGGTCTTCAGGTACCCCACCTGATATTGATGCCGTATCATTACCAGCAGATGCCGCGGCAGAAGCCCCACCCATATCCTGCATCAGATTCGCGAATGCGGGATCGCTCTGTGCAGCATCCGCACCACCGCTTCCGGCATCTGAACTGGGGATACCTTTACCAATTACCGCCTCAATCCCACTGGACATTACTGACATACCCATTTTCATTTCCTCCACTGAGAAAAACTCTCAGTCACTCAATTTTTGAAAAAACAAAACCATCTATTCATTACTCATGTCGCGCCACGCGGCTGCGCTGTGCTCGCTCGTCTGTTTCACGCTGTTCGCGCCTGAGCATCAGCCTCTGCTCTTCAAGTTGCCATCCCTCAATTACATGCCTCATGGATCTGGCACGCTGTGCCGCTTCCATCCAGAGCTGTCGCTGTGCATCCCGTTCATTGCGCAACTGATGTACAACCTTCGACTGCTGATTGATCGCGGCATCAAGACGCACCAGGAAGGCCTGATAGTCAACCAGTTCGCGCGCGCCCATACCCGCACCTGCACGGCTGATCAGGCCATTCGTATAGTCGCCTCGATACAGAACCAATTCCTGCAATTTCTGCTCGGCACTGACCAGTACACGCTCTGCACCCGCTACTTTCTCAGCCAGACGACGCTCATTTTCATCAACAATTTTTTTCACCGGCTCCAGCCGTTCAGCGCGCTTCATTCTGTATTCCCGCTTTTCATCTGTTTACCTGACCATTTGAGGCAATCAGGCGAGCAGGGTTTGCAGCGCCGAAACGCTGTTAGCGAACCCTACTTTTTCCTGTAAATCCTGCTGCAGAAATTTCTGCATGCTTGGCCACATAGCCATTGCTGAATCGATCCGCGGATCACTGCCACGCTGATATGCGCCAATAGAAATGAGGTCCCGGTTCTGCTGATAGGCAGACAGAAACTGACGGAACTGACGCGCAGAGTCACGATGCTGCTGAGGAATTATTTCGTGCATGACACGGCTGATGGACGCTTCGATATCAATCGCCGGGTAGTGACCCGATTCAGCAATCTTTCGTGACAGCACAATGTGTCCATCAAGAATTGCCCGTGCCGAGTCAGCAATCGGATCCTGCTGATCATCACCTTCCGTCAGCACGGTATAGAACGCCGTAATCGAACCGTTGCCCCGTGCACCGTTGCCGGCACGCTCAACCAGATGCGGCAACATGGCAAATACCGATGGTGGATAACCCTTGGTAGCAGGTGCCTCGCCAATTGCCAGACCGATTTCTCGCTGCGCCTGTGCGAAACGGGTCAGTGAGTCCATGATCAAAAGCACGCTCTTGCCCTGATCACGAAAATACTCAGCGATAGATGTTGCCATCCAGGCACCATGCAGGCGCATCAGTGGCGGCCTGTCCGCAGGTGTAGCAACCACCACAGACCGGCGCAGACCTTCCGGACCAAGGATGCGCTCAACAAATTCCTTCACTTCGCGCCCACGCTCACCGATCAGGCCCACAACAATCACATCTGCACTGGTGTAGCGAGCCATCATGCCGAGCAGGACGCTCTTACCGACACCGCTACCTGCAAACAGACCGATACGCTGTCCCTTACCCACTGTAAGCAGCGAATTGATAGCACGGACACCAACATCAAGTGGTTCGTGGATGGGTGGACGCAACAGAGGATTGATGGATGTACCAGTCAGCTTGGTATGACTCTGACACTTGATCTGACCCTTGCCATCAAGCGGTTCCCCGGCGCCATCAATAATACGACCGAGCAATTCAGGTCCGACTGCCACGGCACCGGCCCGCTGCTTGGGTATGACTCGCGCATTGGGCTTCACACCATGTATTTCACCAGTAGGCATCAGGTAGAGTCGATCGCCTGCGAAGCCGACCACTTCAGCTTCAGTGTGCGCACCATCGCCCGCCAGAATTTCACATCTATCACCAATTGCCGCCTGACATCCAACTGCTTCCAGCGTCAGTCCAACCATGCGCGTAAGACAGCCTTCTAAAACCGGCGCAGGAATTGTCGCAACATTGTCAATTTGCCGTGACAATCGTGCAGACCATATGTGACTGCGTTGTACTTGCTGTTGATTCATGTATTCACTTCCGTATTGCCATCATCTGTAGCAATTTCATTGCGGCTATCGCTATCACGTTCATCGTTGAGCAGATGCTTCAGCACTGTGGCCAGACGGGTCTCAAGACGGGCATCAATCTGGGAAGTATCCGTACTGATCCGGCATCCACCGCGTGCCATCACCGGATCTTCAATAATCGTCCAGGCGGTATCAGTCTGTGGCCGTGCAAGCAGCTCACGCACAACAGAGGCATCAAGAGGATGAAGGTGAACACGTATATTTCTCTGCGCAAGCGGCAGCAACCCTATTGATTCACGCACAACAGCAATGATCTGTCCCGGATCGGTACGCAGCTCGCGACGAATAACATGCCTGGCTATCGCAATCGTGAGTGAAACCAGCTGTTTTTCGATTTCATCATCCAGTTGCTGCAAAGGTTCCGACAGGGTATGCATCACTGCATCAAACTGTCTGCCGCGCTGATCAAGCGCATCAATACGCTGTCTTATTTCCTGCTCGGCCGCAGCCAGACCGGCAGCGTGTCCTTTTTCATACCCTTCGTCCCACGCAATCTTTTCAATATCTTCAAGCTCACCCAAATTAGGACGATCGCGACGATTGGCGCGCGGACCGTGCACGACAGGCGGAGACCAGGCAGCCGCCTGCGCTCCATCCATCTCCTCCGCTGACAAGATCGTCGTCAATTTGTTTGCTGCATTCATCAATTGCATTACCTGAAATAACCGTTCGTGAAACTAGATATAGATGTCACCACTGCCTGCAATGGAAATAGTGCCGGCTTCTGCCAGCTTGCGGGCTGTGTCGAGAATTTCTTTCTGTGCAGCTTCCACCTCACTGAGCCTGACTTTGCCCATGGCATCCAGTTCTTCTCGCAAGGTATCCGCAGCACGCTGGGACAGGTTCCTGAATATTTTTTCACGCAATGCCGGCTTCGCACCCTTCATGGCAAGCAGCAGGCGATCTGATGGGATAACCCGAAGCAGATCCTGCAGACTTCGATCATCCATTTCTGAAAGACTGTCAAAGACAAACATCAATGCCTGTATCTTCTCGCTTAATTGCGAGTCGATTTTATTGATCCTGTCCATCATGGCTGCCTGCTGCCCAGCTTCAACCTGATTAAGGATCTCTGCTGCCACTCTGGTTCCACCCAGTGAGGCAGACCTGCTGGACTCGGTCTTGGCCGACAGTTGCCTGTCAACCATTTCATCAAGCTCAGACAATGCTGCGGGATGCACCTCGTCCATAGTGGCAATACGAATCATCACATCGGGCCTGGTAGTTTCAGGAAGGAGCGACAGCACTTCTGCCGACACATCAGCATCCAGACAGGCCAGAACGATGGAGATAATCTGGGGATGTTCCAGCCGGATCATTTCCGCTATCGAACGTGGGTCCATCCATTTCAATGCATCCAGCCCCTTGCTGCTCGGCTTGTTGAGCATGCGATCCACAATACCTGATGCCTTGTTCTCTCCCAGAGCATTTACCAGCACCTTGCGCACGTAGTCATCCGAACTGATCCCCAGTGAAGTACTTTTTTCAAGATCGCATGCGAATCCCGAGACCACGTTGCCAACTTCATCACGTGACACATCACGCAGCTGCGCCATGGCCGATCCGATTCTCTGCACAGTTCTGGCACCCATATGCCTGAGTACCTTCGCAGCCTCAGCTTCACCCAGCGTCATCAACAGAATCGCAGCTCGCTCAACTCCGTTGCGACTGCTTTCCTCGGAATGCTTCATGGACTGGAGATCAGTCATTGCCAGACACCCATGAATTTACTACCTGTGCAACACGAGCCGGATCCTGATTCACCAGCGCACGCGCTTCATTGATCTGCTCTTCATAGTTCTTGCCCTGCAACGCGACACGGCCCTGTCCTTCATTGCCTGGTTCTGAATTTGTTCCCGGTGGCAATGCCACTACGGGGGGGGTCATCAGACTGCGGATCAATGGTTTGATTACAGAAAGGATCAGCACCAGCAATACCGTCATCCCTGCCAGCAATTTGGCGACATCACGCACCCAAGCACGTTCCCACAGCGGTACGCTTTGTAATTCCTCGGCCACCTGTGCTTCAGTAGGACGGAATGCCGAGTTGACTACATTGACACTGTCACCACGCTTCTCGTCGTAGCCAACCGCATCCTTGACCAGCTTCGTCATGTTTTCGAGCTGTTCCGGCGTCATTGGAGTGGTCGTGACCTTGCCATCGGCATCGGTAGTCTTGATGTTATCTACCAGTACAGCAACCGACAGTCTCTTGAGCTGACCGGGCAACTGCTTTGTATAGGCCAGAGTCCGGTCAATCTCGTAATTACGGGTACTTTCCTTGGTTGAATTGCCTGCATTGCTGGTGCTGGCTGAGTCAGTTGCAGCAGCAGACGAGGACTGTCCTGCAGCCTGATTGGTAGCCGCATTGGGCGCAGCAACCATGCCCGCTTCTGGTGGCTGATTTGTCAGCGCTCCAGGTATTCCCTGCACTTCACCATTGGTTCGGCTGAGTTGTTCTGAAGTCTGTTCGCTGCGAACCACCTGACTTTGCGGATTGTATTGCTCACGTGATTCTTCAGTGATCGACAGTGCCACATCTGCAACCACCTGGGCACGCACATTGCCGCTGCCAACCAGTGGTGTCAGCAGCTGTTCAATGCGTTGCGTATAGGTTTCTTCAAGACGATGTGCAAATTCATACTGCTTGTCACGCAGTGCAAAATCATCAGTACCCTGTGGCGAGGACAGCAATCGGCCCTGCTGATCAATTACCGTGACATCTGTGGCTTCCATGCTGGGCACACTCGACGCAATCAGATTGATGATCGACGTCACCTGCTCTGATTCCAGCCGCCTGCCGGTCTTCAGTTGCACCAGCACCGACGCACTGGCCTTGCGCTTGTCACGGATAAATGCAGATTGTTCTGGAATTGCCAGATGCACACGGGCGGCTGCAACCGACTCAAGCGTAGCGATGGTTTTGGCCAGTTCCAGTTCCAGTGCATAGTGATACTTGGTCGTTTCCATCAGCTGACTGGTGCCATAACCCGTATCCTTGGTCAGCGCAGCAAAACCCCCTTCAGCAGGCAATCCCTCACCCGCCAGCTTCAAACGCGCTTCACTCAAACTGGCTGCTGGCACGCTGACAGAACCTGAACCGGTATCTGTCTTGTACGGAATGCCGGCAGATTGCAGCGATTGAACAATCTGGGCGATTTCGCTGTTGCTTACCTTGGTCAGCAGAATGGTGTAATCCGGCTCTCTCGACCACAACACCACACCCACGCCCACCGCTACGGCGGCGGCCAGACCCACCAGCATCAATAACGGACGCAGGCCGCTATTGTTCCTGGGAACCATCGGCAACGAACTTGCTTCTGCACTCATCTGGATTTGTTCTCGTCAGTAATCAAATTATCTGTGATCTATTTCTGTTGCGAATCAATCTGGATCAGATCTGCATGTTCATGATGTCCTGATATGCACTTACCATGCGGTTGCGCACTTCAGTTACACCACGAAATGAAACACTGGCTTTCTGCATTTCAATCATCACGTCTGCCAATTCGACACCGGGCACACCCTTTTCAAACTTGGTAGCAAGATCTGTAGCGTTCTGCTGTGTCTGATTTACCTGATCAAGACTTTGCGCCATCAAACTTGCAAAGCTGGACTTCTCAGGAGCTGCCCTGGTCGAAGCCGGATCAATATGCGGACTGGCCACAGGCTTCACCTGTGCTGACATGGCACGAATCTGTGCCAGAACGGAATCAACGCTCATATTGGTCATTGCATTTCTCCATCAGGTATCTGGAAATATCAGGCAGCAGGAACTGCCACACCGGCATCTCTCAGCCGCGCAAGTTTGTAACGCAGAGTCCGCTGGCTGATGCCAAGCCGTTCTGCGGCCACACGTCGATTGCCGTTACCTACCTGCAAGGCATCAATAATGAGCCCACGTTCTGCCATTTCGAGTGAGTCGAATAATGCCGGCGCAGTCGCACCCATCGGCGCAGCTGCAATCAGTGGCGGAATTTCCTGCTCAAAATGAATATGTTCTGCATCAATCAATTGATCGCTGGCCAGCACCAGCGCGCGCTGCATGACGTTATCCAGTTCACGAACATTGCCAGGCCATGAGTATGTCAGCAGTCGATGTGCTGCATCGGCACTCAGGGCGGGAATGCGACTACCGGGCCTGCTTCGATGATTGAGAAGACGCATTGCAAGCGGCAGAACATCATCACGCCGTGAGCGAAGCGGCGAAATCTGCAATGGAAAAACATTAAGCCGATAGTAAAGATCTTCACGGAAGCGACCTGCGGCCACTTCAGCACGCAATGAGCGATTGGTTGTCGCCAGCACGCGCACATCCAGCGCAATGCTATGACGTCCACCCAGCCTTTCGACTTCACGCTCCTGCAGCACACGCAGCAATTTGGCCTGCAGTGCGAGCGGCATTTCAGTTATTTCATCAAGCAGGATAGTGCCGTGCTGAGCCAGTTCGAATTTGCCCGGATTGGCAGCGTGCGCACCAGTAAAAGATCCACGCTCGTAGCCGAACAACATGGCTTCAAGCATATTGTCAGGGATAGCTGCGCAATTGACGGCAACAAAGGGCTGCTGGCTGCGCGGTGAAGTCTTGTGAATGTAACGTGCCAGTACTTCCTTGCCAGTACCGGATTCGCCGCTGATCAATACTGTGCAGTCACTGGCTGCAACTCGTCTTGCCAGCACAACCAGACGTTGCGACTCTATGGCGCAGGCCACCAGATCGCCGCTATTGCGCAGCCACTCAGGTTCGGATGCAGCCGATACCGGTGCCACTAATGATTCAGCAGGTAACGCCTCTCCATCTGCAGATACATCGACTGCCAGGCCAGACCTGTGAAGATCAGACCTGTACGTTCCTGAGAGCGCCTCATCCAGTGCCTGTTGCTCAGTAACCATTTCAATTGCCACCTTTGACCAGTTTGGTTACTCATACACAAAGCAATAACCATGCCCCGGTAAAGGTTGGTCTCGGTCAGGTGGCTAAGTGTTACCGCTGAACTGGGAACCAGTTCACATAGCGGCGATTATTGGCCGGTGCCAGTGGCCAGAATCTGGCCGGAAGCGCCGCTGTGACGGCAAGAATTTGCCGCAATGAACCGGAATGACAGAGATTCCTGACGCTAATCAGTCATCCCGAGCATCAGGAATCCGACCGGGTCAGGACTTTGTCAAATCTCTGACGCCATTCGATCATCAAGTAATTCGAATTTACGCAGCTTTTCCACCAGCGTGGTCCGGCGTAGCTGCAACAATCTGGCTGCTTGCGCAACTGTGCCACCGGAACGCTCCAGCGCCTGACGGATGAGTGTGCGCTCAATGTCATATAGATGAGTACGCAGATCCAGCCCCTGCGGTGGCAAGTCATCCATCGTCTGCCCTGACCCGGAGCCGCTCATCAGCAACAGCGCCTGCTCATCCGGTAACACGCCATCTTCTTTTTCAGTCATTTCCCATTTAGGGATATTGATGTCGGAATCCTGTCTGGCCTGAACACCCATCAGCTCACTTTCCGAACCGACCAGTTCTGGATGCCAGTCCTTGGGTCGATACCGTGCCGGCAGGTCAGCCATATCCACCTTGCCGCCGGGACAGAGTATGGACAGCCGTTCAACCAGATTGGCTAATTCCCGCACATTGCCGGGCCATGAGTACGCAGCAAGCGCAGTCATCACCCGCGGGCTCATCTGCAGACGAGCACGGCCATTGGCCGCATTCATATTGACGAAATCATTGATCAGCAATGGCAAGTCTTCGCTTCGCGAACGCAGAGGCGGCATCTCGATCGGAAATACATTCAACCGGTAATACAGATCCTCACGGAAGCTGCCTTTTGTGATGGACTCTTCCAGATTGCGGTGAGTCGCTGCAATGATGCGCACATTGCAGCGGATCGGCGTATGGCTGCCAACCCGCTCGAAAACCCGCTCCTGCAGTACCCGCAACAACTTGACCTGCATGGTCATACTCATGTCACCGATTTCATCCAGAAACAGAGTACCGCCCTCAGCAATCTCGAATCGCCCCTTGCGCGCGGTGATTGCTCCAGTAAAAGCGCCTTTCTCATGGCCGAACAATTCACTTTCCAGCAATTCACCCGGAATCGCACCGCAGTTTATCGCCACGAATGGCCGCTGCCGGCGCGGGCTCGCATCATGCACGGCATGCGCAACCATCTCCTTGCCGGTTCCTGATTCGCCGAGGATCAGCACACTTGAACCATGCGCAGCCACCTGTCTGATCAGACGATTCACCTCGCGCACTTCTGCCGATATCCCGGTCAGCAAGGTCAGGTGACCAGTATCCTGCTCGGTCTGCACCAATGGGTTGTGCAAGGCCTGCGCCAGCCGTTCTGCAGTAAATGGAAATCGCAACCTGGTAACACGCTGAGGGCCTGCAGTCGCGGCCAGTTCATCAGCAATATAGGTAGATCCGTAACTAATCACCGGCACATCGCATAGCGGGCCCCGCAGAGCTGAACCCAGCTCAGTCCAGTCAGGCATATCAGCCACATCACCAATCACCAGTACCTGTTCTGGATTACCGGCCTGCAAAACTGTACAGACCAGCGCGGCATGGTCGATAACCATGGGCTGATAACCCAGCTGCCGTAACAACATCAGCAGTTGTGACGCTCGTTCAGCATCACAATCGTAAATGACTGCCTGTGTGCTCTGATTCTTGTCCATATTGCTGCTCTGCCGTTCTGAACTTGATCGCAACCAGATGAGACGCAAAGTGACTTCAGTGATGGAGCCTTTGCGTTCTCGTATGGGGCTAGCGTCGCAACTTTGACACTAACAATGCAATATGAATCATTGATGTACAGAAGCTTTTTAAGGATAAAAGTGTATTTTCAGCAAATCCCCTACAAAACCTCAGGCGCAAAGTAGGCAAAACCCCTAATCACCGCTGAAAAATTACCCTAAAGAAATGTAATGAATACACGCAACCCATGTCAGCGTCAGCAATTTGCTGGCGCTTTGCGCAAATTCGTCGGGATACCATCATCCATACGGCCATTTTTCTGGCATCTTGCACCAGACATTTTCAGACATGTGTCGAATCGCCCCGCAGTACTGTTCAGAATTTGACGGATGCCACGCAGGCGATGGCCTAGTCAGCCGGATGTCAAATACTCAGCCTTCTCGCCCGGTGCTTCTGGCTACCGCCACATGACGACGATGGCGACGGAATGCGATCTTTTCAATCAGATCAGCAATCGCTTCACCCGGATTATCAAACTTCACTTTCACCTGACCGTCGGTACTCACCGATATCAGCTGGCCGGAAAATCTTAATGGTTCAAGAAAGCATGACCTTAAATTGATTTCCAGCACTCCCATGGAACCACTGGCCGGAGCCAGTGCAGGATCGCGCCATACGGCACCCAGCGCATTGAACCTGATGGGCAATGATTGAGGCAATGGATGGCTGGATGACAACAGATGCCCTACCAGATCCAGCAGCAGATTTACCTTCATGTCCAGTCTGATGATATCGGCATGATATGGTGACCGCTCATCAGGCTTGTCGACCTGAATATGCTCATCCAGCAGTACGCATGTTTGCAGCTGCTTCAGATTTCGGTCATTGAAACTGCGACGCAATGCTTCCGGAACTGGATCAGCATAGGCAAGCCAGCGGACCGGCAGCGCTTCTTCATATGCCAGCTCTTCAAACAGGACGATGGTATCTACGCCTTCGTACATGACATGCCGGGCTCAGTTACCCAGACAATGCTCCGCACCCTGCCAGCGTGCAGAAGCAACTGCATGCGCCATGATCCGGTTCATTGACTGATCTGATTCAGCAACTGATTGCCTGAGCGCCGCCACTGTTCCAAAATCCTCATCACCAGCCATGATCAACAGTTGCCGCATGACCTGCGCACGCTCGTCCATGCGATCCATCAATTCGTACCACCGCTCATGCAGGGCCAGCTGAGCCATCTCGCTGGTTAATTCCAGAATGTGTTCAAGGTAGGGCCGCATCATCTGCCGGTCCAGCGCCATCAAACGTTCAGACTCTCTGCTTGTTGCATGCATGGCGATTAGCTCCGCTTCTGAACTGTACGGGCTGCCGGCGGGATAGCCACCCATGCATTGCGGATATTGCCTAACAGCTTCGTTACTTCTTCGATTGCCGCCAGATCGTTATTGATATTGGCGTGCAGAACCCGTCGCATCATGTAGTCATACAGACGATCGAGATTCTTTGAGACCTCACCGCCCACTGAATGATCAAGAGAACAGCTAAGTTCAGAAATGATTTCGCCAACACGATGCAGCAATGCCGCCTTGTCTACAGACTCGCCACGCTCGATGCACCCTTTTGCACTGACAAGACGGTCCAGTGCGCCATCCATCAACATACAGATGAGCTGGTGCGGTGTCGCCTCAAGCGCAACACCATGTGCTGCCACGCTCTTGTAGGCGGCAATGCTTGACGCTTGAGAATAACCAGCCATACCCTTGTTCGCTCCAGTACATTTTCGCTACAGCAGCTGTTGCTGCATGCCTGGAGTTTTTATCGGCCGGGCTCGATCAAGCTTGAGTTGAAACATCAAGCCTATTTACTTGACTGATTCTGAGCGTTAGTTTGCTGAGTAAGATAAGCTGAAGTATTTTGCATCTTCGAGAGAAACGAATCCATGGCATTAAATTTTGCCAAATATCGAGCCTTCACTGTTGCTGTACGCAATGTAACCTGGGCTTTTTCATCATCAATCTCTTTTTGCTGTGTAGCAAGACTGGTAGTGCGTGATGCTACATTTCCACCCGAGAGTAAAGCAGTCGTGATTTTACTGTTAATTCTGGCTACAACACCGCCAGCACCTGAAAATACTTTACTTATTGATTTGAAATCCGTACCCAGTGCAGTGCGCAGCTTGGTTTCATCCATGCTAAGTGTTCCATCCACCCCGGTGGTAATACCCAGAGCAGCCAGAGAATTATAGGACCCAGACAAGCCTGCCACAGAATCAGTCAAGGCATGACGCAACTGATTTTTGAGACTTGCATACATGGAGTCTCCAAACAACGGACCGGATGACTGAGTACTCGCATCATAACTGTCCAGTGGGGCAATGCTGCTCTGCAATGTGTTATAGGCAGTGACTAGTGACTGCACCAAACTCACCACATGATCATTATCATTGGTGATATTCAGTGACACTTGACTGCCTGGCTTCTGCGCAAAGAGATTCAAGGCCACTCCATCAATTGCATCACTCACCTGATTTGTAGAACTGTGATGCTCAACGCCGTCCACCAGTACTATAGAATCTTGAGCAGCCTGTTTTTCTGTGTAGTGTGAAGCATTTCCCGTACCATAGGTCAGCTGAGCCAGCCCTCCATCTCCACCCGTAGCATTGACGGTCACACCCGCGTTTTCTCCTGTTTTCAGGGAAGTCAGGACCAGTTGCGCACCACTCTGGCCATAGACAATAGTTGCACTGACGGACTGGTTATCGCTGGCTCCATTGATGGCATCCCGAATTCCAGCGAGCGTCGAGTTGGCGCTATCGATCTTGATACTAAATGTCTTTCCATCGCTAGAGAACGACAAAGTCCCTGTTCCAATAACAGATGATGAACCACCTGTAAAATTGTTAGATATCAATTTCTGCGATTGTGCAAGCTGCTTCACTTCCACCTGATAGTTACCCAACGCCGCTGAAGCTGTGGCAGTGGCAGTCAGCACTGTTTGATCTGCCGATGTGACATTTCGAGCAGAAAATCCGGCACCGGTCAAAGCCGAAGTCAGTGATGACTGAAAAGTCGACATTGCCGACTTCAGTGTCCCCATCGCCGAGACCTGTGTTGTCACCGCAGTCTGTTCACGAGTAACCCGAGCGTTTGCGGCACTCATTTCTGATGTTGTCAGGCTGTCAACCATCGAAGAAATATCCAGCCCTGAACCGATTCCCAGGGACTGTAATACACCGCCCGCATTCGAAGTTGTTGCGGAACTGGCTGCAGTCGTAGCCGAAGTACTAGTAGTCATATCCTGATCTCAATAATTAATTACTATGCTTTGGTATCAATTAATCCTAATGACCCCAATGAAGCACCATCCTTTATCAGACGGGCCAATTCCAGCGCACGCGTATCAGGCAACTGAAACAAAACTTCGCCAGAAGTTATTGAACGAACTGTGACAACTGATAGACCACTGAGATAATCAAGTTTTATTGTCGGATCCGGACCACTGCTGATTGCATCCTGCAATTGCTTAACAGCTACAGCAATTTTGTCCGGGCTGTGGCTTGCATTATCACCAAAAGGTCTAGGCTCTGGTGACTGAGCAGCCGATCCTGCCGCTGCCTTTACCACATGCTGAGCTCCGTTCACTGGCGCAGAAATTCTATCTATAGATGCACTTTCAATAGTCATGGCATTACTCCCGACCATGCTGACCCGTGACCACTTCCCGCTGCGTCCAGCCAGAAGACATCGCCGTCAGCTCAACTTTGTAAAACATCGTCTGTAATGCCAATGGCGATGATGGTCACAAGACCATCATCGCCACCAGCTACCGAGTAAGATGCTCGGCTCATGCGTTCACTTCTTCATTACTGCAGCAGCTTGAGGATGCTCTGCTGAGATGAGTTGGCTTGCGCAAGGACTGATACACCTGCTTGTTGCAGAATGTTCGCACTGGTCATGTTTGACGTTTCCGATGCGAAGTCTGCATCCTGGATTCGGCTACGAGCAGCCGTCAGGTTCTCAGTGGTGGCATCCGTGCTGTTGATGGCTGACTGGAAGCGGTTCTGAATCGCACCCAAGGTACTACGCAGGGCGCCAACAGTGGCCAAAGCTGCATCCACACGAGTGATGGTGGTATTGGCATTGGCGACCGATGTGACTGATGCGCTATTCAATGCTGAACTGCCTAAGGCCATCTGCTGACTATCGGCATAACCAATATAGGTTTCATGAGCGCCACCCAAGGTAATGGCGTTGTTGGCAGTCAAGCGTATCGTGCCACCGTAGGTATTGCTTACGGCTGTACCTGCGGCAGTTGTCAACGCTGTTAATGCATCATTTGCAGTGTTGTTACTTCCGGTTGTCGCACCAAACCCTGCACCTGCAGTAACAGCACTGGTCTGGCTTAGCGTGATGTTTCGACCATCCGCCGCATTCAGCGTCATACGATTCGTTACGCTGTCGAAGGAAGCAACTACACCGGTTGCGGCAGCATTGGTGTTGATGGCCTGAGCTACTGCACTACCAGTCAGATCAGCGCCTGAGCTGACTACGTTATAGCCACTGTAAATCGCCTGACCGTTAACACTCAAGCTATAACCAGTTTCCGTTGCTGTGGCAATATTAGTGAAGTCAAATGATACCGTGGTATCGGCAGTCGCAGTCAGGCCAGGAATGCTGGCCGAGTTGATAGCCTGCAACTTGGAGTAAGCACTACCCGCTGTACGACCGGCGTTACCGGTACCACCACTGAGATCAGTAGAAGCGCCCACAGATATAGCAGCACCTGTACCGACTGCGATCGTCAGATCGCCGGATGCGAGCGCAGTACCTGCCACCACGCCAGTACCCTGAGCTCCCACAGACTTAGTGGAGTCATATTGCGCCGTACCTACATAGTCGGCGGTTTTTCCGATAGCAGAAGTACGCATGCTGGTAGACAGACCGATGCTGATGGTTTCACCTACGTTGGCGCCGACCTGGAAAGTGGCACTACCAAAACTGCCATCCAGCACTTTCTGACCGTTGAATGCGGTCTGCTGGGCAGAACGGTCAATTTCCTGTAAGCGCTGCTGCACTTCCTGATCAAGCGCGGCACGGTCATCAGAAGAATTGGTGGAGTTGGCGGCCTGCACTGCCAGATCACGGATACGTTGCAGGTTGGCAGTCACTTCGGACAACGCACCTTCAGCAGTTGAAGCCAGTGAAATGCCATCGTTGGCATTGCGTGAAGCTTGCTGCAGTCCATTGATCTGGGTAGTCATGCGATTTGCGATTGACAGACCAGCCGCATCATCAGCTGCCTTGTTGATGCGCAAACCGGACGAAAGTCGCTCCATTGCGGTAGACAATTTCATTTGTGATTTTGAAAGATTTCGCTGCGCATTAAGCGAAGCGGTGTTCGTGTTGATTACCAATGACATGGACATTGCTCCTCTGGGTTAACCTGGCTCCCCGGACACCCGTCCGGAGCTGTTCCAGCGCGGTCTGCGCTGTTGACACAGGGCCGCTGTTCAACTTGTGTATCGGAATGGGTGTCTAAAACTTTATAGGCTTTATCCGGGATTTAAGATTTTGTGATTTGAGTCACGCCATTTATGGCTTGACAAATCTGCTCAGCAGACGCCATTTAACCTTCATCACAGGTAATTGAATAACGAGAGCTGTGCGATCTTCATGTAGGACTGCTGCGCAGCCTGCAGCGCGGTTGTTTGCTGAGTTAATCGAGACACAGACTCCGCGTAATCAGAATCTCGAAGAGATGATACTGAAGAATCAATCTGTGAAGCCGAGTCCTGACGTGTTGACTCAACGTCCTGTAGCAAACTCAAACTCGCTCCGACACCAGCTCTGGCATTTCCCAGCGTTGTTTCAACCTGATTCAATTGTGATAGTGAGCTATTAATCCTGTTCTGGAACTGTGCCTGATCTGTGGGATTGTTTATCTGGGCACTCACAGCACTGACCAGTGAATCAATCGTGGTAAAAATATCTTCCTTGCGGCTGCGCGCGATATTGAATGAATCACCTGCCGATGGCATACCATTTACAGTCACCTGCATACCATTAAAGGCAATCGCAGTGCCCGCAACATAGCCAGATCCACTGGTCACTACTGCTGATGCGCTGTCAGTGACCTGCCAGTCAGTGGCTGATGTGAAAGTTAGCTTGTAGTCATCCGGAACCCAGGCAGAAGCATTCTGTACTGAACCAGATATAACTCCGGTTCCCACATTAGTTGTGGTTGCGTTGGCAACGAATGTCCCATTTCCTTGTGGAACACTCATGAATACTTGCCGACCGGAACTCCCATAATGAATAAATTGCGAATCACCGATTTGCAGACTACGTGTGGCATCATCCCCTGCATAACTAACACTGTTAATAGCATTACGCACGAATGGCTGTGTGCCTGACATCCCCGAAAAAAGATACTCACCATTACTATCCTTGCGATTAGCGACGTCGAGTAGCTGACTATTGAGACTACCCAATTCGGTCACAATGGATTGCCTGTCTGCAGAACTCAGCGCCGAACTGTTAGACTGAACTGCCAGTTGTTGTACTCGTTGCAAAATACTTTCACTGTCGGCTAAAGCCTGCTCTTCTTGATCAAGTCTAGTTGTTGACGCTGAGATATTGCTGCCATACTGAGTGTTGGCAGATTTGGCCTGCGACAGTTGCATAATCTTCAAAGCAGCCACAGGATCATCTGATGGTTTTTGCACTTTAAGTCCGCTAGCCACCTCAGCCTGTGTGTTGGAAACGTCGGCCTGGCGCCGCATCATTTCACTCAATGCATTGCCATGCATCATTGATGTGGATATTCTCGTTAACATATGAAGCCTCTTTTCTCACTAATCTCAGCTAAACGCTTGCATCAATGTTTTAAACAAATCATTCGAGGTGGTGATGATTTTGGTCATCGCTGCATAGGCCTGCTGGTAACGCACTAGATTAGCCGCCTCTTCATCCAGATTCACACCCGACACACTCTGCTGCGCATTCGTTGCGTCTTGATAGACGGATGCCTGCGTCGTGGCGTTTGCTTGAGCCTGATTCGAGCGCACACCCACGTCCGCAATCCAGTTTCCAACTGCTGTATTGATAGATGTTACTCCACCATTAAGATATGAACTATTTAATGCATTGGCCATTAGTAGGGCATTGCGATTGTCACCGATTCCGCCATTATTACTGCTGACGGTGAATGTATCGCCTACCGCCGGCGAACCGGTGATCTGGACCTGCCAACCGTTCATGACCAGATTCTGGCCTGAAACATAAGTATTAGTTGTTGTCCCGCCATCCGTGGTATAGGTTGTTGGGGATATGAATCGGATCGTTACTGCCGACTTCAGATTCGGATTGGCTGAATCTACTACCTGTCCGGTAGTAATTGTAGCACTACCAGCATTGTTACTGCTGGCTGCGGCAATGATGGGCGCAGCTGCTGCAATCAAATTTGGATCAGCGATCTTTAAGGACATGCCGGATACTGCATCCCGAGTTGGCTGAATCATGAATTTGTCGCCAACTGCTGCTCCCCCGGTAACAACAACAGACATACCATCCGCAATCAGAGGATCTAGCGTGCCACCGCTGCCAGTCATCGATATCGCCTGACCAGTTTGACTGTTCTGCATTGACCAACCTGTAGCAGTACGAATCAATATATAGTCATTCGTGGTCAGCGCTTGCACATCCGAGCGAATGGCACTGATACTGGCTGTCCCTGTATTGTTACTGTTCTGCAGTACACCCACATCACCCACCTGAAAAAGATCAACTCCAGATGACCCGTTCAGATCCATACCAGCATGCTGCTGGTTATTCATGATTGATGTGATTCCGACAGCCACCTGTCCGACATTATTTTGTGCCGGCGACAATACCTCATCACGAAAATCAATCAACCCACCAAGCGCCCCCCCCGTGATAGAGGCGCTAATATCTACTTTGGTTCCAGTATCAGACTGAATGACCAGTTTCTTCTGGGATGGATCATATTCGTTCGGCACAGCAACTACTTTTGTAGCGTTGCAACCCAACACCAATGCCTGACCATTCCCGATAAATATATTCACCTGTCCATCGCCTTGCTTGACTGTGTTGACAGTTACGTGAGTTGCCAGTTCATCGATACACTTATCACGCTGATCAAGCAAATCATTTGGTGTACCGCTACCAGGCGTGCTAACTGAAGCAATCTTGGCATTAAGATCGGCAATATTACTGGCAAGCTGACTCACAACTGTCGCCTCGCTACCCAGCTGCGAATTAATCTGATCAGCTATTTTACTCAGCTGCACTCCATATGATTGGAGCTGATTGACCAGCGACTGTGCCTTGGACAATAGGACCTGCCGTTCAGAGCTTGTACTGGGTGAGTTGGCCACACCCTGAAATGCATTTGAAAAATTCTGCAGAGCATTGGCCAGCCCAGTGGTCGAATCACCAATCATGTTGTTAACCTGATCGGCCATGGAAGAATAGGTATCCCATTGATTCTTTGCACTTGAAGCGGTACGCACCTGTGCAGACACCAGGTCATCATAGAAGCGCCGAATGGTCGAAACATTTACCCCAGTGCCTACCCAGCTGCCACCGGTAAATTGTGGCTGATTCTCTGACAGCACCACACCTTGACGGTTATAGCCAACGGTCGATGCATTGGAAATGTTATGGCTGGTCGTATCCAGCGCAGCCTGCATGGACAACAGTCCAGACACGCCAGTTGAAAGCATGTTAGGCACACGACCTCCGTGACCTGATTTCGGAAACGACCCTTGTCGTCAGATAAATTTCGGGTAATGCAGATAACATCGGCCCGTTAGTGATTAACTTGAGCATGATTCAGCTACCCGCCCTGCCAAGCAGGGAACTGACACTGCGCATCACGGACTGCAACTTGTCCGAATAGGCAGGATCAGTCGCATATCCGCCACTTTGCAATGTGTGGGCAAACTGGGTGCCGTTGCTTCCGGCATTGCGAACGCCCTGATATCGGGGATCGTTGCCGAGCATCCTGGCATAGTCAGCGAAGCAATCCGACATGGATGAATAGGATTTGAAGCTGGCCATCTGCTGGACGGGTTTGCCCTGTACATATTCCATGGTTGCGTTAGTTGCGCTATTTCCCTGCCATGCACCGGATGCCTTGATACCGAACAGATTCAGACTGCTGCTGCCATCTTCGTTACTGGGCACATGCCTACCCCAGCCGGTTTCAAGCGCAGCATGCGCAACCAGCATAGCCGGGTCTACACCCAGTCGCTGCGCCGCGCTCTGTGCATGAGGCCACACACATCGAACGAAATCCTCAGGTGAAGCAGATGACAACATCGATGTAGATGAAACCGGTTCCTTGCTGCTGGATGCAGAGGATGACTTTTCAGGCTGTATCGCAGGCACTCTGGCCTCTGACTTGTCATCCTGATTTGCTACAGGTGCTGCCTTCGGCTGCACTGCAGCAGGATCATCAGGCTTGGCTGCCAGACCGGAACGGGCCAGTTGCTGTACCAGCATATCAGCCAACCCAATCCCCTTGCCTTTTGACATCTGCAAAGACAGCTGCTGATCAAACATACCCTGATAAAACTCCACTTCATCACTGCTTGTCAGCGAATCGCCGAAATGAGCTGCACGCATGCTCTTGAGCATCATCTCGGTAAACAGGCTTTCAAACTGCTGTGCAGCCTGTCTTAATGCTTGTGGATTATTGGTCCGCGCATCTTTCTTCAACGCTGAAAGCGCGTTGAAGTCGCCGTAAAAGCCAGTTGACGATGTCGGTGAAGTCATGACTGACAGGGTTACTAGATCACAATGAGATCGGCACGCAGAGCGCCGGCCTGTTTCAATGCTTCCAGTATCGCCACCAGATCGCCCGGTGCCGCTCCAACCTGATTGACTGCACGTACGATGGTGTCCAGATCAACTCCGGCATTGAACACAAACATGCGGGACTGTGGCTGATCAACCTGAACATCTGACTTGGGTGTAGTCACGGTCTGTCCCTGCGACAGCGGATTAGGCTGACTGACCTGACTGCGCTCAGAAATCGTGACAGTCAATGAACCATGCGAAACTGCTGCCGGTAACACACGAACACGTGACCCGATCACCACAGTTCCGGTACGTGAGTTAACGATCACTCTGGCAGGCGCATCGCCCGGTTCAACATCCAGTGCTTCCAGTGTTGCCAGAAAGGCTATCCGTTGACTTATATCTACTGGCGCAGCAACCTTGATTGTGACAGAGTCCACTGCCTGAGCTATGCCCTCACCCAGCAGCTTGTTGATCCCTTCGACCAGCCTTGACGCAGTAGTGAAGTCTGGTGTGTTGAGATTCAGTGCAATATATGGCGCCGAAGCAAAGTTATTTGGAACCTCACGTTCCACTGATGCGCCATTAGGAATGCGTCCAGAACTCGGCACATTGACGGTTATCTTTGAACCATCCTTGCCTTCAACACCGAATCCACCCACGATGAGATTGCCCTGTGCAATGGCATACACCTCACCATCTATTCCGCGCAATGGCGTCATCAGCAGGTTGCCACCGCGCAGACTGGCTGCATTACCAATAGACGACACAGTAATATCAATTGTCTGACCCGACTTGGTAAATGGCGGCAATTCAGCGGTCACTGTTACTGCAGCCACATTCTTCAACTGCGGATTGACATTGGCGGGGATGCTGACACCGAACTGGGTCAACATGTTGCGAATACTCTGGATAGTAAATGGTGCCTGTGAAGTCTGATCGCCTGTTCCATTCAGACCAACCACCAGACCATAGCCGACCAGCTGATTACTGCGTACCCCAGCTACACTGGCCAGATCCTTGACATGCTCTGCATAAACAATCGGTGTACTACCAAGACACACAATTACTAAAGCAGAGTTCAGATAGACCAATTTTTTGATCAGTGCTGTCATTTTTTTCTCATTGTGTCCGTTATTGTTACTTGATCAGAATGGCGCAAGAGGCGAATCAAAGAAACGCGACAGCCAACCCTTGGCATTGGCATCGGCTAATACACCCTTTGCACCATATGAAATGCTTGCATCAGCCACACGTGTCGAGTCAACCGTGTTATCTGGCTGCACATCCACCTGACGCACAAAACCCTGTATAGTTACAAATTCGCGCCCCTGATTAATAGTGATCCACTTCTGCCCACGTACAAGCAGGTTGCCATTGGAATACCGCTTAGCTACTGTGACGGTCACATCACCTGCCAGACTATTGCTCTGGTCACTGTTTCCAGAACCAGTAAAATCCGTACTGTCCTTCATTCCAGCGCTCAAAATATTATTGCCATGAACTGTAATAGGAGCACCAAGTACAGTGGTGCCGGTTCCTAGTGATGCATTACTGGCCTTAGATGTGGTCGTGCTTGACTTTTTAGAAGCCGTTGTGCTCTCCACCAGATGAATGGTCAATACATCCCCCATCCGCCGTGCAATCGCATTCTCAAACAGCGATATTTCATGATTGGAACTGAACAACGAGCCATTGGTAACACGCGAGTCAGGCATTTCTTCCGGCATGACCGGTGTATATTCAGATACGGCTGGATCCAGCATGACGCAACCAGCCAAGAAAGACGCCAGCACAGCGGCAGACACAGCCATCAGTAATCTTGCAGGTTTGAATAAGTTAATCATGACTATTGCCATCTGAGTACTTCACATTACTAGAGATTGTTGCTGATAAATTGCAGCATCTGATCCGAGCTTGTAATGGCTTTGGTATTCATTTCATAAGCGCGCTGCGCCTGAATCATATTTACCATTTCTTCCACTACATTGACGTTGGAGCCCTCAACCGCACCCTGTTGTAAAGTGCCAAGGCCATTTAAACCCGGGGTAGATATCTGAGCCGTTCCACTGGCTGCAGATTCTGTCAATAAATTATCTCCCCTAGGCTGAAGTCCGGCAGGATTAACAAAGTCAGCCAACTGCAAAGTACCCACTTGTGTTGGTGTTGCTTGCCCTGACAGCGTTGCGCTCACCACACCATCTGCCGCGATAGTGATGCTCTGTGCGCCCGAGGGGATAGTGATACTCGGCTGTACAGCGTAGCCACTGGATGTCACCAGCTGGCCCTGTGAATTCAGCTGCAGGCTGCCATCACGAGTGTAGGCCAACGTGCCATCTGGCAACGCAACCTGGAGAAATCCACGTCCAGAGATAGCCACATCAAGTCCATTGCCTGTCTGACTGGTGCTGCCCTGGGTGAAGACCTTTTCAGTAGCAACTACGCGCACCCCTGTGCCCAGCGACATACCGGAAGGCGCTTGCGTATCCTGTGAGGTAGCAGCGCCCACCTGTCGCAGGTTCTGATACATCAGATCTTCAAATACAGCCCGGCCCTTTTTGAAACCTGTTGTATTGACGTTCGCTAGGTTATTTGAGATGACTGCCATCTGCGTCTGTTGCGCATCCAGTCCCGTCTTTGCTGCCCACATGGCCGTATTCATTGCTTATCTCCGGAAAAATAATCGTTGCTGTTCAATCGTGTTAATCAGTTAACCCATCGACAGCAACTTAGCTGCCGTTGCCGAATCTTCTTCGGCGGTGTGCATGGCCTTGACCTGCAACTCGAAGCGTCTTGAAAGCTCAATCATCTGCACCATCGCATCAGCAACATTCACATTGCTCGACTCAAGCGCACCGGATGTCAGCGTAACACTGGCGTCTGAAACGGGCACGGAGCCATTGATGGTTTTGAACAGGCCATCATTGCCACGCTTAAGCTCACCCTCGGGCGGATTGACCAACTTGATCCGGCCCACTGCCGCCATAGTGGTCGCCTGCTGACCTGCCGGGACAATAGAAATCGTGCCATCACGTGCCACATTGATGGCGCTGTAGGCAGGTACAGTCAAAGGACCGCCATCTCCCATTACCGGCAATCCGGTTGCAGTCATCAACATGCCGTTTGAATCCACGTGCAGATCACCCGCACGCGTGTACGCCTCCGTTCCATCCTTTGCCTGAACAGCAAACCAGCCGCTGCCCTGGATCGCGATATCAAGATCCTGCCCGGTGGCATTGATCGTTCCACCACTGTTGTCCCAGCCATTTTCTTCAGCCGATGTGTATACACGGGAAGCAAATCCTGGTCCCTGCACTGCGCGACTCTGGAATGCAGCAAGATCAGCCTTGAAACCATTGGTGTTGGCATTTGCCAGATTGTGGTTATTGACTGCTTGCGCCTGCAGCGTCTCCTTGGCGCCGGACATCGCGATGTAGAGTGATCTATCCATAACAGCGTCTCACTGGTTACCTGAATACAACCTTATCGAGCCATATCCATGATGGACTGGGTAATGCTTTTTTCTGTGGAGATCATCTGGGCATTGGACTGGTAGTTGCGTTGGGCCACGATCATGTTTACAAGCTGCTTGGTGATGTCCACATTGGAAGCCTCCAGTGCACCCGACTGAATCACCCCCAATCCAGAAGTACCTGCACTTCCTTTTAATGGCTGGCCTGAAGCAAAAGTCTCTGCCCAGCTGGTACCATCCAATTTCTGTAGGCCTTGGTTGTTTGGAAAACTTACTACCGCCACTTGACCAAGCGCTGTTGATTGACCGTTAGTAAAGTTAGCCTGTACAACACCAGAGCTATCAACCGTTACGCCTGACAACTGACCTGTAGTGTAACCATCTTGTGTAATACTGGAAGTTGAAAACCCACTCCCAAATTGCGTTGTTTGCGCTACATTAAAATTTATATTCAGATCAGCGGCGCCAGTAGAAGGGGTATAGGCACCATAATTTATCAGCCCTGTTGCCGGTGAAGTCAACACACCTGCGGTGTTGTAGTTCAACTTCTGAACAGCACCTACCGCTGTACCATCAATACTAAGGTGCGTATCCCATTCATTTGGGGCGGCGGATTTCACAAAGTAAATTGTCGCCGTATGCGCAGCACCTAGCGAATCAAACACCGTCAACGATGAAGCGTTGTTGAAGCTACTTGAATTCGCGGCATCAAATGGAGTCGAACTAGGCTGCAATGCGTTTGCTGGCAGATTAAGGATACTATCTACTGATGTGGTAGCAAAGGGCGGATTTTGACCTGTATTCAGTTGCAGGTCTGACAATTGACTGGTGTTAAACCTACCGTTTCCTAGACTAGGGTAGACCTGCAAACGCTGTCCGGCACCATTTGTCACGTACCCTTCATTATTTGTTGAAAATGCCCCGGCGCGAGTATATTGCATGGCGCCGCCGGCACTCACTGCAAAAAATCCGCCTCCATTGATCGCCAAGTCCAAGCTATTGTTGGTGTTTTCAAGATTGCCTTGACTGAACTGTTGGGCAACACTGGAAACCCGCGACCCTTGACCCGGCTGCAAAGATGAGACTCCTTGCAGCGAACTTGAAAATAGCTCTGCAAATTGAGTTCTCGATTGCTTGAAGCCAGTGGTTTCCGCGTTGGAAATGTTGTTAGCCGTCACATCTAGGTCCATTTGTGCGGATGCCAGACCACTTAATGCGATACCAAATGTCATATTTAATTACTCCTGAATTAGTCGGTGGTTTATTTAGACTGAAATACTAAAAGATTTCTTTTACTGAACTAAGCTGAACAGAACCCAGCTCATCGGTATTGAGCTGCATATCGCTATTCGTTGCGCCAATCGTGACGCTTGAAACCTTTGCAACCAGTGAAGTAGCAAGTGAAGTGTTTTTCCCGGCCACATTGGCAATGGCCTTGAATGTGTACTTGCCCGCTGCAACTGCCTTACCGCTGTCATCTCTGCCATCCCAGGTAAATGCAGACTCGCCATTTGCTGCCGGTACACTCATCTGTCTGATGATCTGACCACTGTCATCACTGACCACCAGATTGATATTTGAAGATGCGGTGGGCGTATTAACCACGCCACTCACCGCCTCGCCTGTTGCCACTGACGCTGAATCGGCGTCAACCAGCACGGAATGTCCCACCATCGCCGTGGCATTCAGCGCCTGCGACCCCTTCATCTGCGAAGTCAGCGAACCCAATGAAGTATTCATCTCCTGCACACCCGAGACGGTTGAGAACTGGGCAAGTTGAGCAATGAACTGGGTAGAGTCCTGCGGCTGGGTCGGGTCCTGATACTTCAGCTGGGTTGTCATCAGGGTAATAAAGTCATTGATCCCCAGGCTGGACATGGAGTTTTTCGTTCCACCAGCGCTCCCGGACGTCAGTGAACTTGTTGCGGAGCTGATCGGATTCATATTGTTTCACCTGTATGTTTGATAGGCGTATTCATTACTGCCCCAGTTTCAGAGTGGCGAGCATCAATTCTTTAGATGTATTCATCACTTCAACATTGTTCTGATAGGAGCGTGATGCAGAAATCATGTCGACCATCTCCTCAACCACGTTGACATTGGATGAATAGACGTAACCATCTGCATTCGCCAGCGGATTACCGGGTTCATACTTGGCCTCAGCAGCAGCCTGGTTCTGTGCAATGCCAACCACCTGAACCTGTGAACCCTTAGCGTTATCACTCAATCCGGCCTGTACCGCCTTAAAAACTGGGTGTCTTGCCTTATAGGCATCACCCGCCTTGCTGCTTACGCTGTCTGCGTTGGCAAGATTGCTGGCTGTGGTATTCAGGCGCACGGTCTGCGCACTCATCCCTGAACCGGCAATGTCGAAGATATTGAATGAAGGCATGGGTTATTCCTCGTGCTTGATCATCTGTCTTTATTATTGACCGGTGATGGCCGTCATCAATGAACGGAACTTTGCATTCACAAAACTCAGGCTGGCCTGATAGTGAATTGCGTTCTGAACAAAATTGGCCTGTTCAACTTCCGAATCGACCGTATTGCCATCCAGAGATGGCGCCAGAGGGGTCCTATACAGAGTGCGTGCACCGTTGTTCTCTACCGCACTTCCTACTGGCATAGTCTTGTTGTTGCCTGCAGTTGAAGTCTGTCTCAATGGCAGCGCGCCACTGGCTGCATTGCTGGCAGCCAGCGCCGATTTGAAATCAAGATCACGCGCCTTGTAATTGGGCGTATCTGCATTGGCCATGTTGGCAGCCAGCAATTCGCTGCGCTGCGCACTCAGCTTGAGTGCTTGCGGATGGATACCCAGATATGAATCGAGTGGCAGTGCCATGACAGCCTCCGTCAAATAATTGCCTGGGGAGACTGCAAGCAATCAGCGTGCCAAGATGTTCAATTGGCTCAATACCGACTGGAATGGAGCGATTTGATTGTTTTTGTGTGAAGCAGGTCACAGTGATCCGGCAAGCGCTTGCCGCAAAGAGGCAAGAGCATGACGCATAGTGAACCCCGGCAACTGAATACAGAGCCTGCTTACTGCTTATATCGGCCACCTGCTGAGAAAGTTGATACCTGAAATGCATTACTCAATGCATGGCATGAGGCTTGCTTGGATCTGGTCACTTGTCAGAGAACAGTCACATGAAATATCAAAGACATCTATTTACCCTGCTGCTTGCAGTCAGCTGCGTCGCAGGCAGACCGGCTAATGCAATTAGCTATCAGCCTCTTACCAGCATTCAGCAAGCTGCAGAACAGCATCTGCGTTCATTAATACCTGATTCCACCAAGTCGGTAATCCTGCAAGCCGAAACGCTGGACAGTCGCCTGCACCTTGCACAGTGCAGCACTCCCTTACAGGCGTTTCTGCCCAGCGGAGCCAATCTGGGCAGCAGAGCGACAGTAGGAGTGCGCTGTAACGATGGCAATACCTGGTCGGTGTATGTACCAGTCAATATAGAGTCAGAGGTTGAAGTGCTGAACCTTAACAAGTCACTGGCACGTAATGCCACTATCAGTCCGCTGGATGTTGAGGTCAGCACCAGGCATGTGCCCGGCCTGATCACTCACTACCTGAAGGACATCAGCGAACTTCAGAATAAGAGAACACGACGTGACCTGCCGGCTGGCGCCCTGCTCACACCCGACATGCTGCAATCACAGGTGCTGGTGCGACGGGGACAACAGGTCACCATCCTTGCCGAAGTGTCCGGCATTGAAGTCCGAAACCAGGGAGTCGCGCTTGTGGATGGCAGTGAAAATGCCAGAGTACAAGTCAGGAACTCTGCTTCATCTAAAGTAATAGAAGGTGTGGTCGATGCCACAGGCATCGTACGCGTAAGGCTATAACTTGCTGGACGCCACCCCATGCAAGCGATTAAGTTAAATTTCAACTCAAGCTGCTAAAGTTGTTCCAAAGTCGGCCGTTACAGCTGGCAAGAGAAGATCAGGAGTAGTGTTGTGTCTACAAAGATTGGTGGTTTTGACAACAGCCCGGTGCGCCTCAGCGCAGGCCGTACCGTCAAACGCGCAGACAATTCAGTCAATTCGCCGCAGACGAACAGTCTGGAAAGTACCCTTGCGGAAACGCATATTACCGATTCAGCACGTGCACTGGCTGAACTGGAAAAGCTGGCTCAGGACCTGCCTGCAGTGGATCACGCCCGTGTTGAACAGGTCAGAAACAGCCTGTCCAGCGGCAGTTACAAAATTGATCCGGAAAAGATCGCTGACCGATTGCTCCAGACCGAGCAAGCACTCGACCAACTGAAATAGCATCATTTATTTTCAACTTCGCTCGCAATAAAACATCAATCATGGATGCATCAATCTGTCGCGATCACCTGAACTGTTTGCTTGGCGAAGAAGCTGCCGCCCTGACCGAACTGGAGGCCATTCTCGGCAGGGAATATGCGCACATCATTTCTGACAATCTGGAAGATCTGGAAAAAGCATCAGCCGCGCGCGATACCTGCATGTCCACCTTGTTAAGAATTGACTCTGAACGCCAATCGCTATGTCATGCCAGTGGTTATAACGCTGATAAATCCGGTCTGTTGCAGTTGATCAACTGGTGCGATCCATCCGGCTCAATTCAGACACGCTGGCAACAGAGCACGGCTGCGATACGTAACTGCCGTGCGCTCAATGACCGGAACGGCGCACTGGTAAACAATCGCCTGAAAAGAGTAGAAGGGATGCTGAATTCACTCAACGGAACAGAGCACAGTAATTCAAGAGTTTACTCTGCCCGCGGAAATACCTATCAGAACCCGCAAGCAGGGCGCGTCTGTCATATCCAGGCCTGAACTTCTATACCTGAAGACCTCAGGTACTTTTTCCGTTGTGAGTGCCAGAGCGCCTGAATTTCCTAACCAGATTCCGCTTCTGTAACTCCGCCGGACAGTGAGAGCATGATCCCGCTCGCGGAGAGAACAGCGCATAAACCCTCAGCCCACAACATCTGATCAGCAATTCAAGCATTCGCCGTTTTACCTGCATGGAGCCCAGTGCGTAGACGATATAAAGCGCACTGAGAGATACCAGGATCGAGACCAGGATCAGATCAAGCAAGTGCCACATATTCAGCCTCCTGACCAGGCAACAACCAGTCGGTAGGTAATGAATGAAGCCAGATAAGCCATACCAAACAGATAAGCGAGCATGATCAACGGATGACGCCAACTATTGGTCTCTCTTCTTACCGCCGCCAGCGTAGACAGACACTGAGGTGCAAATACATACCAGACCAGCAGAGAAAGTGCCGTAGCAAGACTCCAGGACTGCGCGATTAACGGTTCCAGGGCACCTGATATGTCATGGCTGCTGGCTGACAACGCATACACCGTACCCAGTGCTCCCACTGCCACCTCACGTGCAGCCAGCCCAGGTATCAAAGCAATTGATATCTGCCAGTTGAATCCGATCGGAGCAAACACATGCGCCAGCGCTGCACCCATGCGCCCTGCATAACTGTACTGAATTGCGGGCCCGGTGGCGCCTTCGGGTGGCAATGGCACGCTGCTGAGAAACCATAGCAACACCATCAAGGCCAGAATGATAGTGCCCACACGGGTGAGAAATATCTGTACACGCTGCCACAATCCAATAACGATATTACGCAGAACCGGCAGATGATAAGCGGGCAGCTCTAGCATCAAACTCTGGTCGTTACCGCGGAATGCCGTCAACTTCATAACCCATGCAACCAGCATCGCTGAAATAATGCCTCCCGCATACAGACCAAACAGCACCAACCCCTGTAATTCAACGCCACCCCACACGCGCCGGGCAGGAATAAATGCGGCAATGATCAATGCATATACCGGAAGCCGGGCTGAGCAAGTCATCAAAGGCGCGATCATGATCGTAGTTAATCGATCACGTGGATTCTGAATCGTGCGGGTTGCCATGATGCCGGGAATCGCGCAGGCAAAACTCGACAGCAGAGGAATGAATGAACGCCCCGACAATCCCACGCCACCCATAAGCTTGTCGAGCAGAAATGCTGCACGCGGCAAGTATCCTGATTCCTCAAGCACCAGTATAAAGAAAAACAGGATGATGATCTGCGGCAGAAACACCACTACGCTGCCGGCACCCGCGATGACACCATCAATCAACAGGCTGCGCATCATGTTGTCAGGCATAACCTTCAGCAGATAATTTCCCAGCATATCTACAACTGAATTAATGCCCTCCATAAGCGGCTGCGCCCAGATAAAGACGGCCTGAAATACCAGAAACAGGCAACCCAATAAAATCAGCGGCCCGATAACGGGATGTAACACCACCCTGTCAATACGATCCGAAGTACGCAAGGCATCTGCGCTCATCTCCCCCAGCAGGGACAGTACACGCTGCACTTCCGCATGATCACTGGCAATCAATTCAGGTGTAATGACCGGTAAATTACCTTCATTCGTAGCGTGACTCAGGTCGACCACCTGATCTATTTTTTCCAGTAATTCACGCACCCCCTGACGGTGTACGCCTACGGTATTCACCACAGGAATGCCCAGCTCATGTGACAACAGATCAACGTCAATTTTCAAACCATGACGCAACGCCAGATCACTCATATTCAGCGCCAGAATCATGGGCAAACCGAATCGCCGTAACCCCACCGCCATACGCAGGTGCTGACGCAGATTGGTTGCATCCACCACACACACAATCAAATCCGGTCGTTTTTCTCCTGGCAGCTGACCGCGAAGTACGTCAAGGGTTACTTTTTCATCCGGCGTCTCCGCCTCTAATCCATACGCACCCGGTAAATCGAACAGCCGGATACGCTTGCCGGACATTGTCTGAAACTGCCCTTCCTTGCGCTCAACAGTTACGCCCGCGTAATTGGCAACCTTCTGTCGACTGCCAGTCAGCAAATTGAACAACGCAGTCTTGCCGCAATTTGGATTGCCTACCAGCGCGACCACAGGAATATCTGCTTGAACAGTCACGCTATTCATTGGGCTGTCTCACCCGGACATGAACGCACAGCGCTTCACGGCGTCGTAAAGCAAAAGTGGAATTTCCAACCCGGACTGCCATAGGGTCGCCACCCGGTACACGGGCGACTACTTTCACCCTCTCACCCGGTAGAAACCCGATTTCTGCCAGTCGTCGCAGCGCCGTCTCATTAACACCACCCGATCCGACAGAGACAGCAGTAATCGTCGCCGATTCCTGTAACACGAGATCAGCAAGCGTCACCAGCTCGCTCTCGCCTGTCAGGGCAGTTGCTTCACCAACCAAAGATATTCACCCGTCTTAATAAGGAGTGGAGAACACATTCTTGAACTGTCAGGTCAATTATATATGAGAACGATTCGCATTTACGATTAAGTTGACAGAAAACGCGTCCGGACTTGTACGTAGACAACGAATAATTCAAGCCATAAACAAAAAGACCCGCCACCTGATGGTGACGGGCCAATATTTACGCAGCGGAAAACCGGAGGCTACTCGATATAACCGCGCTCCCCATGTGAGGAGAGATCCAGACCTTCTGCTTCCTGTTCTTCGCTGACACGCAAACCAACCGTCGCTCCAATTACTTTCAGTAGAGCCCAGGTAACAAGCGCACACCAAAGCGCCACGGAAATAATTCCTAAAGCCTGAACACCGAGTTGATGAAAAATGCCGGTAGAAACAGTGAAGCCAGATCCACCCAGTAGTGGAGAGGCAAAGATGCCAGTCAGAAGTGTTCCCACTACACCGCCAACTCCATGAACAGGCGATACATCCAATGAGTCGTCAATACGCCAGACTTGCTTGAAAAGCTGAGTAGCAAAATAGCAGACAATCCCGGCGATGCCGCCAATGCACACTGCTGACATCGGGCTAACGAAACCGGAGCCCGCCGTAATCGTACCCAGACCGGCCACCATTCCAGTCAAAATGCCCAGTACGGAAGGTTTCCCGTAGCGAAACCACTCAATGATCATCCAGCTCAACGCACCTGCAGACGCACCTAAATGTGTAGCCAGGATGGCAGAGGCCGCGGAAGAGTTTGCAGCCAAAGCGCTTCCGCCATTGAAACCATACCAGCCAACCCATAGCATCCCAGCGCCTGCAGCTGTCAGTGGCAAACTATGAGGGGGCATGGAAACATTTGGAAATCCGCGTCGGCGGCCAAGGATAAGCGCACACAAAATTGCCGAGACACCGGCGGTAACATGGACAACAATTCCACCGGCAAAATCCATTACACCCAGCTTGGCCAGCCAGCCACCGCCCCACACCCAGTGAGTAACTGGCGCATATACCAGAATCACCCACAAAGCAGAAAACCATAGCACTGCACTGAATTTCATTCGTTCTGCGAAACCACCGATTACCAGAGCCGGGGTAATGGAAGCGAAGGTCAGCTGAAACATGAAAAACAGATATTCCGGTATTTGCCCGGTAACACTGGATGCCGAAACATTGCTTAGCCAGCTCTTGTCAAACCCGCCGAACCAGGACTGATTTACGCCGCCATCACCGAAGGCTATCGAATAACCACAAGCCAGCCAGATGATGGATGCCACAGATGTAATAGCGAAACATTGAATGATGATCGAGAGGACATTCTTCGAACGGACCAGACCGGCGTAAAAAAGCGCCAAACCCGGCAATGTCATGAATAGCACCAGAGAAGTTGCCGTCATCAACCATGCTGTATCAGCGCTGTTCACGACTGAACTACTTTGCGCAGAAGAAATGGACGGTACTAGCAAGAAAAAGAAATGGATGGACGCACAAATATTTCGCATAAAGCGAGGAATTGGTTTCATGGATTACTCTCTGGCTCTTTGTGATTATTCAAATCTGACGGGCTATCTTCGCGGCCATTAGTGTTCGTCAGTGAAGTACAAGATTAGCACCAATCCTGTGCGCAAAATAAAAAACCCTCATTGAATCCAATGAGGGTTTTCATATTTAAGAGCCTGGCAGTGACCTACTCTTGCATGCCCAAAGGGCACACTACCATCGGCGCAGAGCATTTTCACTTCCGAGTTCGAAAAGGGATCGGGTGGTTCCTACTCGCTATGGCCGCCAGGCAAACCGGTTTAATCCAGATGCAGAAGCGATGAGGCTTCAGCAAAGGATTAACAATTCGGAGTCGTTTTGACGCTGTCACATTCAGAGTAACGTCACCACATGAACTTCAAGTTCATTGGGTGTTATATGGTCAAGTCTCACGGGCAATTAGTACTGGTTAGCTAAATGCATTACTGCATGTACACACCCAGCCTATCAACGTCGTAGTCTTCGACGGCCCTTTAGGGGAATCGAGTTCCCAGGGAAACCTAATCTTGGGGGGGGCTTCTCGCTTAGATGCTTTCAGCGATTATCCCGTCCGTATATAGCTACCCGGCAGTGCCACTGGCGTGACAACCGGAACACCAGAGATACGTCCATCCCGGTCCTCTCGTACTAAGGACAGCTCACCCTCAAGTTTCCAACGCCCACGGTAGATAGGGACCGAACTGTCTCACGACGTTCTGAACCCAGCTCGCGTACCACTTTAAATGGCGAACAGCCATACCCTTGGGACCTGCTACAGCCCCAGGATGTGATGAGCCGACATCGAGGTGCCAAACTCCGCCGTCGATGTGGACTCTTGGGCGGAATAAGCCTGTTATCCCCGGAGTACCTTTTATCCGTTGAGCGATGGCCCTTCCATACAGAACCACCGGATCACTAAGACCTACTTTCGTACCTGTTCGACATGTCCGTCTCACAGTTAAGCACGCTTATGCCTTTGCACTCTAGAGCGCGATGACCGACCGCGCTGAGCGTACCATTGCACTCCTCCGTTACTCTTTGGGAGGAGACCGCCCCAGTCAAACTACCCACCATACACTGTCCCCAATCCGGATTACGGACCAAGGTTAGAACTCCGAACATTTCAGGGTGGTATTTCAAGGTTGGCTCCATCTGAGCTAGCGCCCAGACTTCAAAGCCTCCCACCTATCCTACACAAAAAGGTTCAAAGTTCAGTGTAAAGCTATAGTAAAGGTTCACGGGGTCTTTCCGTCTTACCGCGGGAACGCCGCATCTTCACAGCGATTTCAACTTCACTGAGTCTCTGGTTGAGACAGTGTGGCCAGCGTTACGCCATTCGTGCAGGTCGGAACTTACCCGACAAGGAATTTCGCTCGATTACTCCAGGCTGTTTCCAGCTTGGTCGGACTTTATCATGAGCCCCTTGCGATTCATCTGTTCGGCAATTGAGCGGATTCGATCCACCCCATCACGTGTCAGATGTTCGCCCCGATTCATCAAGTTCACGACGTCGCGAAACTTGAGGAAATCGACTTGCTTGCGTGTCTTCAACGAATGCTTCTCAAAGAACGAAACAATGTTCTTCGACAAGTGTTCATGCCCACGTACTCGGTATGCCATCCGGTCGCCGTTGTTCGTTCGAACAACACCACAACAGAAGAAGCTTGTCAGAGCATGCAGAACTTGAACGTCTCGCTCGTGTTGAACAACGGTGAATTCAGGTAGAACCTGGAAACCCGTCGTCATTTCAGGATGGGAATTAACTCCCACATGAAAACAG